>NZ_CALWXV010000037.1 GCF_944385615.1 uncultured Flavonifractor sp. | reverse complement strand
AAGGGCAAGGGCATCAAATACACCGACGAGGTCATCCGCCGCAAGGAAGGCAAGACCGGCGTCAAGAAGAAATAAGGAGGTGTGCCACTATGATCAACAGACCCGATACCAACGCTCAGCGGCTTAAGCGCCATAAGAGAGTGCGCGGCAAGATTTCCGGCACGCCCGAGCGTCCCCGTCTCAACGTGTTCCGCAGCAACACCAACATCTACGCCCAGATCATCGACGATGTGAACGGCAAGACCCTGGTGTCTGCTTCCTCCATGGAAAAGGGCTTTGAGGGCAAGGGCTCCGACTGCGAGGCCGCCAAGAAGGTGGGCCTGGCTGTCGCCGAGCGCGCCAAGGCCGCCGGCATCGAGAACGTGGTGTTCGACCGCGGCGGCTATGTCTATCACGGCCGCGTACAGGCCCTGGCCGAAGGCGCCCGTGAGGGCGGCCTGCAGTTCTAAGGGAGGAGGAAGATTAAATGGCTCGTTTTGAAAGAGAACCCAGCGAGTTCACCGAGAAGCTGGTTGCCCTGAACCGCGTGTCCAAGACCGTTAAGGGCGGCCGTATCTTCAAGTTCGCCGCCCTGATGGTGGTGGGCGATGAGAAGGGCCGCGTGGGCTTCGGCCTGGGCAAGGCCGCTGAGGTGCCCGAGGCCATCCGCAAGGGCATCGAAGACGCCAAGAAGAATATGTGCAACGTGACTCTGTCCGGCACTACCATTCCCCATGAGGTCATCGGCGAGTTCGGCGCCGGCCGCGTGCTCCTGAAGCCCGCTGCCCCCGGTACCGGCATCATCGCCGGCGGCCCCGTCCGCGCCGTCATGGAGGCCGCCGGCATCCGTGACATCCGCGCCAAGTGCCTGCGCTCCAATAACCCGCAGAACGTGGTCTCCGCCACCTTCGAGGGCCTGAAGGCTCTCCGTGGTCCCGAGGAGGTCGCCCGCATCCGCGGCAAGAGCGTCAGCGAGATCGTAGGTTAAGGAGGGCCGTGAACATGGCTAATCTGAACATCAAGCTGGTCAAGAGCCTGAACGGCCGCATCGCCAAGCATAAGGCCACCGCCGAGGCTCTGGGGCTGCGCCACATCGGCGACACCACCGTACAGCCCGACAACGAGGCTACCCGCGGCAAGATCGCCCACATCGGCTACCTGCTGCAGGTGACCGAGGAACAGTAAGGAGGTGCGCGAAATGAATCTGCATGATCTTTCCCCCGCTGCCGGTTCCAACCCCAAGGCCTACCGCAAGGGCCGCGGCAACGGTTCCGGTAACGGCAAGACTGCCGGCCGCGGCCAGAAGGGCCAGTGGGCCCGCTCCGGCGGTGGCGTCCGCGTGGGCTTTGAGGGCGGCCAGATGCCTCTGACCCGCCGTATCCCCAAGCGCGGCTTCAACAACATCTTTGCCAAGCCCCTGGAGGCCATCAACGTGTCCGCTCTGAACAAGTTCGAGGACGGCGCTGTGGTCAACGTGTGCGACCTGCTGGAGAAGGGCATCCTCTCCAAGTGTGAGTATGGCTACAAGGTGCTGGGCAACGGTACCCTGACCAAGAAGCTGACTGTCCGTGCCTCCGCTTTCTCCGCCTCCGCCAAGGAGAAGATCGTGGCTGCTGGCGGAAAGTATGAGGTGGTCTAAGTGATCGAGACCATCCGTAACGCGTGGAAGATTCCTGAGCTGCGCAAGAAGATCCTCTTTACCATCTTCGCGCTGCTCATCTTCCGGCTGGGCTCGGTGGTTCCTGTCCCCTTCATCAACAGCGACCTGCTGGGCACCACGCTCAACAACATGGGAGGTATCTTCTCCCTGCTGGGCACCATGAACGGCACCGCCTTCTCTATGGCCGCCGTCTTTGCCCTGGGCGTACAGCCGTATATCAACAGCTCCATCATCATCCAGCTGCTCACCGTTGCCATCCCCGCTCTGGAGCGTCTCCAGCGGGACGGCGGCGAGGAGGGCCGGAAGAAGATCGCGGCCATCACCCGTTACGTGACCGTGGCTATCGCTATTCTCCAGGGTCTGGGTTACTACACCCTGATTGCCAACACCGGCAATGGTAACCTGATTGACGCCGCCGGCCTGCCCGGCTGGTGGGTTGCCATCGTCATCATCCTGTGCTTTACCGCCGGTTCCGCCTTTGTTATGTGGCTGGGTGAGCAGATCACCGAGTTCGGCATCGGCAACGGTATTTCCATCATCCTGTTCGCCGGCATCCTCTCCCGGGTGCCCGGCATGGTGGAGACCATCTACACCGGTATCCGCAACAACCTCAACGGCGTGACGGATCAGTTCAGCCTCCCCTGGTGGGGCGCTATTCTCATCGTCATCGGTATGCTGGCCATCATCGTGCTCATCGTGTTCATCCAGAACTCCGAGCGCCGCATTCCCGTCCAGTATGCCAAGCGCGTGGTGGGCCGCAAGATGTACGGCGGCCAGTCCAGCCACATCCCCCTGAAGGTGAACATGAGCGGCGTTATGCCTATCATCTTTGCCCAGGCCATCGCCTCCCTGCCCGCCACCGTGGGCATGTTCTTCGGCAAGAGCACCGAGAGCGAGGGCGGCTGGGGTGTGTTCCTGCGGATCTTTGACACCACCAGCATTCTTTATATCGTGATCTATTTCCTGCTCATTGTTGGCTTCAGCTATTTCTACTCCACCATGCAGTTCAACCCGGTGGAAGTGGCCAATAACCTGAAGAAGAACGGCGGCTTTATCCCCGGCTTCCGTCCCGGCAAGCCCACCGCCGACTTCATCCACAAGGTGCTGGGTAAGATTACTATGTTCGGCGCTTTGTATCTGGCGATCATCGCCATCGCGCCCATCATCACCGGCGCCATCATTGGCGTCAATAGCCTGGCCATTGGCGGCACCTCCGTTATCATCGTCGTGGGCGTTGCCCTGGAGACCACCAAGGCTATGGAGGCTCAGATGATGATGCGGCACTACAAGGGCTTCCTGGAGTAAGGGGCGAAGTAGAATGAAAATCATCCTTTTGGGCGCCCCGGGCGCCGGAAAGGGGACCCAGGCTGAGATCATCAGCAAGAAGCTGGGCATCCCCACCATCTCCACCGGCAACATCCTCCGGGCCGCCGTCAAGGCCGGCACCCCCATCGGGCTGGAGGCCAAGAGCTATATGGACGCCGGCAAGCTGGTCCCTGATGAGGTCATCATCGGCATCATCCAGGAGCGGCTGGCCGAGCCCGACTGCGCAAAGGGCTTTATTCTGGACGGGGTGCCCCGCACCATTGCCCAGGCTCAGGCGCTGGACGCCCATGGCATCCACTTTGACGCGGTGCTCTCCCTGGAGATTGACGACAGCGTCATCGAGGCCCGTATGACGGGCCGCCGGACCTGCCACACCTGCGGCGCCACCTACCACATCCAGACTGCTCCTCCCAAGCAGGAGGGGGTCTGCGACAAGTGCGGCGGCGAGCTGGAGCAGCGCAAGGACGACCAACCGGAGACCGTCAAGCACCGGCTGGAGGTCTATCACAACGAGACCGAGCCCCTGAAGGACTATTACCAGGCCCACGGCGTGCTGATGAGCGTGCCCGACCTGGGCGGGATCGAAGAGACCAACGAGAAAATCATGGAACTGCTGGGGAAGTGATTTGAGATGGAAATGATCTCACTGAAATCTCCCCGGGAAATTGAGCTGATGCGCCGGGCCGGGCGGCTGACCGCCCAGGCCCGGGCGCTGGCCGGTTCTATGGTGCGCCCCGGCGTCACCACCCATGAGATTGACGTCGCGGTGCGCAAATTTATCGAGAGCCACGGAGCCAAGCCCTCTTTTCTGGGCTACGGCGGCTTTTCCGGCTCCGCCTGCATCTCTATCAACGAGCAGGTCATCCACGGCATTCCGGGTCCCCGGAAATTACAGGAGGGCGACATCGTCAGCATTGACGTGGGCGCCTATCTGGACGGCTTTCACGGCGACTGCGCCGCCACCTTCCCCTGCGGTGAGGTGAGCGACGAGGCCATGAAGCTCATTCGGGTCACCGAGCAGAGCTTCTGGGAGGGTATCCGCCTGGCCCGGCCGGGCAAGCGGGTGTACGATATCTCCCACGCCGTTCAGCAGTATGTGGAGGCCAACGGCTTCTCTGTGGTGCGGGACTTTGTGGGTCACGGTGTGGGCGCCAAGCTCCACGAGGCCCCTGAGGTGCCCAACTACGGACCGGCGGGTCACGGGCCCCGGCTTCAGCCGGGCATGACCATCGCTGTGGAGCCTATGGTGTGCGCAGGCGACTGGCGGGTCAAGGTGCTCAAGGACGGCTGGACCACTGTGTCCGCCGACGGCAGCCTCACCGCCCACTATGAAAACACCATCCTTATCACCGACGGGGAGCCCGAAGTGCTCACCGTGGCGGAGGACTGAGCATGGCGCCGGAGCATCCGCGGATCGTCCGCTCTCTGGCAGGGCATGACAAGGGCGAGCTGTTCTGTGTTCTGGACCAGAATGGCCCCTATCTGCTGCTCTGTGACGGCAGACGGCGAAAGGCAGAGTCCCCTAAGCGGAAAAAGGCCGCCCATACGGCGGACGCGGGGGACTTTCAACACCCCGTTCTGGATCAGATCCGGGCGGGCAACCCCATAACAAACCGAGAGGTGCGGAGGGCGCTGGCCGCTTTCCGAGCTGAAGAGCTAAGGAGGGTATGACGCTGTGGCAAAAGACGATATGATCGAAGTGGAGGGCGTCGTGACCGAGTCCCTTCCCAATACCACGTTCCATGTGGACATCGGAAACGGCCATATTATTCTGGCCCACATCTCCGGCAAGCTGCGGATGAACTTCATCCGTATCCTGCCCGGCGATAAGGTCACCGTGCAGATGTCCCCCTATGACGTAACCAGGGGCCGGATCACTTGGAGAAGCAAGTAATCCGGCTCGTTCCGGCGGGCGAAGCTCCGCCACCCCTATCAATGACCGGCGCGGGTCAGCGGGGCCTTGCCTCCGCCGTGCCGGGGCCATCAGGCTCTACAGGAGGTTAATGACATGAAAGTTAGACCGTCCGTGAAGCCCATGTGCGAGAAGTGCAAGATCATCAAGCGCAAGGGCAAGGTCATGGTTATTTGCGAAAACCCCAAGCATAAGCAGAGACAAGGTTAATAGGAGGTGCTGAAACAGTATGGCACGTATTGCTGGCATTGATTTGCCCAAGGATAAGCGGGTCGAGATCGGCCTTACCTATATCTTTGGTATCGGGCGCACCAGCGCCAACAAGATCCTGGCTGAGGCCGGTATCAACCCCGACACCCGCGTGAAGGATCTGACCGAGGCCGATGAGGCCAAGCTGCGCGAGATCATCAGCCACAGCTACACTGTGGAGGGCGACCTCCGTCGTGATGTGGCGATGGACATCAAGCGTCTCACCGAGATTGGCTGCTACCGCGGCCTGCGTCACCGCAAGGGCCTGCCCGTCCGCGGTCAGCGTTCCAAGACCAACGCGCGTACCCGCAAGGGTCCCAAGCGCACCGTCGCCAACAAGAAGAAGTAAGGGAGGGAGAGACACATGGCTACCGCTACCAAGGGTAAGAAGGTTATCCGCAAGCGCCGTGAGCGCAAGAACGTTGAAAAGGGCCAGGTGCATATCCGCTCTTCCTTCAACAACACCATGGTCACCGTGACCGATATGGGGGGCAACGCCCTGTCCTGGGCCTCTTCCGGCGGCCTGGGCTTCCGTGGCTCCCGGAAATCCACCCCCTTCGCCGCTCAGACCGCTGCCGAGACTGCCGCCAAGGCTGCCATGGAGCACGGCCTGAAGACCGTGGAGGTGTACGTGAAGGGCCCCGGCGCCGGCCGTGAGGCTGCCATCCGCGCCCTGCAGGCCGTGGGCCTGGAGGTCACCCTCATCAAGGACGTGACCCCCATTCCCCACAACGGCTGCCGTCCGCCCAAGCGCCGCCGCGTGTAAGAGAAGGAGGAGTACGAATTATGGCTAGATATACCGGAGCAGTCTGCCGCCAGTGCCGCAGAGAGGGCCAGAAGCTCTTCCTGAAAGGCGACCGCTGCTATACCGACAAGTGCGCCATGGAGCGCCGTCCCTTTGCCCCCGGCATGCACAACCAGGGCCGCACCAAGAAGCTGTCCGAGTACGGCATGCAGCTGCGTGAGAAGCAGAAGGCCCGCCGCTACTACGGCGTGCTGGAGAGCCAGTTCCGCAAGTATTATGAGATGGCCGCCGCCCGCAAGGGTGTGACCGGTGACAATCTGCTGTCCATCCTGGAGACCCGCCTGGACAACGTGATCTATCGTCTGGGCTTTGCCATGAGCCGTCCTGAGGCCCGTCAGCTGGTCCGTCACGGCCACTTCACCATCAACGGCCATCGCGTGGACATCCCCTCCTACCTGGTCAAGCCCGGCGAGGTCATCGCCCTGAAGGAGACCAGCCGGAGCAAGGAGAAGTTCAAGGCGTCCCTGGAGGCCAACGGCTCCCGTCCCGCCCCCAAGTGGCTGGACTTTGACCAGAATAATCTGGTGGCCAAGGTGGTAGCCCTCCCCGCCCGCGAGGACGTGGACCTGCCCATCGAGGAGCACCTGATCGTCGAGCTGTACTCCAAGTAATCGTGCTTGTACCCTCGATTATTGGTGAGCTGTATAAGGCGGCGGACGGAGGTCCGCCGCCGCGAAAAGGAGGGTAACACATGGTAGAAATCGAGAAGCCCCGCATCGAATGTGTGGAGAACCCCGGCGACGGTTCCTACGGCAAGTATGTCGTGGAGCCGCTGGAGCGTGGCTATGGTACCACTCTGGGCAACTCCCTGCGCCGCATCCTGCTCTCGTCCCTGCCCGGCACGGCGGTTACCTCCATCAAGATCGCCGGCGTGCAGCACGAGTTTTCCACCATTCCCGGTGTGAAGGAGGACGTGACCGAGATCGTCCTCAACATCAAGCGCATCATTGCCAAGCTTCACTCCGAGGGCGTGAAGACGGTCTATATCGAGGCCAGCGGTGAGTGTGAAGTCACCGCCGGCGATATCAAGGCCGACAGCGAGGTGGAGATCCTCAATCCGGATCTGCACATCGCCACCCTGGGTCCGGACGCCAGCCTCAACATGGAGCTGACCCTGTCCCACGGTCGGGGCTACGTCCCCGCCGACCGGAACAAGCCGGCTCAGACCATCATCGGGCTGATCCCGGTGGATTCCATTTACACGCCGGTGCGGAAGGTCAACTACACGGTGGAGAATACCCGTGTCCGCGACCTGACCGACTTCGACAAGCTGACCCTGGAGGTGTGGACCGACGGTACCATCACCGCCCGGGACGCCGTCAGCCTGGGCGCCCGCATCCTCTGCGACCACTTTGTCCTCTTCACCGATCTCAGCGAGACCATGGGCTCCAAGTCCACGGTGGTGGAGAAGGCCGAGGCCCAGCGGGATAAGGTGCTGGAGCTGACCATTGAGGAGCTGGACCTGTCGGTCCGTTCCTTCAACTGCCTCAAGCGGGCCAACATCAACACGGTGGAGGATCTGATCTCCAAGACCGAGGACGAGATGATGAAGGTGCGCAACCTGGGCCGCAAGAGCCTGGAAGAGGTCATCAACAAGCTGGCCATGATGGGCCTGCACCTGGCCGACGAGGAAAACTGAGGCCAGAGAAGGGAGCGGTCCGGGGGCATGTAACGTCCCCTCCCGGACCCACACGGACACTGTCGCTCCTTTCCGGGGAAATAATCCCCGCGGACGAATTTAAATTGTGGAGTTCGCCTTGGCGAACATCCGATAGGAGTTGGAACTCATGTCTCATCAGCGTAAACTGGGTAAGCCCACCGATCAGCGCCTGGCCATGCTCCGCGCCATGACCACCTACCTGCTGGAGAACGGTCAGATCAAGACCACCTATGCCCGTGCCAAGGAAGTTGCTCCCATGGCCGAGAAGATGATCACTCTGGCCAAGAACCCCAACCTCGCCAACTACCGTAAGGCTCTGGCCTACCTGACCAAGGAGGACGTGGCCAAGAAGACCTTTGACGAGCTGGGTCCCAAGTATGCCAGCCGCAACGGCGGTTATACCCGCGTTGTGAAGATCGGCCCCCGCCGCGGCGATGCCGCTGAGATGGCTATCATCCAGCTGGTGTAAGCGGCAAGTTCAGAGCAAAGAGCGCAGGGTTTCCAAAACGAAGGAAATCCTGCGTTTTTTGTAGCGGGTATTTTGGCCTTTTCTGTCGGATTCCGAAGGAAAAAATCCTGTTTTGTCCGGGGAAAAGAACAAAATACAGCGTTCCCTTTTTTTCGACCGGCTTTTTCTTTCCAGACAGTGGTTGACGCGGGAAGAAAAAAGCAATATGATAGGCAATAGCAGGGGCAAGACCGCCATGCCTGAAGGAAGAGGTGTAGCCGATGGATCAGGAAGCACAGTGTATCATGCAATGTGAAGAACCCAATACCATGCTGATCGTAGACGACACGATTTTAAACCGGATGGTTCTAAGCAAGATTTTTCAGGGCAACTATCGGATCGAGACCGCGGAAAACGGTCAGGACGGCCTGAAATTTTTGCTGGATCATCCGCATGAAATCTGCGCTGTGCTGCTGGACGTGGTGATGCCGGTGATGGGCGGTATGGAGCTGCTGCGTCTGCTGAAGGGAACCAATTTGCTGCAGCAGATCCCTGTGTTTCTGATTACCGCGGAGACCAGCGGCGCGGTGGTGGAAGAGGCCTATACCCTGGGCGTTATGGACGTCATCAACAAGCCTGTGGTGCCCCATGTGGTAGAGCGACGGGTCAATTCGGTCATTGAGCTGTTTCAGGCCCGCCGCCGGCTGGGTAATCAGGTGGAGCGGCAGCAGTCAGAGCTGCTGCAGCAGGCCCAGCGAATCGCCGAACTCAGCTTCGGCATGGTAGAGGCGCTCTCTACCGCCATTGAGTTCCGCAGCGGCGAGTCCGGCGGCCATGTCCGGCGTATCCGCAGCATCACAGAGCTGATGCTCCGTCACACCGAGCTGGGCGAGGGACTGGATGAGGATGAGATCACCCAGATTGCCCTGGCTGCGGTCATGCATGATGTGGGCAAGATCGCCATCCCGGACGCCATTCTCAACAAGCCGGGCAAGCTGACCAAAGAGGAATTCGATATCATGAAGACCCACACCGTCCAGGGAAGCATCCTCCTCTCCCGTATCCCCCAAATGCGGGAGCACAGCGCTTACCGCTATGCCCACGATATCGCGCTTCACCACCATGAGCGCTGGGATGGGGGCGGCTATCCCGATGGGCTGAAGGGAGACCAGATCTCCATCTGGGCCCAGATCGTTTCCATTGCCGACGTGTATGACGCCCTGGTCAGCAAGCGGGTCTACAAGGAAGCCTACGGCTTTGACAAGGCCATGGATATGATCTGCCGGGGGGAATGTGGCCATTTCAATCCAAGGCTGCTGGACTGTTTCCTGTCCGTAGAGGGAAGGCTGCGGTGTATGTACCGCTGTAAGAACAAGAAAAGGTGACCGGCAACAGGCCCTGCCGGATAGACCGGCAGGCCTTGCAATCCGGGTGGATGTATGCTATACTAGGCCTTGTTTGAACATAGCCCACCGATTTATTGGCGGTGTCAGTGGCTGTTTTCAAACAAGGCCTAGCCGTTCCTTCAGACAGCGTCTAAGCCCCGGTAATCTGAAAAAGGAGTGGGTGAATCCGCGTGGACGAACCTCCGCCCAGTTACAATTACATGACAAACCATGTGGAGCGGGACAGCCTTACCCCTTAGGGGATAGGGTTGTCCTTTTGCGCGTTTTCACACAAATTCAAAAGTTGGAGTTGATTGTTTTCGTATGCCAGAAAGTTCCAGTTTAACCATGGTCGTGATTCTTGTGATCCTTGTGATCCTCTCGGCCTATTTCTCCGCCACGGAGACCGCCTTTACCTCCCTGAACCGCATCCGCCTGAAGAGCAAGGCCGACGCCGGCAACCGCCGGGCGGCTCTGGCCCTCAAACTGGTGGACCAGTATGACAACCTGCTCTCCACCATTCTGGTGGGCAACAACATTGTCAACCTGTCCGCCTCTTCTCTGGCCACTATTTTCTTTACCGAAGGTTTGAAGCTGCAAAACGGCGCGGTGATCTCCACCGCCGTAATCACCATTGTGGTGCTGATCTTCGGCGAGGTCTCCCCCAAGAGCCTGGCCAAGGAGTATCCCGAGAGCTTTGCCATGTTCTCCGCCCCGATCATGCGGGTGCTCATGATTATTCTGACCCCGGTGAATATTCTCTTTGGCCTGCTCAAGCGGCTGCTGTCCCTGGTATTCCACAAGGAGGGAGACGGCGGCATCACCGAGGAAGAGCTGGTGACCATGGTGGACCAGGCCGAGAGCGAGGGCGGGCTGGACCAGCATGAGAGCAAGCTCATCCGCTCCGCCATCGAGTTCAACGATATGGAAGTGGATGAGATCCTCACCCCCCGGGTGGACATTGTGGCGGTGGAGGACACCGACTCCATGGACGACATTGCCCAGGCCTTTGCAGAGAGCGGCTACTCTCGTCTGCCGGTGTACCATGAGGACATTGACGACATCATTGGAGTGATTCACGAGAAGGACTTCCACGCCGCCCGGTACCGGGGCATCACCGACGTCAAAAGCATCACCGGCCCCATGCTGTATACCACCGGCAATACCAAGATTTCCGAGCTGCTGCGTATCCTTCAGCGGGAAAAGGCCCACATGGTCATTGTGGTGGATGAGTACGGCGGTACCGAGGGTCTGGTGACGCTGGAGGACATCGTGGAGGAACTGGTGGGCGAGATCTGGGACGAACACGACGAGGTCATCGAGGAGTTCAAGCCGCAGGAGGATGGCAGCTATCTCATCTCCTGTTCCGCCGACCTGACCGACCTGTTTGATCTGTTTTCCATCAAGGGAGAGTGTGACGCCAACACCATTTCCGGATGGGTCATGGAGCAGATTGGCCGTATCCCCGAGGAGGGAGACCACTTTGTCTCCGATGGCCTGGACGTCACGGTCACCAAGGTGGACCACCGCCGGGTGTTGGAGATCCGGGTCAACGTTCTCCCGGAAGAGGACGAGGAAAAGGATAAAAAGGAGAAGGGAAAAGACCAATGATGGATACCCGTTATGGGCTGGCCAGAGCGCTGCGCCACCAGCTCCACGCCCATCCAGAGCTGTCCGGACAGGAAGCGTGGACCAAAGCCCGGCTGATGGCCTTTTTTCAGGAGCATACCCATCTGGAACTGGTAGACCGGGGTAGCTGGTTTTACGCCCTGTGCCGGGGCCGGGGAGCGGGCAGCGTGGCCTTTCGGGCCGACTTTGACGCGCTTCCCATAGAAGAGACCTGTACCATGACCTACCGCTCTCAGTGCCCCGGTGTGGCCCACAAGTGCGGCCACGACGGCCACAGCGCCGCCCTGGCCCTGTTGGGTCTGATTCTGGAGGAAACCGGGGCAGAGCGGGATGTGTACCTGATTTTCCAGCCCGCCGAAGAGGTGGGGGGCGGGGGAGAGGCCTGCGCCGCGCTGCTGGCGGAACAGGGCATCAAAGAGGTCTACGCCTTCCACAATATGCCCGGTTATCCCCTGCGTACCGTGGCCCTGCGAAAGGGCACCATGAACTGTGCCTCCAAGGGACTGATTTTGCGGTTTGAGGGTGTTTCCACCCACGCCAGTACCCCGGAGCTGGGCCGTAATCCCGCCCAGGCGGTGGCAAAGGTGGTGGGTGCTCTGTCCAGCCTCACCCGCCGGGAGGACCACCAGGGCCTGGTCATGGCCACAGTGGTCCAAATGGACGTGGGAGAGCCTGCCTTTGGTATTTCGGCCTACCGGGGGGCTTTGCTGCTTACCCTGCGGGCTCAGTACCAGGGGGAGCTGGATACCCTTCAGGACCAGATCACAGCACTGGCCCGTCAGGCAGCAGAGGCGGATGGGCTGACCTTGACCCTGGAGGAGCGGGACGTATTCCCCGAGACTGCCAACCACCCGGCCGCTGTGGAAAAGGTAGAGGCGGCCGCCCGTGCCCTGGGACTGCCGGTGGTGGAGATGCCCGAGCCCATGCGGGGCTCGGAGGATTTTGGCTGGTACCTCCGTCAGGCGGAGGGGGCCATGTTCCTGCTGGGGGATGGAGAGGACCATCCGCCCCTCCACAGCACCGACTTTGATTTTCCCGACGAACTGCTGGAGACGGCCTGTGAGTTGTTCCAGGCTTTGATTTAAACCCATGCATAGAAAAAAGATGCCCTGCGGTAAGCGCCGCAGGGCATCTTGTATTCAGTTGCGGGTCCGGTCCCAATAGGCCGCCATGCTCTCGCCGGGCTGGCCGGTGACCTCATGAGAGAGATAGGCCTCCAGCTCCGGGGTGGGCGTCCAGGCCAGGGCGGCCGCCTCTGTAGAAAACTCCACCTCGGCGTAGAAAAAGCCGGTGTCCAACTGGGGGTCCACCGAGTTGACCTCCAGGATGAGGTGATCTGGCAGGGCATACCGGCGCTGCTCTTTCTGGATCATGGGCTTGCCCAGCATATCCTTCAGCCGGGCGTAGTAGTTGGGGCTCAGGTTCAGCTCGATCTCCTCCCGTACCAGCCCGCCCTTGCCCTTGAAGCAGAGCACATAGGCGGTGGAGCCGCCCAGGACATGTTCCTGGCGGATGCGGATGGCGGGGCGGGTAGCAAAATAGCCCTGCTCCATGGACAGGGTGGAGACAGGCTCCAGATCAGGCCAGCCTGTTACCAGCCAGCGGCGTTCGATTTCCATGCTTTGTACCTCCTTAGAAGGGAAGGGCGACTATGGCGGGCACCAGAATGGGCACCGCCAGGGAGAGGACCACGCCTGAGGTAAAGGAGTAGATGGTGATCCGCTCATGGGTGGCGCCCACCACCACGGGAAGCACCGTATCCATGGCGGCCGCTCCCGGCAGGGCGGCACACTCCACATAGCCCACATAGCGGGCCACAAAGGGGATGGCCAGAATGGAGAAGATCTCCCGCATTACATTGGACAGGAAGGATACCGCCGACACCATGGGGGAGTAGGGGGCCAGCAGGGTAGGGGCCAGGGAGTACCAGCCCATACCGGCGGAGGCCGCCATGGCATCCTTGATTCCCATGGGGAGAAAAAGGCCCGCCAGCGCTGCAAAGACCAGGGTACCGGCGCATACGAACACGGGCACCAGCAGCACTTGGAACCCGGCGGTCTTGATATCGCTGAGGAAGGTACCCTGCTTGCCCATGTCCATACCCACCATGAAAAGAAGCAGGTAGAGGCCGAAGTTGATAACCGTGCCGCAGTGGGCGGTGACGGCGGCGGGAAGGACAAACCGGCCCGCCAGCATGCCCAGCACCACCGCGATGACGATCCACTTGGTCAGGGAATTGTCCGCCTTTCCAGCGGAATGAGAGGCCTCCCCGGTGGTCTGGCTGCTGCCTTTGGGCAGTCCCACATGGTCCAGCTTCAGAATGAACCGCCGCAGCAGGGTGAGAAAGAGGATGGAGCCACCCATAGCCAGCACTGTGATGATCAGTGCGGCCAGGCCGATCTGCCCCAGGGAGGAAATGACCTCATCATTGGCTCCCAGGTTGACGCCCAGGGTCACAATCAGGATCATCAGGGCCACAAATTGGAGTTTGCCCACCCATACCAGGGGGCGGCTGCGCACGCCGGGCCGGGAGCCCAGGAACGCGCCCAAGACCACCAGGGCGATATAGATAGCCAGATTGCTCAGAGTGCTGAGGGTGGTGCCCATATCTGTCTCTCCTTTCCAGATCAGAAGAAAAAGGCCGTATACAAGGTACGGCAGGGCCATTCTAGCATATCTGTTTTGGAAAGTCTACCCTGAACCAGCGTGCGTCAGGCAAAGAAGATGAAAACCGGATAGTTTATACGAGAAACTGAAATTTATAATTTTCAATCTGCTGTTCAGAAAGAAATTTTCTAAATTGCACAAAAAATGGGTGGGAATTTTGGGGCACGTACTTCATTTTTCACTTGCATCTAGGAGTTAAATGGGTTATAGTTTGGGTGAGCAAAAAAAGCATTTGGGCAAAAAAATTTTTGTGAGGCGATTGGAATGGGAACACCAAAAACCAGCAACCCTAATACCGTCTTCCAATGGAAGGGTATCCCCCAGCCGGGACAGCTGATCCCCCTGGGACTTCAGCACGTGGTGGCCGCGGTCGTGGGCATTATTACCCCCGCCATCCTGGTCTCCAACACCTGTGGGCTGACAGAGGCGGAAAAGACCCTGATGATTCAGGTCTCTCTGATCTTGACCGCCATTGCCACGCTCCTCCAGCTCTTCCCCATTTTCCGGCGCATTGGCTCCGGGCTGCCCGTCATCATGGGCATCAGCTTTGCGTACATCCCCACCCTGCAGGCCATCGGTGAACAATTTGACATCGCTACGATTTTGGGCGCTGAGATCATCGGCGGTATTGTGGCCATCGTCTTCGGCGTGTTCGTCAAGTGGATTCGCCCCCTGTTTCCGCCCCTGGTCACCGGTACCGTTATCTTCACCATCGGTCTGTCCCTCTATCCCACCGCTGTCAAGTACATGGCCGGCGGCGCCGGTACCGCTTGGTTCGGCAATGTGAAGAGCTGGGTGGTGGCCCTCATCACTCTGGTGGTGGTGGTCTTCCTGTCCAACTTCACCAAGGGCATCTTCAAGCTGGGCGCCATCCTCATCGGCATGATCGTGGGCTATATTGTGGCCTATTTTGTGGGTATGGTGGATTTCTCCAGCGTGGGCACCTCTTCCTGGTTTGCCCTGCCCGAGGTCATGCCCTTTGAGATCAAGTTTGTCCCCTCTGCCTGCGTGTCTCTGGCTATTGTGTATGTGGTCAACGCGGTGCAGACCATCGGCGATCTGTCCTCCACCACCATGGGCGGTATGGATCGTATGCCCACCGACCGTGAGCTGTCCGGCGGCATCATTGGCCAGGGCCTGATGAGCATCGTGGGCGCCTTCTTCGGCGGCCTGCCCACCGCCTCCTACAGCCAGAATGTGGGTATCGTCACTGTTAATAAGGTCATCAACCGGGCGGTCTTTGCCCTGGCTGCCGGTATCCTGCTGGTGGCCGGCCTGGTGCCCAAGTTTGCTTCCCTGCTCACCACCATTCCTCAGTGCGTCATCGGCGGCGCCACCATCTCGGTGTTCGCCACCATCACCATGACCGGTATCCGTATGATTACCGAGGGCGGCTTCACCCCCCGCAAGAGCTCCGTGGTGGGCCTGTCCGTGGCGCTGGGCGTAGGCATTACCCAGGTGTCCGGCTGCCTGGCCGGCGAGGGCTTCCCCGCTTGGGTCAATACTGTGTTTGGTTCTTCCTCTGTGGTGGTTGCCACCATTGTGGCCATTGTTCTGAACCTGGTTCTGCCCAAAGAAAAGACGGACAAGTAATCCCAGCGGCACGAATGAACGCATGAAAATGGCCCGGCTCCTCAGGAGCCGGGCCATTTTTGGAGATGGATGTGTGGACGCTTATTCTTTGGCTTCGTCGATGTAGCTGTACAGGGTGTACTTGGAGATCCCGAAGAATTTACAGACCTTGTCGCCGCTCTTGGTAATCAGGAAGGCGCCGGTGTCGTTGAGGAACTGCACCGCTTTGACCTTATCCTCTTTGTTCATCAGGGCAACCGGTTTTCCTACGATCTTCACACTCTGCTCCATCAGCTCGTCCAGCAGATCGGATACGTTGCGGGAGATGGCCTCCGGCTCTTTCTCCTCCTTTTCGGTGGCGGTGAACTGCTTGAGCGCCGTCTCCATGGCCAGCATCAGGGTGATGTCGTAGTTGATGCCGAAAATGCCGATGGGAGTGCCGTCGTCATCCCGGATGTAAATGGTGGTGGACTTGAGGATCTTACCATCCTTGGTGCGGGTCAGATAGCACAGGTGATCCTGCAGCTGGGCCTGACCGCCCCGCAGAGCCTCCAGCACCACATGAGACGGCCCATCGCCCACCTTCCGCCCGGTAACCTGCCCGTTTTCGATGGCTACGATGGAGCTCTCCGGGTCGTTGGTAGCCAGGTCGTGGACCACCACTTCGCAGTTGGGGCCGAATTGACTGGCGATCCCTTTGGCCAGCTTGAACAGAAATTGCAGTGTAGATGCCTCTGGCATGTCGATTCCCTCCTTTCGCGTGTCTGCGCGGGGGGTGTACTTTGTGAACGCGGGGGTTTCCAGTCACTGGAACGCAGCCGCCCCGGCGTCAGACGACAGATTGTGATCGTTTTTATTTTACCACATTTCGTATCAGATTCAACTAAATTTGGATGCCTAAAAAATTTTTTGTTTTTCAAACAAAAGTATTGCATACCAGGGCGAATTGTGGTAAGATAAAGCCATCAAGTGATTTGAAGTATATGCAATATTTACAAATTTCTATAGAAAAGTTGTGGCTGCAACGGAGTGCTTTCGCGCACGGGCTGGATGGACATGGGGTTCGGCTGGGTTGCGGTTGCAACCTTGAAAAAGCTGAGATCTGATTTGTCCATTCTACCAGGAATGGACAATTTTTTTACGGAGAAACGGAACAATAAAAAGGAGGAACTGAATTATGCTGCTGGTTGGAAATGGCAGACTGATTACCCGGAGTGAGGAGCTCCCCTATCTGGAGGACGGCGCCGTGGTTCTGGACGGCGAGGTGGTCAAGGAGGTAGGCCCTCTGGCCGACCTGAAGACCAAGTATCCCGACGCTGAATTTGTGGACGCCAAGGGCGGCGTGATTATGCCCGGCCTTATCAACGTCCACACCCATATCTATTCCGGACTGGCTCGTGGCCTGTCCATCAACGGCTTCAACCCCACCAACTTCTTTGAGGTGCTGGACGGCCAGTGGTGGTACATTGACCGGCACCTGACCCTGGACGGCACCCGGGCCTGCGCCTATGCCACCGTGCTGGACTGCATCCGGGACGGCGTGACCACCATCTTTGACCACCACGCCTCCTTCTGTGAGATCCCCGGCTCCCTCTTTGCCATCAAGGACGTGTGCAAGGAGTTGGGTATGCGGGCCAACCTGTGCTATGAGGTGTCCGAGCGGGACGGCGAGGAGAAGTGCGAGCAGTCCATTCAGGAGAACGCCGACTTTGCCAAGTGGGCCAAGGAGCAGGACGACGACATGATCAAGGCCATGTTCGGCGGCCATGCCTTGTTCACCATCTCCGACAAGACCTTTGAGAAGATGGTCAAGGCCAACGACGGTATGACCGGCTTCCACATCCATGTGGCCGAGGGCATGAACGACGTGTACGACTCCCTGCAGAACTACGGCTGCCGTCCCATCAACCGGCTGCTGTACAACGGCATCCTGGGTGAGAAGACCATGCTGGGCCACTGCATCCACGTCTCTCCCGCCGAGATGGACATCATCAAGGAGACCAACACCATGGTCTGCCACAACCCCGAGTCCAACATGGGCAACGCCGTGGGCTGCTCCCCCGTGCTGCAGCTGTACAACCGGGGCATCCTCATCGGCCTGGGCACCGACGCCTATACCCACGATATGCTGGAGAGCCTGAAGGTCCTGCTGCCCATGCAGCGCCACAATGTGTGCATGCCCAACGTGGGCTGGTGCGAGGCCACCGGGATGCTCTTCCAGAACAACGCCAAGATCTGCTCCCGCTACTTTAAAAAGCCTCTGGGTGTGCTGAAGCCCGGCGCCGCCGCCGACGTGATCGTGATGGACTACAAGCCCTTCACCCCCTTCTCCGACGCCAACATCGACGGCCACATGCTCTTCGGCATGATGGGCAAGAACTGCCGCACCACCATCATCAACGGCAAGGTGCTCTACAAGGACCGGGAGTTCGTGGGCATCGACGAGGACAAGATCAACGCCTGGTGCATGGAGCAGTCCAAGAAGCTGTGGGGCGAACTGAACCACTGCACTTACTAAGGTACAACGCAAGTTGAGCTTGTCCTCACCAAGCGTTTTGCCCCAGGCAAAACCTTGATGCCGGGGCGATTTATTCGCCCCGAGCAAATAAAATCATTGGGGTCCCCGCCCGGCTGGAGCCGGGTGGGGCCAAGATCAACGCCTGGTGCATGGAGCAGTCCAAGAAGCTGTGGGGCGAGCTGAACCACTGCACTTACTAAGATGTAATACCCATTAAATACAAAAACAAAATGTAATTCCGAGTTATAACAATAACTGGAGGTTTTGATTATGAGCGATATTATGCGTCCCATGCCTTTTGCCCACCTGATGAACTGGATCCTCAGCGAGTATAAGAGCCAGGGCTCCATCTTCGGCGTGTCCAAGCTGGTCAAGCACACCGACGGCAAGGCCCTGCCCATCTTTGAGGAGAAGATCGAGTCCCCCTACGGCCCCGCCGCCGGCCCCCACACCCAGCTGGCCCAGAACATCATCGCCGCCTACGCCGCCGGCAGCCGGTTCTTTGAGGTCAAGACCGTTCAGGTCATGGACGGCGAGGAGCTCTCCAAGTGCGTCAACAAGCCCTGCATCACCGCCGAAGACGAGTGCTATAACTGCGAGTGGTCCACCGAGCTGTATGTGCCCCAGGCCTTTGCTGAGTATGTCAAGGCTTGGTTTGCCTGTAAGCTGCTGGCCAAGGAGCTGGGCCTGGGCGATCCCAACGGCTTTGTGTTCAACATGAGCGTGGGCTATGACCTGGCGGGCATCAAGAGCGAGAAGGTGGACAAGTACATCAACGGCATGATGGACGCCTCCCAGACCGAGGTGTGGAAGGAGTGCATGGACTGGGCGCTGGCCAACCTGGACCGGTTCCAGAACGTGGACGCCGACTATGTGAAGGCCATCTCCCCCAAGGTGTCCGACTCCATCACTGAGTCCACTCTCCACGGCTGCCCCCCCGATGAGATCGAGCGTATCGCCACCTACCTCATCACCGAGAAGAACCTGAACACTTACATCAAGTGTAACCCCACTCTGCTGGGTTACGAGTTTGCCCGCAAGACCCTGGACGGTCTGGGCTTTGACTATATCGCCTTTGACGACCACCACTTCAAGGAGGACCTGCAGTGGGAGGACGCCATCCCCATGTTCCACCGGCTGATGAAGCTCACCGGCGAGCGGGGCCTGGAGTTCGGCGTGAAGATCACCAACACCTTCCCTGTGGACGTGAAGGCTGGCGAGCTGCCCAGCGAAGAGATGTATATGTCCGGCCGCTCCCTGTACCCCCTGTCCCTGTCTCTGGCCGGGATGCTGTCCAAGGAGTTCAAGGGCAAGCTGCGCATCTCCTACTCCGGCGGCGCCGACATCCACTCCATCAAGAAGCTCTTTGAGGCGGGCATCTGGCCGGTCACCATGGCCACCACCGTCCTCAAGCCCGGCGGCTATCAGCGCTTCAGCCAGATCGGCGGCGAGCTGATGGACATCAGCTATGAGCCCTGGACCGGCGTGAATGTGGACAAGGCCGACGCTCTGGTGAAGGAGTTTGTCACCGACGTCCACTATCAGAAGCCCATGAAGCCCATTCCCAGCCGGAAGATGGACAAGAAGGTGCCTCTCATCGACTGCTTCGAAGCTCCCTGCCGCAACGGCTGCCCCATCGAGCAGGATATCCCCGCCTATCTGATGCGGGTCAGCGAGGGCAAGTATGAGGAGGCCCTCCAGATCATCACCCACCGCAACGCCCTGCCCTTCATCACCGGTACCATCTGCTCTCACCGCTGCCAGGACAAGTGCATGCGCAACGCCTATGATGAGAGCGTGTATATCCGCACCCAGAAGCTGAAGGCGGCCGAGGGCGGCTTTGAGACTCTGCTGCCCAAGCTGAAGCCCGCCGCCCCCGTGGCCGGCAAGAAGGTTGCCATCATCGGCGGCGGCCCCGCCGGTATGTCCGCCGCTTACTTCCTGGGCCGCGCCGGTGTGGACGTGACCATCTTTGAGCGCAAGGACTCCCTGGGCGGCATCGTTCGCCATGTGATCCCCGCCTTCCGCATCAGCGACGCCGCCATCGACAACGACGTCAAGCTGATGAACGCCATGGGCGTGAAGGTGGAGCTGAACACCGAGGTCAAGAGCGTGCAGGAGCTCTTTGACAAGGGCTATACCCAGGTTATCCTGGCCACCGGCGCCTGGCACAAGGGCAGCGCCGGCCTGGAGTACGGCGAAGAGATGAACGTCATCGAGTTCCTGGAGCAGGCCAAGAAGACCCCCGACAGCCTGAAGCTGGGCAAGAACGTGGTGGTCATCGGCGGCGGCAACACCGCCATGGACGCCGCCCGGGCCGCCAAGCGCATCCCCGGCGTGGAGAAGGTCTCCCTGGTCTACCGCCGCACCAAGCGCTATATGCCCGCCGACCAGGAGGAGCTGGAGCTGGCTCTGGAGGACGGCGTGGAGTTCCAGGAGCTGCTGGCTCCCGTGGGCGTGAAGGACGGCGTGCTCACCTGCCACCAGATGGAGCTGGGCGCTCCCGACGCCTCCGGCCGCCGCTCTCCCGTGGACACCGGTAAGGTAGTCACTGTGGAGGCCGACACCGTCATCACCGCCGTGGGCGAGAAGGTGGACACCGAGCTGTACACCGCCAACGGCCTGGAGGTGGACGGCCGCGGCAAGGCTGTGGTGAACGCCGACACCCTGGAGTCCTCCGTGAAGAACGTCTATGTCATCGGCGACGGCCAGAAGGGCCCCGGCACCGTGGTGGAGGCCATTGCCGGCGCCACCAAGGCTGCCCGCGCCATTCAGGACTTCGACGTGGATACCTACGTGGACAAGAACGTCAACGCCGACTATCAGAAGCCTCTGTCCAAGCGGGGCGATCTGTGCACCGACTGCAAGAGCTGTGACGAGGTTCGCTGCCTGGGCTGCGCCACCGTGTGCGAGACCTGTACCGAGGTGTGCCCCAACCGGGCCAACGTGGCCATCGCCGTACCCGGTATGCGGATGCGCCAGATCATCCATGTGGACGGCATGTGCAACGAGTGCGGCAACTGCGGCACCTTCTGCCCCTACGACAGCCGTCCCTACAAGGATAAGTTCACCCTGTTCTGGAGCGAGGAGGACTTCGTCAACAGCGAGAACGAGGGCTTCCTGAAGCTGGAGGGCACCAAGACTCGGGTCCGCCTGGGCGGCGAGGTGAAGGAGTACGACGTGGCCGACGCCGGCTGCGGTTTGTACGAGCCTCTGCGCAAGCTGATCTGCGCGGTGTACGACAGCTACAGCTATCTGCTGAAGTAAAAAACATCCGTTTCGTCCGCCCCTGGCGGCGCGCATTGCCTCAGTCCCCCCACTGAGGCTTTGCGCACGCCTGGAGACGGGCGGCATTTAAGGGAAAAAGAGGGGAGCGGCCCGGCCGCGTCCCCTGATAAGGAGGAACCCAACATGGCACCTACCCAAAATAACCGCATCGCCATGGTGTATTGTACCGGCGGCAGCCGGGCCAAGCGCCGGGAGGGGGGCGATTTGTCCTACCTGGATTGCCGGATGGCAAAGCAGGCCTATGCCGACGGGGTGCTGGAGTGCGCGCAGGGGTGCCTGGGCCTGGGCAGCTGCGTGGAGGCCTGCCGTCTGGACGCCATTCACATCGGCCCCCACGGGGCGGCGGTGGTGGACCGGAACGCCTGTGTGGGCTGCGGGCTGTGCGTGGAGGCCTGTCCCCAGAACCTGATCCGACTGGTGGACGCCGATACCGTCATCACCCCCCGCTGCTCCAATCAGGACGCCGGCCCTGTGGCCCGGAACGCCTGCGACGTCAGCTGTATCGCCTGCCGGATCTGTGAGAAAAACTGTCCGGCGGACGCCATCACCATGGAGAATAACCATGCGGTCATCCACCCGGAGCGGTGCGTCTCCTGCGGAATGTGCGCGGTGAAGTGTCCCCGGGGCGTGATCGTGGACGCCAACGGCATCTTTACCGTGTCTGATTTTGAGTGAAAAGGAGGAACCACAGATGAGCTATTCCTTTACCGTAAATGGTGTCCTCCGTACCACCGAGGAGGATAAGCCCCTGCTGCGCTACCTGCGGGACGATCTGCACCTCTATTCCGTCAAGGATGGATGCAGCGAGGGCGCCTGCGGCACCTGTACCATCGTGGTGGACGGCAAGGCCGTCAAGTCCTGTGTCCTCACCACCAAAAAGGCGGTGGGCAAGACCATCCTTACCGTGGAGGGCCTGACCCATGACGAGCAGGAGGCTTTTGTCTATGCCTTCGGCAAGGTGGGAGCCGTCCAGTGCGGCTTCTGCATCCCCGGCATGGTGATGGCGGGCAAGGCCCTCATCGACCAGAACCCCAACCCCACCGAGGCTGACATTAAGAAGGCCATCCGGGGCAACATCTGCCGGTGTACCGGCTATAAGAAGATCATTGAGGGGATTGCCCTCACCGCTGCCATTCTGCGGGGGGACGAGCATATCGACCCCGAGCTGGAGAAGGGCGACGTCTACGGCGTGGGCGACCGGGCCTTCCGCACCGACGTGCGGGGCAAGGTACTGGGCAGCGGCGCCTACTGCGATGACATTGAGATGGAGGGCATGGTCTACGCCTCCGCTGTCCGCTCCCAGTATCCCAGAGCCCGTGTGCTGGACATTGACGTCTCCAAAGCCGTGGCCCTGCCCGGCGTGCTGGCCGTCCTCACCGCCGAGGATGTGCCCAACAACAAGGTGGGCCACATCCAGCAGGACTGGGACGTGATGATCGCCAAGGGAGATATCACCCGCTGCGTAGGCGACGCCATCTGTCTGGTGGTGGCCGAGGATGAGAAGGTACTGGCTCAGGCCAAGAAGCTGGTGAAGATCAGCTATGAGCCTTTGGAGCCGGTGCGCACCATCCAGGAGGCCATGGCAGAGGACGCCCCCAGACTCCACCCCAACGGCAACCTGTGCCAGCAGCGCCATGTAACCCGGGGCGACGCCAAAACCGCCCTGGCCAATTCCAAGTACGTGGTGACCCAGAGCTACAAGACCCCCTTCACCGAGCACGCCTTCCTGGAGCCCGAGTGTGCCGTGGCCTTCCCCTATAAGGACGGGGTGAAGGTGTACACCTCCGACCAGGGCGTGTACGACACCCGGAAGGAGATCTCCATCATGCTGGGCTGGGAGCCCGACCGCATTGTGGTGGAGAACAAGTTCGTGGGCGGCGGCTTCGGCGGCAAGGAGGACGTGTCGGTGCAGCACCTGGCGGTGCTGGCCGCTTTGAAGGTGAACCGGCCGGTAAAGGCCAAGCTCACCCGGCAGGAGTCCATCAACTTCCACCCCAAGCGCCACTACATGGAGGGCACCTTCACTCTGGGCTGTGATGAAAACGGCATTTTCACCGGCCTGGACTGCGAGATCTACTTTGACACCGGCGCCTATGCCTCCCTGTGCGGCCCTGTGCTGGAGCGGGCCTGTACCCACTCGGTGGGCCCCTACTGCTACCAGAACACCGATATCCGTGGCTTCGGCTACTACACCAACAATCCCCCCGCCGGCGCTTTCCGTGGCTTCGGCGTGTGCCAGAGCGAGTTTGCCCTGGAGTCCAACATCAACCTGCTGGCTGAGAAGGTGGGTATCTCCCCCTGGGAGATCCGCTACCGCAACGCCATCGAGCCGGGGAAGGTGCTGCCCAATGGCCAGATCGCCGATTGCTCCACCGCCCTGAAGGAGACTCTGCTGGCCGTTAAGGACGTGTATGAGGCCAACATGGACCACGCGGGCATCGCCTGCGCCATGAAGAACGCCGGTGTGGGCGTGGGCCTGCCCGACAAGGGCCGCTGTAAGCTGGTGGTACGGGACGGTATGGTGGAGCTGTATGCCGCCGCCTCCGATATCGGCCAGGGCTGCGCCACCGTATTCCTCCAGGTCCTCTCCCAGACCACCGGGCTGCCCCGGCTGCTGCTGCGGAACATGGGGGCCAACTCTGAGGTGGCTCCCGACTCGGGCACCACCTCCGGCTCCCGCCAGACCCTCATCACCGGTGAGGCGGTGCGGATGGCCGCTGTGGACCTGAAAGCCGATATGGACAAGGTAAACGGCGACCTGTCCCAGCTGGAAGGCAAGGAGTATTTTGCCGAGTTCTTTGATCCCACCGACAAGCTGGGCTCCGACAAGCCCAACCCCAAGAGCCATGTGGCCTACGGCTTTGCCACCCATGTGGTCATCCTGGACGACGAGGGACAGGTGAAGGAGGTCTACGCAGCCCACGACTCCGGCAAGGTGGTCAACCCCACCTCCATTCAGGGTCAGATCGAGGGCGGCGTGCTCATGGGCCTGGGCTATGCCCTTACCGAGGACTTCCCCCTGAAGGACTGTGTGCCCCAGGCCAAGTACGGCACTTTGGGCCTGATGCGCTCCAACCAGATCCCCGATATCCACGCCATTTATGTGGAGAAGGAGGAGCTGCTGCCCTTCGCCTACGGCGCCAAGGGTATCGGCGAGATCGCTACCATCCCCACAGCTCCGGCGGTCCAGGGGGCCTATTACGCCAAGGATCACATCCTGCGTACCCGCCTGCCCATGGAGAACACCTACTACAAAAAGTAAGCTGACCGGCCATGTGCCGGACCGCCTTTCATACCCAGTGATACCCAATTCAGGAGGCCGCCCAAGACCTTCCAGGGGGCCTCAGTACTGCGGCGAACCACAGGCCGCACTGAGGCCCCTTTTTTGCGCTGGAAGGGGAGAGGGGAGGGGATGAAACCCACTGGGAACAGGGACGTTACAGCCACACCAAAAAAATTTTTAGCTTCTCAATATTTTTTTTAGATTTCCTCTTGACATCTGCCAAACAAGTGGTATGATGGTCTCAGAAAACAAAAGAAAATTTGCCGGCGCGCAAAGAAAATTTGGAGGCGAGTGTTCGATGAAAGACCAGCTCAAATGGGTCCTCAATAAGATGCCTAAGAGCGATGACAAGCAGCTGAATGTGATGTCTCTGGACAACGTGGCCAAGGCCCGTTCCTTCCACAGCTCCTTCCCCCAGTACTCCATCACTCCTCTGGCTCAGCTGGACGGTATGGCCAAGTACCTGGGCCTGGGCGGCGTGTATGTGAAGGACGAGTCCTACCGCTTCGGCCTCAACGCCTTCAAGGTGCTGGGCGGCTCCTTTGCCATGGCCAAGTACATTGCCGGCGAGATGGGCCGGGACGTGTCCGAGATGACCTATGACTATCTGACCAGCGAGGCCTTCCGCAAGGAATTCGGCCAGGCTACCTTCTTCACCGCCACCGACGGCAACCATGGCCGCGGCGTGGCTTGGGCGGCCAACAAGCTGGGCCAGAAGGCCGTGGTACATATGCCCAAGGGCAGCGCCAAGTCCCGCTTTGACAACATCGCCAAGGAGGGCGCCAAGGTCACCATCGAAGAGGTCAACTACGACGACTGCGTGCGTATGGCCGCCGCTGAGGCCGCCGAGACCGAGCACGGCGTTATCGTCCAGGATACCGCCTGGGACGGCTACGAGGAGATCCCCTCCTGGATCATGCAGGGCTACGGCACCATGGCCAACGAGGCTTCCGATCAGCTGCGTCAGTGCGGCGTGAACCGCCCCACCCACGTGTTCGTGCAGGCCGGTGTGGGTTCTCTGGCTGGTGCTGTGGTGGGCTACTTCACCAACCTCTACCCCAATGATCCTCCCAAGTTTGTGGTGATGGAGGCCCGCGCTGCTGACTGCCTGTACCAGGGCGCTTTGGCCAATGACGGTGCGCCCCGCATCGTCACCGGCGACCTGCAGACCATCATGGCCGGTCTGGCTTGCGGCGAGCCCAACACCATCTCCTGGGATATCCTGCGCAACCATGTCTCCGCCTTTATCTCCTGCCCCGACTGGGTGAGCGCCAAGGGCATGCGGATGCTGAGCGCCTCTGTGAAGGGCGATCCCCGCGTGATCTCCGGCGAGTCCGGCGCTGTGGGTATGGGCACTCTGGACGCCATCATGTGCGACGATACCTACAAAGAGCTGCGGGATGCTCTGGAGCTGGACCGGCACAGCCGTGTGCTGATGTTCTCCACCGAGGGCAACACTGACCCCGAGAAGTACCGCCGGGTGATCTGGGACGGCGAGTATCCCACCACCGACACCCCCCAGAAGCCCTACTAAGTCAGAACTGAAACGGGACGATCCCGTGCAAATAAAAAGATTTGGAGGTCATTACCATGGATTTTGAGAAGATCAAAGCTGCTGCCGAAGGCTATAAGGCCGACATGACCCGCTTCCTGCGGGACATGATCCGCATCCCCAGCGAGAGCTGCGAGGAGAAGGGCGTTTGTGAGTGCATCAAGGCCGAGATGGAGAAGCTGGGCTTTGACAAGGCTGAGTTCGACGGCCTGGGCAACGTGATCGGCTGGATGGGTCAGGGCGACAAGATCATCGCCATCGACTCCCACATCGACACCGTGGGCATCGGCAACATCAACAACTGGACCCACGACCCCTACGAGGGCTATGAGGACGACGAGGTCATCTATGGCCGCGGCGGTTCCGACCAGGAGGGCGGCATGGCTTCCGCTGTGTACGGCGCCAAGATCATGAAGGATCTGGGCCTGATCCCCGACGGCTACAAGATCATGGTGGTGGGCTCCGTTCAGGAAGAGGACTGCGACGGTATGTGCTGGCAGTACATCGTCAACAAGTTCTTCCCCGCCAACGGCATCAAGAAGGAGCAGGTTGAGTTCGTCATCTCCACCGAGCCCACAGACGGCGGCATCTACCGCGGTCACCGCGGCCGTATGGAGATTCGGGTGGACGTGAAGGGCGTGTCCTGCCACGGTTCTGCTCCCGAGCGCGGCGACAACGCCATCTACAAGATGGCCGACATTCTCCAGGATGTCCGCGCCCTCAACGAGAACGACGACGCCGACTCCACCGAGATCAAGGGCCTCGTGAAGATGCTCAACCCCAAGTACAACCCCGAGCACTACGAGGACGCCCGTTTCCTGGGCCGCGGCACCTGCACCACCTCCCAGATCTTCTACACCTCTCCCAGCCGCTGCGCTGTGGCTGACTCCTGCTCCATCTCCATTGACCGCCGCATGACCGCCGGCGAGACCTGGGATTCCTGCCTGGAGGAGATCCGCAACCTGCCCAACGTGAAGAAGTACGGCGACGACGTGAAGGTGTCCATGTACATGTACGACCGTCCCTCCTGGACCGGCGAGGT
>NZ_CALWXV010000036.1 GCF_944385615.1 uncultured Flavonifractor sp. | reverse complement strand
TATTTTATCTCATCTAAATGAAAAAGCCCAGCTTTTGCTGGACTTTTTCGACAGGCTGGGACTTTTTCGACAGGCTGGGACGAACTTCTTTAGAAGTTCGTCCTTTTTTAAATTTTATGTGGAAATAGAAAATGCTGTCCAAATAGCAGGCATGTGGCGCCGCTCCGAAGATCTGTCGGGGCGGCGGGCCACAGTGAGATACCGAATTATTTCACGGGAGAAGAGAGAGCGCGCTGAGGCTCTGCTCCATATAGAGGGAGACATCGAAGGGGTCCAATGTACTGCCTTTGCGCAGATACAGGGGATGGTGAGGATGCCCTTTTTTAGAACGGGCCCCGGCGGAGTACCAGCAAGCGCCTAGCTCCCGGCTGATCTGGAGCATATCACTGAGACAGCGGACCAGATAGGGACGCTTCTCAATGATGGCTCCCCAAGCAGCCCAAACGGCAGGGGCACCTGAGCTGGTCTGCTCCAGCGCCCACCGGAAGGCCGCCATGTTTTCCTGGTGTAAGTAGGGATTGCAGGTCTGCTCCATATCATCGGGACGGGTGGCCCGCTGGGCATAGACGTTAAACATGATAAAGCTATCATATCCGTTGCCCAGCGCAATGCGCTCTACCGATTTCAGGGTGTTGTCCAGAGCGTTGGGGGCGGCAGTGGAGGGATTGATCCCCACACAGATCAGAGGGCGGCTACCCCGGGTACCCAGGATATAACGGTAATCACAGTAGCGATTTGGAACATAGAGCCAGCGGGATACGTCATAGTCAGCTTGGGGCAGCAAGGCCTCCTCCAACGCCTGGGAAAAGGGCGTTATAGGCTGCTGGTCAGTGCCGCAGGTGGGGATATGCATAGAAAAACCTCCTGAGGGAACGGCTTAAAGATGCCGTTTGATAAAATAGGCTCTCTAACAGGATACAGGCAGGAGGAAAGCAATGCAATACCAAAACGTGAAAAAAGGAATTTTTCTGACCCGGCCAAACCGATTTATTGCCCATGTGGAAGTGGATGGGGCCACTCAGGTGGTCCACGTCAAGAATACAGGCCGTTGCCGGGAGCTATTGGTGCCGGGGGCCTCCGTCTATCTGGAACAGAGCGCCAATCCGGCCCGCAAGACCAAATATGATCTGATCGCCGTAGAGAAGGGGGAACTGCTCATCAATATGGATGCCCAGGCCCCCAACCAGGTTTTTCGGGAGTGGGCAGATCAGGGGGGATTTTTGCCCGGACTGACCCAGCTCCGGCCAGAGACCACTTGGGGCAGCTCCCGGTTTGACTTTTACTGGGAGGTAGGCGACCGGCGAGGCTTTGTGGAGGTAAAGGGCGTTACTCTGGAAGAGAACGGCCATGCCCGGTTTCCTGACGCGCCCACGGAACGGGGGGTCAAGCATTTGGAGGAGCTGATCCGCTGCCAGGATGAGGGCTATGAAGCGGCGGTGTGCTTTGTGCTCCAGATGGAAGGGATGAAGGATTTTGCCCCCAATGACAGCACCCACCCCGCTTTTGGCCAAACACTTCGGAAAGCGGCCCAAGCGGGGGTGCAGATCTTAGCGCATACCTGTCGCGTGACGCCGGAAACGCTGACGATAGCTGAGCCTGTTCCTGTCTGCCTATAATATGCAATAACCATATAAATAACTTGCAAAAATATGGAGCATAAAAGAAAAAATTTCTCAATTTACACCAAATGTGCAAGAGTACCATTGACAGAAAACAAAAAATAGCATACACTGCATCCATCAAGCAGAGACGCTCGTTTCGCCGAGGAAGGCGAAGCGGGCGTTTTTGCGTTCAGGGAGGAATGTTGTATGTATTCGGCGGTCAACACGATTTGGGTGCTGTTAGGCGCCGCGCTGGTCTTCTTTATGCAGGCCGGTTTTGCCATGTGTGAGGCGGGCTTTACCCGTGCGAAAAACACAGGCAATATTCTAATGAAAAACCTGATGGACTTCTGTATCGGTACACCCATCTTCTGGCTGCTGGGCTTTGGCCTGATGTTCGGTGGCGCGGGAGCTATCATCGGCGGCTTTGATCCCTTTGTACAGGGCGACTATTCCGCCATCCTGCCGGAGGGCGTCCCCTTTTTCGCCTTCTTCATTTTCCAGACGGTGTTCTGCGCCACCGCTGCCACCATCGTGTCGGGGGCCATGGCAGAGCGCACCAAGTTTATCTCCTACTGCATTTATTCGCTGATGATCTCCGCAGTGGTATACCCGGTGTCCGGCCACTGGATCTGGGGCGGCGGATGGCTGTCTCAGCTGGGTTTCCACGATTTTGCCGGTTCCACCGCAGTCCATATGGTGGGCGGGGTGGCCTCGCTGATCGGCGCCAAGATCCTAGGGCCCCGCATCGGTAAGTACGACAAGGAGGGAAAGCCTCGGGCCATTCTGGGCCATAACCTGTCTATCGCGGCTTTGGGTGTATTTATCCTGTGGTTCTGCTGGTTCGGCTTTAACGGCTGCTCCACGGTCTCCATGACTGGCGACGACACTATTATTGCTGCGGGCCGCATCTTTGTTACCACTAACATGTCCGCTGCGGTGGCCTGTGTGACCACCATGCTCTTTACCTGGATCCGTTTCCGCAAGCCTGATGTTTCCATGACCTTCAACGCAGCTCTGGGCGGTCTGGTGGCCATTACTGCCGGCTGTGACGTGGTGTCGGTGGAGGGTGCCGCCATCATCGGCATCTGTGCCGGTATCGTACTGCCCCTGGCGGTGGAGTTCTTTGACAAGGTGCTCAAGATCGACGACCCTGTGGGCGCCATCTCGGTCCATGGCGTGTGCGGCGCCATGGGTACCCTGCTGACCGGTCTACTGGCTGTAGATGGCGGCCTATTCTACGGCGGCGGCGCCAGCTTTTTCCTGACCCAATGCTTGGGCGTCATTTGTGTCATTGCCTGGGTGGCGGTTACCATGCTCATCGTTTTCAGCGTCATCAAGCACACCATTGGTCTGCGGGCCTCTGCGGTGGAGGAGCTGGAGGGTCTGGATATACACGAGCACGGCTTGCCCACCGCCTATGCCGACTTCAGCCAGTCCACCAGTATGACTGCGGTGGCCAAGGCGGACGCCTATCCCGAGCCCTATCACGCCGGGCAGAATGAAGTGCTGGAGGTGGTCCAGACTGTGGCGCAGCCCGCTGCCCGCGCTGAGGGTCAGCCCAAGTTGACCAACGTGACCATCATCTGCAATCAGGCCAAGTTTGAAGACCTGAAGAGCGCCATGAACGGCATCGGCGTCACCGGTATGACGGTAACCCAGGTGCTGGGCTGCGGCATCCAGAAGGGTACGACCGAGTATTACCGGGGCGTGCCTATGACCATGAATCTGTTGCCCAAGGTACAGGTGGAGATCGTGGTATCCAAGGTGCCGGTGGCCCAGGTAGTGGATACTGCCAAGAAGGTCCTTTACACCGGCGGCATTGGAGACGGTAAGATCTTTGTCTACGATGTGGAGGATGTGGTCAAGGTGCGTACCGGCGAGCATGGTTACGATGCCCTTCAGGGTGAGGAGTAAGACGCAAAGGCCTTTTTAGATAGCCACAGCCCTCCGGACTTGTCAAAATCCGGGGGGCTGTGGTATATTAGTGGATACCAAATCAGGCGAAACGCCTGGAAAACCGGTCTTTGCGGGCAGCGTCCAGGAGGGATGGGTATGCAGTCGGCCTATCAAATTTATGCCGGGGAGATCACGGCCAAGGGAAAAGGATATCTGGTCATCAAGCGATGCCGGACCGGAGAGCTGGACGAGCTGCTGCTGCGGGGCCGACAGGAGCTGCTGAGCCAGGGGGCCACCGAGCTCTTTGTGACCTCCCGGGACCCGGGCGCCCCGCTGGAGGAGGGCTGGCAGGGGGACTGCCGGCTGGAATTTGTGCGGGATATGATGGAGCTGCAAAGGGACCTGACCCAGCTGCCCGGCCGTCCGATGCGATTGACCCTGGAGCCTCTCACCCGGGGGCGGGGCGGGGCCTGGCTGGCGTTGCACAACGAGTGCTTTTTTGAAATGCCCAATTCCGCCACTTATGGACCGGCCGACTTGGACCGGGCGCTGGAGGAGGGACACCGCTGTGGATTTGCGGTGGTAGATGGCGTGACAGCGGGCGTCTATGAGCTGGACCTGACCCAGGAGCCACCGGAGATTGAAGGAATCGCCCTGCGAAAGGGCGTACGGGGCCGGGGCTTGGGCCGGGAATTGCTCTATGCAGTTATGGAGGTACTGGCCACAGCGGGACATACCCGCTGTAAGCTGTTGGTGGCCACGGACAACGAGCACGCGTTTTCCCTCTACCGCCGGACCGGCTTCAAGGCCGCCGGTATCCAGAGCAGGTGGTTTCGGATGCTGCCCAACTGAATACACAAAATACCAGGCGCCGCAATCTGCGGCGCCTGGTGTCTTTCTCAGCTGTTTAGAGAGATCAAGTGGTCCCAAGCCGTCTGCTCCAGTCCAGAGGAGAGGCGGAGAGAATAGGACTCATTTCCATCGTTCCACAGCGCCAGTACAAAGCTATCTTCGGCATCGCCCTTCAGCGTGACGGTATACCCGTCCAGGTGATAGGTGTACTGAACGGCATAGGCGGTGTAATCGCCGGAGTTATCAGAGGTACCAATTGATTTGCGGAGCAGAGCCCACTGGCCCTCGCCCTCACAGCGGATCTGGGCCAGCTCTTTCCCATAAGCGGTATAGGTGCTGGTTTCCACCAGGAAGGGCAGACCCTCCAGGTCAGATACCGGGAAGCCGACCAGGGCGGAAAGCGCTTCCGCGGAGGAGGCATCCTGAAGGGTGGGAACTGCGGTAAGGGAACCTATGGGCGTTTCCAAAGGCTGGGGAGAGACAACGTGGGGCAGGGTGGAAAGGCCTGCCAGTACAAGGACCAGACAGGCGGCGGTGGCCAGAGCCCGCCGAAGAATGGGCGTCGGACGGCGGGCAGAAGCGGAAGGCGTTTGCGCCAGCTGCTTTAACATGCGAGACCGCATGGCGTCGGTCACCTGAATTCTGGACATGATTTCCTCATAGCTCCGGCCCAAAGTCATACGCCTCCTTTAAAATCTGTTTCAGCTGGAGCCGGCCCCGCCGCAGATCTGAGCGAACCGTGGATTCCTTTCGCCCCAGAATGGATGCAATCTGGGCGGTGGAACAGCCCTCCTGATAAAAAAGGTGAATGGCCGCCCGGGCAGGTACCGGCAGGGCTTTGACCGCCTCCCACACAAAGGAAAGGTCCTCCCGCTGCTCCGCCACCAGCTGTTCGCTCAGCTCATCGGTATCCCGCAGACGGTTATACTTCAAGCGGTTTTTGCTCAGGTTGGCCGCCACCCGCAGCAGCCAGGCCTTTTCGTGTTGGGGACTCTCCAGCACCGGAGCGGTCCGCAGGACTTGGAGCAGCGTGTCCTGAAGCACCTCTTCCGCATCGCTTTGATTGTGGAGATAGGAGTAGGCCAGACGCAGGATGCTGTTGCCATAGGTATCCAGCATCCGGGCGGCCTGGGCGTTGACCGTCTGCTGCCGGGGCTGCTCCTCCAAAGCGGCGGAAACCAGATGCCGGAGGGCGGAAAGAAGTCTGGTTCCATGCCGTTTTAGAAACGGCTGTTTCAGGCCGCGGACAGCGGTCATGGCGATCCCCTCCTTGTGTGTTCCGGCAATTATGCCACTTCGGCGGCCAGAGCCAGCATGGCGTCACGGCTCAGGCCGGTCTCGCTTTGGATGGCATAAGTATAGTCGTCCGCCGTCCAGAGGGCAACCATGACCAGCTGGCACTCCCCCTTCAGCGTGATGGATTTTCCAGAGACAGAGACGGTTTCTGACTGAGAATAGGGATGATAGTCCCCGCTGATATCTTCGCTGCCCACCGCCTTGCGAATGGTCAGACCATCGGCCCGGTTGGCCTGGATCATGGTGTGGGGCACAACCGAGAGGCTGGAGATGTGACAGTCCGCGGGAAGGGTCAAAGAAAATCCGGCCTGCTCATCTGCCTCTGCCAGGGTAGTGCAGCTTACAAATGGGTTTGGGATTTGGGAGGAGGGGGTGGTTTGGATGGAAATGGTACCGCTGTCACCGGTGATGGCGTCCTCGCTGCCCAACAAAGCGTCAAAGAGGGCCAGAGGAACATAAGTGGTACCGTTGGAGACGCAGGGAGGGCAGCCCAGGGAGAAGGGGGCGCTCATCCCCACCATGCCGTCCAGACTGGTGGTAATCACATAGCGATCCACACCTGGAGTCACGTCGGTGTGGACCCGGTCCGAGTCTACCCGGATAGAGGAGCCGTTCCAGGTCACGGTAAAGCCCAGGTTTTCAGCCAGTGCCCGGAGGGGGACCATCATGCACCCCTCCAGACCGGTCTCCGTGCCGTTGACTTGCAGGGTGTAGCCGGAGGCGGGGGCGGAAGACGCGGTGGGCGGATTTGCGGTGGTGGAAGCAGCCAGTGCCGGCAGCGACAGGGAACCGGCCAGCGTCAGGGACAGCAGAATGGGAGCGAGTTTTTTCATAACAATCTTCCTTTCCAGCAGATGGCGGGAGAGAGGATCTCTCACCCTGTGACACTTTAGATACAGCTGGCAGAGAGAAAATGTTGCAGCGCAAGAAAAAACAATGCTGAAAATCAGCAAGGAAGTGTCACAGGCGGATCAGAATGTTCTCGCCGGCGCTGGTGCGGATATCCACCAACGGCACACCCCGGCACACCCTGCGCAGCTGCCGGCATTGGCGGAGCAGCTGGGAGCGTTCCTCCGGAGAGAGGGGGAGAACACGGTGGGCAGCCCGCAGGGCGATAGAGAGGGTAAGCCGGTTGAGGACCAGCCAGGTAGGCAGGATCAGCCGCAGACGAAAGCCTTCGGTTTTGATGTTCAGCCGCATTTACTCCACCACAACCTCCACGGTGTCTCCCTCGCTGCTCTCCACCTCTACCAGCTTGCCGCAGGCGCCGCCTTCGATCAGGGCCAGAATGGCGTTGAGGTCCAGCTGCCGCAACAGCTCGCTGCCCTGAAACTGGGGAAGTGCCACATCCAGCTGGGCTGCGATACGCACCAGTGCCAGGGGCAGATTGATCTTGACTGTATCCCCCTGGGTGGTGTGTACCCGCACCCGTAAAAACATCTGATCGGCGTTTTTTCTGGCCTCGGGGGGCACAAATTGCACGTCGGTGCGGGCGCCTTTTACCAGCTCGTCCAGAGAAATATGAAAATAGTCCGACAGTGCCGACAGCACCGGCAGGTCCGGGATGCTCAGATCCTGTTCCCATTTACTGACGGCCTGGGGGGAGACGCCCATCTGCTCCGCCAGCTCTTCCTGGGTGATGCCGTTCCGCTTGCGGAGCATGTTGATCCGCGTACCAAGGGTTGTATTCATAAATGACCTCTTTCTGCGCAAAGCGACTGATTTGACAACCGTTATTATATGAGTTTGGCGGAAAAAAGAAAAGGGACCGCCGGTTGCACGGCTCAACTGGCGGTAGAATCAAACGACAACCGACAGTTGTATGCCACCGTGCAGGGCGGTCCAGAAGGCAAAAGACCCGCTGATTGGGTATGTTGACTATGTTCAAACAAGGCCCAATGGCGTCATTTTTTCTGGAAATTGCGTTATGTGGAGCACAGACCAGTCTGTCAGGAATACTGGCGGCGGGCGCTGGGGGCCGTCGTTGAACCGGCAGTATATTTACCGGAAACTGGGGGTACACAGCAAGGCCGGGGTTTTGAAGGCGTCAAGGGACCTGAGACTGCTCAAAGGATAGGGATCAGGGCACCTGCTCCCAGCGGCAGCCCCGGGCCTGTCCGGTGATGGTGCCCATACAGTCCAGATGGTCGCCCGCCTCCACCTGTAGATCGGGGAAGGCCAGACTGGGGGCCAGCAGCCGGGTGACGCCCCGGCGGCGGCACAGGCGGCGGAGCAGCACTTCATGATTAAACAGGTAAACCCCGTATTCCTGGGCGGTAGGGCGGCGCTGGGCGCACAGGAGCACCGAGCCGGAAGGGTAGACCGGTTCCATGCTGCGGTCGTTGAGGAGCACGGCAAAGTCAGCCTCCCGGGCAGCGGCGTCCACCTCCGGGATGAGAATAGCCTGAAGAGGCGGGGCGCTGGATGGTCCGGTGCTGTAGCAGAAGGTACGTTTGACCGACACGGTACCGATGGATTTTACACAGGCGGCACTCATCAAGGCCAGCATGACCCCGGCAGCCCGACGGCGGCTGGGCTCCATCCGCCGCAGCTCCAGCAGCAGCCGCAGCTCCTCCGGAGAGAGCAGGACCACCCCGTCCTGACTGTTGGCGGTGACGCAGCACTCCGGCGGGATCTCATCGTCCAGCAGGTAGCGGATGGGGACCCGCAAAACCCGGGTGATGCGGTCCATGGGACCCACTGCCGGATTTTTGGTTTGTCCGGACAGGATTTTGTTCAGCGTGCCCAACGGCACACCGGACATACGGGAAATATCCTCCGACGTCAAATGGCGCAGCTTTTTGATATATGCCAGTTTTTCCACCATTAGAGACATAGGCACACCTCCAGTAAGACCGCCGACCGGATGCGGACAAAACCTCCCGGTCTGTGGACAAAATGACCTGCCGGCATTGACAATTTACAGGCAATACATTATATAGAGTATGCGGAGAGGGAAAAATACAAGATGTTGAAAGGGGTATGTGGAAAAAAGGGAAATTTTCGTGATAAAAAGCATAGCACTTAAACAGGGAGAAAAAGGACGAAATTTGTCGTGAAAGAGCGAAATCCAAACCGAAATCTGAGAAAATGAGGAGAGAGGAAACCATGAACAAGCACCACGCGGCATACCATGTATTTCTGGACCGGGCTTCCCGCCCTCAAATGTATGGCATTCGGGGACACAACGGAATCTGCGTCGGACGCATCTCCACCGATTTTCAGGAGGTCAACCGTCTGGCGGAGTGCTGCAACAGCGCAAGGGTCTCCCCGGTCCATCTTGCCGACGTTGTGGAGGATTTTCGCCGCTCCTGAGGCGCCGAAAATGCGGACAGACCCTTGACCGCCGCTTTGGAATCAGGTAAACTGAAACCGAAAAAAGGCGATTGTGTAAGGCAGAGAAAAAAGCCACCCGCCAGGGTGGCTTTTTTCCTGTGTGAATGAAGGAGAGGACCTTGCATGGAGCAAAAAACCTTTGCGCTGTTCCGCTTCTGGAAGCGGGAGCCGGTGCTGTGTATCGCGGCGGTGTGCGCCGCCGCCTCTGTGGCGCTCAATCCACCCTCGGCGGACTATCTGAATTATATTGACTGGCGGGTGCTGACCCTGCTGTTCTGCCTGATGGCGGTGGTGGTCGGGCTGCAGGAGTGCGGCGTGTTTGCGGTGCTGGCCCAGCGGCTGCTGGCAGGGGAGCGGCGGATGCGCTTTGTCACCCTGGCCCTGGTGCTGCTGCCCTTTTTTGTGTCCATGCTGGTGACCAATGATGTGGCACTCATTACCTTTGTACCCTTTGCGGTGCTGGTGCTTGGGCTCATCGGCCGGACCGAGCGGCTGATCTACATTGTGGTGCTCCAGACCATCGCTGCCAATCTGGGCAGCATGGCCACCCCGGTGGGCAACCCCCAGAACCTGTATATCTATGCTAACTATGAACTGACCGCCGGGCAATTTTTCGCCACCATGGTGCCCCTGACCCTCATCAGTCTGGCGGGGCTGGTAGCGGCCTCCCTGTGTGTCAAGCCGGAGGGTATTCGGGTCACCTTTTCCGAACAGGCGGCGATCCGCAGCCCCGGCCGGCTGGGGCTGATGGTTGGATTGTTTGTACTCTGCCTGCTGTCGGTGTTCCGGGTGCTGCCCTATCCTGCGCTGTTGGTGGTGGTGGCTGCCGGAATGCTGCTCTTTGACCGGCCCCTGTTCCGCAAGGTGGACTACGGCCTGCTGGCCACCTTCTTCTGTTTCTTTCTGTTTGCGGGCAACGTAGGGGCCTGCGACCCTGTCCGGGAGGTGTTGACCCAGGTCATGGCCCAAAATACTGCCCTGGCCTCCGGCGTGGCCAGTCAGGTCATCAGCAATGTACCGGCGGCGGTGCTCCTCTCCGGCTTTACCTCCGATTGGCACGGCCTGCTGCTGGGCACCAATATCGGCGGTCTGGGTACACCCATCGCCTCGCTGGCCAGTCTCATCTCTCTGAAAGCCTATCTGAAGTCCCCCGGCGCCCGGCTGGGCCGGTACCTGCTGGTATTTACCCTGGCCAATGTGGTAGCCCTGGCCATTTTGGTGGGCAGTGTGATATTGATGGGGCTGCTTCCTGTTTGAACGGTCGAATTTGGTGGAAAACTGCCTGGATTACAGCTTGTAATTAGAAGCCGGGCATAGTATAATAACATACTGCTTCTTTTTTAAACAAGCCCGGCGGCCGGTCACACCGGTCGCCGGTTCTGGAGCGGCCCGCTGTTGAAGGGCTGCGGCAGATATTCAAACAGAGAGGGTTCGGCATGACATGAATCGTACGTTGGAACATATCCTTCCCCGGGTACAAAAGCCTGCCCGCTATACCGGCGGGGAATACAACGCGGTGGTGAAGGACCGGCGGGAGGTGGATGTGCGCTATGCGCTCTGCTTTCCGGACACCTATGAGATCGGCATGTCCAACCTGGGTATGCGCATTCTTTATGGGGTCATGAACCAGATGGAGGGCGTCTGGTGTGAGCGGGTGTTTGCGCCCTGGGGCGATATGGAGGAGGAAATGCGCCGGGAGGGTATCCCGCTTTACGGCCTGGAGAGCGGCGACTCTATCGCGGACTTTGATCTGATCGGCTTCTCCCTGGGCTATGAGATGGCATATACCAATGTGCTCAATATGCTGGACCTGGCGGGGCTGCCCCTGCGCGCCGAGGAGCGCACCAGCCTGTCCCCCATCGTGGTGGCGGGGGGCACCTGTGCTTATAACCCTGAACCTCTGGCCCCCTTTGTGGATCTCTTTGTGCTGGGAGAGGGGGAGGACGTCAGCGTGGAGATCATCCAGCTCTACCGGAAGGCCCGGGAGGAGTGCTGGAACAAGGAGGAATTCCTGATCGCCGCCGCTCAGATCCCCGGACTGTATGTGCCCGCCCTCTACGAGGTGTGCTACAATCCCGACGGCACCCTGGCCCAGGTGACCCCCAGAGAGGGAGCCCCTGAGGTGGTGACCAAGCGGATCGTTCAGGACTTTGACAAGAGCTATTTTCCGGTCAAGACCATCGTGCCTTCCACCGAGATCGTTCATGACCGGGTGATGCTGGAGCTGTTCCGGGGCTGTATCCGGGGCTGCCGGTTCTGTCAGGCGGGCTATGCCTACCGGCCGGTGCGGTCCAGAGACCCGGAGATCCTGCTGAAGCAGGGCATTGAGGCCTGCAAGGACTCCGGTTATCAGGAGATGACCCTCTCCTCTCTGTCCACCAGCGACTACCGGCCCCTGGAGCACCTGTGTGACGGACTGCTGGACTGGTGCGAGCCCAACCGGGTGTCTCTGTCCCTGCCCTCCCTGCGGGCAGACAATTTCTCCCTGGGGCTGATGGAGCGGGTGCAGCATGTGCGCAAGTCCGGCCTTACCTTTGCCCCCGAGGCGGGCACCCAGCGGCTGCGGGACGCCATCAACAAAAATGTCACTGAGGAGGACCTGCTCCGCTCCTGCCGCACCGCCTTTTCCGGCGGCTGGTCCAGCGTGAAGCTCTATTTTATGCTGGGCCTGCCCACCGAGACCGACGAGGACGTGCTGGGCATTGCCGACTTGGCGGAAAAGGTGTACAAGACCTGGAAGGAGGTCACCCCCAACCCCAAGCGGGGAGTGACCATCACCGTATCCACCGCCTGGTTTGTGCCCAAGCCCCACACCGCCTTCCAGTGGGAGCCCCAGATCACCATGGAGGAGTATCAGCGGCGGGTGAAGCTGCTGCGGGACCACATGCGGGGGCGTTCCATCCGCTACAACTGGCACGATTCCCAGACCAGTTTCCTGGAGGCGGTCTTTGCCCGGGGCGACCGGAAGGTGGCCGATGTGATCGAGGCGGCCTGGCGGCAGGGAGCCAAGTTTGACGCCTGGAGCGAATATTTTGACTTTGACCGCTGGCTGGCAGCCTTTGCCGCCTGCGGCGTGGACCCGGCCTTTTACGCCAACCGCACCCGGGACAAGGACGAGCTGCTGCCCTGGGACGTGACCTCTGTGGGGGTCAGCAAACAATTCCTGTGGCGGGAGCGGGAGCGGGCCTATGAGGCGGTCATTACCCCCGACTGCCGGGTCCAGTGTACCGGCTGCGGGGCCAATAAGCTCTATCCCGGAGGAAAATGTGATGCATAGACTGGCCTTTTCCAAGGCGGATACCGCCAAATTTATTTCCCACCTGGATCTGATGCGCACCTTCCAGCGGGCCTTCCTGCGAGCGGGTATCCACATCAAGCACACCGAGGGCTTCAATCCCCATGCCTTTGTCTCCATTCCGCTGCCCCTTTCGGTGGGCTATTCCAGCGGCTGCGAGGTATTGGAGTGCCAGGTGCTGGATACTCCGCTGGAGGAGGTGCCCCGGCGTATGAACGCCGCCCTGCCTGCCGGTATCACCGTCCACCGCTGCTATGAGGGCGTCCGGCCGGTCAAGGAGTTATCTTACGTCAATTATATCGTCACCCTGGAGTATGAGGCGGGGGCGCCCTTTGGGGCGGAGTCTGCCATCCGGGGTCTGCTGAGCCGGGACAGCCTGGTGGTGGAGAAGCGGAGCAAGAAGGCCAAAACCGGTAAGGTGGAGGTGGATCTGATCCCCCTCATTGCCCGGGCCACTGTGGAGGAGCGGCGGGACACCATCGCCTTGGACCTGATCCTCAAGGCCCAGAATCCCGGCCTCAATCCTGAGCTGATTATGACAGCCATCCGCGCCCATTGCCCGGAAGTTGCCCCTGACTATGCGGTATTCCACCGCCGGGCGGTGCTGGACCAGCAGCTCCAGCCTTGGATGTAAAAAGGTTCCCTAATCAGAGAAAATCAGGCAAAGAAACAGAGTGTACCGCCACGGATGCGGTACACCCTGTTTTTTGTTCTGGGCAGTTGGCCGGAGATGGATTTGCCAAACTGGCGACAGAGCGGCCAAGCGAAGTCGGATCCCTATGCAATTAGATGAAAAAGTGAAAAAATATAAGAGGACACTTGAAAAATAAAACATTGTGTGATATCATTTCCCATGTTGTGGACCTTGGAAAATATTATGGCATCTAATGCTTTATTTCCAGGTTTATTTCTTAAATAAGGAGAAGCGCTCTGGTTCCGTATTATTTGGCGGGCGTACAGCTCAGGTGCAGCCTGGAACAGCGCATGTGCCTATTGGGCTGATTTTGTTTTAAAATTGACATATTTTCCCTGGAAAATTCGATGTATGTTGGATTTTTGAAGCATATTTACATATCTGTGCCAATATAGTTTGACGTTGGGCAGAGCGCCCCGCGGCATACCATATGGAGACGTGTGGGTGTACTTGCAAGCGGTGATTTCCACGGTAAAGCGGGGTAAAAATCCTAAAAACCTGCATGTTTTTTGGAGGAAAAGAGATATGGAAATATATCCATATCTTTTTTTGCTTAGCCTGTGGCTGATTTCAATCTGGAAAAAGGATCGACAATATGTTTAGAAAGCTGAAGCTCAAGCAATATCTGTTAGCCGTTTTTTCCATTATCATCGTTCTCTCCACCATTCTGACCTTGGCCAGCGTCACAGGAATTCTGATGCTGCGGGGCACCATGCAGAACTTCCTTCACGATACCCTGAGTGCGGAATCGGCGGTAAAGAACTGCCGGATCTCCGCCAACGTGGCGGCCCGGGATCTGCGGGAGATGGTGCTGGTAGAGGATCAGGCATCCTATAATGCGCTGAAGGAAAACATCTCTACCAATCTGGACAACATTACCCAGCAGATAGAGGCGTTCAAAGAGGCTCATGGAGAAGAGGACGGCCTGGCCAAGACCTATGAGGATGCCTTTAACAACTGGTTTTCTATCGCGAACCGGGCCATTGCCGAGCTGGACCAGGGTGACAAAGAGGCCGCCCGTGAGATCATCATCAACGAGTGCTCCCCTGCTTTGTCCAACCTGGTGTCCATCGTAACACAGATCGACGAGGTTATTACAGAGGAGAAAGATCAGAATTCCATCGCGCTGCAGCAGGAGGTCATCATTGTGATCGTCCTGGCTGTGGGATTGTTTGTGGTCATTCTGGCCATCAGCCTGGGCTTTGCCTTCCGGGCTACCGCCAACATCACCGGAGCTACCAACAAGATCACCGATGCTGTGACGGCATTGTCTATGGGAAATCTGCATACTGAGATTGACTATCAGGCCAACAACGAGTTTGGTCTGCTGACAAAGCAGATGAACTTCTCCTTCCGGGAGCTGAAAAAGTATGTAGACGCCATCGATTACGCCATGGAGGAATTCTCCAACAAAAACTTTAATATCAGCTGCCCCGTTGAATTTTTGGGTGATTTTGCCCACATTCAGAAGTCTATCACCAGCTTCCGCAATCAGATGTGCGAAGTGCTGAGCGGAATGGACAATGCGGCTACTCAGATCAGCGCCGGCGCCGATCAGGTGGCTGACGGAGCGCAGAGCCTGGCCCAGGGAGCCGCTGAGCAGGCCAGCGCTGTGGATGAGCTGGCCTCTACCATTGGAGAGGTCAATCAGCAGATCCAGAAGACCAAGGAAAACGCGGAGCAGGCCCGCGTCCAGACCAACAGTGCCAGCGAGCAGATGATGCAGTGCAATGAAAAGATGAAGGAAATGATCTCTGCCATGCAGGAGATCAGCGACAAGTCCACCAAGATCAGCGCCATCATGAAGACCGTGGAGGACATCGCCTTCCAGACCAACATTCTGGCACTGAATGCCGCCGTGGAGGCCGCCCGGGCCGGTAACGCCGGCAAGGGCTTTGCCGTGGTGGCCGATGAGGTCCGTACATTGGCGGGCAAGTCTGCCCAGGCCTCCAAGAGCACGGCGACTTTGATTGAGGAGACCACGATAGCCATCGAAAATGGTACCCAGATTGCGGAGCGGACCGCAAAAGCCCTGGTGGATGTGGTAGAGGGCTCCCAGCTGGTGACCAACGTGGTGGGCCAGATTGCGGACATGGCGGTACAGCAGGCCGAGATCATGGACCAGATCACCAACGGTGTGGACCAGATCTCTAGTGTGGTTCAGACCAATTCCGCCACCTCTGAGCAGAGCGCTGCCGCCAGTGAGCAGCTGTCCAGCCAGGCTCTGGTCATGAAGCGGTCGGTGGATTCCTTCACTCTGCTGGATACAACCAACCCCAATAATTGGGAATAACTGAACATACATAGGAAAAAGGATGCGCCTCAGAGCTTTGCTTGCCTGAGACGCATCCTTTTTGTTTTACTGTAAAAATGACAGCTCTTTTGAGCGTGGAGCCGTTATGGGGACGGAAGGAAAACAGAGGCAAGAAACATCCCGTCGTTCCACTGAAATTCCACCACGCCGTGGTACTGCTGGGCCAGGTAACGGATGGATTGGGTACCATGGAAAGTCCCAGTATTGGGAAAATGGAATGATATGGCAGGGGAGGGAAGAGCACAGTATATAGAGAAAATAGGTCATGACAGCTCCCCTCTTGTTTTGGAAATGCTCCGGGCGGCAAAAGCCCGCTCCAGCTCCGCCCGTCTGCGGCGGCTGACCGGCAGGGTGGAGCCGTCGCTCAGGGTCGCCACCTGGCTGTCCAGAGATACCACCGCGTCCAGATTGACCACAATTCCGCGATGACACTCAAAGAAACGGCCGTCTTGGGGCAGCAACGGTATAAGCTCCTTCAGGCTCATGCGGACCATATAACTGCCGCTTTTCAGGCAAAGCTTCATCACATGGTTCAAAACTTCCGCATAGAGCAATGCGCTGGCAGGTACAGGAATACCAGCCAGGCTGCCGGGCAGCTCCAAAACAATATCTTCCTGTATCTTTTGCTCCAGCCGGGCCATCAAAGCATCAAAATGCTGTTTTAGGGTTCCGCTTTTCTTGACCAGAAATCCTGCCGCTTCCACTTCATAGCCCTCTACCGCGTAGCTTGCCTCGGTGGTGATCAGAACCAGCAGTGTGTTGGGATCTATAGCCCGAAGCCGTCGGGCGGTTTCCATGCCGTCTATCCCATCCATCAGAATGTCCAGAAAAACCATCCCGTAGCGCCCGGGCGTCAGCGTGTCCAGAAAGGCCTGGTCGCTGGCAAAGCAGCGGACTTGCCAAGCGTGGTGCTTGCTGGCTGCGTACTCCCTCAGCAAGGCGCTGATTTGCTCCCGGTCGTATGTCTGATCGTCTACAACGGCAATTTCAATGATATGCGCCACAAAAAGCACCTCGATTTCCGTCATACTGTATAAATAAGCCGTTTGCGGTCAGTGAGGACCATTTGCGGCGGATTTATTGAAATGGGAGTGACAGTATGATAACTTAAAAAAAGTTCGGACGGTCACCAAAGGAGACGATCCGGCCAGACACTCCACAGAAAAGGCTGTGCCGGAGGCCTTCCATGCCGCCGCCACATGCCATTTTTTTATTATACCACGCAGCGGCCAGCCCTTCAAAGTAATGCAGAGAAAAAGATGTGGGAAATAATGGATGATATTCCTGGCTGGCAGAACCGATCAACCCATGAGAAACAGGAAACGAGGGGGATAAAATGAAGCAAGAGCGCATCAATTACACACAAGTGGTATGGACAATCACCAGATTGCTCCAGGATGCTGAGTCTCTGGAGGATGCCCTGCGTACCAGTTTGGGAGAAGTGGTCCGGGCCGTGGGGGCCGAAGCGGGTACGATTTGGTTTTACAATTCCAATGGAGATAAACGGATCTATCCCTCTTTCTGGATTGGCGGGGCAGACCTGACCGGCCTGAGCCTGGCCGCCGGGGAGGGCATTGCCGGTATGGTGGTCCAGAAGGGCAAGACTACCGTGGTCAAAGACTGCCAGAAGGATGAACGGTGGGCCGGGCGCTTTGACGAGACCACCGGCTTTGTTACCCGCAGCATGGTGTGCGTCCCGTTAATCAACAAGTATGAGGTCATCGGCTGCATCCAGATCATCAACAAAAAGGACGGCTCTCTCTATAACGATGACGACGTGGAGCTGTGCGAAAATCTGGCCATGCTCACCGCCATCGCCATTGATGACAAGGGACTCAATCTGGGTTTTGTGAAGGAGAAAAAGACCATCCTCTCCCTGCAAAACGTGACCAAGACCTATGGTTCCGGGGAGACCGCGATCAAGATCCTCAAGGGGGTCAATCTGGAGGTCCAGGAAGGGGAATTTCTGGTGATCCTGGGTGAGTCGGGCTGCGGCAAGTCCACCATGCTCAACATCATCGGCGGTATGGATCAACTCACCACCGGGACCTTCCTCTTCGACGGGAAGGACTACTCCAAGGCCGATGACAAGACCCTGACCATGTACCGCCGCAATGCGGTGGGCTTTATCTTCCAGGCCTACAACCTGATGCCCACTCTTACCGCCAAGGAAAACCTGGACTTTATCGGCGAGCTGTGCAACGACCCCATGGATGCAGAGCAGGCTCTGGAGCGGGTAGGCCTGCTGGGCCGGAAGGACAACTATCCCGCCCAGATGTCCGGCGGCCAGCAGCAGCGGGTATCTATCGCCCGGGCTTTGATGAAGAAGCCCCGGATCATCCTGGCCGACGAGCCCACGGCTGCGCTGGACTATGAGACCAGCATTGAGGTACTTACCGTTTTGGAGGAGGTCATCAAGAGGGGGACCACTCTGCTGATGGTGACTCACAACGAGGAGATCGCCAAAATGGCCAATCGGGTGATCCGTATGAAGGGCGGCGTGGTATCCGAGATCATCGTCAACCGTCATCCTGCCAGCGCGAAGGAGTTGGTGTGGTAATGAGAAAAGCTGAGGGAAAGCATTTACTGCGCAGCATCCGCAAGGGCGGTATCTCCTATCTGGCCGTGGCGGTCATCGCTGCGGTGAGCATCGCCATCTTTCACGGCTTCCAGTCCTCCGGCAACGCCATTTTGCAACAGAGCGACCGCTATTTTAAGGAAAATAACCTGGAGACGCTGGAAATTGCCTGTGCCAACGGCATTACCCAGGCTGACCTGGATGCTATCGCCGGTTGGGAGGGCGTGACGGCGGTAGAGGGAGGCTACACCGACTCGGTACTGCTGAACACTGGCCAGGAGCGTATCCTGGTTCAGGCCCGCTCGCTGCTGGACACCATCAATCAGCCTGTGGTGATAGAGGGCAGTCTGCCCACCGCCGCCGGTGAGGTGGCCATTGAAGAAAACATGGCCCGGAAAGAGGGCATCGGGGTGGGGGACACCATTACCCTGGAGCAGGATGGCTGTCTGACAGGGGATACCTTCCAGGTTACCGCCATCATCAATATGCCGGTATTCTGTGCAGTCAGCCTGTTGGATGCCCGTGGCACCGGCACGGTGGGCCTGGGCTCCAACGAATACTATGTCTGTCTGCCAGAGGATGCCTTTGACAGAGACTATTACAGCGACTGCTACACCACCGCCTACATCGACAGCGATGTGCTGGACGGGATGTACTACTTCTCCAACGCCTATAAAGAAGGGGAGGCGGCCTATCTGGATCGCCTGGAGCCTCTGGCCCAGGAGCGGGCTCAGCTGCGCTATGAGGAATTGAGCGCCAGTGTCCAGGGCGAGGCGGAGGCGTTTCAGATGGAGGACTGGGTCCTCTCCGGCCGGGAAAATGTGGGCGATGTGCGGAGCGTCGCCATCATTGTGGATACCATCTATGGTCTGAGCTATGTCATGGCCCTGCTCTTCCTGCTGGTGGCCGTGGTGATCTGCTTTGCCGCCATTACCAGAGTCATCCGGGAACAGCGGGTCCTCATCGGCGCCCAGAAGGCCCTGGGCTTTACCCCGGGGGAAATTTTCAAACACTACACCCTGTACAATCTTTCCTGTGCCGTGCTGGGGATTCTGCTGGGCTGGTTTCTGGCCATCACCGTTGTAGAGAATCTGGCCCTGAATATCTTTGCGCCCAAGCTGTGCATTGGAACCATACCCCTGGCCTTTACCTGGTCCACTGCCCTCATTTCCGGGGTGGTGTGCCTGGCGGTGTTCCTGATCGCCACCTTTGCCACCTGTGCCAAGCTGGTGAAGGAGCCCGCCATTGACCTGCTCCGGGGGAACGCGCCTACCCGGGGTAAGCGGCTGTTCTTTGAGAAGTGGGGGGGATACCAGAAGCTCAACCTGCACTCCCGCACCATGATTAAAAATGTGCTCAGCAACAAGGGTCGCATGGCCGCCACCGTGGTAGGTGTTATGGGCTGTACTGCCCTATTGGTGGTCTGCTTTTCCATAAAGCTGGGCATCCAGAACGCCGCCCAGACCCATTTTGACCACTATGCCTCCTATGATTACCGGCTGGTGGTGGACAGCCAGACCGGCTCGGTACAGGACTTTGCCGACCTGCTGGACCGGGAAGGGATTTCCTATACGCTAATTCAGGATAAGCTGAAAAACGTCCGTGGGGAGGGCGGCGCCTGGGAGACTGCCCATGTGGTGACCTCCGACGACCCGAAGGGTTTAGAGGGCTTTTTCAAATTATCCGATATTTCCAGTGACCGGGAGTTTTTGATCCCGCAGGGCAGTGTGCTGGTGTCCCGCCGGGCGGCGGAGACCATGGGGCTGTCGGTAGGAAGTACCATGGAGCTGATGGACGACAAGGGCCGGGTCCGAAAGGCGATGGTATATGGCATCATTGAACATTACCTGCCCTATAATCTGGTGGTGACCGGCAGCAGGTACTATGAGCAGGTCATGGGGGAGAGCCCGGACCCCTGCGTCTTCTTGCTCCAGGGGGATGTGACCGGCCTTGCCCAGCAGGTCCAAGGGATGGACGGCTATCTCTCCCTGCGGGACAACAGCGAGTATACCCGCTCGGGGAGAGAGCTGGATCTGGTGATCGCCATCTGCACCATTCTGTCGGCCGTCATGTTGGTGCTGGTACTCCTCAACCAGATCACCATGTACATCAGCCGCAAGGCCAGAGAGCTGGCGGTTATGCGGGTCAACGGCTATACCCTGAGCCAGACCAAGGCTTACGTCTGCAAGGACAATGTGATGCTTATCATCCTGGGTCTGGTGGCGGGCTGCTTCTTGGGCGTGGCCATGGCCTATATTGATATGCGGATCATTGAGGCGGGGGCGGAGCACTATGTACGCACACCTAATCTGATTGCCTGCCTGCTGGCCTGCGCCATTATGGCGGTGTTTGCCGTGGTGGTAAATATTGTCGCCCTACGAAAGATCGATCATCTGAGTCTGACCAACGTCAGCTCCAACTGACAGCGGTAGAGAGGAGGAGCAAAAATGGACCATGCCATACAGGTCAAACTGCTGGGGGTGCGGGGCACCGTTCCCGTCCATGGCCCGGAGTTTGCCCAATTTGGCGGGGCCACCAGCTGTGTGTTGGTCCACGCCGGCGGAGAGACCATGATTCTGGACGCCGGAACTGGCCTGTCCGGCCGGGCCTGGCAGGACTTTTTTCCCAACAGGCGGTTTTCTGTACTTATCACCCACGCCCATGTGGATCACTTGATGGGGTTTCCTATCTTTCCGCCTCTGTTTGACGGTGGCTGTCAATGTGATGTGTACCTGAAGACAAGGGAGGGCTGCTCCGGCCGGGAGCAGGTGGAGGCCCTGATGGCGCCCCCCCTCTGGCCCATCAGGACCAACGCCCTTAAGGCGGAGACCCGCTTTCATGACGTGAAGGATGCCTTTTCTATCGGCCCGGTAGCGGTGGAGACCATGGACTCCCTCCACCCCGGCGGCTCCACGATTTATAAGCTGTTCTATGGAGGAGCTTCGGTGGTATACGCCACCGATTATGAGCCGCAGAGCGACGACCCCGAAGACTTCTGTAGCTTTGCTCAGGGCTGCTCCCTGCTGCTGCTGGACGCCCAGTATACGTCGGAGGAATATTCCTACACCAAAGGCTTCGGTCACTCCACCATTGGACGCAGCGTTGCCATTGGAGCGGCCTGCGGCGCGCAGCAGACTCTGCTGGTCCACCACGACCCAAAGCGGACCGACGAGCAGCTGTTGGAATTGGAGCGCTCCATACAGGCGCAGAACCCCCGTATCCGCTTTGGACGGGGAGGAGAGGAGGTTTTCTTATGAGCATAAGAAAGAAGGACGGATGGACCAATATGACCCGGCGGCTGTTGTCGGTGGGACTGGTCCTGGTAATCTTGTCTACCCTGTGCACCGGCGCCCTGGCGGCCACCGCTACCGCCAGCGATATGCGGCTGGTGAGCACCACCGGAACTGTGACCGTCAAGAACGCCAACGACAAGGCCCTGTCGGTCCGCTCCAACATGAAGCTGTACAACGGCTATACTGTTACCACCGGCGGGAAAAGCTATGCCTATATCAGCCTGGACAGCACCAAGGCGGTCAAGCTGGATGCCTCCACCCAGGTGGAGGTGCGTAAGCAGGGGAACAAGCTGGAGCTGTTGGTGTGCTCCGGTCAGCTTTTCTTCCATGTGACCGCCCCCCTCTCCTCCAATCAGACCATGAATATCCGTACATCCACCATGGTCACCGGTATCCGGGGCACGTCCGGTATTGTCAGCGTGGTGGATGAGAACCGCTCTACCGTGGTCATCACAGACGGCGAGGTAGAGGTGACAGCGGCCAACTCCATTGGCGGAGGAAACCAGACCGTGAAGGTGCGGGCGGGTCAGATCGCCCATGTGACTGAAGCCGAGACCGGAGGCCGGTGGCGGGCAGAGGTATCAGATATGACCGAAGCGAACGTGCCCGGATTTGCGGCGGTGGAGCTGGCCCGGGACCCCCAGCTCCAGCAGCGGGTGGAAGAGGACTCCAATCTGCCTCTGGCGGATATCATTGGGGGCGCGGAGGAGCGGCTGGAGGCCGATGAAGCTCAGGCGGAACAGGAGCGGCAGCAGGTGGAGCAGGAGCTTGCCCAACAGGAGGCAGACCATACCGTAGTGCCGGTGTTCCAGACCCCGGTGCCAACACCCGCCCCTACCGCCACACCCAGACCTACCCCGGAGTACCGGCCTGATCCGGAGCCCACTCCGGTGCCTACGTTTACCCCAATACCGACCCCCACACCGACTCCTACCCCCACACCGACTCTGACTCCAACGCCTACACCTACGCCTACCCCAACTCCCACCCCGACCCCAACTCCAACGCCGGTAGGAATCATAACCAACGGTATGACAGCAGATGAGATCAACGCTTTGTTTGCTACTTACGATATCGTAGAGGTCCCGACTGGCGTTTCGGTCGCCGTCGCGCCGGAGGCAACGGCGACGGTGAATGTTGACAGTGGTAAGACGCTGAATATTCGGGAGGGTGGAACATTGGCCCTTGGAAACAGCGCCAGGATCATCAATGGCGGTACCTTGGATGTACAGACTGGAGGAAGCCTGACAGTCGGACTCAGCGGAAGCGTGGTCAATAGCGGCACCGTGACGGTATCTGGAAACGTGCTGCTTGAAGTAAGTCGTGACGGTATGAACGGCGGAGCGATGAGCAATGAGTTTGGTGGGACGCTTTGTATCAATAGCGGCGGCATAGTATCCAACGATGGTCAGATTTTCAATGGCGGTCAAATGAGCAATAGCGGGATCATACAGAACAACGGTACCCTGCAAAATGGCAATGTGATCCGAGCGGACACTGCTGCCAGCCTGACCAACGACAGCGGTGGAACTATTGAGGGCAGTGGAAGTGTCAGCAACTATGGTATGCTCAATAATCTTGGGACCGTCAACGGTGGGCAAAATCTTTATAATACTAGCGGAATCGTGACCAATTCGGGAATGATTACAGGCTGCGGGATTCAAAATGGAGTGGAAATAGACACTAGTACATTCCACAATACAGGACAGATCCAGATAGGCAGCAAAGGATTACGAAATGGTTTATTGGGAGAGCTGACCAATAGCGGGACCATTACCGTTGACAGCGGCGGCGATCTCACCAACGATGGTGTCATCACCAACGACACTGGCGGCCAGATCGCCAATGGTGGTACCATCACGAACCATGCAGATGCCCAAATCACCAACGCTGGAACGATTACCAACGACGGCGCCATCACAAATAACACCGGCGGAAAAATCACGAATGACCATACCATCATCAACGAGGGAACCATTACCAACGACGGCGACTATAGTGGTACAGGCGCCGTTACTGGAAACGGCACAGTAGCAGGTACCAACAGTGGCCAGGTCACCGTCAACTCCGCTCCAAGCACACCAGCAACGGATGAGCCGGAGAACCCAGAGGTGGGCGAAGGATAGACCTGAACGTCTGGAAAAGGAGCATCCATGAAACAGAAAACCCTGAAAAAAGCTTTAGTCTGCCTGGTCTGTGGGGGAGCCTTCACCCTGGCGGCGCTGCTGGGCGCCTTTTATCACCCGGATCAGATGCTCTCTGACGCCCTGTACCAGTCTCCCAAGGCCCTGGACGGCAATATCTTTGTGGTGGGGATCGACGACCGGGCCATGGAGGACATCGGCCCCTACCAGACCTGGGGGCGGGATGTGATGGCCATGGCCATCGAGGCCCTCAATGCCGACCCGGACTGCCGGCCGGCGGTGATTGGAATAGACGTCCTGTACACCGGGGAGACCGACCCCGACTTGGACGCCTGGCTGGCCGAAGCCGCCGGGGCCTGCGGCAATGTGGTGGTGGCCTCTGTGGCCAACTTCGGCACCGAGCTGGTCACCGAGGACACAGGCAACTTTTACCTGAAGGACTATTCGGTGCTCTCCTATGAGGAGCCCTACGAGGCCCTGGAGGCGGTCACCACCCAGGGCCATATCAACGCCATGTACGATCAGGACGGGGTACTCCGCCACAGCATTTTGCAGATCGACCTGCCCGACGGACGGAGCGTTCCCTCTTTTGCCTATGCCATTTACCAGAAATACGCTGCGGCCAACGGCCTGCCGGAGACTTTGGATGTGCCCACCGACCAGCTGTACCGGTTCTATGTGGACTATTCCGCCCTGCCCGGTGGATTCTACGAAGAGATCTCGGTTAGTGACCTGCTGGCGGGAGAGTTTCCTGCCGAGCTCTTTGATAACGCCATCGTGCTCATTGGCCCCTATGCCGCCGGTCTGTCCGACTATGTGACCACCGCTATCGACCGGGCCTCCCTGATGTACGGGGTGGAATATCAGGCCAATGTGATCCAGCAAATGCTGCATCAGTCTTTCAAGACGGAAGTGGCCGACGGCCTCCAGGCCGCTCTGCTCTTTGTGGTGGCGACGGCCTGCCTGTGGTTCTTCCTGGGCCGAAAGCTGGTGTGGTCTGTTCTGGTGTGGGCTGTGGCGGCAGGAGGGAGCGTGCTGGCCTGCAACGGCCTGTACAGTGCAGGTTATGTGTTCCACCCCCTGTGGCTGCCCCTCACCGTCACCGTGTTCTTCGTGGGGGCGGTGGCTTTCAACTATGTCCAGGCCGCTTTGGAGAAGCGGAAAATCTCCAACACCTTCAAACGGTATGTGGCCCCCGAGATCGTAGGGGAGCTGCTGCGGGAGGGCACCGACTCTCTGGGCCTGGGAGGCAAGCTGTGCGATATCGCGGTGCTTTTTGTGGACATCCGGGGCTTTACCAGCATGAGCGAGGTATTAACCCCCCAGGAGGTGGTGTCCATCCTCAACCGCTATCTGAGCCTGACCACCGACTGCATCATGAAAAACCACGGGACCCTGGACAAATTTGTAGGGGACTGTACCATGGCCATCTGGAACGCCCCCATCCCTCAGGATGACTATGTGATGAACGCCTGTAAAGCGGCCCTGGACATGGTGGAGGGCTCCAAAGCCCTTTCTCAGGAGCTGTTGGAGAAATTTGGCCGTACCGTGTCCTTTGGTATCGGCGTCCACTGCGGCAGTGCCGTTGTGGGCAACATTGGCGCCGAGATGCGCATGGACTTTACCGCTATTGGGGACACGGTGAACACCAGCTCCCGGCTGGAGTCCAACGCCCCGGCGGGGAAGATCTACATCAGTCCAGAGGTGGTCAGGCGGCTGGGTAGCCGCATCCGCACCACCTCTCTGGGAGGTATCTCCCTCAAAGGTAAGGCACAGAAGATGGAGGTCTTTCTGTTGGAGGGCATCGAGGACGGCGCAGCGCAGAAAGAGGTATTGCCATGAAAAAGAATGTTCTTTCCCTGCTTTTGGTTGGGGCATTGCTGACCACCCCTGCTTTAGCGGCCCAAGTGGAGGAGGAGATCCCCTCTATCGCGCCCTCCGGCATGGTATCGGTGGGCGGTACCCTGTATGTGACGGACAGTTATCACCGCTCCATCTGGACGGTGGAGAATGGCACAGCGGAGTTGCTGGCCGGTCAGACAGAGCCTGTTGACCAGTGGGGCCAGCCGTTGGGCGGCTATCGGGACGGGAGCTTTGACCAGGCCCTTTTTTCAGAGCCTTGGGCCATTGTGCCCTATCTGGACGGCTTTCTGGTTTCCGATGCGGGCAGCCACACGCTGCGTTACCTGAATCTGGAACAGCAGCAGGTATACACTGCCGCAGGCACCGGGGAGGCGGGTTATGAAAACGGCCTGGGGATCGAGGCCGCCTTTGATTCGCCCACCGGTCTGGCCGTGGGAGCGGATGGCACGGTGTACATTGCGGATACCGGAAACCACGTCATCCGGGCCATGGACACCGAGGGCAATGTGACTACCTATGCCGGCAGCAGCGAGGGCTCTGCCTTGGGCAATTCCCGGAAAACCATCCGGTTCTCCAGCCCTACCGGCCTGTGCTATGCCGACGGGGTACTCTATGTGGCGGACAGTGGCAACCACCGGATCGTAGCGCTTCAGGAGGACGAGGTGGACCTGGTGGCCGGAGCCGCCCTTTCTGGGGAATGGGACGATCAGGGCGCCTATTGGAATGATGAGGCGGAGCAGGCCTGTTTCTCCAACCCCCAGGGTTTATCGATGGGGGCGGACGGCACCCTGTATATTGCTGATACCGGCAACGGCGCGGTGCGGGCGCTGAAGGACGGTTTTGTGACAACCTTGCTGGTGGGGAAAAACGACGGCACCTATCCGGTTTCCCCACGGAGCCTGCTTGTAAAAGGGGATACCCTGTATGTGGGGGATGTGTTTGTGCGGGTGTTGCTGACCTGTGACGCGCAGGTGGATACGCCCACGTTTACGGATGTGCCGGAGGATGCCTGGTATGCTGCGGCAGTGCGCGTCGCCGTCTCCAACAGCCTGTTTCAGGGCGGAGAGGACGGAAACTTTTCTCCTGATGCAGCTATGACCAGGGGAATGGTTATGACAGTGCTGGCCCGTTATGACGGCGTGGATAGCGCCCAGGGAGATTCTTGGTATGAGGCTGGGCTCCAATGGGCGATGGAATACGGTATCTCCGATGGCTCCGGCCTGGAGGAGCCCATCACCCGGGAGCAGCTGGCGGTGATGCTCTACCGCTATGCGGGCGGACAGTCCGCCGGTGAGACTTTGACGGACTTTGTGGATGGAGAGACTGTCAGCGATTGGGCCGCTGAGGCCATGACCTGGGCGGTGGAGCATGATATACTCCAGGGTGTTGGGGGCGATTTCCTGAATCCACAGGGAATCGCCACCCGGGCCCAGGTGGCCGCCATCCTGGAACGCTTTGGGGAGCAGGCTGCCAGCGGCGCGCTGGCGGCGGAGTAACAAACAGTCCTGTTGATATGGAATAAATGAAAAACGACCGCCCAAAGGGCGGCCGTTTTTCATGCTATCATGGAGTCATGCAGGTGCGAAAGGTTCATACCTTATACGTTCACGTCGATGGAATCCCCGAGGAATGAGTGCGCTCTAAATTTTATAAAAAAGTCGGAGCAAGCGATACAAAGCTTGCTCCGACGTGTCTTTTGTTGCCGAAAAAGATACAGCCCGGAAAGCCTTGCGGCTCAATGGATTCGGGGTTTTGCGCAACTTGTATTTTTGTTTTTCTGCGCTTTTTTCAAGCCATTTCCGAACCCCCATATTGACATACTGA
>NZ_CALWXV010000035.1 GCF_944385615.1 uncultured Flavonifractor sp. | reverse complement strand
ATGCCACAGAATAAAAATTATGTGACATTATTATAAATATGCGCAAAATATACTGTAATCCTACTGTTTTTTTGGTAAAATAGCTTGTTTTATGTGAAAATAATTTTAAAAATCAGTTAAGTAAAAGAAGAAACCTGCCGAAGTATAACATGAATGGTTTGCTATCAACTGGCTTCCAATGCCAAAGCCGGAAGATACCATCAGAATGATACTTGGAGGAATGGCATGAGAGAGAAAACCAGGGATTACAAGATCCCAAAGAGACACGTTACGTTCGGTGTGGTACCAAAAGTGCGGCTTTTGACACACGGAGCAAGCCTGATATCGCTCCGGTCCTTGCGGTTCAGAGCAATCTGGGGAGCAAGTATTGACACCCCTTATATTACGGCCCCTTCCGAATCTAGGATAAAATCAGAAAGGTGACCTCTATGAAAAATAAGCCTGTCAAATGGAAGCTGCTTCTCTCCTATGGCATTATCTTTTGCTTTGTACTCATTTTAGGATTATCCTCCATCTCTGTGGTCAACATGATGACCCGGCAGGGAATCAAATATGCCGAACAGATTGTTCCCGCCGTGGAGGAAATCGGTCTGGCCAGGCGGAACATGGTTTCCGTGCGCAGGTATCTGCTTAACGCTATGATCGCCCAGACCCCCGAGGATTATCAGCGCATCTCCGAGAGCATGAATACCGACCGGGATGCGCTGTATGCCTCTCTGGACAATATTGAGACCATTATGCCGCAGTATGCCGAAGAAGTAGAGGCGATCCGTAGCAAACTACAGGGAGTATCGGCCTATAACCAGCAGATTATGGATCTGTCTGTTCACTTTGGTGACCAACAGGCCAAAACCCAGGCCTACAATCTTTATCTTGATAACTATGCGGTGGCCTTTGACGAGGCAGCTGAGCAGATGATCCAGCTGAATGACAGCATCAACCAGACAGCTGCCTCCCAGGAACAGCTGGTCAAGTTTGCCCGTACCCTTTCTATGGCCATTGTGATTACCATTGTGGTATGTGCCTTTGGCGCTGTGGTACTCTTTACGGTGCTGATGCTGCGTTATATTCTGGTTCCGGTGCGCAAGCTGATTGATGGAGCCGACGCCCTGGAGCGGGGCGACTTTTCCCATGCGGTCGTCAGCTATGATTCCAGGGATGAATTCGGGCAGTTGAGCCGAAAGATCACTGAAACCATGGAGCGTATCGTTTTTATTACCAAAGACTTGCAGGATGGCCTTCAGGCTGTATCCGACGGCCACTTTGACATCAGAAGCCACAATGACAGTCTGTACGAGGGGGAATACTGTCAGCTGCGGGATTCCGTCTACCGTGTCATTCAAGTGCTGAGCAACGTGATCGTTCAGATCCGCTCAGCCGCCGACCAAGTGTCGGAGGGCGCCGAGCAGGTAGCCAACGGAGCCCAATCCCTCAGCCAGGGCTCCACCCAACAGGCCTCTACCATCCAAGAATTGGCCGCCACCCTGTCCGATATCTCCAGTCAAGTACAGGAAAACACCCACGCCATCAAGGATGTGGAGGGCAGTGTAAACGAAACGGTAGCCGAGGTCTCCCATAGCACAGAAAAAATGCAGGAGATGTTGGCGTCTATGGAGGACATCGCCAAAAGTTCCGCTGAGATCGAGAAGATCATGAAAAGCATTGAGGATATCGCCTTCCAAACCAATATCCTGGCCCTTAACGCATCGGTGGAGGCTGCCCGGGCGGGCAATGCAGGCAAAGGATTTGCCGTGGTAGCCGATGAGGTGGGGCGGCTGGCCGCCAGCACAGCGGAGGCATCCAAGAGCACCGCATCCCTGATCGTCAACTCTATCCAGCGGGTACAGCACGGAAAGCAGATTGCGGATGAGACTGCTGCCTCCTTGAACCGGGTGTCCGGGATTATCTCCGCCCTGTCCGAGCAGGCCAAAAAGGTATCCCAGAACTCTCTGGCTCAGGAATCGGCCATCCAGCAGACCACCCACGGGGTGGATCAGATTGCCGGTGTGATCCAGACCAACTCGGCCACTGCCCAGCAGTCCGCCGCTGCCAGTCAGCAGCTCTCGGGACAAGCCAATATGCTCAAGGCTCTGACAAATAAATTCCAGATATCCGGAGCTGCTCCGATCCCTGCACCGGAGGGTTGAGCCAATCCATATACAATAAAAAATCACAGCGCATGGTCCCCAGCCATATTACCCCAAACCGCCGGTAATGTGGCTGGGGACCATATTCTCTTTGTATGGCAAGGGCCCTTCCGCCAAAACGGCAGGAGGGCGTACCCCCAAGGGATATCTTTGCTGTCCGGCCTGAAGGTGAGCCTTTTGGTTATTCCAACAGGTCGGGGCCGGGCAGGTCCATCTGCCGTTTGCGTGCGGCGGAGTAGGCCAGCTTGTCCGCCAAGGCTGCCCGGTCGCCGGTGGCAAGCGTCTCCCGGTAGGATTGAAGATTGCCGATGAGCCGGTCCAGCACATCCAGAAGGGCGGGCTGGTTGAGAGAAAACAGCTGGGTCCACAGTCCCACATCCAGAGCGGCTACTCTGGTGCAGCCCCGGAAAGAGGAGCCCTCATAGCCCTTGCAATCAAACAGGGTGGGATCGTCGCACACCGACACGGCAATGATGTGCATCACCTGGCTGGTATAGGCGATGAGAGCGTCGTGGGCCTGGGCGGTGGTGCGGTGGACATCTTTGCAGCCGATATAGGCTGCCAGCCGCTCCAGCAGGGCCAGATGTTCCGGCTTACTGGTAGGACGGGGGACGATAAGGAAATGGGAGCCCTGGAACAGCTCAGCAAAGGCGTGCTCCACACCGGAAAACTCGGTGCCCGCCATGGGGTGGCAGCCGATGAAGTCCACCGTGTCGGGCAGACAGTTAGCGCCCTCCAGAATGGCAGACTTGACGCCGCACACATCCCACACCAGGGCTCCGGGCTTGAAGCGTTTTTGATAGGCCTGTAAAAAATCCAGGATCCCCTGGGGATGAAGCGCCAGAGCCACCACATCCGCCTGAGGGATCACGTCGCCCGCCCGCTCGGTGACCCGGTCGCCGACGCCGTGCTCGCTGGCATAGCGCAGAGTGGGCTGGGACACGTCCACGCCCACGATTTCATAGTCCTCAAACCCCTTCAGAGCCAGGGCCAGAGAGCCGCCAATGAGACCCAGCCCCACAATGACAAGCGTTTTTTTCATAGGAGAGCACTCCTTTTACAGCGTACGGCCCACACAGGGGGCCAGAGTGCGCAGCTTGTCCATGAGACCGGAGAATTGGGCGGGGGTGATGGACTGGGCGCCGTCGCACAGGGCGTGGGGCGGGTCGTTGTGGACCTCGATAATCAGGCCGTCCGCCCCGGCGGCCAGGGCCGCCATGCTCATCCGCTCCACCATCCAGGCCTTACCGCAGGCGTGGGAGGGGTCCACCACCACCGGCAGGTGGGACAGCTGCTTCACCGCCAGCACCGCCGACAGATCCAGAGTATTGCGGGTAAAGGTCTCAAAGGTACGGATACCCCGCTCGCACAGGATGACCTTCTCATTGCCGCCGGCCATAATGTACTCGGCGCTCATCAGCCACTCCTCAATGGTGGAACTGAGGCCCCGCTTCAGCAAAATGGGCTTGGTGGTCTTGCCCAGCTGTTTCAAAAGGTCGAAGTTCTGCATGTTCCGGGCCCCTACCTGGATCACATCCACGCACATCTCGAACATCTCCACATTGTCGGTGGACATGATCTCGGTGACGATAGGAAGGCCCGTGACCGCCTTGGCCTCCTGAAGCAGGCGGATGCCGTCGTTGCCCATGCCCTGAAAGGCGTAGGGAGAGGTACGGGGCTTGAAGGCCCCGCCCCGGAGGGCTGCCGCCCCGGCGGCCTTCACGGCCTGGGCCACCGCTACGATCTGAGCCTCGCTCTCCACCGAGCAGGGCCCCGCAATGACCGCCAGCCCCTCGCCGCCCAACAGCGCGCCGTTTCCCAGATCTACCAGCGTGTTTTCGGGGTGGTACTTCCGGTTGGCCTTTTTGTAGGGCTCGGTGACCCGCATGACCCGATCCACGCCGGGCAGCAGAGACAGCTTCTCCTGGTCGATGCCGTCGGCGTTGCCCTCGGCACCCAAAATGGTGGTCTCGGCGCCTTTGGACACCATGACCTTGACGCCGCCCTCCTCCATCGTATGAATGGCCTTTTCCAATTCCTCAGGGGTGAAACCCCGCTTCATGATGACAACCATAGTTCAAAACTCCTTCCAAAATACAAAAGCTCCGCAGTCGCCCAGAGGCGGCTGCGGAGCTTCCACGATCTGTGTGTGGAATGTGACCCAGTCAGCCGGTTATGGGCAGGCAAAAACACCGCTGAAAAAATAGCAGCGGTAATAGCCGTATCCATAACCGGTACGATTCAGCATGCGGGGCACGCTCCTTTCTCTTCTTTGGACTTTAGCACTTTTTGGTGCGAAAGTCAAGAGAAATATTTTTGCCGCCTGGGCACATTTGGGAGAATAGACCGGGGTATGAAGTTTTTCTTGAAATCCTACCAGTATTGTGGTATTATATCTCAAAAGTCAGGAGGAATGGATGGTATGAAAATTTCTACCAAAGGACGGTATGCCCTGCGGCTGATGCTGGATGTGGCGCTCAACAGCCATGGGACGGCGGTGCCCCTGCGGGACGTAGCCCAGCGGCAGGATATTTCAGATAAATATTTGGAGCAGATCGTGACCCAGCTTTCCCGGGCCGGACTGGTGCGCTCGGTGCGGGGAGCCGGAGGCGGCTATCTCCTGACCCGGGAGCCGGAAGATTACACGGTGGGGGAGATCCTGCGGGTGCTGGAGGGCAATCTTGCCCCGGTGAGCTGCGCCGACGCGGATGATATCTGCCGCTGTGGCCGGGCGGAAAAGTGCGTCACCGTAGAGGTGTGGCGGGAGATCCAGGCCGCGGTATCCGGGGTGGTGGATCACCTGACCCTGGCGGATCTGGTGCGCCGCTATCATGAAAAATGCCCGGAGAATGAGGAGAGCACCGATTAAAGTTACCGGTAAGCCGGTGTCAAAGAATCTTTGCGTGACTTTTTTGCTGGTTGAGCCTAAACTAAGGGCGAGGTGAGAGTCATGCGTGATATTGGGAAAAACATTAAAGGGCTTCGGGAGCGGCGGGGCATGACCCAGGAGGCACTGGCAGAGGCCCTGTTTGTCACCCGGCAGACTGTATCCAACTACGAGACGGGAAAAAGCCGGCCGGACATCGACATGCTGGTCAGAATCGCCCAGGTGCTGGAGACTGACGTGAATCAGGTGCTTTATGGTCTTCCTCCGGAGCAGGACCGGCAGAGGGAGGTCAAGCGGCTGGCGGTGGGCTGCCTGAGCCTGGTGGCCATCTTCCTGTTGATGACTCTTCCTGCGCCGCTGCTGCATGAGATGCTGATGCGCCGCTATGTGGGGGCGGTGCTGGTGAGCGCCCTCTCTTGCCTGCTGGAACCTGCCTTGTGGTTAATATTAGGTTGGTGTGCCCTTCAAGGTCTGTGCTTGCTCCGGGTGATTCGCCCTCTGAAAGCGCGGGCGTGGATGACTTGGGCCCGGCGGGGGGTACTGCTTCTGCTGGCGGTGTATGTGGCGTTATTCCTTCCTCCATTGGTGGTGGGACTGATCCAGGTGATCCAGACCGGTTTGGGCGTGCCCTCTGAGGACCTGATGGAAGTTCCTCAGAGCCCGGCGTATTTATGGCTGATAAATCAAATGCTGCGCTTTGTAGTGCTTACCCCTCAGGGATATGCGCTTATGGGCGGGGCCCTGTGGCTGTTCCACTTTCCAAAACACTGAGATGAAAAAAGGACGCTGCGTGAGCAGCGTCCTTTTTCTCTTATGCGTAGATACCGGTGGAGAGGTAACGCTCGCCGGTATCGGGCAGGACGGCCACGATGGTCTTGCCCTGGAAGTCGGGCCGCTTGGACAGCTCCAGCGCGGCCTGAGCAGCGGCGCCGGAGGAGATGCCCACCAAAATACCCTCGGCACGGGCCAGAGTCTTGGCAGCAGCTATGGCGGCCTGGCTGGGGATAGGGAGCACCTCATCTACCACGCTCCTATCCAGGGTACCGGGTATGAATCCGGCGCCGATGCCCTGGATTTTGTGGGGGCCGGGCTGGCCGCCGGAGAGGACAGGGGACTCGGCGGGCTCCACCGCCACCACCTTGATGTTGGGGTTTTGCTCCTTCAGATAGCGGCCCGCGCCGGTGATGGTACCGCCGGAGCCTACCCCGGCTACCAGCACGTCCACTGTGCCGTCGGTATCCCGCCAGATCTCCGGGCCGGTGGTCTCATAGTGAGCCTGAGCATTGGCAGGGTTATTGAACTGGTCAGGCATCCAGGCGGCGGGGTCCGCCTCCAGCAGCTCCTTTGCCTTGGCGATGGCTCCGCCCATGCCTTTGCTGCCCTCCGTGAGCACCAGCTCGGCGCCCAGAGCGGACAGCAGGGAGCGGCGCTCCTGGCTCATGGTTTCAGGCATGGTGAGCACCACCCGATAGCCCCGCTGGCGGCCGATGTAGGCCAGAGCCACGCCGGTATTGCCGCTGGTGGGCTCCACAATGGTGGCCCCCGGTTTCAGCAGGCCCTGCACCTCAGCGGCCCGGATCATATACAGGCCCGCCCGGTCCTTGGCGGAGGACAGGGGATTGAAGCTCTCCAGCTTGCCTAAAATGCCGCCACTGGGGGCAAAACGCTCCAGACGGAGCAGAGGGGTATTTCCAATCAATTCTGGAATAGAGTGAGCGATTTTCATAGGGATCGACCTCCTGTGGTCATTTCATCAGGATGGTATCAGCATACCATATAAATCCCACAAATTCAATAGGAATTTTGGGAAGGCAGGAAAAAGAACAGGCCCGCCAATTGGCGGGCCTGTTTGCGGGTAATGGGTTTGGGATTAGAACATGGGAACCACAGCACCGGGCCAGTTTTCCTCCATAAAGGCCTTAACCTCGTCGCTCTTCAGGGCCTCTACCAGAGCCTGGATGGCGGGATCATTCTCCCGGCCCTCCTTGACCACCAGCACGTTCACATAGGCCTGGGCGGCCTCGCCGTCGGTGGACTCCACAGCCAGAGCGTCGGCGGCATTCAGACCGGCCTGCAGGGCGTAGTTGCCGTTGATGACGGCCAGGTCCAGGCTGTCCAGGGAACGGGGCAGCTGGGCGGCCTCCAGCTCCTGAATGTCCAGGTTCTTGGGGTTCTCAGCGATATCCAGCTTGGTGGCGGTGAGGCCCACGCCCTCCTTCAGGGTGATAAGCCCCTCCTGCTGGAGCAGCAGCAGAGCCCGGCCCTCATTGGTGGGATCGTTGGGCACGCCGACGACAGCGCCGTCGGGCAGCTCTTCCAGAGAAGCGGTCTTGCCGGCGTAGATGCCGAAGGGCTCATAGTGCAGGTCGGCCACGCTCACCAAGTGGGTGCCGTTTTCCTCGTTAAAGTCGTTCAGGTAGGTGATGTGCTGGAAGTAATTGGCGTCCACCTGGCCGTCCTCGGTGACCATATTGGGCTGGATGTAGTCGGTGAACTCCTCAATCTCCAGGGTGATGCCCTGCTCGGCCAGCACATCCTTGGCCACCTTCAGGATCTCGGCGTGGGGCGTGGGAGAGGCGGCCACCTTGATGACGGTGCCCTCCAGAGAGGCGCTGTTTTCCGCAGAGGGGGTCTGAGAGTTGTTGGCGGGGGTGTTGTTAGAGCCGGTGGTGCCGCCGCCGCAGCCGGCCAGCAGGCCGAAGGACAGAGCGCCGGTCAGGAGCAGAGAGACGAGCTTCTTCATGGTACATTTCTCCTTTTCATGTCTTGAGGTATCACCCAAATCCGAGCACAAAAAAACGCCCTTGAAACAAATTCAAGGACGAGAGCATTCCGCTTCGTGGTACCACCTTGTTTCACCCCTGCCTCACAACAGGGGCCTTATGGAGTACAGCCATACTCCCGCGCGATTACGGGCGCACCCGTCGCAGCCTATACAAAAAAGTAGTCGGTGCGCCGCTCCGAGACCATCTTCACCAAAGCCTTCCGTACCCGTTCCCACCATACCGGGCTCTCTGTGCCGTATCTCAATGGCTACTCTTCTCTTCCTTGCGTTTGAGGGGCGTTATTCAGTTGCCTTTTGGGTTGCACTTAGTTTACAACCACAAGCCGTTACTGTCAAGCGGGCACATTGACCAAAAAAAGTGTCCGGCAAACTACCCAGTTTGCCGGACGTGATAAAGTTACAGAAAGCCAGGGGGAACCCGCTTCTCTGTCTCAATTTTTTGAGCAACCGCCTTGCCCCGGCGCTTTTTGCCGCCCTTGTCGGTAATGCGGTGGTCCAGGCTGACGGCGATCTTGGTGCCGATGGTCTGGAAGACCTGCACCAGAATGACGATGAGCACCACGGCCACGAACATGACGCCGTAATTATACTTGTTATAGCCATAGTTGACAGCGATCTTGCCCAGGCCGCCGCCGCCGATAAAGCCCGCCATGGAGCCGTAGCCTAGTATGGTAATAAGGGCGGTGACAAAGCCCGCCACCAGGCCGGGCTTGCTCTCGGGCAGGATCACCTTCCAGATGATCTGGAAGGGGGTACAGCCCATGGACTGGGCAGCCTCAATGACGCCCTTGTCCACCTCCCGCAGGGAAGTCTCCACCAGCCGGGCCACAAAGGGCGCTGCGGCGGCCACCAGAGGCAGAATCGCGGCGGGGGTGCCGATAGAGGTGCCGATGATGGGCTTGAAGACCGGCAGGAGCATCATCATCAGGATCAGGAAGGGCACCGAGCGCAGGATATTGATGACGATATTGATAAACTTCATCAGCGGACCGGGCAGAGGGCGTACACCGTCCTTTTCCCCGGCCACCAGGATCACGCCCAAAATCAGGCCCAGGGCGCAGGCCAGCACGGTGGCGGCCACGGTGGAGTAGATGGTCTCCCAGATGCCGGTGAGCATCTCCTGCTGCATGGCGGGCTCGGTGAGAGCGGCTATCATTTGTTCCAGAAATTTATTCATGATAGTCGGGCACCTCCTCCACAGTTACATTTGGCTGGGCCTTCAGGTAATTCATGGCCTTGGCGGCGTCGTTTTTATCCTCCGGCAGGCCCAGCAGCATGGAGCCAAAGGCCTTGCCGTTCACGTTGCGGGTATCCGCCCCCAGAATATTGACCTTCACACCGCAGTCAATGGCCAGAGAGGCAATGAGAGGTTCGTAGGAGGAGCCGCCGTTGAAAACCACCCGCACCACGTTGGCCACCGGGAACTGGTCGATACAGGCCCCCTCCGGGAACACCAGCTTGCGGCCAGCCTCGGTCTTGGGATTGGAAAAGACCTCCTCCACCGTGCCAGTCTCCATCATGTGACCGTGGTCCAGAATGGCCACATGGGTACAGATTTCCTCCACCACCGCCATCTCGTGGGTGATGACCACCACAGTAATACCCAGGCGCTGGTTGATGTCCTTGATGAGCCGCAGGATGGAGCGGGTGGTGGTGGGGTCCAGGGCGGAGGTGGCCTCGTCACACAGCAGCATCTTGGGGTTGGAGGCCAGGGCCCGGGCGATGGCGATGCGCTGTTTCTGGCCGCCGGAGAGCTGGGCGGGGTAGGCGTTGGCCTTATCCGGCAGGCCCACGATGTCCAGATATTCCAAAGCCCGCTTTTTGGCCTCCGCCGCCGGTACGCCGGCGATCTCCATGGGGAAACAGATGTTTTTCAGGCAGGTCCGCTGCATGAGCAGGTTGAACTGCTGGAAAATCATGCTGATGGACCGGCGGGTCTGCCGCAGGCGGGCGGGAGATAACGCCATCAGGTTCTCTCCATCAATGAGGACCTCTCCCTGGGTGGGCCGTTCCAGCAGATTGATACAGCGCACCAGAGTGGATTTGCCCGCGCCGCTCATGCCGACGATGCCAAAGATATCCCCGTCCCCGATGGTCAGGTTGATATCCGACAGGGCCTGAAAATCCCCGTCCGCCGTGGGAAAGACCTTGGAGATGTGTTTCAGTTCGATCACAGGTCTGTTCTCCTTCGTCTTTTTTGTAATGGGAACGCCCGGTTTTGACAAAACACCGGGATTTTCGCACAGAGGATATTCTATGCCAACCGGGCCGGACTGTCAAGGCGTTTTGGAATGGGGGCGCCAGGACAAAGCAGGATGGCAGAAAAAAAGCCGGGCCATTGGCCCGGCTTTTCATTTTGACTCCATTAGTCGGTCACGAAGGGCAGCAGCGCGATCTGACGGGCGCGCTTGATGGCCTCGGTGAGCTGACGCTGATGCATAGCGCAGGTGCCGGTGGTGCGGCGGGGCAGGATCTTGCTCCGCTCGGACAGGAACCGACGCAGCTTCACGGCGTCCTTATAGTCGATGTGCTCCACCTTGTCCACACAGAAGGTGCAGACCTTGCGGCGCTTGCGGCCGCGGGGGCGCTCTCTATCCATAGCCATAACTGGAAAACCTCCCTTGTTCCGGGCCAACAGCCCGGCTTGTTGTATGATGCGGCTTGTGCCGCTGATGATTCAAATCAGAAGGGCAGCTCGCCGTCGTCCTCCGTGAGTTCCGCGAACTGGTCGCCGCCGGCAGGGGCGGAATAGCCGCCGCTGGCAGGGGCCGCGGGAGGAGCATATCCGCCGGGCGCGCCGTAGCCGCCCGCGGGAGCGCCATATCCGCCGGAGGGAGGAGCATAGCTGCCGCCGCCCTCGGCGTCCCGCTTGGAGTCGCCAAAATACACGTTCTCGGCCACCACCTCGGCAGAGCGGCGCTTGTTGCCGTCCCGGTCGGTCCAGTCACGCAGCTGGAGCCGGCCCTCCACCACGGCCATGCGGCCCTTGGTGAAAAAGCGGGAGACAAATTCCGCCGTCTGGCGCCAGGCCACGATATCAATGAAATCGGTGGCCTTTTCGCCGGTGGTCCTGTCCTTGAAATCCCGGTCCACAGCCAGAGTGAAGGAGGCGACTGCCGTCCCGGTCTGGGTATGCCGGAGCTCGGGATCACGGGTCAGACGACCCATGAGAATAATGCGGTTGAGCATGAGGTCTCTCCTCTCTTACTCGTCCTTGCAGACGATGAGGGAACGCATCACGCCGTCGGTGATCCGCAGGATACGATCCAGCTCACGGGGGAACTCGGGCTTGGAGCTGAAGGTCATCAGCACATAGTAGCCCTCGTTCAGATCGTTGATGGGATAGGCCAGATGGCGCTTGCCCCACTCGTCGACCTCAGCCAGGGTGCCGTTCTGCTCCACCAGAGTCTTGAACTTCTCCACCATGGCAGCGGTGGCCTCCTCGCCCAGGTTGGGATTGAGGATGTAAACCACCTCGTAGTTACCGCTGAGTTTTGCCATTTCTTTGCACCTCCTTATGGACATATGGCCCCCGCCTGATGCGGGAGCAAGGATGGCTTGTCACAAACAAGCCCTATTATTATATAAGATATTTGGAAAAAGTCAAGGATTTTCTGCGAAATACGCCGCGAAAAAATTTTTTTAAAAAAGTTTTCCGTTGGGTGTACGCAAACATCCAACTTTTGCCCCTGAATCGCCAAGGGTGAGGAGTGAGTGCTGTGGACAAAGAACGGGAGCGGCTGCTGAGACAGATGGAGAAGCTGGCCAAGTGTAGGGTCAACGATGCGGTGAAGCTGGCCTTTCTGGAGGAAGGTCAGCTGGCGGATATTGACGAGCTGGATTTGACCCCCCTCACCGGCTTTAAGCGGAGCGACAAGGGGGGCGTGGAGGTCCAGCTGGTGGACCGGGTGGCGGTACTCAAGCTGCTGGTGGAGCTCTCCGCCGGGCAGGAGGAGCAAAAGGCGGCGGAGTTCTTCCAGGCCTGGGAGCGGAAGGCCGGTGGAACAGAACAGGAGGACCCATGAGATTCCGGGCCTTTTCCCCCAAGCAGAAGCAGGTGCTGACCTGGTGGTGCGACCCGGCGGTGCGCAGCCGGGAGGCACTCATCTGCGATGGGGCGGTGCGCAGCGGCAAGACCATCTGTATGGGGTTGTCCTTTTTCTGCTGGGCCATGCGGACCTTCCAGGGGCAGGCCTTCGGTCTGTGCGGAAAAACAGTCACCGGACTGCGGCGCAACCTGCTGGGTGGGCTGCTGCCGGTGCTGGGGGAGCTGGGGTTTTACTGGGAGGAGAAGGTGTCCAAGAATCTGCTTACCGTCCGCTTCGGCGGGCGTGAGAACACCTTTTACCTCTTCGGCGGCAAGGATGAGGGCAGCGCCGCCCTCATCCAGGGCATCACCCTGGCGGGGGTGCTGCTGGACGAGGTGGCCCTGATGCCCCGGTCCTTTGTGGAACAGGCCTGCGCCCGGTGCTCGGTGGAGGGGAGCCGGATGTGGTTCTCCTGCAACCCGGAGGGGCCGGAGCACTGGTTTTACAAGGAGTGGATCCAAAAGCGGGAGGAGCGCAACGCCCTCTACCTCCATTTCACCATGGCGGACAACCCCGCCCTCTCCCCCGGCGTCATTCGCCGGTATGCCCGCAATTTCAGCGGCACCTTCTACCGGCGATTCGTGCTGGGGGAGTGGGTGGCGGCGGAGGGCCGGGTATACGACTTCTTCGATCAGGACTGGGTACGGCCCTCGCCGGATGGGGAGATGGAGCAGTGGTGTATCTCCTGTGATTACGGTACGGTGAACCCCGCCTCCTTCGGCCTGTGGGGGCTGCGGGATGGGGTGTGGTACCGGGTAAAGGAATTTTACTATGACTCCCGGGCGGAAGGGCGGCAGAAAACCGACGGGGAGTATGCCGACGATCTGGCGGAGCTGGCCGGGGGCAGGCCCATCCGCCGGGTGGTGGTGGACCCATCCGCCGCCAGCTTTATCGAATTGCTGCGCCGGAAGGGCTGGCGGGTGGAAAAGGCGGACAACGACGTATTGGCGGGCATCCGCACCACCGCCGAGCTGCTGCGGCGGGGGAAGCTGGTCATTTGTGAGCCCTGTGTGGACGCGATTCGGGAGTTTTCCCTCTACCGTTGGGATGAGAAGGCGGTGGGGGACCGGGTACAGAAAGTCCACGACCACGCCATGGACGACATCCGGTATTTTGCCGCCACCGTGGCGGCGGGAGAGGAAACGGGATTTTTCGGCGGGCTGTGGGTGGAGCGCGGCCGGTTTTAACAGCAATGGCAAAGGAGTGTGGTTATGGGATTGTTCCACAAGAAAAAGGAGCCGGGCGGCGGCGGACTGGCTGTCCAGATCCGGGAGGGGGGCAGGCACCCCTTCGGCGTGCTGGATGGCTATGTGCCCCTGCGGCACGGAGAGATCGCCCTTTACCGGACCATCCGGGAGGCGGTACCCATTATAGACGCCGCCATCTGGAAGCTGATCCGGCTGTCGGGGGGCGTACAGGTAAAGTGCGGCGACAGCCGGGTGCAGGAGGAGCTGGACTGGTTTCTCCAGCACGTGAACACCGGCCGGGGACAGAGAGGAATCCAGTCCTTTCTGGACTGCTATCTGGACTCCATGCTCACCTGTGGTCGGGCGGTGGGAGAGATTGTGCCCGACCGGCGGAGGCGGGACATTGCCGCCCTGCTGTGCGGCAATGTGGCTGATATTGAGATCAAAGAGGGGGACACCCCCATGGAATTCGCCATCTGGGGCAGGGACACCGGCGGGGTGATGCGGGAGCTGCCCCGGCAGGAGCTGCTGCTCTTCACCCCCTTCCAGCCGGAGACCGACAGCCCCTATGGGGTAAGTATGCTGCGGTCCATGCCCTTCCTCACCGAGATTTTGCTGAAAATCTATCAGGCCATGGGCATGAACTGGGAGCGGATGGGCAACGTCCGTTTCGCCGTGGTGTACAAGCCGGGGGACTCCCCCCTGGACCAGAGCCTGGTCCAGGAGCGCAGCCGCCAGATCGCCCGGGAGTGGTCCGCCGCCATGCAGGCGGGCAAGAATGGCTCGGTGCGGGACTTTGTGGCGGTGGGAGATGTGGATATCAAGGTTATCGGGGCGGACAACCAGGTACTGGACAGCGAGGTGCCGGTGCGTCAGATCCTGGAGCAGCTGGTGGCCCGCACGGGAATTCCCCCCTTCCTGCTGGGCCTGAGCTGGTCCTCCACCGAGCGGATGAGCACCCAGCAGGCCGACATGATGACCAGCGAAATCACCGCCATCCGACGTTCCCTGGAGCCGGTGGTGGAGCGGATCTGTGAGCTGTGGCTCAGGCTCCACGGCTACGAGGACAAAGTGACGGTGGAGTGGGAGGATATGAACCTTCAAGACCTGGTGGAGGAGGCCAGAGCCGAGCTCTACCATCAGCAGGCCAGAACGGTACAGATAGAAAATGAGGCCAGAGAGAAGGGAGAAGAAACGGTATGAACGTAAACAAGCAGGCAGGGGTGGATCAGGCGGCGGTCCTGGACCAGACCGAGCTGGGGCTCATCAACGCCATGAGCCGGAAAAAGCTCACCAGCGAAGAAGTGTACACCTTTGCCGTCCGGTTATGCGACAACGAGGTAGACCGGGACGGGGAACGGTTCCCGGCGGAGACCCTGGAGGAGCTGGCCCCCCTCTTTGTGGGGAAGAGCGGCATCTTTGACCACCAGTGGAGCGCCGCGGGACAGACCGCCCGCATTTACCGCACGGAGCTGGTACGGGAGGCCGGTACCCTGACGGCGGCGGGGGACCCCCTGTGTTACCTGAAGGGGTACGCTTATATGGTGCGCACCGAGGGCAACCGGGACCTGATTGCTGAGATCGAAGGGGGCATCAAAAAGGAGGTGAGCGTGGGCTGCGCGGTGGAGGAGGCCCGGTGCTCCATCTGCGGGGAGAACATCCACGACCGGAGCCGGTGCGCCCACGAAAAGGGCCGGGAGTACGGCGGTAAGCTGTGCTGGGCCGATCTGGTCCACGCCACCGACGCCTACGAGTGGTCCTTTGTGGCGGTACCGGCCCAGAAAAATGCGGGGGTGATGAAGCACATGAAGCAGGATCTGGGACGGCTGGAGCAGGAGGCCGCGCTGGGGCGCAAGTATTTACAGCGGCTGAAGGACGAGGTGGTACGGCTGGGGGGCGTGGCCGGATTTGGCCTGGAACAGGCCACCCTGAAGAATATCGTCCAGCGGCTGGAGGAGCCCGAGCTGGACGCTCTGAAGCGAGCCTTTGAGGCCCAGGTGGACAAGGCCTGGGGAGTGGAGCCCCAGCTGCCGGCCTGGGAGAGCAAGCCCGGACAGGAGAGCCGGGATGGGGCGTTTTTGATCTGAGGGCGGCCGGCGGCAGAGGCAAGCCCCCGCCCTACAAAAGCGTGTGGATGGACAGAAAAGAAAGGGGTAGAAACGATGAGCAGCAAGATTTCCTTTGAAGGCATCGGAGAAGTGGTGGCCACCTTTGGCTGCGGCGAGGGCGTGGCCCCCGGTCAGGTGGTCAAGGTTACCGAGGACGGCATGGTGGGCGCCTGCGCCGCCACCGACAAGTTCTGCGGTGTGGCCCTGTCCGCGGAGGGTGGCTATGCCGCCGTCCAGCTGGCGGGTCTGGTAAAGGTATCAGTGACCGACGGCAGCGTAAGCGTGGGCTGGGTCAAGCTGGCCGCTGACGGCAGCGGCGGCGTGAAAAAGGACGACAGCAACGGCAGAGAGCACCTGGTGGTGCGGGTGGAGACCGACGGCGCTGTGGTGCGCCTGTAAGAAAGTTTTCAACAACCAAGCGTCAGTTTGTGGAAAAGTTGTGAGAAAGTGAGGCTATGTCTATGAGCTATCGGTTCGACAATGTGAGACTGGAAAAGGGCATGTACAACGAGGCGGGCAGATCCTTTACCCAGGTGCTGGAGCGGGAGGACCCCTCCGAGCAGTACAAGGGCACCAGTCTGGAGGGGCTGGATGCCTACCAGCGCCAGCTCAAGCGCTTTGATATCAAGGTGAAGGGCGCAGGCAGCGATGTGGTGGAAAAGTTTTTTTCCACCAGCCAGTCCGCCGTCCTCTTCCCCGAGTACATCGCCCGGTCGGTGCGGCAGGGCATGGAGGAGGCCGACCTGCTCCCCCACATCACCGCCGCCGTCACCCGCTTTGACGGCATGGATTACCGCTCCATTGCTTCCGTTCCTGAGGATGACCAGAAGGCCCTGCGCTATGTGGAGGAGGGGGCCTCCATCCCTCAGACCCAGGTCAAGACCCAGGAGAATCTGGTGAAGCTCCACAAGCGGGGCCGGATGCTGGTGGCCTCCTATGAGGCCATCCGCTATCAGAAGCTGGACCTGTTCTCCGTAACCCTCCGGCAGATCGGCGCCCACATCAACCGGATGCATCTGGAGGACGCCATCGACGTGCTCCTCAACGGTGACGGCAATGAGAATCCCGCCAAGGAATTTACGGTGGGCTCCGGGCCCATCGGCGGTGCTGCCGGTACCCTGACCTATGACGAGCTGGTGGATTTCTGGAGCCAGTTTGAGCCCTATGAGATGAACACCCTGCTGGTGTCCGGCGACATGATGCGCCAGATGCTCAAGATGGACGAGTTCCAGAATCCCCTTACCGGCCTGAACTTCCAGGGTACCGGCAAGCTGGCCACCCCTCTGGGTGCCACCCTGCTGCGTACCTCCGCCCTGGAGAGCGGCAAGCTCATTGGCCTGGACAAAAATTACGCCCTGGAGATGGTGCAGGGCTCCGATGTGATGGTGGAGTACGACAAGCTCATTGACCGGCAGCTGGAGCGGGCCGCCATCACCAGCATCTCCGGCTTTGCCAAGCTCTTTGCCGACGCGGCCAAGGTGCTGAAGCTGCAATGACAGAGGAGATCATGGCCATGGCCCAGGCCCTGGGCCAGGTAAGCGAGAGTCAACAGGGGGCGCTGGAAGCTCTGTGTGTCTCAGCGGAGACCGAACTGACCGGGCGGCTCCGGGACGGGGTAACGCCCGAGGACTGCGGCCCCGCCTTTGTATTGGGGTGCGCCTGGCTGGCCCTGGCCGGACTGGCCGGGGGACAGTATGGCGGCGGTGGGAGCTTTACCGCCGGGAGCGTTACCATCCGGGAGGCCGGAAGCAGCGAAAACCGGGAACGGGCCGCCGCCCTGCAGCTTCAGGCCGAGACGGTGTTGGGACCCTATCTGAAAGACCGGGGATTCATGTTCCAGGGGGTAGAGGGATGATCGAGCACTGGCGGCAGATTTTGGAGCGGTACGGCCAGAGCATTACCCTTTACCGTCCGGACCAGGAGGAGGGTATTGTGTGCAAAGCCTTCCTTCAGCCTGTGCAGGAACAAGGGCAGAGCTTTTTTCAGCGCCTGCCCACACCGCTGGGGCTGGCGCGACAGGACCGTTGGATCTGTCTGGGCGGACCGGAGATGGCCCTCAATGAGCTGGGGGACGGATACCTGGCCTGGGGTGAAGAGACCTTTACCGTGCGCAGCGCCCAGCCGGTATATGTGGGGGATACCCTGGTGTACTGGTGGGGACTGCTGGCAGTGCGGGATGGCGCATAAGAAAGGGCGGTTCCCAAAAGGAGGGAGACAGCATGGACTTTGGCGAGATCCGGGAGCGAATGGCGGACTATTTGCAGGGGCAGGGCATTGACGCCCAATGTGCCTACCCGGAGCTGGAGCGGGTCCGGAGAGGCGGGGCGGTGGCCGCCGTCTCCCTCCGGGCCTGCCAGGGCGGGCCGGGCGGATTCCAGGACTATCTGGGAGAGCGGTACGATCAGGAGAGCGGGCAGTGGCAGGAGCTCTATGGCAAAAAAATCGTCCTGACCTTTGGGCTGGACCTGTACGCTCCCCAGGGCTGCGGCGCGGCAGGCATCCAGGCGGCCTTTGACCGCATGGCGGAAGCCCTGCGGCGGGAGGGTCCGCCGGGACTCAGCCTGCGGGAGCTCTCCTGCGGAGAGACGGAATTTGACCAGGGGGCCGGCCTTTATCACCGGACAGTAGAAGCGGTTTGCCAGGGCTACCTGTATGCGGTGGCCAGTGAAGGCGGGACCTTCCTGGACTTTATTGTGAGGGGAGAGAGACGGATTTGAGTATGACAATCCATGAAAGACCGGGGGTATATTCCAGCTACGACACCTCCACGGTCATCAGCAGCGGCGGCAGCGGCCGGACGGTGGGCCTGGTCGCGGTGCGGAGCGAGGGCGAGACCGGAAAGCTGTGCACCCTGAACCGGTATGAGGACGCCGCAGCCACCTTTGGCGAAACAGAGAATCTGACCAAGCTGGTCCAGATTCTGTTCCGCAACGGCGCGGCCAAGGTGCTGGCGGTGCCGGTCAGCGGACAGGAGGACTACCAGGAGGCCTTTGACCTGCTGGCTACGGAGGAAGAGATCGCAGTAATGGTGTGCGACAGCACCGAACTGACGGTACAGCAGGCCCTGCGGCAGAGCGTCTGCGACGCCTCCGAGGCCCGGCGGGAGCGGATCGCGGTGGTGGGTGGCGCCCAGGATGAGGACGTTGAGGCGCTGGTTCAGCGGGCCCAGGACATCAACAGCGAGCGGGTGGTGCTCATTGCCCCCGGTGACGACACCGGACTGGTAGCCTGTGCTGTCGCGGGGGCCATCGCCGGGGAGAGTGACCCGGCGGTCCCTCTGGGCGGCGCGGAGCTGAAGGGCCTGGAGGGAATGGAGGCCCGGTACGCCGATACGGAGATCGACACCCTGGTGCGGGGAGGTGTCAGCCCCCTGGAAAACGTGGGCGGCATCGTCAGCGTGGTACGGGGGGTCACCACCCGCACCAAGACCGGTGAGGCGGAGGACGCCACCTGGCGGGAGCTGACCACCATCCGTATCGTGGACGATGTGATCCCCACCATCCGCAATTCCCTGCGGGCCCGGTTCCGCAGAAGCAAGAACACGGAGCAGACCAGAGGGGCCATCCGCTCCCAGGTGGTACTGGAGCTGGAGAACAAGCTGGCCCGGGAGATCATCACAGGCTATGACCAAGTGACGGTACAGGCCGACGCGGAAAATCCCACTGTCTGTCTGGTGGAGTTCACCTTCACAGTGGCCCATGGCCTCAACCAGATTTGGCTGAGCGCCCACATCACGGTATAAAAAGGGAGGGAAAGGTATGCTCGTTTCTGGATTTCCCACCAGCAGCGATATTTATCTGGAGATCGACGGGACAAAGGTAGCAGTGGTACAGAGTTACACCTCCAAGACCACCCGGTCCAGTCAGACGGTGGAGGCATTTGGCGAGGAGGAGCCGGTGGCCACCATCCCGGGACAGCGCAACTATGTACTGGAGCTGACCCGGCTGTACGCCACCGACGAGGCCATCCGGGACAACATCAATTTTTATGATCTGGCGGATTTCAGCCTGGTCATCTGCAAGCCTGACCGAAAGGTCATCTACTCTGGCTGTCAGTGGAGCGACATCGGCGAGACCGGTACGCTGGGGGCCATGGTGGTGGAGAAAATCACGGTGGTGGCCGCCAAGCGGATTGAGACCACCGTATAGCCGGGAGAGAATGGAAAGAGAGGAGAGAGAACGGTGGATTCGCTGTTGAGCCGGATGGACCGGCTGACCCTGGAGGACGGGATGCAGCTGCGGCTGCTCTCCGCTCAGGAGGTGCTGGAGGCCCGGCGGGAAGCCGGTCAGCTGGCCCAGAGCGAGGAGGAACGGGCCCTGTGCGCCAACGCCTGTCTGTTGGCACGGGCCTTGGAGGAGCATGGAAAGCCGGTCTTTGCCTCCGGGCGGGAGGTGCTGGAGCACCTCAGCGCCCGGGAGGTGGCCCGGCTGGCCGAACAGTGGGATGAACTGGACCGGGCGGAGAACCCCTCCCCTGAGGATGGAGAGGAGGCCGCCCAGTCCCTAAAAAAAGCCTGGAGCACACGCCTTATGAACGCCTTCGCTGGCGTGTGCTCAAAACCTTTGGGGCGCTTCCGACGGAACAGCGGGCCCGGGACATGAAGGCCCGGGACTATCTGTGGTGCGCCCTTAATCTGATGCTGGACCGGGAGGAACTGTTGGCGCAGTTATGTCCCGGATGCAGGCAGAAGGCAGAGGAGGCGTGCTGCCCAGTGTGCGGTGCGCCGGCGGGGGAGACCACGGCGGGCCAGAACGCCTCCTTCGATCAGGAGCGGTTTGAGCGGCTGATGCGGGGGGAGACAACATGATCGACTACATCGACCTGCTGCTGGGGGAACAGTTGGAGCGGCAGGAGCGGGAAGAGACGGGCGGGACCTGGAACGGGGAGACGGTCCGGGTCCCCGTCCCCCAACCGGAGGATGGGGAAGAGGTCCTCACCGCGGACAGCATGGCAGCGGCGGAGCAGAAAACCGTGCGGGCAAAGGTGTCCATCCAGAAAGCGCGACAGGCACAGGCGGAAAGGCAGGGCGCGGAAGCGGAGGAGTTGAATCTGATGCCCGCCTATCTGGAAGAGGTCCAGACAAAGCAGGGGAGCCACCGGCAGGAGATGATGGACGAGGGGTGGACAGTCCGCCGTTGGGTCAGCGGCCAGGCCCAAGTGAATCGCGCCAGCGTGCGAATGGCAGAGGGACGGCAGGCGGCCAGAGAAGTCGGCCGGGCGGACCTGCTGCCGGACGCTATCCAGGCCGGGCAGTGGGCGGAAGAGCGCCAGGCAGCTGCCGCTTCCGGCTATGCCGGGGGAGTGGGTAAGACCATGGAGGAGCTGTCACAGGAAAAAGGCCAGGAGCCGGGTACCTCTAACCGCAGTCAAAGTATGTTTGACGGAGCATGGATGGAGCCGCGGCAGCTTGGCGGCAGCTCTGTTACCGGCATCCAGAGGGGGAGCAGCGGTGTGGAATGGCTGGATCAGGCGGTGCGGTTCAGCCTGGAAGAGCTGCCCGCCCCAGAGCGGGAGAGCAAGGTGGTAACTCTGGAACCGGCGGAGTGGAATGGGGGCGTAGGGCGGCTGGAGCTGCAGCGGCTGGACCGGCTGGTTCGGCGGGACGCGCGAAGATTTGATGGGGGGTTTCAACTGCTGTGAGATTGGCGGCAATGCGCTATAAAAACTATGTATGGCCCCACAACCCCAGGGTATACACCATTGCGTTCAAACGAAAGATGGGAGCCAGAGAGGTGCCCTTTGGCCAGTACAACTTGCAGGATCTGGGGCCTTCCTACCGCATTATGCGGGGAGAAGGGGAATTTGTGGGAGAGGGCGCCTATGACGAGCTCAAAAAGCTGGCTACCGTTTTTTACAGCGAGGGACCGGGGCTGCTGGTCCACCCCATCTGGCAGACCTCCAACGCCTATTTTGTGGAACTGTCCCTGGCTCAGGAGCCCAGGCCGGACTATGTGAAATATACCTTTGCCTTTTGGGAGGGATACGGCGGACACAGCACCGGAACGACGGTGACAGGGACCCAAACCAGCACCGGCGCCAGTGCGGAAAGTAGCCAGAATACTTCCGGCAGCGGCCAATGGTATACCGTAGTACGGGGAGACACGCTGTGGGGCATTGCCCGGCGGTATGGGGTGGATTTGACCAGCCTGATCGCCCTGAATCCCCAGATCAAAAATCCCAACCTGATCTATCCGGGACAGAAAGTGCGGGTGGCCTGATGAAGGGGACATTGGTTTGCTGGGATGGTCGAAGGATCGCCCTGCCCCAGGTGCGGGCGTGGACCTTTCAGTATGGACAGGGGACCCCCTGCGACAGCTTTACCCTCAGCTGCCTGTGGGAGCCGGAGGAGGATCTGCTGGACCAGGCGGTGACCTTTACCGCAGTGGAAAAGGGAGAGACGGTGTTTACCGGCGTGGTGGACGAGTGCGAGCGGGGTTGGGATGGACAGGGGGGCTTTCTTACCGTATCCGGCCGCAGCATGGCGGCCCGGCTGCTGGACAACGAGGCGCTGGGTATGGATTACCAGGTTGCTACCTGGCAGGATATCCTGCGGGACCACGTGACCCCCTATGGAGTTCAGGCAGTGCCCGGAGCGAAGTTGTCCGCTGTGCCGGGATTCTCGGTGGCGATGGGGAGCAGCGAATGGCAGGTGGTCTACCAGTTCTGCCGGTATTACGGCGGGATCACGCCCAGATTTGACCGGCTGGGGCGGCTGGTGGCTACCCCCTGGGAAGAGGGAAAGAAGCTGGTGCTGGCGGAGAATGCGGCGGTGACCGCCCTCACCCTCCGGGACCAGCGATATGGGGTCCTCTCTGAGATGCTGGTGCGGGACAAGACCACCGGGGAAATACAGACCGTGAAAAACGAGGCGTTTTGCGCCCGGGGCGGCATGAGCAGGAGAGTGCTGACCATGCCGGGAAAGAGCAGCTATCAGACCATGCGCTATTCCGGCAGGTATCAGCTGGACCAGTCTGCCCAGGAGCTGCGGCAGCTGGAACTGGAGCTGCCCGGCGCTTTTCTGGCCTGGCCGGGGGATCTGGTGGAGGTGCGGCTGGTCAAGCCGGTGGGCCGGGGGCTTTGGCGGGTGGCCGAGGCGGTCAGCGGTATGGATGAAGCGGGGACCTACACCAGACTGGTGCTGGGAAATACGGATAGCTGAACAGAGAATGGAGGTGTCTGGTATGTGGATGGCACAGCGAAACAGGCGTAACATTGTGGGAGAAGGCGGGTCCCAGGTGGGACAGGTGACTCTGGCAGGGGACCCGGCAGGCGTCTTTCTGGATGGGGAGCGCCGGGATCTGCCGGTCTTTGGGCCGGGAGGCTACATCTGGCGGCCCGCCCAGGGGGCGGATGTGCTGGTTATCAAGACCGGTGAGGACGGTGAGGCCCCCTGTGTGGCGGGCCAGCGCGGGGAGCCCAACTGGAATCTGGCCGCCGGTGAGGTCATGATTTATGGCGGCGGCAGCTCCATTCTGCTGCAAAGGGGCGGCATCGTCTCCATCAGCGGCTTTTTGCTGGTCAATGGCAAGGAGGTTCTGACAAAGGGGTGATGGGATGGAGCTGATGGTACGGGACGGAGACTATGTCTCCAATGAGACCGGGGGATACCGGCGGGCAGAGGGCAGCGATGAGCTGCTGCAGCGGGTTCTGTGGAAGCTGTCCATCCCACGGGGGAGCTTTCCCTTTCTGCCTGAGCTGGGCAGCCAGCTGTACCAGTTGGGACGGAGCAGGCCGGCGCAGCGGAAAGCCCTGGCCCAGCAGTATGTGGTACAGGCCCTGGCCGACGAGCCGGAGCTGACGGTCATCAGTGTGTCCCTGAAGACGGACAGCACCATGGAGGTGGCGCTGGACTGGCGGGGAGAGGCGCTGACGCTGACCTTGGAGCGGGGAGGGATGTAGAGGCATGATGACCATTGACGAGATCTATGGACAGATGGTACAGGTCTTTCAGCAGGAAACAGGGGTCACGCTGGCGGGAGACGGGGATATGGCGGTACGGCTCTACGCGGTGGCTGCCCAGGTCTATGCCCTGTATGTCCAGGCCGACTGGGTGAACCGGCAGTGCTTTCCCCAGACCGCGGAAGGGGAATATCTGGACCTCCACGCCCAGCTGCGGGGCCTGGAACGGCGGGCGGCGGTGGCGGCGGTGGGTATCCTCCGCTTTGAAATGGAACAGGCCGCCAACGCCGATCTGACCATTCCGGCAGGGACTGTATGCATGACCGCGGGGCTGATCCGGTTTGAAACCACCGAGGCGGCGGTGCTCCGGGCAGGGGAAACGGCGGTAGAGGCACCGGCGGCAGCCGTGGAGCCCGGAGCGGCGGGCAATGTGGCGGCCGGGACCATCCGGGCCATGTCGGTGGCGCCGGTGGGTATCAGCCAGTGTACCAACCCGGAGGGGTTCTCCGGCGGCCTGGATGCTGAGAGCGACGACGAGCTGCGGGAACGGGTGCTGGAGACCTTCCGGCGTATGCCAAACGGAGCCAACGCGGCCTTTTATGAGCAGGGAGCCATGTCCTTCCCCCAGGTGGCGGCGGCGTCGGTCATCTCCCGGCCCAGAGGGATTGGATCGGTGGATGTGGTAGTCTCCACCCCCTCCGGTGTGCCGGACAGCGAGCTTCTGAAGGAATTGCAGGCCTATTTTGAGGCCCGGCGGGAGATTGCTGTGGATGTGCTGGTGCGGGCGCCCCAGGTGCGGGAGGTGGACGTGGCCATACAGGTACAGACCGAGGTAAATCGGGACGCTGAGACCGTTCGCCAAGCGGTGGAACAGGCCATCCGCAGCTGGTTTGACGGACGGAGATTGGGACAGAACATCCTGCGTGCCAAGCTGGGCCAGTTGGTCTTTGCGGTGGAAGGTGTGGAAAACTATGTCCTCACCACGCCGGCGGACGATGTGACGGTACAAAGCGATGTACTGCCCTGGCTCAAGAGCATCTCCATCACCCAGATGGGGGGGAGTGCATGAGCGAATATGCCGAATATTTAAGGGCGCTGCTGCGTCCGCTGCGGGTCTATGAGCTGGAAGGTACCGCCAACAACGCGGAGCTGGAGGCGGAGGGCCAGGCTTTGGACGGCCTGGGGGCGGAGCTGGAGGAGATTCAGCGGGAGATGCTGGTCTCCACAGCAGAGGACCGGGGCCTGGAGGCCATAGAATGCCTGCTGGCCCGGCGGCCGGTGACCAACAGCCTGGAGATGCGCCGGGCGGCCCTGGCGGCCCTGCTCCGCATCGGCGGAGACAGCTTTACCCTGGTGGCCATCAATGACAATTTGAAGGGCTGTGGCCTCAACGCGGTGGCCAGCGAGACTGATACCCCCGGCGTGGTGGAGGTGCGCTTTCCCGATGTGCCCGGTATTCCGGATGGCTTTGAGGAAATGCGAGAGATCATCGAGAGCATCCTGCCCGCCCATGTGCTGATCAACTATATTTATTGGCTGGTGACCTGGGCCAAGATGGAGGAGCGCTTTGACACCTGGGGGGATATCGAGGCCATCAGTCCGGTGACGTGGGAAGAACTGGAGAAAATGGTGAAATGAAAGGCGGCCCGTGTTTACGGGCCGCCTTTTGGCGCGGATATTCAACTTTTTGATGGAAAATCGTATCGGGCCCACTCGTCCGGTATGGGGGATCGATAGAGCAGGGTTCCGTCGGCGCCATAGCCCTTGACCTGGAGATCCTCCGGGTATACAAAATAAGCCTGTTCCGGTGCGGTATAGGAGATGAGAAAGCAGTTTTCCACCGCATTAGTTCCACAGGTGGAGAACAGGGTATAAGTGCTGTTGGCGGCAATGGGGAAGATAACCTCCACTTGGGTGATCTCCGGGTCGTTGGAGATCACCAGCACGGCCCCGTTGGACCAGTCGCTGACCACCAGGGGGACCAGGGAACGGTCCGGGTCATTTCTTACGGCGTCCAGGCCTCCGGTCTGCCAGAACAGGCCGTAGTGGTTGACCCCGCACCAGGCGTACCAGTCTCCATCCCGGAGGATATAGTAGCGATCATACTGGCCGATTTTGACTTTGTTGTAGGCCCGGGGATAGTCCAAGGTGGTGATGACACGGCCGGGGCCGAAGAAATAGCGGGCCTGGGTGGCCTTCAGAGCCTGTTGGGCGGTGAGAATGGGAAAATCCAGAGCCAGTACCAGCACCATCAGAATAACTGCCAGCAGCAGAGTGTCCCGAACGATGCGGCGCTTCCGTTGGGCGGGGGTGACAGAACGTTTGGACATATTACATTCCTCCTTCCAGCGGCAGCGTCAGGGAAATGGCGTTCTCTCCGAAGCGGTCAAAGTGGAGGGTGACGGAGGTTGCCTCCGGATGGATGCCGCCCACCCACAGATCATAGTAGGAGGCAAAGGGGTAGATGGCGGATGGATTACCGGAGGAATCCCCGGCGGAGGTGGGCAGCTGGTACAGCGCTTGCTGGCCTCTGGAGGGGTAGCGGTTGCCCAGATCGTCCTCCGCCCACAGCCACTCCCGGAATTCCGGCCCCCGCTGCCAGGGGTTGGAGTGGGTCACCTTCAGCAGATAGCTCAGATGCAGGGCCTCGTCACTGTATACGCTGGTCTCCGAGTGTGTGACAACTGCCCGCTGGATGGAGAAAGTATAGCCGTTCCACTGCCAGATGGCGTTGGGGGTGAAGTCGGCTACCACATTGTACTCGTCGTAATGCTCCAGAAGATAACCGATCCCAAAGCCATCGTAGCTGGGGGATGCGGTGAGGTTGGTGATGATTTCTCCCATGCGGGGCAGGGCAAAGAGCAGAATCAGAACTGTCAAAGTCCACACTACCCGGCGGAACCAGATCTGAAACCAGCCCAGCCGGTGGTCGTGGATCTGGTCCAGCTGACGGCCCAGCGCCTCCGGGTCCCCCATGGCTCGGACGGCCTCCGATTCAGCGTCCCACAGGGTCATGCTGGGATGGGCCTCCAGCAAGGCGTCCCGATGCTCCTCCATGTGGCCAGTAAGCTCGGCGGAAATAGCCTCATGATCGGGGGAGAACCGGACAAAGGAACAGACTTGACCACAGAATTGCTCCATGGTGCGCCGGGGCACTTTGGGGGCGTCCATCAGGCCAGGGCCGGGTCGCTCCCGGCCAGAATCGCGTTGACGGCCTGAGAGAAGATGGTCCACTCCTCTTTTTTCGTGTCCAGCAGCCGCAGGCCCTTTTTGGTGATGTGGTAATACTTCCGGGTGCGGCCGGTGGGGGCCGCTTTTTCATAGGAGCATACCGCCCCCTCCTTCTCCAGCGTGTGGAGGATGGGGTAGAGGGTGCCCTCCTTCATGGTAAAGGTGTGGTCGCTTTTTGCCTCCAACTCGGCGATCATCTGATAGCCATATTTGTCTTCCCTTGACAGCAGGGATAGGACCAGCAGAGTGGCGCTGCCGGTCAATAGGGATTTGTCGGCTTTCATGGAAACCCTCCTTTCAGCACAATACCTCGACTCTCTAGGTATATTATACCTAGAGAGTCGAGGTATGTCAACGGAGGTTATTTCATCCGGCTGCGGAGAGGCTGGCCGTTCAGCCAGCGGCGGAGATTATCCAGAAAGAGCTCCTGAAGCTGGTCCAGAGTGACCTGCATGTGATTGTAGCCCCCGGCGGTGTGAGGGGTGAGAAAGGCACGGGGGGCGTCCCACAGAGGGTGGTCCGGGAGCAGGGGCTCCGGGTCGGTAACGTCCAGCCCAGCCCCCAGCAGATGGCCCTGGGCCAACACATCCGCCAGGGCGGCGCAGTCCACAGCCGAGCCCCGGCCAGCGTTGAGCAGTACGGCATCCTGTTTCATCAACAGCAGACGGCGGCGGTCCAGCAGACCGGCGGTATCCCCGTTGTGGGGGAGGGCCAGGGCCACCACATCGGCTTGGGGGAGCAGGTCGTCGATGGCGGACAGGGGGAAGGTCTGGTCAAAATCCTCCGCCGGGGCATCGGAGCGGTGGAGGCCGATGATTTTGGACGCCCCCAGAGCCCGGCATAGCCGGGCAAAATGGCGGCCAATATCACCGGTACCTCCCACCAGCACGGTTTCTCCGCGAAGGGAGCGGACATGCCCAAGGTCCTTCCAGATGTGGGCCTGTTGCTGGTCCCGGTAGGCGGGCAGACGCTTGTAGATAGCCAGCAGCATAGCTAGCATGTGCTCGGATACTGCGGGGCCATAGGCCCCGGCGGCGCAGGTGAGGGCCACCCCCTCCGGCAGGACGCCGGGGACCAGATAGGGGTCCACCCCGGCGTTCCAGCTCTGGACCCACCGCAGGTGGGGGAAGGTCTTCAAATCCTCCGGGGGTACAAAGCCCAGCAGGATGGTGGTGCGCTCCCGCCACTCCGGGGGAATGTCAACGGCGCCCCGGCGGTCGTTGGTGGGGAGAAAGAGGTGTTCCTCTTCCGGGGCGGCGGCGCGGAAGGCGTCTTGCTGGGCGGAAGTAAGGGGGAGCAGGTGGAGAATGGTTTCCATGGGATAAGCCTCCAGATGTGGATGATGTAAAAACGGGGGCCGGTTTTGTGACCGGCCCCCGTTGTATTATTTGATGGTGATGAGCAGCTCGCCAGCCTTGACAGAGCCGCCTTCCTTGAGGAATACCTCGTCCACGGTGCCCGCCATCCGGGCCACCACGGAGGTCTCCATCTTCATGGCCTCGATCACAGCCAGCACCTGGTTTTCCTCCACCTTGTCGCCGGGCTTCACGTTCACCTTGGAAACCATGCCGGGGATGGAGGCGCCCACCTGGCTCTTGTCGGAGGGGTCGGCCAGAGCCACCTTGCGCACCTGCGCAGTGGCGCTCTTATCGGGGACTGCTACCTCACGGCGCATACCGTTGAGCTCAAACTGCACGTTGCGGGTGCCGTCGTCGTTCAGGTCGCCCAGGCCCACATACTTGATGACCAGGGTCTTGCCGTCCTCGATGTTGATCTTGCTGGTTTCGCCCAGGGCCATGCCGTTGAAGAATACATGGCTGCCCATGCGCATCACATAGCCGTACTCCTGCCGGTGGCGGTAGAAGTCCTCCACCACCTTGGGATAGAGGCACCAGGAGAGCACGTTATGGTCGGTGGCGTCGGGGTAGAACTTGCGCACCTCTTCCCGGGCCTTCTCAAAGTCCACCGGGGGCAGCAGTTCGCCGGGACGGCAGGTGATGGGCTTCTCGCCCTTGAGGACCACCCGCTGCAGGTCCTCCGGGAAGCCCCAGGCGGGCTGGCCCATCATGCCCTTGAAGTAGCTGACCACGCTGTCGGGGAAGGTAAGGGCCTCGCCCCGCTCCACGATGTTCTCCGGGGTCAGATCGTTCTGTACCATAAAGATGGCCAGATCGCCCACCATCTTGGAAGAGGGGGTCACCTTCACGATGTCGCCCAGCATGTGGTTGACGGTTTTATACATCTCCTTGACCGCCTCAAACTGGTGGCCCAGACCGATGCTCTCCACCTGGCTCTTCAGGTTGGTGTACTGGCCGCCAGGCATCTCGTAGCGGTAGATGTCGGTGGAGGGGTTCTTGATGCCCGC
>NZ_CALWXV010000034.1 GCF_944385615.1 uncultured Flavonifractor sp. | reverse complement strand
AATGCCGACCGCCATCTCAATGCCTGCGCACTGAGATGGCGGCCTTTTTATACGCCGGGAGATTTTACGGTTACGAGGCCGGGGACGGGATCGCCGGGAAAGAGGAATAGATGATGAACCCCCCTCCGGGTAACCGGAGGGGGGTATTTTAGCATCCACAGGATCGTGGCCAGCTCCGCCTTTTTCAATTGAATAAGCGGCACACATTTGAGTTTAACTGTCCAATTCGTACAATTTTGATCGAAACAAACGGATAGTTGTTTGCTGGTAGGCTAGATGTAAATTGTAGTATTCAGATACTATCTTATGAAGACGCTGCAAATCTTGATGAGAGACTGCATCACGTTCAAGTGGCTGTACCAACTGGAAAAGCGCATTAAAATTTATTTCTATTTTTTGTTTATCGTGTTCTTCTGGTTGTTGAAGTATGCGTTCCATGCTGTCGATAGCACTAAGAAGATTGCTGGCCTTATCAGAAACTTGATTCATGGCCAAATGAAGTTTATCCAGAAATCGTGACAGTGCGTCCAGTTCCTGCATGGCCATTTGAGCGCAGTGATACATATTCTGTACATCCGGATAATTCCAAAGTTTCCGTATATGTAAGAGATCTTTTGCTTTTTTTAGAAGTACGTTTAACCCGCTTAGGCCTTCTAACGATCCGGGCATCTGCTCTTTCCAGGAATCAGTCTGTAGTACAGCTTTCAGAAAATGTGTAATTTCATCAGCTAAATTTTCAAAATTATCAATACGATCAATAAGGCTATCATAGAAATCTTCTTGTATCGGGGCAATATAATTGAGGACATACTTGATTGGTAAGATAATACTTTCAAAATAATTTGGTATAAATATTTCCATGGTGCGTTTGTCAGCTTTAGATGCGGCATTTAACAGAGATTTATCTCCAAATTCATTATAAACTAGTGACACGAGTGGTATAATGCACGCTTCTGTTTGGTTAAATAAAACTTCTGTTCGTATCATGATACAATTAAAAATTTGGAGAAAATCAGATAAGGTTGATTTGCCGGTTTCCACTTGCACTTTGGAAAAGTGAATCAGACTTTCTAGGTATTGATAGCCTTTATCAAGATAGGGATATTGTTGCACTACGATATGGATTATGTTTTCCCAGTTATCTTCTATCGCCTTCTGGTTGCCTTGATCAATGGCAGCAATCCATTCTTGCTCTTGAGTGGTGAGATTGTCAATAATATTGGGTAGTTCCTGCGGGCAAGTTAAGAGAGTGTCCAGGAACCGAATCTGCTTTAGGTTTTGGTAATTAAAGCTTTGGAATATTAGATTATCTGTGAATAGGATATTTTTTGTCAGTTCACAAATAAATTTTTTTGGCTCATCTTGGCTTTCCCAGATTAGCTCCAAATAAAATTTAAATCCAGTTTTCTCAATATCTTTAAATTCGGTAGCATAGTGCATACTTAAAAAAGTCAGGATAAATAACAGTTTTGGTAATTGGAGAAATTTAAAATAGTTCTGCAATGTACCTGTGTCTGTCGACTTATAAGAAGCTATCAATCTTTCATAAGTATCATAATAAGCTCTGCAGAACTTTTGAATAGTACGAGGACGAGAAAATCGGTCTCTAAGTCGTACTGTACACAAATTTAAATAGTCGCGTCTTTTCTTGCGAATTTCTTCATCTTGTGGGCTATACTCAGTTTGTTTCCTGCTGGATATATTAGATGTACTTGTTGTATCAATGTTCGTTGCTCTATTGTGTAACTCATCCAACAAATATTGATAAACCGTACTTGGCCGATCCAGAGAGTATTTGTTTGTGGCAGGTGAAGGTTTAATCTTTTCCTCAAAATACTTCATTGTGTCTATGTTTGAGATAACACCAACGGCAATATGGTAATTGAAAAACTTGTCCCAAAAAATAGTCTGATCTTCTTTTTTATAATCTAGGGTTGGAAGATAACGATCGTCTGTAATAAAAATTGAGATGCAACACTCCATAGTGGCAATTTCTTTAATGAAATATAGAAATTCCCTAGCTTTTTCGGATGCACACCGTTCAATATCATCTACAATAATGATCAGTTTGTCTTTATTGAGAACTCTCTTCATCAAAGATTCCAGGTGCTCTCTCTGGCTACGGTAATCATCCTCAATGGTGAAGAGTTTTTTTTCCAAAACAGTAGACCACTCTTTATTTGAGATTACTCCCCCTGCCGAGGCAATGAGGCGCCGGTATTCGCTACCTGGTCCTACATAGGCACCTCGGCTTTTGAGGATTTCTCGAATCCGAGCAAACAAGTAGTGAAATAAAGATGAAAGACTGTCTAACTCCAAGGCACGAATGAAAATAAATTCATAGTGTGCTATTTTGCCGTTTGCTCCACTGATTGCTTGCTTGTCCACATTGTCGCCAGAGTTTTTTTGAGAATTTAGCAGTTTATCGCATGCACCATTCACTAAGGAAGTTTTACCACTACCCCACGGGCCAGCTACACAGATGGAAATTCCTTTAGAAACTGGGCTGCTTATGATGCGGCATAATTCATCAGCCTGGGCTTTGCGGAGCGGAAAGAGTTCGTCATATGTGTCAACAGCATCGAACAAATTAGAGGACGGTTGTGCTTCTGATTTTTTATTAAAGAAAAGCAATTTTAACCAGAGCAGAAGAACGCCCACCAAAATAAGACATATGATATTGTACCAGATCCAAGGGAAAAACTGATTCGTCAGTAGTGAGGAGGCAACTGACACAAAAATCAGGATCCGCGTTATGGTATTGAGCACATTTAGATACTCAAGTCGGCTACTGCAAAGCCCAAAGGCGCCGAACGCAAGAACTACCATGATGAGGCTAATCAGTGGTTCTGTGGAAAGGAAAAGTTTTGCTGCCTCTTGCAAAAAATCAAAACCGTGGAGGAAACCCAGAATAGGTAGATCAGATATTATAAGAAGAATATAGGCAGCGCCTGTACCCAAGAAACTCTGAAATTCTCCTTTATTCAAGTTTTCCCATAATCCTCGGATTCCCTCGCCGAAATATTCGTCTTTGCAATGCCATAGGAAATATGTCAAAATTGCGCAAAAAAGCAGAAGGAATATGCAAGAGTATTTTATGCCAGGTAGACTACCCAAGTATAAAAAGGCATCATGGTAAGGATCAAACATTGCGCTCACCTCTGGATTTCTGAAATGATGTACTGTATAAACTATCTCCTATTATAGCGATTATTGGAAAATCTGTATAGATGCTAACCAAATTACTGACAAAGAGTCTAAGTGATTCTACCCAAACACTTGTGCGGTTCCCCTGCGCCATTGACTAGAAGACTGGACACTTGAGGTGGTAGGATTAAGTATATAAAACGCTATATCTTCCTCTTTACAGGAGTCATAGATTTTCTTAGTGTGTATGCAGACGGCCTCCCGGATGCAGGCGGCATCCTGGACCGGGCCGGGCATCATCTTGTCAGGCATTGCAATACCTCCTAGCAGATATTGGAGGGAACGTTCCCTTCCGCTCCATTCTATGTGTGCCAGGCAGTTTGGTGCGGAGAAAAGGCGACAAGGGCCGGGGCATTCGCCCTGGCCCTTGTCGCCTTGTTTTATTTATTCAGATTCTCGTGGTTTGTATAGGCGATCTGCTGAAGCTGACGATACAGAGGCTGGATGTTATATTTCTTGGGGAACTCAAATTTTTTCTCCGCCACAGCGGCACCGCCGCTTACCTTATAGTAGGGAGAGGAGATGTAAGAGAGATTGATCTCGCTGTCATCCATACCAAATCCGGAGGTCTCAGCGGAAACATGGATGATACTGGAGAGATTGATGGAGTCCACGCGCATCTTCTGGCCGGTAGCGCCCTGTTTATCAAAATCAATGATACGCTTATCCGTAAAGAGAACCACGTCCCGTACCAAACGGAAACCGAGCTGGATGGTCTCGTCGTCCATCAGATAAGCGCCATATTCATTGGTCAGTTCCTCGACGGAGACTTCGCTCATGTTTCCCAGAATCCCCTGAGACAAAGAACCTCCCAGCTTGTCAAACAGTCCCATTGTCATAACCCCTTTCTGATTTTATCAAATATTGTTAGAACCTGTCATTTTACTTCGTTTCATTTTATCACAGATCAGAAACAGGAACAAGTCCCAAAGAGAAAGCTGTATGGAAAAAAGTTGAAAAACATTATAAATCTCCCGCTTACCATCACAAAGATTTACCGCCGCCGCCGGAGCAGATCAGCCAGAATAAGCACGGTACAGCAGGTCAGCAGAACCACCCCGATGAGAATGGCGCAGTTGCGGAAAAACACCTCCGGCATCACCAGGATGATCTGGTCGGTGCGAGCGTCAAAGATCCAGTTGTCCTTGCCAGGAAAGAAGAGAGCATGGAACACCACAAAGGCCCGGTCAAAGTCCAGGGCCGCCAACCCGGCAATCACCAGCACCAACCCACCGGCGCAGGTCCCCGCCCAAAAGCCGGGCCCGCGGCTCAGCAGGGTTGCAAAGGGTTTCCGCATCCACAGCCGCACTGCCAGCAGGGCGGCGCACAGGGCGGCGCTCACCCCCAGTACCCAGAAGTCCAGCAGAAAGAGCTGCCGCACGTCGGCAAAGTGGCTGTACCCCGACTGAGACCAGGCCAGCTGGCCGGTGCCGAAGGGCTTCCCCAGCACGCAATAGTCCAGGACCTGGTCATAAGCATCTTGAATGACCTCCTTCGACCAGCCGGTGGTTTCGGGGAGGTCCAGAGCGTCGATCTGGAAATAGTAAAATGGGCGGAACAAGATGGGAACGGCAATCGAAAAGCTGAGCACCAGCAGGGCCAGGACCACGGCGCATAACAGAGTCAGGACTTTGGGCAGCCGCATGGGGTCACTTCCTTTCAACAGATTGGGCCAGCAGCACCTGAGCGGGCAGGTAGAACAGCCACATCCCCACACGGGCGAAGGCCACCAGGGGGCCTCCCGCATCAGGGAACCAACGGAACAGGTTTTGCAGGCCCACGCACACATCACAACAGGCAAAGAGGATCAGTCCCAGGCCGAAACCGGGAAAAGGGGGGTGAAAGATCAGGCACTCCAGGGCGCTGCCCGCCAGCAGGGTAAAGTAGCACAGGGACAGGGCGGTGAGGGGGTCCAAAGCCCCCAGATACCACACTCCCCCCAGAGCGGCGGCGGCCAAAGCGGCCCGCAGAGTAAGCCGCAGGGGGAGTTTACAGGGCCGGGCTTTGGCAATGCGGACCAAGTAGAGAACCTGTACCACGCAGAAGGCGGACACCCCTGCCAGATACCACCGGTCCAGCACCAGCAGGAACAGGTCGGCCAGCAGGGTAAAGCCCAAAGCGGCGGTCATAAGGCGACCGTCGGAGCCGGAGCCTTTTTTCCAGGCCCACAGGAAGCACAGCACAATGGACAGATATTTGAGCGGCACATCCCACCCGCTGCCGGGGTAAAGCAGATCCAGCGCCAGGAAGGCGGCGTATAAAATCCCCTCCGCCCCCAGAAAAACAGCCCCGGTCACTTTTTAAAGTGGTCCAGCAGCCGCTGCTCCCAGCGGTCGCCGTACTTCATGCACACCAGGAATACAGCCAGTCCTGCCGCCCCCAGCAGAGCCATGGCCCAGTAGGGAATCTGGAGCACCGAGCCGCCCACCAGACAGGATACCAGCAGGCCCCAGGGCCGGGCCACCAGCACCAGTACGCAGAAACGCCCCAGAGGGATGTCGGTGAGCCCCGCCAGGATACACAGCAGATCGTCGGGAAAAAAGGGGAAGAGAAAGGCCAAAAAGAGGAACACATCCCGTTTCCGGCGGATCAGGTCCAGGTATTTGTCAGAGACCTTCTGGTTTACCAGCCGGTCTACAAAACGTTGACCCAGTACCCGAGCCAGCCAGAATACCAGCACCGAGCCGGCCACCACCGCGCCCCAGGTCAGCAGAAAGGCGGGCCAGGTGCCGAAGAGCAGGGCCCCGGCCAGGGCAGTGACATTGCTGGGGATGGGGGCTGCCACCACACCCAGCAGCTGAATGAGAAGGTAGAACAGGTGGGAGAAGGGGGCAAAGCGGGCGATGTAGGCCCGCATGGCATCAAGGGAGCCCAGACAGGAGAAAAATCCGGTCCGCCACAGCAGCAGACCGCTGCCTCCCACCAGCACCAGAGCTAAGAGCAGAGCGGGGAGCCATTTAGGGGGTCGTTTCAACAGGTATCGCCTCGTCTTTCTATGTTCTTGTTATAGGCTACCATATCGGCCGGGGAAACACCATAAAAATTTTCTGAAATTTTTATGGGGGAGGGGGCGTTTTGTAGGGCGCGTCAGGGATGCCGCGCCAATCTCCCCAAAAACGCAAAAATCCACACCCGAAGGTGTGGCTTCCTGCCCGTAGGTCTTACCGGTCGCTGGAGATCACCTGGCGGCCATCAAAGATCAGCTCGTCCACGTCGTTGGTATTCATTCTGTCTCCCTCCTTTCGTTGCGTACAGGATACACCAGCGGGGCGGAAGAAACAAGAGACGGGAGGTAAAGGGTTTGTAAAGATTGCCGCCGGGCGGGGAGACCCGCCCGGCGGATGATCCTGTTACAGCCGGGTCTTGCGCAGCAAAAAGGTAATGGCAAACCATAGGGCCAGATAGAGGGTGATGGAGGCTCCGGCGGAGGAGCCCAGCTCGTAGGAGGCGAGCAGTCCGGCCACCCCGGCCACGATGGCGGCCACGATGGAGAACAGATGGAACTGGCGCATATTCCGGGCCAGGTTGCGGGCAGCGGCGGCGGGGAGCACCAGCAGGGAGTTGATGACCAGCAGGCCCACCCAGGTCATGGACACAGTGACCACTACGGCAATGGCCATGGAGAACACCGCCTCCTGCCAGAACACCTGCACCCCCCGGCTATCCGCCAAGGCGGGGTGGACCGAGGAGAGCATCAGCCCGTTGAAGGAGCACAGCCACAGCAGCACCACCACCAGCAAAATGACCGCCAGCAGGGCGATTTTCCCCGGCTCCACACTGAGGATGTCGCCAATGAGCAGACTGTTGAACTTGGTGAAGCTGCCGCTGTCAAAGGTGGCGATGAAAATACCCAGAGCCACGGCGGTGGAGGAGAACACCCCAATTACCGTGTCACTGGCCATGTTGGACTTGCGCTGGACGTAGGTAAAGAGCAGGGCAAAGGCGGCGGCCAGCAAAATGGCGGCCCACATGGGGTCGGCCAGGCCGCACAGGGTACCGATGGCGATGCCGGTAAAGGCCGAGTGGCCCAGGGCGTCGGAGAAAAAGCTCATCCGGTTGGTGACCACCATGGTGGACAGCAGCCCGTACAGCGGGCACACCACCAGCACGGCCAGCAGGGCGTTTTTCATAAAGAAGGTACCGGGAGCGGCCCACTCGAAGGGGAGCAGCTCTACCAGGGAATACCACAGTTCCATCAGTTCCGCCCCCCTTTTCCCAAATCCAGATGAAAGACCGCCTGAAATTCCGGGGAGGACAGCACCTCGTCCGGCGGGCCCACCTTGAGCACCTGGCTTTTCAGCAGAATCACCTTGTCGGCGTACTGGTCCAAGGTGGCAAAGTCATGGGTGGACAGCAGAATGGACAGGTCAAACCGGGTGCGGATCTCGTCCAGCATGTCCAAAAGCTGCTTTTCCCCGTCGATGTCCACCCCGGACAAAGGCTCGTCCAGAATGAGAATGTGGGGGAGAGGTTCCAGGGCCAGAGCCAGCAGCACCCGCTGGAGCTCGCCCCCGGACAGGGCCCCCAGCCGCTTGTCGATGAGGGCGTCCCCGTGGACCCGCTCCAGACAGGCTGTTACCTTGGCCCGCAGCTTTTTGGGGGCGGGGAGGAACACCGGCCACTTGGAGATGGCGGCGGCGAAAAAGTCAAAGACGCTCACCGGGTCCCCCCGGTCGAAGCTGGGGGACTGGGGCACGTAGCCGATGAGGGGCCGGGTCTTGTCCCCCCCGGCCCGCTGGAACTCAATGACCCCCGAGTGGGGGACCTGGCCCAGAATGGTGCGGAACAGGGAGCTTTTGCCCGCCCCGTTGGGGCCGATGAGGGCCACGATCTCCCCGCAGTGGAGGTGGAAGGATACGTCGTGGAGCACCTCTTCATTGCCGAAGTTGACCCCCAGGTCGGCCACCTTCAGGCAGCAGGACCCGGCGCAGCCCGGGCCGGAATCGCCGTGTTTGTGTACGCTCATGCCAACGCCTCCACCAGGGTGTCCACGTTCTTCTGCATGGCGTCCAGATAGGGCTGGAGGCCGGTGCCGTCCCCGCTCATAATAAGGTCCAGCTGGTACACGTCACAGCCCACCTCCCGGGCGATGGTGTCCGCTGAGGCGGTGGAGCCGTTGACCTCGGTGAAGATGGGAATGGTCCCCAGATCGTATTTCTGGTTGATCTTGATGGCGTCCACAATCTCCTGGATCTCTTGGGCTGAGGCGGTGGAGCCCTCCTCCTCTTCAATGGCTTTAAAGATATTCAGGTTGAGAGCGCTGGCAAAATACTGGAACCCGTCGTGGAAGGTGACGATGGACCGGCCCTTGTAGGGGGCCAGCGCCTCCTGCCAGCTGTCCGCCGCCTCCATCAGGGCCAGCTGGGCCTTTCCCTCATTCTGGCTGTAAAGGGCCTCGTTGGCGCTGTCCAACCCGGTCAGGGACTGGGCGATCTGGGTCAGCATGGGACCTGCATAGTTTGCGTCCATCCAGATATGGGGGTCGTACTCAGTGTCGTGGTCGTGGCCCTCGTGGCCCTGGGCGGGCAGCAGGTCCAGCCCCTCTGAGCAGTCGATGACGGCGGCGTCTGAGGCAGCCAGAGCGTCATCCATAAAGTCCTCCAGCCCGGCGCCGTTCATGACGATCACGTCGGCTCCCTCGATGGCCTTCATATCGGTGACGGTGAGGGTGTAGTCGTGGAGGCAGGAGGTCTGCTGGTTGACCAGCAGGTCCACCTCCACCCCCTCCGCGCCCTCGGTCACGGCAGTGGTGAAGAGATACACCGGATAGGTGGTGGCCAGGATGTGGAGGGTGTCGTCGTTTTCTGTCTGGGCGGCAGGCTGGCCGCAGCCGGTGAGCAGCAGGCCCAGGGCGCACAGGGGCGCAATCAGTTTTTTCATAGGGTTCCCCTTATCAGTAAAATTGAATAGATCATAACTTTTATATTATACTGCTTTTTTCGTTTGCTGTAAAACAAAATATTTGATCTGTGTACTGGATAAAACCACAAAAGAATGATAGAATTACAGCGTTATCTAATGACTGCGAAGCATCATAGAGAAAAGGAGCCAAGCTATGGACTACTACGCATTTTATACCGGTCAATGCTTTGACGCCTATACCTGGCTGGGGGCCCACCTGGAGGGGGAGCGGGCGGTGTTCCGCACTTTCGCCCCGGCGGCGGCAGGGGTGGTGCTCCTCCACGGGGGGCGGGAGCTGCCCATGGAGCGGGTCCACGACGGCAATTTTTTCGAGGTGTGGGCGGAGGACGTGCGCCCCGGCGACTGCTACCAGTACCGCATCTACCGCCCAGACGGGGGGTACACCGACCACTGCGACCCCTACGGCTACGGCATGGAGCTGCGGCCGGGGCGCTGTTCGGTGGTGCGGGACCTGGGGGAACACACCTTTGAGGACGGGGCCTGGATGGCCTCCCGCACCGACCGGCGGCAGGAGCCCTTACATATCTATGAGCTGCATCTGGGCTCCTGGCGGCGCAAACCCGATGGAGGCTGGTACCGGTATGACGAGCTGGCCTGGCCTTTGATTGAGTATGTCAAGGAGTGCGGCTATAACTATGTAGAGTTTCTCCCGCTCAGCGAGCACCCCTGTGACGAGAGCTGGGGCTACCAGATCACCGGCTTTTATGCCCCCACCAGCCGGTACGGCACCGCCAAAGAATTGATGCTCCTCATCGACCGGCTCCACCAGGCGGGCATCGGTGTCATTCTGGACTTTGTGCCCGCCCACTTTGCTGTGGACGACTACGGCCTGGCCCGGTATGACGGACAGGCCCTCTACGAGTACCCCCACCGGGACGTGGAGGTCAGCGAGTGGGGCAGCCACAACTTCATCCACTCACGAGGGGAGGTACGCTCCTTCCTCCAGTCCTGTGCCCGGTACTGGCTGGAGGTGTTCCACTTCGACGGCCTGCGGATGGATGCCATCAGCCGCATCCTCTACTGGCAGGGGGAGGAGGCCCGGGGGGTCAACGGAGATGGGGTGCGTTTTCTCCGGGAGATGAACCGGGGGCTGAAACACCTTTGCCCCGGCTGTATCCTGACGGCGGAGGACTCCACCAATTTCCCCAAGGTCACCGCTCCGCCGGAATACGGCGGGCTGGGCTTTGACTATAAATGGGATATGGGGTGGATGCACGATACCCTGTCCTACTTCCAGACCCCGCCGGAGGAGCGGCTGGGCCGGGGCCATCAGCTCACCTTCTCCATGCACTACTTTCCCCAGGAGCGTTACCTGCTCCCCCTGTCCCACGACGAGGTGGTCCACGGCAAGGCCACCATTTTGCAAAAGATGCACGGGGACTATAACGGAAAATTCCCCCAGGCCCGGGCACTCTACCTTTATATGATGACCCATCCCGGAAAGAAGCTCAATTTTATGGGCAATGAGCTGGGCCACTTCCGGGAGTGGGATGAGAAGCGGGAGCAGGACTGGCTGCTGCTGGATTTTCCCATCCACCAGGCCTTTTTCCGCTACATCAAGGAGCTCAACCACCTGTACCTGACCCGCCCGGCTTTGTCCCGGTGGGATTACCAGGGGGAGGGCTTTGCCTGGCTGGGATGCCAGAAGCCGGAGACCGGGCTGTTTGCCTACCAGCGCCAGTGCGACGGGGAGCGGCTGGCGGTGCTCCTCAACCTGTCCGACCAGGCCCGGTCCTGCCAGCTGCCCGCTCCCGACAGTGTAGAGCTGCTCCTTCACACCGATTGGCGGCGCTTTGGGGGAAGCACCCCCGAGGGGGCGGCGGGCAAGCCATTGGGTGGGCTGCTCAACGTATCCTTACCCCCCTATTCCGGCCAGCTTTTTCGGATGTAGATGTAAGATGTACCTCCATCGGTAAAACTTGACGAAGACGGTCGAAGGTAGTATAATCTTACGAACAGCGACATATTTGTGTTGTGTCCGCTGTAGGTAAGAAAAGAAGAGAAAGGGAGGTTTGTACTTATGGAGAATCAGAATGGTAAGGGCGCTGCCATTGGCAGCCTGGTGGTTGGTATCATCGGCCTGGTCATCGACATCTTCTTCGGCGTCCTGATTGGTCCCGTTGGCCTGATTCTGGGCATCATTGGCCTGGTTCTGGCTTCCAAGGCCAAGAAGGATGGCTTCGAGGGCGGTATGCGTACCGCAGGTTTTGTCCTGTCTCTGCTGGCTTTGATCTTTGGCGCCATTTCCTTCGTGGCCTGCATTGCTTGTGCCGGCGCTCTGAGCGCGGTGGGATATTCCTACTACTAATAAAAATCAGATACCGCGTACTCAGCATCGGCGGATGCGCACCCGGTTTGGATGCGGCACCCGCCGATGTTCTATTTTGGATCTGTAAGGAGTTACTGTCATGCTCCCATATCTCAACCTGTTTGGCCGGGTACTCCCAACCTACAGCCTTCTGGGGGTGGCCGGAGTCCTGCTGGGCCTGCTGGTAGCCCTGGCCCGCTGCAAGCGTTTTCAACTGTCGGCCAGCGATTGTGCCTATATCTATGTGATGGGCGGGGTGGGGGCCGTCATCGGGGCAAAGCTGCTCTATCTCATCCCTCTGCTGCCCCAGATGATAGCCGACCTGCCTCTGCTGGGCCAGAATCCCTCCCTGTTTTTTGCCCGCTACCTCACTGGGGGCATGGTCTTTTACGGCGGTTTCCTGGGGGGTATCCTGGGGGCCTGGCTGGAGGCCCGTTATTTCCGGCTGCGTTTTTCCGATTTCTTTCCGGTGCTGGTACCCACCCTGCCCCTGATCCACGCCCTGGGCCGGGTGGGCTGCTTCTGCGCCGGATGCTGCTATGGGGTGGAGGCTGCAGAGCCCTGGGGCATCCCCTTTACCCACACCATCGCCGCCCCCAACGGGGTGCCTCTGCTGCCGGTGCAGCTCTATGAGTGTGCTGCCGAGCTGATGATTTTCCTGTTCCTGCTGTGGTATGCACCCAGGGCCGCCAGCAAGGGGGGCATCCTGCGGGCCTATATGCTGGCTTACGCCCCCGTGCGCTTTGTGCTGGAGTTCTTCCGGGGCGATGTGGTCCGGGGGATCTATGGTCCTCTGTCCACCTCCCAGTGGATCAGTTTGGCGGTGATGGCCGCCGCCATTGTCTGGCTGGTCCGGGAGCGGCGGGAAAACAGGTCATGAATATGCAAAGTTAAACGGATAGAACGTATAATATCGGCGCAGTGCACCAGTGAGGCAGGGGTATATTCGCATATTTATGCAAAATGCCCCTTGCCTTTTTTGCTGTGCTGTGGTACACTGTGTCCAGCATAAAGAAAGACGGAGGTTTTTACCATGTCTGAGATCAAAAAAGTAGTACTCGCCTATTCCGGCGGTCTGGATACATCCATCATCATCCCCTGGCTGAAGGAGAACTACGGCAACCCTGAGATCATCGCCGTGGCCGGCGACGTGGGGCAGAACGACGAGCTGGAGGGTCTGGAGGAGAAGGCCATCAAGACCGGCGCCTCCAAGCTGTACGTTATGGACCTGGTGGACGAGATGGTGGACGACGTCATCATCCCCTCCATGCAGATGGGCGCCAAGTATGAGGACTATCTGCTGGGTACCGCCTTTGCCCGGCCCGTCATCGCCAAGGGCCTGGTGGACATCGCCAAGAAGGAAGGGGCCGACGCCATTGCCCACGGCTGCACCGGCAAGGGCAACGACCAGATCCGCTTCGAGCTGGCCATCAAGCGCTTTGCTCCTGAGATGAAGATCATCGCCCCCTGGCGGGAGTGGTCCATCAAGAGCCGCAACGAGGAGATCGACTACGCCGAGGCCCACAACGTGCCTCTGAAGATCAACCGGGAGACCAGCTACTCCAAGGACAAGAACCTGTGGCACCTGAGCCATGAGGGCCTGGATCTGGAGGACCCGGCTGCCGAGCCCCAGTACGACAAGCCCGGCTTCCTGGAGATGGGCGTGTCCCCCGTGAAGGCGCCCGACGCCCCCACCTATGTGACCATCGACTTTGAGAAGGGCTGGCCCGTGGCGGTGGACGGCGAGAAGATGAAGGCCTCCGATATCATCCGCAAGCTCAACAAGCTGGGCGGTGACAACGGCATTGGTCTCTTGGACATCGTGGAGAACCGGATGACCGGCATGAAGGACCGTGGCGTGTATGAGACTCCCGGCGGCGCCATCCTGTACCGGGCCCATGAGGTGCTGGAGATGATCACCATCGACAAGGATACCGCCCACATGAAGAGCAAGCTGGCGGTGGACTTTGCCGATCTGGTGTATAACGGCAAGTGGTTCACCCCCCTGCGGGAGGCCCTGTCCGCCTTTGCCACCGAGACCCAGAAGCACGTCACCGGTCAGGTGAAGCTGAAGCTCTACAAGGGCAACATCATCACCGCTGGGGTCACCTCTCCCGAGACCCTCTACTCCGAGGATATCGTCACCTTCCAGGAGAGCGACTACAACCAGAACGACGCCACCGGCTTCATCAACCTGTGGGGCCTGCCCGACACTGTGCTGGCCCTCCGGGATCAGGGTAAGCTGAATAAGTAAGAGTAAAGACAGGAGAGTGGAGAGTGGGGATATCCGTACTCTTCACTCTCCACTCTTCACTCTTTACGCTGAAATATAGACTGCGAGGGATTTGCTATGAAATTATGGGCCGGACGGTTCCAGAAAGAGACCGATACCCTGGTCAACGACTTCAACTCTTCCATCACCTTTGACGCCCGGATGTACAAAGAGGATATCGCCGGCTCCATCGCCCACGCCACTATGCTGGGCAAGCAGGGCATCATCGAGGCCCATGAGGCGGAAAAGATCATCGAGGGTCTGAAGGTCATCCTGGCGGACATCGACGCCGGGCAGGTGGAGTTCTCCCTGGAGAACGAGGACATCCACATGAACATCGAGACCATGCTCACCCAGCGCATTGGGGACACCGGAAAGCGGCTCCACACCGGCCGGTCCCGCAACGACCAAGTGGCCGTGGACTTCCGCCTGTACGTCAAGGGGGAGATCCCCAAGATCATCAACATGATCCTGGACCTGGAGAAGGTGCTGATCCAGAAGGCCCAGGCCAACCTGGAGACCGTCATGCCGGGCTACACCCACATGCAGAGAGCCCAGCCTACCACCTTTGCCCATTATATGATGGCCTACGCCAATATGCTCCGCCGGGACGTGACCCGCCTGGAGGACTGTTTAGCGCGGATGGACGAGTGCCCCCTGGGGGCGGGCGCCCTGGCCACCTCCACCTATCCGGTGGACCGGTTCCAGACCGCCGCCGCCCTGGGCTTCCAGAAGCCCACCGACAACTCCATGGACTCTGTCTCCGACCGGGACTTTGCCATTGAGTTCCTCTCCGCCTGCTCCATCCTCATGATGCACCTGTCCCGGTTCTCTGAGGAGATCATCCTGTGGTGCTCCTGGGAGTTTAAGTATGTGGAGCTGGACGACGCCTACTCCACCGGCTCCTCTATCATGCCCCAGAAGAAGAATCCCGACGTGGCCGAGCTGGTACGGGGCAAGACTGGCCGGGTGTACGGCTCCCTGGTCACCCTGCTCACTGTTATGAAGGCCCTGCCCCTGGCCTACAATAAGGACATGCAAGAGGATAAGGAGTGCGTCTTTGACGCCATCGACACGGTGGAAATGTGTCTGCCGGTGTTTACCGCCATGCTGGATACCCTCACCGTCCTGCCCAAGAACATGAGAAACGCCGCCTCCGGCGGCTTCATCAACGCCACCGACTGCGCCGACTACCTGACCAAGAAGGGAATGCCCTTCCGGGAGGCCTATATGATTGTGGGCCGTCTGGTCAACCTGTGCATCAAGGCGGGGGAGACTCTGGACACCCTGCCTTTGAAGGACTTCCGCTCCATCTCCAACCTGTTTGACGCCGACGTGTATCAGGCCCTGGAGCTGAAAACCTGTGTCAACGGCCGCAAAGTCTACGGCGGCCCGGCCAAAGAGGCTGTGGAGCAGCAGATCGCCAACATTCAGGCTTTTGTAAAGGAGCGGGAGCATGAGTAAGCCCAAGGTATTTATCGACGGCCAGGAGGGTACCACCGGGTTGCAGATCCATGAGCGGCTGGCGGGCCGGGCCGACATTGAACTGCTGACCATTGAACCTGACAAGCGAAAAGACCTGACAGAGCGGAAACGCCTCATCAACGAGGCCGACCTGGTGTTCCTCTGCCTGCCTGATGCCGCCGCTGTGGAGGCGGTGGGGCTGATCGAAAACTCCCATACCCGGGTCATCGACGCCTCCACCGCCCACCGCACCGCCCCCGGCTGGGTGTACGGCTTCCCCGAGCTGTACAAAAAGCCGGAGGAGGTCATCGGAACGGCCCGGTTTGTGGCCAATCCAGGCTGTCACGCCACCGGCTTTCTGGCGGCGGCGGCCCCCCTGGTGTCCATGCGTATTCTGCCCAAGGACTACCCCATTACCTGCTTCTCCCTCACCGGCTACTCCGGCGGCGGCAAAAAGATGATTGCCCAGTATGAGTCAGAGGAGAAAGGGGAGGACCTTTACAGCCCGCGGGTGTACGGAACAACCCTGCGGCACAAGCACCTGCCCGAGATGCAGAAAATCTCCGGCCTGGATGTGCCGCCGGTGTTCACCCCGGTGGTGGATGACTACTATAAGGGTATGGCAACTACCATTTTCCTCCATAACCGGTATCTGGTGGGGCAGCCCACTGCACGAGAGCTGGGACTGATTCTGGGGGCCTATTACGCCAAGCAGCCCCTGGTGACCGTGGCCCCCTACAGCGAGGAGGGCGCCTATCTGGCGGCCAATGCTCTGGCGGGCACTGACCGGCTGGAACTGACCGTCAGCGGGCACGAGGGCCAGTCCATCGTTACCGCCCGGTTTGACAACCTGGGCAAGGGAGCCTCCGGCGCGGCGGTGCAGAACATGAATTTGATGCTGGGCTTTGAGATGACCGCCGGGCTGGTATTGTAAGGTAAGAGAAGATACAGACACAGGACCGCCGTAGGGCGGGGGCTTGCCCCGCCGCTTCGGCTTTATAAGGAGTGAACGATATGAAACAGATTTCCGGCGGCGTCACCGCCCCAAAAGGTTTTACCGCCTCCGGCGTCCACTGCGGCGTGAAGAAGGGCAAGGGGGACGGCAATCAGCCCCCTATGAGCAAGATGCCCGAGGTGCTGGAGGGCAAGAAGGACCTGGCCCTCATCGTGTCCGAGCAGCCTTGCGTGGCGGCGGCGGTGTACACCATGAACCGGGTGAAGGCCGCCCCCCTGTACGTCACCATGGACCACCTGGAAAACGGCGAGGCCCAGGCCATCGTGGCAAACTCCGGCAACGCCAACGCCTGCGCCCCCAACAGCCATGAGCACGCCGAGACCATGTGCCAGCTGGCCGCCCAGGCTACCGGCCTGAAGGCCTCCGACTTTGTGGTGGCCTCCACCGGCGTGATCGGCCAGGAGCTGAACATCGACGCCATCGCCCAGGGCCTGCCCGCCGCTGCCGCCGCCCTGTCCAAGGACGGCTCCGATGCCGCGGCCAACGCCATTATGACCACCGACACCGTGAAGAAGGAGCTGTCCGTCACCTGCTCCATCGGGGGCAAGACCGTGACCATCGGGGCCATCGCCAAGGGTTCCGGCATGATCCACCCCAACATGGGCACCATGCTGTGCTTCGTCACCACCGACTGTGCCATCACCCACGAGATGCTCACCGACGCCCTCCACGAGATCGTCCCCCGCACCTTCAACCGGGTAACGGTGGACGGGGACACCTCCACCAACGATATGTGCGTGGTGCTGGCCAACGGTATGGCGGAAAACGAGCTCATCGAGTGGAAGGACGACAACTACACCGTCTTCTACAAGACCCTGTACCATGTCTTTGAGCAGCTGGCCCGCAACATCGCCGCCGACGGCGAGGGCGCCAGCAAGCTCATCACCTGCACCGTGGCCGACGCCCGCAGCGAGGAGTCCGCCGAGCGGCTGGCCAAGGCGGTGGTGGGTTCCTCTCTGGTGAAGGCCGCCATGTTCGGCTCCGATGCCAACTGGGGCCGGGTGCTGTGTGCCATGGGCTACTCCAAGGCCCCCTTCCGTCCCGAGTTTGTAGACGTGAAGTTCTCCTCCGCCGTGGGGGAGATCCTGGTGTGCCAGCAGGGCGCCGGAGTGGACTTTGACGAGGAGGCCGCCAAGAGCATCCTGTCCCAGGACGAGGTGGTCATCCATGTGGACCTCCACGAGGGGGAGCACGAGGCCACCTGCTGGGGCTGTGATTTGACCTATGACTATGTAAAGATCAACGGGGACTACCGGACCTGACCGGCCCGTATTTTGGATTTTATCTGGGGGGATTCCCATGTCATTCAGCGAGGTGGACCGGGCCAAGGTATTGGCCGAGGCTCTGCCCTATATTCAGAAATACTACGGCAAGACCGTGGTGGTAAAATACGGCGGCAACGCCATGATCTCCGACGAGCTGCGCCAGGCCGTCATCTCCGACATCATCCTGCTCCATCTGGTGGGCATCCGGGTGGTGGTAGTCCATGGCGGCGGGCCGGAGATCACCGAAATGCTGACCAAGATCGGCAAAGAGTCCAAATTTGTGGACGGCCTGCGCTACACCGATGAAGAGACCATGGACATTGTCCAGCAAGTGCTGTGCGGCAAGGTAAACAAGAATCTGGTGGCCACCCTCAACCGGATGGGAGGCAAGGCCATCGGCCTGTGCGGCATGGACGCCGGACTGTTCCAGGCCAAGAAGCTGGACGAGAAGTATGGTCTGGTGGGAGAGATCACCGCCGTGGAGCCTACCCCCGTGGTGGACTGCCTGGAGGACGGCTATATCCCGGTGGTGTCCACTGTGGCCCAGGGCGTGGACGGGGAGAACTCCTATAACATCAACGCCGACACCGCCGCCGCCAAGCTGGCCACCGCCCTGAAGGCGGAAAAGCTCATCCTGCTCACCGATGTGCGGGGGCTGATGATGGACCCCAAGAACGACAATACCCTGTTGCCGGTGGTGCGCCTGTCCCAGGTGCCCGGCCTGGTGCAGGATGGGGTCATCAAGGGGGGCATGATCCCCAAGGTGGAGTGCTGTGTGGAGGCGGTTCGCTCCGGGGTGGAAAACGCCATCATCCTGGATGGCCGCATTCCCCACTCCATTCTCATCGAGCTTTTGTCCGACGAGGGTGTCGGCACCATGTTGCTGTGAGGTGATCCCTATGGACCATAGAGAATTGGTGGAGCTGGACCACCAGTATGTGATGCAGACCTACGGCCGGTTTGACGTGGATATCGACCACGGCCAGGGGGCCACCCTGTACGATCTGGCGGGGAAGGAGTACATTGACTTCTCCTCCGGCATCGGGGTCAACTCCATTGGCTACGCCAACCCCAAGTGGGTGGAGGCCATCACCAACCAGGCCCAGAAGCTGGGCCACATCTCCAACCTGTTTTACTCCCAGCCCTATGCCCAGCTGGCGGAAAAGCTGTGCAAGCGCTCCGGCATGGCGGCGGCCTTTTTCGGCAACTCGGGAGCCGAGGCCAACGAGGGCATGATCAAGCTGGCCCGGAAATATTCCTTTGATAAGTACGGCAAGGGGAGAGGGACCATCCTCACCCTGCGCAACTCCTTCCACGGCCGTACCATCACCACCCTGACCGCCACCGGCCAGGATGTGTTCCACAACTATTTCTTCCCCTTCAACGACGGCTTCCGGTACGCCCAGGCGGGCAGCATGGATTCCCTCCAGGAGGTGGCGGGCCATGACGTGTGCGCCGTCATGCTGGAGCTGGTGCAGGGGGAGGGGGGCGTGCTCCCCATGGACCCGGAGTACGTCCATGATCTGGCGGTGCTGTGCGCCGAGCGGGACTGGCTGCTGCTGGTGGACGAGGTGCAGACCGGCGTGGGTCGTACCGGCACCCTGTTTGCCTTCCAGCAGTACGGTATCATCCCCGACGCCGTGTCCTTCGCCAAGGGGATCGCCGGCGGCCTGCCCATGGGCGGTATTCTGGCCAATGAGCGCTGCCGCAACGTGCTGGGCCCCGGCACCCACGCCTCCACCTTCGGCGGCAACCCCATCTGTGCCGCCGCCGCCCAGGTGGTACTGGACACCCTGGACGAGGACGCCCTGGCCCAGGTGACGGAAAAGGGCAACTATATCCGCACCCGCATCGAGCATATGGGCCTGTCCAGCCTGGGGACCACCCGGGGCCTGGGCATGATGATCGGCGTGGAGGTACGGGGGGAGGAGAGCAATAAGGCTCTGGCCGCCCGGCTGGTCCAGAATGGCCTGCTGGTGCTGACGGCTGGTAAGGACCTGCGGCTGCTGCCCCCTCTGACCATCTCCATGGCGGAGATCGACAAGGGCCTTGCCATTATGAAGGAGACCCTGCTGTAAGGGCAGGGCAGAATGAATGAGGTGAATGACATGCAAAAAGACCTGCTCAAGCTGCTGGACCTGACTCCGGCGGACATCGTGAAGATCCTGGACACCGCCGACCAGATGAAGTACAACCAGAAGCACGGCCTGACCCACCACTATCTGGAGGGCAAGACCCTGGCCATGATCTTTGAGAAGAACTCCACCCGTACTCGGGTGTCCTTTGAAACCGGTATGTTCCAGCTGGGCGGCCACGCTCTCTTCCTCTCCGGCAAGGAGAGCCAGATTGGCCGGGGCGAGCCCATCGAGGACACCGCCCGGGTGCTCAGCCGCTACTGCGACGGCATCATGATCCGCACCTTCGGCCAGGCCGAGGTGGAGACCCTGGCCAAGTACGCCGATATCCCCGTCATCAACGGCCTCACCGATTTTGCCCACCCCTGCCAGGTGCTGGCCGATCTCATGACCATCCGGGAGCACAAGTCCCGTCTGGAGGGCCTGAAGCTGTGCTATGTGGGCGACGGCAACAACATGGCCAACTCCCTCATTGTTGGCGGCCTGAAGGTGGGCATGGAGGTGGCCGTGGCCTGCCCCGAGGGCTACGACCCCGACCCCAAGGTGCTGGAGTTCGCCAAAGATTGCGGCGGCAAGTTCACCCTGTGCCGGGACCCCAAGGAGGCGGCCGCCGGGGCCGACGCCCTGTTCACCGACGTGTGGGCCTCCATGGGCCAGGAGGACGAGGCCCAGAAGCGCCGGGCCGTCTTTAAAGGGATCTATCAGATCAACGACGGGCTGATGGCCGTGGCCAATCCGGGCGCCATGGTGCAGCACTGCCTGCCGGCCCACCGGGGGGAGGAGATCACTGCCGAGGTGTTCGAGGCCCATGCCGGGGAGATCTTCGACGAGGCGGAGAACCGTCTCCACGCCCAGAAGGCGGTCATGTACCTGCTGATGAAGGGCGACAACTGAGCCGGATGTCCACGCCGGGCGGCCTTTTGAACAGCGGGGCTGCTGCATTCCGATGCAGCAGCCCCGCTGTTTTGGTATCCCTCTTGACGGCGTTTGGTTTCCATGTTATGTTCATTGCACAAATCGCTGGGAAATTGAAACTATGTGCGTGAAATTTATGGCCGGTTGGGGAGAGGGGAATGGATATGCTGGGGAACTACTGGCTGGAAGAGAGCGGTACATGGTAGAGCTGTTTATCATGGAGTATTTGACGGTGTTATATATGATTATGGCGTTTCTGTTTATGGACAGCCGATATTCCCGGCGGCGCACCCTTTTCATCGTTTCCAGCGTCACGATCCTGCTTATGGCGGCGGTGGCCGCCCTGTACCGGGCGGTGGATATGGATACCGCCTTTTGGGTCTATGCTGTGACCATCCACATCCCGCTGATCCTGCTCCTTTTTACGCTCAGCCGGTTCCGGGGATGGCGGCTGATCTTCCAGCAGCTCTCCGTCGTTCTGTTCTGTACGCTGATCCACCACATATCAGGGATGATCTACTACCTGTCTGGCGGCCGCTTCTGGGTTTTGGTGCTGTCCTGCGCGGTCCTCAGCACCGGGGTCATTTGCTTTCTGATCCGCTTCCTGCGCCCCCTGTTTTTCCAGATACTGTTGGAGCTGCACCGGGGCTGGTGGCTGATATGCCTGGTAATGGCGACCTACTACATCATCGCCGTCTACCTGATCCCTGGATATGTAGGCTTCGATCGGAGCAGCATCATCATCAAACCGGCAGTCGCTCTGTTGATGTTGGGGGTTTATTCCATTTTGATGTTTCTCTTTTCCAACGTTCGAAAAGAGGCGGAGGCACGGTACAGCGCACAGCTGTCGGCTTTGCAGCTTTCAGCCCTACAAAGCCGCATGGAGGCAGTGAAAGCGGCAGAACATGCAATCCGCATGGAGCGCCATGACCTGCGCCACCGGCTTCTGGCTGTTGCGGAGCTGGTGTCACGAGGAGACAAAGACGCCGCGCTGGACTTTCTGGACGCGGCGCAAAAGCGGCTGGTTGAGCAAAAGGAAATCCGCTGGTGCCGTCCGCCGGTGCTGGATGCGGTGTTTTCCTCCTACTTTGACCAGGCCCAAAATCAGGGTATCTCCGTGGAGGCAAAGATTTCCCTATCCGACACACTTCCAGTAAATGAGGGCGAATTGGCCATTGTTCTGGCCAACGCCCTGGAAAATGCTATCCACGCCAACATAAAGCTGCCCTGCGGCCAGAAAGCTATCTGCTGTAAGATGGTGGGGTCCCCGGGCGTCATGTTGGAGCTGTCCAACCCCTGCGTGGACGATGTTTCCTTTGACAGCAGCGGCCTGCCGGTGGCCCAAAGGGAGGAGCATGGTCTGGGAGTGCAGTCCATCTCTGCGTTCTGCCGGAAGCATGGAGCTGTCTTCCAGTTTGACCTGACAGACGGTTGGTTCCGGTTCCGTTTGGTGCTGTAAGAGTCTTCGGACGGCGTCCCATGCCGGGGAGTGCGGCGGGGACGCCGAGCGTGGAAAGGATAGCTGTTTCTTAACGCAGGAGTATGAATTTTTCTTGACGGGGACCCGGTTCGGTGTTATAGTAATGGGGTAGTCTAAATGTACGGCCTGAACTCACATTTTTGTAGTCATCGTCGCTTCTTCAGACGATGCCCAAAAGTGTGAGTTTTTCTTGTCATTTAGCGCGAAATTTTTTGCAGGAGGTACCATTATTATGTATCACGGTACTGTCAAGTGGTTCAACGAGACCAAGGGCTTCGGCTTCATCTCCAACGACGAGGGCGGCGACGACGTGTTCGTCCACTTCTCCGCCATCGTGTGCGACGGCTTCAAGACCCTCCAGGAGGGTCAGAAGGTGACCTACGACGTGGAGCCCGATCCCAAGAACGCCGACAAGCTGCGCGCTGTCAACGTTGTGGCCGCTTGATCGAACGATATAAGCCACAAAAAGCAGACCGACATACTGTCGGTCTGCTTTTTGCATATTGTAAAACCGGATAGTCTGTTTTTTGAGTCCGCAGTTGACAAGCGGGGGGAAAAATGGTACATTTTATCTGACATACAGTCCAACGGAAGGGGAGAAAACGCCGGTTTGCCGCTATGGCCAAGCCGGCGCGTTTTCGTTGGTACGCGGAAGGATGAAGGAGTGAAGGACCATGAAATCGGATATTGAGATCGCCCAGGCCTGTGAGATGAAGCACATCCGGGACATCGCGGCGGTGGCCGGAGTGGAAGAGGACTACCTGGAATACTATGGCAAGTACAAAGCCAAGATCGACCTGAAGCTGCTGGCTGACCGGGCAGGCAGGCCCGACGGCAAGCTGGTGCTGGTCACTGCCATCAACCCCACCCCGGCGGGGGAGGGCAAGACCACCACCACCGTGGGCCTGGCCGACGGTATGCGGCGGCTGGGCAAAAATACCGTGGTGGCCCTGCGGGAGCCCTCTCTGGGTCCTGTGTTTGGGGTCAAGGGCGGGGCCGCTGGCGGCGGCTACGCCCAGGTGGTGCCTATGGAGGATATCAACCTCCACTTCACCGGCGACTTCCACGCCATCGGCGCGGCCAACAACTTGCTGGCCGCTATGCTGGACAACCACATCCAGCAGGGCAATGAGCTGGACATCGACGTCAAGCATATTACCTGGAAGCGGTGCGTGGACATGAACGACCGGCAGCTGCGCAACATTGTGTGCGGCCTGGGTGGCCGGATGCAGGGCGTGCCCCGGGAGGACGGTTTTGATATCACCGTGGCCTCTGAGATCATGGCGGTGCTCTGTCTGGCCGACGGGCTGGCCGACCTGAAGGCCCGGCTGGGCCGGATGGTGGTGGGCTATTCCCGCTCGGGCACCCCCATCACTGCTCACGACCTGAAGGCCGAGGGGGCTATGGCTACCCTGCTGAAGGACGCCATCAAGCCCAATCTGGTCCAAACTTTGGAGGGTACCCCTGCCTTCATCCACGGCGGCCCCTTCGCCAACATCGCCCACGGCTGCAACTCCGTCATGGCTACCCGGGTGGCTCTCAAGATGGGGGACTACGCTATTAGCGAGGCCGGCTTCGGCGCCGACCTGGGGGCGGAGAAATTCCTGGATATCAAGTGCCGTCTGGCGGGACTGCGCCCCTCCGCCGTGGTGGTAGTGGCCACCGTCCGGGCACTGAAGCACCACGGCGGCGTGGCCAAGGCCGACCTGAATACCGAGAACCTGGAGGCTCTGGAGAAGGGTCTGCCCAACCTGCTGCGCCATGTGGAGAACATCACCACCGTGTACGGCCTACCCTGCGTGGTGGCCATCAACCGGTTCCCCACCGACACTGAGGCCGAGCTGCGCCTGGTGGAGGACAAGTGTAAGGAGCTGGGGGTCAACGTGGCCCTCAGCGAAGTGTGGGCCAAAGGCGGCGAGGGTGGTATTGCCCTGGCTCAGGAAGTCATCCGGTTGTGCGAAGAGCCCAACCACTTCACCTTTGCCTATGAGCTGGACCAGTCCATTGAGGCCAAACTGGCGGACATCGTGAAGAAGGTGTACCATGGAGCTGGGGTGGTCCTTACCCCAGCCGCCAAGAAGCAGGCGGCGGAGCTCACCGACCTGGGCTTTGGCGGCCTGCCCATCTGTATGGCCAAGACCCAGTATTCCTTCTCCGACAACGCCAACCTGCTGGGGGCGCCCGATGGCTTCACCGTCACGGTGCGCAGCCTGAAGGTGTCCGCCGGGGCCGGGTTCCTGGTGGCCCTCACCGGCGATATCATGACTATGCCCGGTCTTCCCAAGGTGCCTGCCGCCGAAAAGGTGGACGTGGACGAGAATGGCAAGATTTCGGGACTGTTCTAAGACAAACGCAACGGGAGCGGGTAAAGACACCCGCCCCTGCTGCCCTGTACTGTATCAAGGAGTGATTTGATGGATACTGCTCAGCAGACCTGCGGCGGCTTTTTGGACGCCCTGGCCTCCAAAGCCCCTACCCCCGGCGGCGGCGGGGCCTCCGCTCTGGTGGGCGCTTTGGGCGCCGCCCTGTGTACCATGGTGGGCAACTACACCGTGGGCAAACAAAAATATGCCGGGGTGGAGGAGGATGTGAAGGCCCTTATGGCCAAGGCCGAGGACCTGCGGGCCCGGCTGCTGGCTCTGGTGGACGCTGACGCTGCCGCCTTCGAGCCTCTGTCCAAGGCCTATGCCATTCCCAAGGACGACCCAAACCGGGCCCAGGTGATGGAGCAGTGCCTGCGGGACGCCGCCGCCGCCCCCATGGAGATCCTGCGGTTAAGCTGTGAAGTAATTGACCTTCACAGTGAGATGCTGGAGAAGGGGAGCGTCATGATGCTCTCCGATGTGGGCACCGGGGTGGTCTTCTGCTGGAGCGCCCTGTATGGAGCCGCCCTCAATGTGAAGGTAAACACCAAGAGCATGGCCGACCGGGCCTATGCCCAAGCCATGAATGATGAGGCAGATGGGCTGGTGAAGCGGTATTGGAAGATCGCTGAACGTATTTATGAATCTGTACTGGGGAGGTTTGCCTGATGGCGGAGCATTGGAGAGGGGCCCCGGTGGCACAGGCCCTGACGGAGCGGCTGGCCGCCCAGGCGGACCAACTGAAGGCCCGAGGAATCATTCCCACCCTGGCCATCGTACGGGTGGGGGAGCGACCGGAGGACTTGTCCTATGAGCGGGGGGCTCTGAAGCGGTGCGAGAAGGTGGGCATCCAGGTCAAGCAGTTCGTGCTGCCCAAGGAATCCAGCCATGGGGACCTGCTGGAGGTCATCCACCAGATCAACGCAGACCGGGCCATCCATGGCTGCCTGCTTTTCCGGCCTTTGCCTCCTCACATGGACGAAGAGGCCATCTGTGCCGCACTGGACCCGGCCAAGGACGTGGACGGAATTACCGCCGGGTCTCTGGCGGCGGTGTTTACCGGAAGGGGAGCGGGCTATCCGCCCTGTACCGCCCAGGCCTGCCTGGAGATTCTGGATCACTACGGCTGTGACCTCACTGGCAAACGGGCGGTGGTGGTGGGGCGGAGCCTGGTGGTGGGCAAGCCTCTGGCTATGCTTCTGCTGAGGCGCAATGCCACCGTTACCCTGTGCCACACCCGAACCGCCGACCTGCCCGCCGAGTGCCGCCGGGCGGAGGTGCTCATCGCCGCCGCTGGCGTTGCCAACATGATCGACCGGGACCACCTGGCCCCCGGCCAGCTGGTGCTGGACGTAGGCATCAACGTGGACCAGGAGGGCAATCTGGTGGGAGACGTGGACTTTTCCGCAGCTGATGAAATGGCGGCGGCGGTCACCCCGGTGCCCGGCGGGGTGGGGGCTGTGACCACCTCGGTGCTGGCCGCCCATGTGCTCCAGGCCGCCGAACAGAGTCAATCATAAAAATGACACAAAAAGGCCCTGCCAACCGGCAGGGCCTTTTTGTTGGTGTTTAGATGTTACCCATCAAAAATCCGGCGGCGTGCTCCATGGCCTCGTTGGCCTTTTTCATGGGGAAGGTCTGGAACACGTGCCACATCCCGTCCCACACCTCCAGACGGCAGGGCACCGATGCCTTGAGCATCCGGTTGCGCAGGCGCACCGAGTCGGAGAGCAGCAGCTCATTGGTACCTGCTTGAATAAGGGTGGGAGGAAAGCCGGTCAGATCGGCAAAGAGGGGGGACAGGCGGGGGTCGGTTAAATCCTGGCCTCTGGCGTAGGCGTCCCGGGTGGCGTAGATATAGTTGAGGGTGAGCACCGGGTCGATGTCCGCCCGCTCCTGATAGGAGCGCCCGCTGGCGGTCATGTCGGTCCAGGGGGAGAAGAGCAGCAGGTTCCGGGGGAGCAGCCGCCCGGTCTCCTTCAGGGTGTGGGTGAGCACCAGAGCCAGATTGCCCCCGGCGGAGTCCCCCGCCACCACCACGTCCCGGGCGCCGTAGCCCAGGTGCATCAGGTGGTCCCAGGCCCGCAGAGCGTCCTCCACGGCGGCGGGGTAGGGGTGCTCGGGAGCCAGCCGGTACTCAAAGCTCATGACCTGCCAGCCGGTGACCAGGGACAGCTTGGACCCCAAAATGCGGGAATAGCCCAGGGTGCCGCTGGTGTAGCCGCCCCCGTGGCAGTAGAGGATGGCCTTCCGGCGGTCATAGCCCCGGTGGGGCCGTACCCAGGCGCAGTTCATCTCCTCCAGGGTGAAGGGTTCCCAGCTCATCCCTCCCATAGGGGCCACCAGACGGCCCAGCAGTTCCTGGTTTTTCCGCTGCTTTTCCAGGTCCTCCACATTCATGACCTCGGGGGTGGCGGCGCTGTGGATGGCCTTCAGCGCCCGCATAAAGGGGGCCAGACGCTGTTTTTCCGCCCGCTGTCCGGCCAGTTCTTCCCGTCTGCTGTGATGGTTCATGGGGTCCTCCTTCTTTTGGGGAACAGTGTCTTTCAAAGAGAATTTATGATATTATAACACAGATAGTAGGGAAAGAAAAGCGGACGGAGGGGAAAGCTTTTCCAGATGCACGCCCCCTTTCTCTTGTGGACGGCGGCAGAATATGATATCCTTAGTTTAAGAAGAAAGGGGGAGGCGCCATGGCTGGGAACCGGTCGGCAGGAGGGCACAGCGGACAGAAGGAGTGGTACCGGCTGGATAATGCGGCGGTGGTGTACTCCGCCATCCAGAAGGAGAACTACTCGGCGGTGTACCGGTTTTCCGCCGTTATGGACCAGTCGGTGGACCCGGCAGCCCTTCAGCGGGCGGTGGACAAGACCATGCCCCGGTTTCCCGGGTTCCGGGTGCGCATCAAGCGGGGAATTTTCTGGTACTACTCTGAGTTCAACGATTCCCCCGGCCCCTTTGTTAAAAAGGATATCTCCAACCCTTGTCAGCCCATGCGGTTTGATCAGGACGACGGCTGGCTGGTGCGGTTTTACTACTATGAGCGGCGCATTTCCCTGGAGGTGTTCCACGCCATCAGCGACGGCGGCGGGGCCATGACCCTGATGCGCACGCTGCTGGCGGTCTACCTGCGGGAGCTGGGTCATACCATCCCCAATACCTGCGGAGTGCTGGATGTGGACCAGCCTCCCCGGCCGGAGGAGCTGGAGGACGCCTACGCCCGATACGCCACGGTGAAGGCCCGGCGATTTGCCACCCTGAAAAAGGCCTACCAGAACCGGGGGACGGCGGAGCCCTTTTACACGCTGAACGTGACCATGGGCTTTTGCTCGGTGCGGCAGCTGAAGGAGAAGGCCAAGGAACATGGGGCCTCCATCACCGAGTATTTGACGGCGGTGCTGCTGAAGGTGCTGGTGGACAAGCAGCATCGGGAAGGTCCTAAAAAGGAGCTGCCGGTGTCTCTGGCCATTCCCATCAACCTGCGGGCCTGGTTTCCCACCGAAAGCCTGCGCAATTTTATTCTCACCGTCCGGCCCTGTATTGATCCCTCTTTGGGGGAATACACCTTTGAGGAAATCGTCAGCCAGGTCCACCACTACCTGCGCTTAAACATCAACCGGCAGCAGATGCAGGCCGAGCTGGCAGGCAATGTGAAGTTTGCCCGGAACAAGTTGATCCAGATCGTGCCGGTGGCCCTGAAAAATCCGGGCATTGCCTTCGGCTACTGGATGGCGGGGGTGCGGCCCTATTCGGGGACCTACACCAACCCCGGTCCCTTCCAGGTGCCGGAGGAGATGCGCCCCCACATCCAGCGGATGGAGGTCATTCTGGGTCAGGCCACCATGCCCCGGGTCCACTGCGCCTCCATCAGCTATGGGGATGTCATGGAGATCACCTTTGCGGGCACCCAGCAAGAGGCCGACACCGAGCGGGACTTTTTCCGCTTTCTGGTGCGGGGCGGGGTCCATGTGAAGGTGGAGAGCAACCGGAGCCAGTAAGGAGGAATTTCCATGTCCTATTGTGTTCACTGTGGGGTGGAGCTGGACGCCACGGCCACCTTCTGTCCCCTGTGCCATACCAAGGTGGTAGATCCGGGCCATCCCCCCGACACCCAATCCCCCAAGCCCTTCCCCACCCAGCCGGGAGAGGTGCCCCCCATCCACAAGGGAGCTGTGGCGGGGGCCATTACCGCCATGCTGGCCTGCGTGGCGGTGGGCTGCGGGGTGCTCAATCTCTTTCTCAAACCGGGGCGGGGCTGGTCCCTCTACGTCATTGGGGCCACCATCCTGCTGTGGTTCTGGATCGTGCTTCCCCTGCTGGCCAGAGGTATCCCGCTGCTGGCGCGCAGCTTTATCAACGTGGCAGCGGTGGCGCTGTATGTCTACCTGATGTCGGTGGACCTGGACGGCTGGAACTGGTACATTGGGCTGGCGGTGCCCATCATTCTGTGGGGCGGGGCGGTATGGCTGTTGCTGTCTCTGATGCTGCGGGTATACCGCCGCTCGGTCATCAGCACCGTGACCATCCTCATCGGCAGCGTGGGGGTGTTTCTGCTGGGGGTGGAGTTTTTCATTGACCGGTGGCTCACCGGCCAGTGGGACCCCTCCTGGTCCCTGGTGGTGTTCACCATCTGCCTGTGTACCGTCATTCCCTTGGTCATCATCCGGCGTATTCCCGCAGTGCGGGAGGAGGTGCGCAGGCGGTTCCACACCTAAAGCGAATACAAAAGGGCGGCGCGTTCGCGCCGCCCTCAGCCTGTCGAAAAAGTCCAGCGAAAGCTGGGCTTTTTCATTTAGATGAGATAAAATAGAGGAGGTGGTGAGAA
>NZ_CALWXV010000033.1 GCF_944385615.1 uncultured Flavonifractor sp. | reverse complement strand
TGGGGCTTCAGTGCGTGAAAGTGGGGCTAAAACTCCGGCAAGGTGGTGCTAAAACTGCGTGCAGATGGGGCTGGGGTACCGATTTTTGCACGCCTTTTTGGTATATTCTCAGCCTCTGCCGCCATACTAACCCCATCAAGGAAGAAACAGGGGACGTCTATGGAACGATTTCAGCTGAAAACAGCCATCTCTTTTGGAAAGGACGCGCTGGCCGCTCTGGAAGTGCTGAACGGACAGCGGGTAATGGTGGTCACCGACGACTTTCTGGCCAAGTCCGGTCTGCTGGACCAGGTGCTGGCCCGGCTCAAGGGCTGCACCGTGGAGACCTACACCGACGTGGTACCCGACCCGCCCCTGGTGATGGTGGCCCAGGGCGCCCGGAAGCTGGCCAACTTCAAGCCCCAGGCAGTAGTGGCCTTCGGGGGCGGCTCCTCTATGGATTGCGCCAAAGCTATGGTGGAGTTCGGCAAAAAAATGGGGGCGCCGGGGGAGATCCAGGTATACGCTGTGCCCACCACCGCAGGTACCGGGTCGGAGGTCACCTCCTTTGCCGTGCTCACTGACAGCGAGAAGGGGGTGAAATACCCCCTGGTAGACGACAGTCTGCTCCCCCATCAGGCGGTACTGGACCCGGGCTTTTTAAAGGGGGTGCCCCCGGCGGTGACGGCGGACACCGGTATGGATGTGCTGGCCCACGCCGCCGAGGCCTATGTGGCCAACAAGGCCACCGTATACACCGACGCCCTGGCGGAAAAGGCCTTCACCCTGGCCTTTCACAACCTGCGCCCCGCCTTTGAGACGGCGGGGGAGAGCGAGGCCAAGGCCAATATGCTGCTGGCCTCCAACCTGGCGGGCATGGCTTTCAACGCCGCCGGGCTGGGGCTGTGCCACGGGGTATCCCACGCCCTGGGGGGGCGCTACCATGTGCCCCATGGGCGGCTCAACGCCATGCTGCTGCCCCATGTGATCGCCTTCAACGCCGCCCAGAAGGAGACCGCAAAAAAATATGCCCGGCTGGCCCAGCTATGCGGCTTATCCCCCACCAGCCGGGCGCTGGTCTTTGGCCTGAACCGCCTACGGAGCCAGCTGGGCCAGCCTCAGCGGTTGTCCGCCTGCGGCGTGGAGGCCAAGGTTTTAAAGGCTGACGGGGAGGCCATTGCCGCCGCCGCCCTGGCCGATCTGTGTACCCCCACCAACCCCCGGCCCGCCACCCCCAGGGATGTGAAAGGGTTATTGAAGGAGCTGGTCTGATGGGGGAAGAGCTGCTGTCGGTGGGCATTGATATTGGGACAAGCACCACCCAGTTGATTTTGTCAAAGCTCACCCTGGAAAACCGGGCAGCGCCCTTTACGGTGCCACGGGTGGCGATTGGAGAACGGGAGGTGCTCTACCGCTCCCACATCCACTTTACCCCGCTGCTGTCCGACACGGTTATTGACGCGGAGGGGGTGCGGGCCATCGTAGAGGAGGAGTACCGCAAGTCGGGCTATGACAAGTCCCAGGTGGACACTGGCGCGGTTATCATCACCGGGGAGACCGCCCGGAAGGAAAATGCCAGGGAAGTGCTCTCCGCCCTGTCCGCCTTTGCTGGGGACTTTGTGGTGGCCACCGCCGGGCCTGACCTGGAGTCTATTCTGGCCGCCCGTGGCGCAGGGGCAGACCAATACTCCAAGGAGCAGCACAAGAGAATATTACACTTTGATATCGGCGGGGGCACCGCCAACCTGGCGCTCTATGACCGAGGAGAGCTGGCCGCCACCGGCTGCCTGGACGTAGGCGGGCGGCTCATCAAAATCGACCGGAACAGCGGACAGGTCACCTATGTGTCTCCGGTGTTTGGGCGGGCCGCCTGTCCGGCCCCTGCTGTGGGCCAGCGGGTCACGCCGGAGACCTTGACACCGGTGCTCCAAGCCATGGTGGAGGCCCTGGAGCAGGCGGCGGGGCTGCGGCCCGGCAGGGACAGGCTGGAGGGCTTTCTGACCCAGGGTACCCGCTGGGCTCCGGCCACGGTGGACGGAGTGTCCTTTTCCGGCGGAGTGGCCGACTGCGTCTACCAGCCCCCGGAGGACTGGCTGGCCTATGGGGACATTGGGGTACTGCTGGGAAAAGCTATCGCCGCCTCTCCTGCCTTTGGACAGGTGGAGCGGTTCCGGGGGGCCGAGACCATCCGGGCCACGGTGGTGGGGGCGGGGAGCCACGCCACCGACCTGTCCGGCTCCACCATTTTCTACCGGGATATGGACTTTCCGATGAAAAATCTGCCCATCCTCAAGCTGACCCGGCAGGAAGAGGAAGGGACGGCGGAGGAATTGACAAAGGCCATTGGGGACAAGCTGAACTGGTATGCCGACCAAAGCGGACTGACCCAGCTGGTGCTGGCCCTGCGGGGGGAGGACAATCCTACCTACAGCAGGATTCAGGACTTGGCCCAGGGGGTGGCAAGGGGGCTGGCTCCCTTGCTGGCGGCGGGGTTTCTGCCGGTGGTGGCGGTGGAGGCCGACCAGGCCAAGGTGCTGGGGCAGGCCCTGGCGGCCCTGGTACCCGGCCCTCTGCTGTGTCTGGACGGGATTCACGTAGACAACGGGGACTATCTGGATATCGGCGGACCGGTGGCGGGGGGCGCGGTATTGCCTGTTGTTATCAAAACGCTGGTATTCAACAAATCGTAGGCGGGCGCTGGCCCGCCGTTAAGGAGCGATCACATGATACTCAAAACCAAGCTGCTGGGGCACGTCTACGAATTCAAATCGGTAAAGGATGCCCTGGCTAAAGCCAACGAGGAGAAGTCGGGGGACCGGCTGGCGGGCATTGCCGCGGAGAACGCCGAGGAGCGGGTGGCGGCTAAGGTGGTGGTGGCCAACCTCACCCTGGCTGATCTGCGCAACCACCCCGCCGTTCCCTATGAGGAGGACGAAGTTACCCGCATTATCCAGGACGACGTAAACGAAAAAATCTATGACCAGATCAAAAACTGGACGGTGTCCGAGCTGCGGGAGTGGCTGCTGGACGAGCGGCACGATGGGGACGCCATTCGGTGGGTGAGCCGTGGCCTGACGGCGGAGATGATCGCCGCCGTGGCCAAGCTGATGAGCAACATGGATCTCATTTATGCGGCCAAGAAGATCAAGGTCACCGCCCACTGCAACACCACCATCGGCCTGCCGGGCACCCTGTCCTGCCGCCTCCAGCCCAACCATCCCACCGACGACCCCGACGGTATTCTGGCCTCCCTGCTGGAGGGGCTGACCTTCGGCGCAGGGGATGCGGTACTGGGCCTGAACCCGGTGGACGATTCGGTGGAGAGCGTGCGCCGGGTGCTGGACCGGTTCCATGAGGTGAGAAACCGCTGGAACATCCCCACCCAGATCTGTGTGCTGGCCCACGTCACCACCCAGATGGAGGCGGTACGCAAGGGGGCGCCCTGCGACCTCATCTTCCAGTCCATCGCCGGGTCCCAGAAGGGCAACGAGGCCTTCGGCCTAGACGGCAAGCTCATTGAGGAGGCCCGGCAGCTGGCTCTCCATGAGGGGACAGCCGTGGGGCCCAATGTGATGTACTTTGAGACCGGCCAGGGCTCGGAGCTCAGCTCCGAGGCCCACCACGGGGCGGACCAGGTGGTGATGGAGGCCCGGTGTTATGGCTTTGCCAAGCGGTTCCAGCCCTATCTGGTCAACACGGTGGTGGGCTTCATCGGCCCGGAATATCTGTACAACTCCAAGCAGGTCATCCGGGCGGGGCTGGAGGACCACTTCATGGGCAAGCTCACTGGCATCCCCATGGGGTGCGACGCCTGCTACACCAACCACATGAAGGCCGACCAGAACGATATCGAGGACCTGGCGGTCCTCCTCACCGCCGCCGGGTGTAACTATTTTATGGGGATTCCCCACGGGGACGACGTGATGCTCAACTACCAGACCACCGGGTTCCACGAGACCGCCGCCCTGCGGGAACTGTTTGGCCTCACCGCCATCCCCCCCTTCCAGCGGTGGCTGGAAGACATGGGCTTTGTGGAAAACGGCAAGCTGACCCCGCTGGCGGGGGATGCGTCGGTGCTGCTGGGATAAGGAGGTTTTGACTTTGGATGAAAAAGAACTGCGCTCTATGGTGGAGCGGATGGTGCTGGAGCTGGCGGGACAGACGCCCTCCGCCCCAGCGGCCCGGACTGCCGCCGCCGTCCGGCGGGAAGAAGTGACCGACGGCTGTCTGGAGGACATCACAAAGACCGATCTGCGGCGGCAGTACCTGGTACAAAATCCCCGCAGCGGACAGGCCTTTCAGGATTTGAAATTGAAAACCCCCGCTCGGTTGGGGCTGGGCCGGGCGGGCGCCCGGTACAAGACCATCTCCATGCTGCGGATGCGGGCCGACCACGCCGCCGCCCAGGACTCGGTGTTCTCCCATGTGCCTGACGAATTTGCTACCGCCAACGGCTTTGTGCCCGTCCAGACCCTGTGCCAGAGCAAGGATGAATACCTGACCCGGCCCGACCGGGGCCGCCGGTTTGACGAGGAAAATCAGGCCATCATCCAAAAGACCTTTGGACACAACCCCAAGATCGCCCTGGTGGTGGGGGACGGCCTGTCCTCCGCCGCCATCGAGGCCAATGCCGTGGACTGCCTTCAGGCGGTGCGGGCGGGTCTGAAGGCCTATGGCCTGGAAGGCGGCCCGGTACTCTATGTGAAATACTGCCGGGTGGGCGCCTCCGACCACATCGGGGACCTGACCGGGGCGGAGGTGGTGTGCATGCTGGTGGGAGAGCGTCCTGGTCTGGTAACCGCCGAGTCCATGTCGGCCTATCTGACCTACAAGCCCCACATCGGTATCCCCGAGTCCAAACGCACCGTCATCTCCAACATCCACAAGGGGGGCACTACCGCCGTGGAAGCGGGGGCCCACATTGCGGAACTCATTAAGACCATGCTGGAAAGGAAGGCGAGCGGGATTGACCTGCGTTGAAAATATCGGCCTCTGCGGGGTCGCGGCGGGGCGCGCGTCAGCGCGTACAAGCGTTTTGCCGTCCGGCAAAACCTTGATGCCGGGCGAATTCACTTCGCCCGAGCAGATAAAAATGCCCTTGGGGTCCCCGCGGGGCCTGCCCCGTGGGGAAAGCTTAAGGGGGTGAGGATATGACAGACGATCTGCTCCCGGTGAAGGTGCTGGCCACCCGCACCATCGCCAACGTCAGCGAGACTCTGGCCCACAAGCTGGGTCTGCCCAAGCAGTATCGGTCCATCGGCCTCATTACCGCCGACAGCGACGACATGACCTACTGCGCTCTGGATGAGGCCACCAAGGCCGCCGTGGTGGAGGTAGTGTATGGCAAATCCCTGTATGCCGGGGCCGCCAATGCCTCCACCGCCCTGGCCGGGGAGGTTATCGGCATTCTGGCCGGGCCCAACCCGGCGGAGGTCCAGTCCGGCCTGCGGGCCTGCGTGGACTTCATGCACAGCGGGGCAGGGTTTCGCTCCGCCAATCAGGACGACTCGGTGGTGTACTTTGCCCATACCGTCTCCCGGACTGGGACCTATTTGTCCAAGGTGGCGGGGATCAAAGAGGGGGAGGCCCTGGCCTACCTCATTGCCCCGCCTTTGGAGGCGGTGGCGGGGCTGGACGAAGCCATGAAGGCCGCCGATGTGGAGCTGGTGACCCTCTTCGAGCCCCCCAGCGAGACTAACTTCGGCGGCGGCCTGCTCACCGGCACCCAAAGCGCCTGTGACGCCGCCTGTGCGGCGTTTGCGGAGACTATCAAGGCCATTGCCGCCCGGCCCATGGAAGAATAACGGCGGGCGAAAAAAGGAATTGTAGGGCGGGGGCTTGTCCCCGCCGTCCAAGGAAAGGCAAGGTGAACCATTTGGACAAGGATCTGCGCTCCATTCAGGAGGTCCGGGACCTTCTGGCCCAGGCCCGCCAGGCCCAGAAGGCCCTGGCCGTCATGCCCCAGGAGCAATTGGACGCCATCACAGCGGCCATCTCCCGGGCCGGTGCCCAACACGCCAAGCGGCTGGCCGACATGGCGGTGGAGGAGACCGGCTTTGGCAGAAAGGCTGACAAAGAGATCAAAAACCGCTTTGCGGCGGTGACCTTGTATGAGGCCATCCGGGATCAAAAGACCCACGGGATTCTGGCCGAGGACAGAGAGCACCGGACGGTGGACATTGGTGTGCCGGTGGGGGTGGTAGCCGGACTGGTACCCTCCACCAATCCCACCTCCACGGTGATCTACAAGGCCATGATTTGCCTGAAAGCGGGCAATCCCATTGTGTTCTCCCCCCATCCCGGGGCAGTGAACTGTATTTCCGAGACGGTGAACGTGATCCGCCGGGCGGCGGAGGAGGCAGGAGCCCCGGCGGGGTCCATCTCCTGCATCACCACCCCCACCCTGGAGGCCACCAACACCCTCATGCGCCACGATACCACCCGGCTCATCTTAGCCACCGGCGGGGCGGCCATGGTGAAGGCGGCCTATTCCTCCGGCACTCCCGCCATCGGCGTGGGGGCGGGCAACGGCCCGGCCTATATCCACCACACCGCCGATGTGGAGCTGGCGGTCAAGCGCATCCTGGACTCCAAAACCTTTGATAACGGCACCATCTGCGCCAGTGAGCAAAGCGTCATTATGGAGACCCGGATGGAGGGGGCGGTCAAGGCTGCCCTGCGGGCCCAGGGGGCCTACCTGCTGGATGAGGGGGAGACCAAGCAGCTCTCCCGGTTTATCCTCCGGCCCAACGGCACCATGAATCCCGCCATTGTAGGCAAGAGCGTGGCCGCGGTGGCCCAGCTGGCGGGGCTGACCCGCGTGCCCCCCACTGCCCGGGTGCTGGTGGCCAAGGAGACCGGGGTGGGGAAGGATCACCCCTATTCCAGCGAAAAGCTGGGGCCCATTCTGGGCTGCTTTGTGGAGCCCGATGAAGAGGCGGTGCTCCGCCGGTGCATTGAAATTTTGGAGTGGGAGGGGGCGGGCCACACCTTCTCCATCCACACCCAGGACGAGGGGGTGGCCAAGCGATTCGCTGCCGCCGTCCCCGCCAGCCGGGTGCTGGTGAATACCCCCGCCGCTCTGGGCGGCATCGGGGCCACCACCTGCCTGTTCCCCGCTCTCACGCTGGGCTGCGGCGCGGTGGGCGGCTCGTCCAGCTCCAACAACATCGGCCCCCTGGACCTTATTAACATCAAGCGGGTGGCCTGGGGCGTGAAGGAGTTGGAGGAACTGCGGGGGACCGGCTCTGTCTCCTCCGCCTGTACCGTGGACGAGACGCTGCTCAACCAGCTGGTGGAGCAGATCATGGGGAGGCTGAGGTGAAATGAGCGAAGTCAACGCCGACGGCGTGCTGCTGGACCCCCATGAGGCCATTTTGCAGGAGGCCCAGAACCTGACCAACTCCCTGCTGGCCGAGCGGCCCCAGGGGCTGGAGGAGGACAGTGAACATCCGGTCCTGGCGGGCAACGGGGCGGAGGCCGGCCAAGCCGGCGGCACGCCCCATATGTCCGTCTCGGCGGCCCTGGCCGCGCCGGAGCACAAAGGGGCGGGCAGCGGCAGCTATGCCGCCCAGCAGCCCCCGGAAGGGACCCGGAAGAAGCATACAGCGGGCCGGGCCAAAGCATCCAAGCCGGCTGCCGCCCAACCGGCGGAGCCTGCAAAGCAGACAACTGACAGGAGGAAACAGAAGATGGCAAATACAAACGCGCTGGGTATGGTGGAGACCAAGGGACTGGTGGGGGCCATTGAGGCCGCCGACGCCATGGTGAAGGCTGCCAATGTGCAGCTGGTGGGCAAGGAGCAGGTGGGCGGCGGTCTGGTGACCGTCATGGTCCGGGGGGACGTGGGGGCGGTGAACGCCGCTACCGACGCCGGCGCCGCCGCCGCCGAGAAGGTGGGGGAGCTGATCTCGGTCCACGTCATCCCCCGGCCCCACGCCGAGGTGGACCACATTCTCCCCCACGGGGGCGAGGGGCAGAGCGAGTAAATGGAGCTGCTCACCCGTGAGGACGTGCGCCGGATGTCGGACAACGGCACCCGGGGGCCGGTGGTGGTGGGCCGGGGTCAGAGATTGACCCCCGGTGCCCGGGACTGGCTGGCCGCCCACAAGATCCAGGCGGTGTATCCGGTGGGGGGAGATGCCCACAATGCTCCGTCGGACACCCCCCAGTACCAGACCCTGTTCGGCGCTGCCCTCAACGAAAAGCCGGAGCACATGACCCACCTGAAGGGCAATGTGCTGGTCTTCAAGGACCACCCCCGCATCGCCTTCCGAGGGATGATTGACGCCCTGGAGGGGGAGATCATGCTGGCCCAGCAGGCGGCGGTGAACACGCCCAAGCTGGTGGTCGAACTGGGGGAGGCCCTGGACCTGGTGCGGCGGCTCATCCGCTGCGACGTACTGGACGAGCCGGTGGGGGAGCTGAAGCTGTGCGGCTATGATGCCGGGCAGCTGCGGGAATACTCCCACTACCCCGACAAATATCTGGGCCAGCCCCATTTTCTGCCCGCCTACACCGACGGCCCCGCCCTGTTGGCGGTGAACAAGGTGCGCACTCTGGTCCGGCAGACCGAGCTGTCGGCCTACGCCGCCTTCAAGGATGCGGACGGAAACGTCACCCGGGGAGATATCATTCTGGCCCTGAACCGGCTGTCCTCTCTGATGTGGATCATGATGATAAAGCTAAAGGCGGGACAATATGAACACGCTTAATTTGATGAATATTGAGGCCCTGGCGGAGCAGATCGTCCGCCGTCTGACGGTGGAGGTGGAGGCCAGCGGCCGCCATGTCCACCTGAGCCGGGCCCATGTGGAGGCCCTCTTCGGTCCCGGCTTCCAGCTCACCCGGGTGAAGGACCTGTCCCAGCCGGGACAGTTTGTGTGCGCCCAGAGGGTGACCCTGGAGGGGCCCAAGGGCTCCATTCCCAATGTGGTGGTGCTGGGGCCCGAGCGGGGGGAGAGCCAGGTGGAAATCTCCCTCACCGACGGGGTGGCCCTGGGGGTAATTCCCCCGGTGCGGCTGTCGGGGGACATCCAGGGCACCCCCGGCATTACCCTGCGGTATGGGGACCGGGCGGTAACGCTGGACCATGGCCTTATTGCCGCCAAGCGGCACATTCACATGACCCCGGAGGACGCCGCCCGCTTTGGGGTGGAAAACGGCCAGGAAGTGCGTCTCCGGTGCCTCACCGGTCGGCCTCTGGTCTTTGAGGGGGTGGAGGCGCGGATCTCCCCCCAATTCAAAACCGCCGTCCACATTGACTACGACGAGGCCAACGCCTGTGGGTTCCAAAAAGGAGACAGAGGTTTGATTTTACCGTGAGGTTGGAGTGGCGGGGACGCACCCTGGTCATTACCTGGCTGCCGGTGGGGGCCATGGGGCGGCTGGCCGCCCTCTCCCCCGGCAGTCCGGGGGAGACCGAGGTGCTGGCCGCTCTGCTGGCGGGGGCCAAGGTGTGCCTGGAGCGGAAGGCGCTGGAATACCGGCTCTACCGCCGCACCGCCCTGCCGGGCATTTATCGCCGCTGCCTGGCCCTGGAACGGCAGCTGAGGGAGATGGGAATCTGTGTTGCTGGGACAGGTGGCCGGTAAGGTATGGGCCACAAAAAAAGCCCCCCGCCTCACCGGACAGACCTTTCTGACGGTGCGGGTGGGGGAAAGCCTGCTGGTGTGCGCCGACTGCGTGGGGGCGGGGGAGGGGGAGACCGTCCTCATCGCCTCCGGCGGAGCTGCCCGCATTGCCGCCGGGGCGGATATGCCGGTGGACGCCGCCATCATCGGTATTATTGACCCATAAGACTGTCGAAAAAACCTAAAGGTTTTTTTCGACAAAGAGCTGCATGACGAATGGGGTTCGATTTCTTGCGAAATAGTCACCCCATTCGTCATGAGAAGTGTCCTTTCCGAGGCGCATGTCCCCGGAAATGACAGATTGTGATTTGATTCCGCCGCCTGCGGGCGGCGGAACTCTGCGAGGCTTCCTTGTCGAGAGGTTTTCCGGCAGCCTCAAGGGGCGGCCTGTGCGCCGCCCCGTTTTAGGAAATGGAGGGACAGCTTTATGTCCATCAACGAGATCATCGTCTATCTGATGGTGCTCTTCATGGCCCTGGGGGCAATCGACCGCATTCTGGGCAACCGGTTTGGCCTTGGGGAAAAGTTTGAGGAGGGTATTCTGGCCATGGGCTCCCTGGCCCTGGCCATGGTGGGCATCATCTGTCTGGCCCCGGTGCTGGCCAACCTGCTGCGGCCGGTGGTGGTGCCCTTCTATCAGTTTTTGGGGGCCGACCCGGCCATGTTCGCCGGTACCATCCTGGCCAACGATATGGGGGGCGCCCCCCTGGCCCAGGAGCTGGCCCTCACCAAGGAGGCGGGGCAGTTCGGCGGCCTCATTGTAGGGGCCATGCTGGGGCCCACCATTGTCTTTACCATCCCCGTGGGGCTGGGCATTATCCGGGCCGAGGACCGGCCCGCTCTGGCCACCGGCGTGCTGGCGGGCGTCATCACCATCCCCATCGGCAGCTTGGTGGGGGGGCTGATCGCCGGGTTCCCCCTGATGATGGTGCTGCGCAACCTGCTGCCCATTGTGCTTTTTGCGGTGCTTATCGCCCTGGGGCTGGCCTTTGTGCCCGGAGGTATGGTCAAGGGCTTTCAGATTTTTGGAAAGATCATCGTTATCATCATCACTATCGGCCTGGCCGCTGCCATCATTGAGGCCCTCACCCCCCTGACCATCATCCCCGGCCTCAATCCCATCCACGACGGCATCTCCATCGTGGGGGATATCGCCATCGTACTGGCAGGGGCCTTCCCGCTGGTGTACGTCATTACCAAGGTATTCAAAAAGCCCCTGATGAAGCTGGGCAGCCTGCTGGGCATGAACGACGTGGCGGCGGCGGGGCTGGTGGCCACCCTGGCCAATAACATCCCCATGTTTCAGATGCTCCACGACATGGATCGGCGGGGCAAGATCATCAACGTGGCCTTTGCCGTGTCGGCGGCCTTTGTGTTTGGCGACCATCTGGGCTTTACCGCCGGGTTTGACTCCTCTATGATCTTCCCCATGATCGTGGGCAAGCTGGTGGGAGGCGTCACCGCCGTGGCGGTGGCCATGTTCCTCACCCGAAAGGAGCGCGGCAATGGATCATAAAAAGCTGGAAGAGATCATCCGCCAGGTGCTGCTGGAGCACCTGGGCGGGGGCGTGCAGGCGGTAAAGGTGCCTCAGCTGGCTGTCACCGAGGCCCACCGGATGGATACGGGTAATCCAGGGGACCGGGTGTATACCCGGGACCTGTTTACCCTGGAGCAGTCCCCCCGGCTGGGGGTGGGCATCATGGAGATGACCGACACCACCTTCCCCTGGACCCTGAACTATGACGAGATGGACTATGTGGTGGAGGGGCGGCTGGACGTACTGTGCAACGGCCGGAAGGCGTCCGCCGGGCCGGGGGAGGTCATCTATATTCCCAAGGGCAGCGAGATCCAATTTTCCGTCACCGGCCACGCCCGGTTCCTGTATTTCGTCTATCCCGCCGACTGGCAGAACCAGCAGTAAGGCATACCCTGGGACAAACCCGCATATATATCCCACAGCTACCGAAAACAGGCAGGAGTGTGGATGGATATGCAGACAGGATGGAACGAAAACCGGGCACTGCTCCGGGGCACCGCCGCGGCGGACCCGGTATGGTCCCATGAGACCCACGGCGTTGTATATGAAACCTTTCCCCTGACGGTCCTCCGGCTGTCCGGCTCGGAGGATACCATCAACGTGATTGTCCCAAAGGCCCTGCTGGCCGAGTGCCCGGTGGAGGCGGGGATGCCGGTGGAGGTGGAGGGGGAGGTGCGCTCCTTCAACAACAAGAGCGGTACCGGCAGCAAGCTGGTGATAACTCTCCACGCCAAAAGCCTCCGGCCGGGGGAGGGACCCAACGAAAACCGGCTCATCCTGGCCGGTGTGCTGTGCAAGCCGCCGATACTCCGGCGAACGCCTCTGGGCCGGGAGATCTGTGATCTGATGCTGGCGGTAAACCGCCGGTATGGCCGGGCGGACTATCTGCCCTGCATCTCCTGGGGGGCGCTGGCCCGGTGCTGCGGCGAGCTGGAGGTGGGGGACGGGGTACGGCTGGAGGGACGGCTCCAGAGCCGGGCCTACACCAAGCTGGAAAACGGTCAGAGCCGCCAGCGCACCGCCTTTGAGGTATCGGTGATGCGGCTGGAGGGGGTGGAGTGCTGACTTGGGCCTTAACAGGATGGAACAAAAGCGGACGCTGCAGAGATGCGGCGTCCGCTTTTGTCACAGGGGGATGATGAAATTTCATACTTTTCTTTTTGCCCAAAGCTTTTATACTGTACTTATCCAAGCTGCGGGGCTGCTTATCCCAACCTTGCGCATATCGGATCAAACGTAAGAAGGAGCGAAGAGAATGGAACAGAAAAAACAGTCCCTCGCCAGTCGGATCCCACCAAAGGTCTGGCTGCTCATCTCTTTTGCGGCAGCCATGTTGCTGTGGTACATCCTGTCCGTCATTCCCACCACCGCCCGGGCCTTCCCCAATGTGGTCGTCACCATCCAGGGTTTGATGACCATGGTGGAGCGGGGTGTGTTCTGGCAGGACCTGAGCAGCAGCTTGATCTCCGTGGTCCTGGGCTATGTCATCGGCTTTATCATCGCCCTGCCCATGGCTATTCTGATGGCCTGGTATGTGCCGGTGCGCAACATCATTGAGCCCTGGATTCAGTTCATCCGCAACATTCCCCCCCTGGCCTATGTGCCTCTGATCGTGATCTGCGCCGGCGTGGGCCGGCGTCCCCAGGTGATCGTTATCACCATCGCCTGCTTCCTCATCATGTGCGTGACCATCTATCAGGGCGTCATCAACGTGGACGAGACCCTCATCAAGGCCGCCCGGGTACTGGGCGCCACCGACCGGGACATCTTCATCCGGGTCATCACCCCCGCCACCCTGCCCTTCATCCTTACCGCTGTGCGGCTGGGCGCCTCGGTGGCCCTGACCACCCTGATCGCAGCCGAATCCACCGGCGCCATCGCCGGCTTGGGCATGCGTATCCGGTCCCTGAACAACAGCTTTGACTCGGCCCCCATGCTGGCCTACGTCATCATCATCGGTATCATCGGCATCACGGTAGAAAAAATCATTAAATTCTTGGAAAGGAAGCTGACGGGATGGCAGGAGAAGAGAGAAATCTGATCGTCAAGATCGATAACGTCCGCAAGGTATACAACACCCGCAACGGCGAGATGGTGGCTCTCAATGGAGTGGACCTGGACATCTATGAAAACGAGTTTATCTGCGTGGTAGGCCCCTCCGGCTGCGGCAAGTCCACCCTGCTGAACATCATCGCCGGCCTCCACGAGGCCACCTCCGGCGCCGTCTACTGCAAGGGCAAGAAGGTCACCGGCACCGGCACCGAGCGGGGCGTGGTTTTCCAGCAGTACGCCCTGTTCCCCTGGCTGACCGTGAAGAAGAACGTCATGTTCGCCTTGGAAATGAAGGGCATCAAGGGTAAGCAGGCTGAGGACGAGGCCATGAAGTATCTAGCCAAGGTGGACCTGACCAAGTTTGCCGACCACTATCCCAAGGAACTCTCCGGCGGCATGAAGCAGCGCGTAGCCATCGCCCGTGCCTACGCCGCCAACCCTGAGGTGCTGCTGATGGACGAGCCCTTCGGCGCGCTGGACGCCCAGACCCGTACCCAGCTCCAGACCGAGCTGCTGGAGACCTGGGAGAAGGACAGGAAGACCTGCTTCTTTATCACCCACGACGTGGAGGAGGCCATCATCCTGGCCCAGAAGGTCATCATCATGTCCGCCCGGCCCGGCCGGATCAAGTCCATCGTCAACATTGACATTCCCTATCCCAGAAACCAGGAGACCAAGATGACCCCCCGGTTCCTGGAGCTGAAGAACGAGATCTGGAGCCAGGTCTATCAGGAGTACCTGGAGGTACGTAAGTAAGATTGGAACGGCCTGTGCCGTTGCAATAGAACCAAAAGAGGAAAAGAACCCACAAACCATGAAATAGGAGGAATGAATGTGAAAAAGTTTCTTGCCATGCTCCTGACTGTGACCATGCTGGGCGGCGCCCTGGCGGGCTGCGGCGGCGATACCGCCAACGGCGGCAGCGCCAACACCCCCACCGGCGGCACTGAGACCACCAGCGGCAACAGCGAGACCCCAAACACCAGCGTTGAGACCGTTGACATCAACATCGGCTATATGCCCAACTACGGCGGCCTGTGGAGCCTGATGACCGCCAAGGAGAAGGGCTTCTTCGAGGAGGAGGGCCTGAACGTCACCCTCACCCAGTTTGAGGACGGCCCCACCATCATCGCCGCCATGGAGAACGGCTCCGTCAACTTCGGCTACATCGGCCAGGGCGCCCATAAGCTGTGCGTCCAGGGTAACGCCACCATCATTGCTCTGTCCCACATCTCCAACGGCGACGCCCTCATCGGCGGCCCCGGCATCACCACCGTGGAGGATCTGAAGGGCAAGACCGTGGCCTACTCCTCCGGTACCTCCAGCGAGGACATCCTGCGTAACTCCCTGACCGCTCACGGCATGACCATGGACGACATCACCCCCATGGACATGGATGCTGCCTCCGTGGTGACCGCCATGCTGTCCGGCGGCGTGGATGCCTGCGCCACCTGGTCCCCCAACAGCCTGACCATCCTGGATCAGATGAGCGACGCTACCAAGCTGACCGATAACCTGACCTTTGCCGACACCACCGTGTCCCTGGCCAGCTGGATTGCTACTCCCAGTTACCTGGAGGCCAACCATGACGTGGCCGTCCGCTTTGTCCGCGCTCTGTTCAAGGCTATGGACTACGCCGCTGACGAGCATCAGGACGAGGTGGCCCAGTGGTGTGCCACTCAGGCTGCTCTGGACTACGACACCATGTACAATCAGCGCGGCGACGCCGACTGGCTCACCGGCAAGGAAGTGGTGGACGGCGTGGCCGACGGCACCGTCAAGGGCTACTACGAGCTGCAGCAGAAGAACCTGCTGGACGGCGGTTCCATCACCGAGGGCGATGTGTGCCCCGTGGAGAATTACGTGGACTTCGACGTTATGACCGAGGCCGGCAACTATTGATGTGACCCCAGGAGGGGCGGCGGCGGAACACCGCCGCCGCCCCTTTCCTCTGTGTGAACGCCACCGTTTACAAAGCTCTCACTTCCCGGTACAATAGACAACAGAAACCGGAGAAAGGGGAGGCGGCGCCATGCTTTTGCTGCTGTCTGTGGGACTGCTCATGGGCTCCATTTTGGTGCTGTGCGTCAAAAAGAACTGGGAGTCCCTGCTGCTGTCCGGGCTGTGCCTCAGCCTAACGGTCTATTTTGTGGGCCTGATGATCTTCATCGCCAAAAAGGGCGGACTGTCCCAGGAGGTCATGAATTTCCTGTTTTTCAGCCGGGAGATCCGGGCCTGGGTGCAGTACCGCTTCATCACCCTGGGACAGCTGGGGTATATCGTGGCCCTGGGCCGCTACCTGTTCCCGCTGTTTCTGGTGGAGCTTGCCTTTCAGTACTCCATGCTCTCAGCCCTGCGGAAGGCCCCTTTGGCCCGCAGGCTGGCGCTGATCCTGCCCGGGGCATCCCTGGTGCTCTACTACCCCGACGTCTACCGCAGGCTGGTGGGGGTGCTGCCGCAGGCCAAAGATATACTGGTGCAGTTTTCCTATGTGTGGGTGCTGTGCTATGTGGCCCTGGCGGTGGTGCTGCTGGTGGTGGAATACTGCTCCACGACCATGCACTTCTCCCGGCGGAAATTTCTGCCCATCGTCATCTCTCTGGTGGCTCTGGCCACCCTGTATGTACTCTATTGCGGACAGGACCCGGGGCAGATCTACCGCTTTTACAGCTACGACTACACCTGGATCAAAGGTGTGGGTTATCTCCAGTTTGCCCTTAGCGTGGGGGGTTATATCGTCCTGGTGGCGGTCAACGTGGTATGCGGTATTCTGGGTCTGGGCAGCCTGCTGCGCTATACCCAGACCAGTTTTACCAGCGACCGGGACGAGGTGGTGCTGGAGCGCAAATTCGACGTGGCCCGCACCGGCGCGTCGGTCTTTGTCCACAGCATCAAAAACCAGCTGCTGGCCAACCGGGTGCTCTATAAGCGCATCCGGGCCGAGCTGCAAAAGGAGGAGCCCGACCTGGAGCGGGTCCGGGGCTATGCCGACAGCCTGTATGAGAACAACGAGCTGCTCATCGGCCGCTCGGAGGAGCTCTACCGCACGGTCAAGGCCAAGTCGGTGCGGCTGGTGCCGGTCAAGCTGGGGCGGTTACAGGAGATCACCATTGATCGCTTCCGCAAAAAGTACCCGGATGGCCGGGTGCGGGCGGGCATGGACCAGGAGCTCCAGGTGCTGGCCGATGAAAATTACCTCAGCGAGGCTTTGTACAATCTGCTTACCAACGCCTGGGAGGCCACCATTGGCTATGAGGAGGCAAGGCCGGTGGAGCTGCTGAGCCACCAGGAGCGGCTGTACACCGTCCTGGAGGTGAAGGACCATGGGCCGGGCATCCAACCGGAGGAGCTCAAGCATATCTTTGAGCCCTTCTATTCCAGCAAAAATTCCAATTTTAACTGGGGCATGGGACTTTACCATGTCCGTACCATCGTGCGCAGCCACTTAGGCTCCCTCCGGGTGGAGAACCGGCAGGAGGGAGGGGCGTCCTTCTTTATTCTGCTGCCCCGCTATGGTACCGCCCGTCGGGGGCAGGAAAGGAAACAGCATGATTCGCATTTTGGTCGCCGAGGACTTTGACCTGATCCGGGAGGATCTGTGCGACGTCCTCAATCAGCAGGAGGATATCACCGTGGTGGGCAGCGCCGCCAGCGGCAAGGAGATCGAGGCCCTGGCCGCGGAGACCGACTTTGACCTGATTCTCATGGACATTGAGATGGAGACCACCACCGCCGGTATCCACGCCACCGAGCATATTCTGGAGAAAAAGCCGGAGGCCAAGGTCCTCTTTCTCACCGCCCACGAGACCGACAACATGATCCTTACCTCCATGGGCGCGGGGGCGGTGGACTATATCGTCAAGGGCTGTGAGGATGAAGAACTGCTCCAGCACATCCGCAGCGCCTACGCCGGGCAGGCCATGCTGGACGGCAAGATCCAGAACCTGCTGCTCAAGGAGTACTCCCGCCTGCGCACCTCGGAGCGTTCCCTGCTCTTCTTCATCAGCACCGTCTCCCAGCTTACCGCCGCCGAGCGGGACTTGGTGCGGCTGCTGCTGGAGGGAAAGAAGATCAAGGAGATCGCCGCCCAGCGGTGCGTGGAGGTGGTCACAGTAAAAACCCAGATCAAGAGCCTGCTGCGCAAGTTTGGCTGTACCCGCACCAAAGAGATTGTGGACACCATCCGGGATTTGAATGTGTCCCATCTCTTTTGACCCTACCGTTACAGAACCAGGATAGAAAGGAAGATCCACATGGACTATTATCACATTTCCGCCCAGGACCTGGGCAAGGACGCCAAGATTCCCGTGGTCAAGCTGGGAGATTCCGGCGAGGTGTTCTATGAGATCGCCATGGAGATGGTCAACACCATCAAGGCCCACAACGAGAAGGGGGAGAAGACCGTTTTCATCTGCCCCGTGGGCCCGGTGGGACAGTATCCTATCTTTGTCCGGCTGGTAAACCGGGACCGGATCAGCCTGAAAAACTGCTGGTTCATCAACATGGACGAGTATCTCAACGACGACGACACCTATATCGACAAGGAAAGCCCCCTGTCCTTCCGGGGCTTCATGGAGCGCACCGTGTACACCAAGGTGGACCCCGAGCTGCTCATGCCCCCCGAGCAGCGGGTCTTCCCCGACCCCGCCGACCCCGGCAAGGTGGACCGGCTCATTGAGGAGCTGGGCGGGGTGGACATCGCCTTCGGCGGCATCGGCATCAACGGCCATCTGGCCTTCAACGAGTCCCGGGAGGATATGACCGCCGAGGAGTTTGCCGCCCAGGGCACCCGGGCTCTGTCCCTCAACCCGGAGACCCGCACCGCCAACGCCATCGGCGACCGCTGCGGCGCCATCGACGCCATGCCCCACCGTGCCGTCACCATTGGCATCAAGCAGATCCTGGGGGCCCGCAAGGTCCGCCTGGGCGTGTTCCGGGAGTGGCACCGCTCGGTGGTCCGTCAGGCCGCCTACGGCGAGGTGACCGCCCATTTCCCCGCCAGCCTGCTGCAAAATCACCCCGACGCCATCATTTTCACCAATTCCCTGGCCGCCGGTCAGCCCTTCTGAGGTAGCACATGAAAAAGACGCTCTTTACCAATGGCCGGGTCTATCTGGACGGCCGGTTCCAGGAGACCGACCTGCTGGTGCAGGACGGCCGTATCGCCGGGTTTGGCGGTAAGGCTGACCAGGTGGTGGATCTGGACGGCAAACGGCTCATACCTGGTTTTCTGGACCTGCACACCCACGGCGGCGACGGGGTGGACGTAAACGCCGCCACCGCCGAGGACCTGGCCAAGATCGGCCGGTTCTTTGCCCGCCACGGTACCACCGGCTGGCTGTGCTCCATCCTCACCGACACCCCGGAGCAGACTTTGTGGTGCATCGACCAGGCCAAGGCCGCTATGGCCGCCCCCATCACCGGGGCGGGCCTGATGGGCATCCACCTGGAGGGCCCCTTCCTGTCGGTGGAGTACAAGGGAGCCATGCCGGAGCACCTGCTGCAAAAGGGGAATGCAGAGCTTTTCCGCAAGTACCAGCAGGCCGCCGACGGGGCGGTGCGCTACATCACCGTCTCCCCCGAGGTGGAGGGGGTGGTGGACATGATCGGTGAGATCGCCGGTCATGTCACCGTGGCCATCGGCCACTCCGGCGCCGACTATGAGACGGCCTGCGCCGCCATCGACGCGGGGGCCGCCTGCTGTACCCACACCTTCAACGCCATGGGCCTGTTCCACCAGCACCGCCCCGGCATCATGGGAGCGGTCCTGGAGCGGCCCGTCATGTGCGAGGCCATCTGTGACGGCCGCCACCTCCACCCCGGCTCTGTGCGGATGCTGCTGGCCTGCAAAGGCTATGACAAGGTGGTGGCGGTGACCGATTCCATCCAGGCCGCCGGTCTGCCCGACGGGCACTATAAGCTGGGTGTCAATGACGTGGTGGTGGAGGACGGCGACGCCAAACTGGCCTCCAACGGCGTTCGGGCCGGGTCCACCCTCACCACCGGACAGGCTTTGAAGAACCTGGTGAAGTTCACCGGGGAGGATGTGGAAACCGTGCTCCCCCTGTTGACCAGCAATCCTGCCCGCCTTATCGGCATGGACCACCGGAAGGGCTCCATTGCCCCCGGCAAGGACGCCGATCTGGTGGTTTTGGATGATGAATTGAATGTAACTGCAACCTATGTGGCGGGCCAATGTGTGTTCGCCGCCGAGAAATAAGGAGGAAATTACTATGCCGCTGGTACCCCTGAGACCTTTGATGGAAGCTGCTGAGAAGTATAACTACGCCCAGGGCGCGTTTAACGTCAACGCCGTGGCCCAGGCCAAGGCCGTCATCGAGATGCACGAGACCTTCCGCTCTCCCGCTATTTTGCAGGGCGCCGACCTGGCCAACGCCTTCATGGGCGGCCGTGTGGACTTTGCCAACGGCACTCTGGAGGACAAGAAGAAGGGCGCCCGCAACATCGCCAACGCCGTGAAGAAGTACGGCGAGCACTCCCCCATCCCCGTGGTGCTCCACCTGGACCACGGCAAGAACTTTGACTCCTGCGTGGCCGCCATCGAGGGCGGTTATACCTCCGTCATGATCGATGGCTCCTCCCTGCCTCTGGAGCAGAACATTGAGCTCACCCGCGAGGTGGTCAAGTACGCCCACGCCCGGGGCGTGTCCGTGGAGGGCGAGCTGGGCGTATTGGGCGGCCAGGAGGACCACGTTTTTGCCGCCACCTCCACCTACACCAACCCCCTGGACGCGGTGGAGTTCATCCAGAAGACCGAGGTGGACGCCCTGGCCATCTCTTACGGCACCCAGCACGGCGCCAACAAGGGTAAGGACGCCAAGCTCCGCCGGGAGATCCCCATCGCCATCAAGGAGTGCATCAACCGCCTTGGCATCTTCTGCGCCCTGGTGTCCCACGGCTCCTCCACCGTGCCCCAGTACATCGTCCAGGAGATCAACGGCCTGGGCGGCGACATTCAGAACGCCTACGGCATCAACGTGGACGAGCTGATCGCCGCCATCCCCTGCGGCATCCGCAAGATCAACGTGGACACCGACATCCGTCTGGCTGTCACCCGCAACATGAAGGAGCTCTTCGCCCAGCAGCCCGCCCTTCAGAAGAGCCCCTCCATCGGCGGGGTGTACGCTCTGCTGGAGGAGAAGAAGTCCGCCTTTGACCCCCGTGTGTTCTTCCCGCCCATCATGGACACTGTCCTCACCGGCAATGTGCCCGACGACGACGTGGCCCTGCTGATGAGCCGTGTGGAGGCCGGCGTGAAGGAGGCCGTGGGCTCCCTGATCGTCAACTTCGGCTCCTACGGCCGGGCTCCTCTGGTGGAGCAGAAGTCCCTGGAGGACATGATCGACTTCTACAAGAAGTAAGGAGTGGCGGGAATGAAGCATCTGTATCTGAATCTGAAGCGGTTTGACGTGCCTGTGGAGTTTGGCGGCGTCAACCGCATCGCCCCGGTGGCTGACTGGGGCAAGTATATCGTGGAGCACACCCAGGAGGGCCTGAAGAAGTACGACCCCGCTGAGGCGGAGTTTGTCCAGTACTTCCCCGAGGCCCACATCCTGGGGGCGGTGGCTGCCCGCTGTGAGAACAGCCCCGTCCAGGTGGGCTCCCAGAGCGTCTACCGTATGAATACCGCTGTGGGCGGCAACTTCGGCGCCTTCACCACCAACCGCCCCGCCTCCATTGTCAAGGCCATGGGGTGTACTTCCACCATCATTGGCCACTGTGAGGAGCGCAACGACAAGATGGGCGTGCTGGCCGAGGCGGGCGTTACCGACACCGCCGCCGTCAACCGCCTGCTGAACCAGGAGATCAAGCTGGCCATTGAGCAGGGCCTCACCGTCCTCTACTGCATCGGCGAGAAGAGCGAGGAGCAGGAGCAGTGGCAGCAGGTGCTGGGCGACCAGCTGAAGATCGGCCTGGACGGGGTGGACACCTCTAAGGTGGTCATCGCCTACGAGCCTATCTGGTCCATCGGCCCCGGCAAGACCCCCGCCGACAAGCCCTATATCACCAAGATCGCCAAGTTTGTCAAGGAGCAGACCGGCGGCCTGGACGTGGTGTACGGCGGCGGGCTGAAGGTGGACAACGCCGAAATGCTGGCCTCCATCGACGAGATCGACGGCGGCCTCATCGCCCTCACCCGCTTCCAGGGGGAGATCGGCTTCTACCCCGACGAGTACCTGGAGATCATCAAGACTTATCTTGGAAAATAAGGAGACAGCCCATGAAGCTTGAGTTTGAATATGGCAACGGCCTGATGAGCGCCAACCTGCCCGACAACACCGACGTGTTCATCCCCGGTACCACCGTGCCCGATCCCCCCTGCCTGCCCCAGGACTGGGACAGCCTGTACAACGCCACCCTGGAGTCCATCCGCAACCCCATGGGCATGAAGCCCCTGAAGGAGCTGGCCGGCCCCGGCAAGACCGTGGTGTTCGTTATCCCCGACATCGTCAAGGGCGGCTGCCAGCCCACCGCCCACCGGAAGGTGTCCATCCGGGCCTGCCTGGACGAGCTGTACGCCGCCGGGGTGGACAAGAAGGATATCCTCTTCATGTTCTCCAACGGCCTGCACCCCCGCGCCACTGTGTCCGAGATGAAGCAGATCTTGGGGGATGACCTCTTCAACGAGTTCTATTACACCCATCAGATCACCAGCCACGACTCTGAAGACTACGACCACATGGTGGACCTGGGCACCACCGACCGGGGTGATCCGGTGCTGATGAACAAGTACGTCTTTGACTGCGACCTGCCCATCCTCATCGGCCACACCCAGGGCAACCCCTACGGCGGCTACTCCGGCGGCTACAAGCACTGCGCCACCGGCATCACCCACTGGCGGAGCATCGCCAGCCACCACGTCCCCGACGTGATGCACCGGCCCGACTTCACCCCCGTGTCCGGCCACTCCCTGATGCGTACCAAGTTTGACGAGATCGGTATGCTGATGGAGGAGAAGATGGGCCACCCCTTCTTCTGCTGCGACGCGGTGCTGGATACCTACTCCCGCCAGATCGCCATCTACTCCGGCTACGCCAAGGTGATGCAGCCCGAGTCCTGGAAGCTGGCCAACAAGCGCACCTATGTACCCTTCGCCGAGAAGAAGTACGACGTGATGGTGTTCGGTATGCCTCAGAACTTCCACTATGGCAACGGCATGGGCACCAACCCCATCCAGATGATGCAGGCTCTGTCCGCCCAGGTCATCCGCCACAAGCGGGTGATGAAGGAAAACTGCGTCATCATCTGCTCCTCCATCTGCAACGGCTACTTCCATGACGAGCGGTGGCCCTACCTGCGGGAGCTGTATGAGATGTTCCAGCACGACTATATGAACATCCTGCCCGATATGAACCGGTACGGCGAATACTTCGCCACCAATGAGGAGTATATCCGCAAGTACCGCTTTGCCAACGCCTTCCACCCCTTCCACGGCTTCTCCATGATGAGCTGCGGCCACATCGCCGAGATGAACACCTCCGCCATCTATATCGTGGGTGCCCAGGAGCCCGGCATCGCCCGTGGCATGGGCCTCAAGACCCGGGCCACCTTCGAGGAGGCTTTGGAGGACGCCAAGCGGAAGTTTGTGGGCGAAAACCCCAACATCCTGGCTCTGCCCCAGACCTTCAAGCTGGGCGCCGTCCATCTGTGCATGAAGGACGACGACCTGAGCAACGTGTAAGGAGGGGTTGGTATGCTGAAAGGAAATATGCTCATCGCCCACGGCGGCGGCCCCACCCCGGTCATCAACAGCTCCCTGCTGGGGGCGGTCCGGGAGGCCAAGACTCATGGCGAGATCGAGACCATCTACGGCGCCCGCTTCGGCGCTGAGGGTATTCTGGCCGGGGATCTGATCGACCTGGGCAAGTTTGGCGACGAGGACCTGGCCCTGCTGGCCAAGACCCCCGCCTCCGCCCTGGGCTCCTGCCGCCGCAAGCTCACCGACGCCGACTATCCCGCCGTGCTGGAGTGCTTCAAGAAGTTCAACATCCGTTACTTCTTCTACAACGGCGGCAACGACTCCATGGATACCTGCAACAAGATCTATCAGCTCTCGGTCCAGACCGGCTATGAGCTGCGGGTCATCGGTATCCCCAAGACCATCGACAACGACCTGGACGTCACCGACCACTGCCCCGGCTTCGGCTCCGCCGCCAAGTACGCCGCTGTCTCCGCTCTGGAGCTGGCTCAAGACGCCTCCGCTCTGCCCATCCATGTGGTGGTGATGGAGCTGATGGGCCGCAACGCTGGCTGGATCACCGCCGCTTCCGCTCTGTACGCCGATTTGATGCCCTGTGAGCATCTGGTGTACCTGCCTGAGGTGGCCTTTGACAAGGAGAAATTCCTCTCCGCGGTCAAGGAAAAGTTTGCTAAGGGGAAGGGCCTGCTGGTCACTATCTCCGAGGGCATCCACTATGCCGACGGCTCTCCCGTGGCCGACTCCGGCGTGGTGGACGGCTTCGGCCACAAGGTGCCCGGCGGCGCCGCTCAGGCCCTCAGCGACATGATTATGCAGGAGACCGGCCTGAAGTCCCGGTCTGAGAAGCCTGGCCTGCTGGGCCGGGTCAGCGTGGCACTCATGTCCGAAATCGACCAGAAGGAGGCCGAGAAGGCCGGAGCCTGCGCCGTCCGCTCCGCTGTGGAGGGCAAGACCGGCTTTATGGTGGGCTTTGAGACCACCCGTGCGCCCTATTCCTCCAAGACCTGCCTCATTCCGCTGGAGAAGGTGGCCAACGCCGAGAAGAAATTCCCCCTGGAGTGGATCGGCGACGACGGCGCCAGCATCAAGCCGGAGTTCAAGGCCTACTGTGAGCCCCTGCTGGGGGACTACGACAGCCGGTTTATCTCTCTGCGGTAAGCCGCCATGCAGATCCTGTTTAACTTTCTCGTCGCTATTCTGGCCACCACCATCGGCGGCATCAGCGGGGTAGGGGGCGGCGTCATCATCAAGCCGGTGATGGACGCCGTGTCCGGCCTGCCGGTAGCCACCATCAGCTTTCTGTCCGGCTGTACCGTGCTGGCCATGACCATCACCTCTATGGTGCGCAGCATCGGCGGCGAGGTGAAGGTGGAGCCCCGGCGGGGCACGCTGCTGGCCATCGGCGCCGCCGTGGGCGGCATTGTGGGCAAGCAGCTGTTTGACTTGGTGAAGGACGCCGGCGGCTCCGCCGTCTCGGTGGCCCAGCAGGTGCTGATGATCCTGCTGACCCTGGGCGTGCTGGCCTACACCCTGAACCGGCCCCGCATCCGTACCCTGAACGTGAAAAACGGGGCGGCCTGCGTGGTGATCGGCCTGGCCCTGGGGGTGCTGTCCTCCTTCCTGGGCATCGGCGGCGGTCCTATCAATCTGGCGGTGCTCTACTATTTCTTCTCCATGGACTCCAAGACCGCCGCCCTCAACTCCCTGTACGTCATCCTCTTTTCTCAGGGAGCCAGCTTCCTGAACACCCTCATTGGGCAGACTGTGCCCGAATTTGAGTGGCCCGTCTTGATTGTGATGATGGTGGGCGGCGTGGTGGGCGGCACCGTTGGCCGCAGCCTCAGCCGCCGTATGGACAACAAGGCGGTGGACAAGCTGTTCTTCTGGCTGCTCCTGGTCATCACCGGCATCAGCGTTTATAATCTGGTCCGGTGCTTTGTGTAACATAGCGTTCTTCTCCTCTTTTTCATAGAGGCCTGTGCCGGGATTTTCCTGGGGCGGGCCTCCTGTTTTTGCCTCAAAATCCATGTCAACATTTGGCCCGGCCCATTCCCTTGACTCTGGAGTAAGTCATGGTATAATACCAAACCAGTATGGATTTTGCACAAAGAAAGTGGTCCATATTTAGTAACTTTGACGCAATCTGGAGGAAATTACCCATGCAAGCAAAAAAACCACTGGCCCTGCTGCTGTCCCTGTCCATGGGGCTGTCTATGGGCACTCCCGCTCTGGCCGCCGCCCGGCAGGATCAGCTGCCCGATGTGGCCCAGAGCTGGGCGGCAGATTCCATCCACCGCTGGCTGGAGGCCGGCCTGGTGGAGGGGAACGACCAGGGGCTGTTCCGGCCGGCCGCCAATCTGACCCGGGGAGAGCTGGCTACCATTTTTGTCCGGCTGCTGGGCCTGACTGAGCAGGCGGAGAACCGGTACGCCGACCTGAAGGGGGACGAGTGGTACGCCGACGCCATCCTGAAGTGTACCGCCGCCGGAATCCTGGAAGGGGACGGGGAAAACTGCAACGCTACCCAGACCATCACCCGGCAGGAGACCATGGTCATGTTTGCCCGGGCCATGGGAGTGCGGGCGGACAGCGACCCCGACCTGAGCCGGTTTACCGACGGGGCCCAGGCGGCGGATTGGTCGGCGGGCTATCTGTCGGTGCTGACCCAGATGGGCATCCTCAGCGGAGTGGAGGACGGCTCCCGGCTGGCCCCTCTGGGCTCCATTGACCGGGCCTCCACCATGGCCCTGCTGGATAAGGCCATCGAAAGTTACATCACCGGCTCCGACCAGGTGAAGCTTGCAGACGGAAACCGCTTTGTGGTGGTCAATGCCGGCGCCAGCCGTAGCGGCAGCCAGGTGGAAGTGTCTGGTGAGACCGCCGGTCTGGTGGTGGCCCCCGGCAGTACCGGGACCAAGCTCACCGCCCAAGACCTGAGCGTGGGAACCGTCCAGGTGGATGCGCCGGTGGACCTGACTCTGGCGGGGGAGACCCGGGCGGAGTATCTGGCCCTCAATGCCGCCGCCCGGCTGGCTCTGGAGGAGCAGGCCAAGGTGAATGCGCTTACGGTCAACGCCGCCGCTCAGGTGGACAACCAGGGCACCATCGACGCTGCCCAGGTGAATGTGGGCGGCGTGGTGCTGGAGGGCAACCTCCCCGGCAGCCTGGAGGTAGCCGACGGAGTGACCGGCCCCACCGACAGCGAGGGCAACCCCGTGGGCGGAGAGGAGGAGAAGTCCGGCCCCGCCATTACCCAGGTGGCCGAAGAGGACGGTAAGGTAACCATTCACTTTGACCAGGCCCTCTACACCATGGAGGACGGCCAGCTCACCAAACTGAGCAGTGGAGCGTTGCAGTCCGACAGCTATACCATTTCCGGCGACGTCAAGATTACCGATCTGCAGGTGGACAACGAGGAAGCGTTTGTGTGGACCGTTACCTTTACCGACGCCAAGCTGGGAGACGGTGTGCGCTCCAACAAGGCCATCTATGACGCCGAGGGCAACTGTGCCGGTTATCTGACCGCTCGCCGCCAGGTGGCCCTGAAGGACGACGAGGGCCGTACCCCCCATTATGTGTGGGCTGTGTCCTTTGAGGAGGAGGCGGAGGCCGACATTGCTGCCCCTGTGCTGGACAAGGAGGGGGTCAAGCTGGAGGGCAACGACCACACCCTGACCCTCACCGTGCCGGTGTCCGACAACGGACCTTTGGCCTTTTTGGAGATCGACCACAGCCTGGAGGACAGTTTCCCCGAGTTCACCGTGGAGGCCAAAAGCTACACCTATCTGGACGAGGACAGCGGCCTGGGCTATACCAGTGTGTTTACCGACACCCTGGGGGAGCAGAAGTGGGAGATTACCCTGAATCCCACCGCCTCCGCCCTGCTGCGGCAGGCCGCCGACGGCAGCCCCGTTACCTTCTACTTTGCCGGAAAGGATCAGGCGGGCAACCAGTTTGGTTCCATGTATTTTGTGGAGGAGAGCATGACGGTGGCCGATGTGGCCGTGCCTCTGGACGAGACCGCGCCCACCGTAGCGGGCTTTGAGATCGACGGAAAGCCTGTGAGCGATGGCGCCACCGTGAACTTTGACGAGGGGGCGGAGTTTACCACCCTGACCGTCATCATGAGCGAGGCGGTGGAGGCCGGGGACGAGCCGCTGAAGATCACCATTGACGGCCACAAGTTTGGCACCTTTGTCATTGACGAGAAGGACGCCGCCAAGCTCCACATTACGGTCACCAACCACAACGGCAACAAGTATGTGGAGGGCACCTACCAATTCGACCTGGCCGCCGGGACCCTGAAGGATGCCGCCGGCAATGAGAACGAGGAGCTGTCCTACACCATCCACTTTACCAAAAATCCCGCCGTGTAAGCGGCACAAAGCCCCCTTCTTCCCGATACACTGGGAAGAGGGGGGCTTTTGATGGAAGATATGGCCTTACAAAGAGAGCGCAAAACGGCAGACCGTTCCCTGTTCTTTTTATCGGTGCTGCTGGGGGCGATCTGCTTGTTCTGGCTGGCCCTGGACAAACAGCGCAGGGGCTTATATGAGACGGGGAAGGCCCCTGATGTTACCGGCCTGCGGCTGGAGAGCTCGGTGCTGGTGGTGGTGGCCCTGGGCTGGTTCTTTTGCCTGGCGGTCAAAGGCAGGGAGGAGGGCCGGAGCGGGGCGGTGAATTTCTGGGCCTCCCTGCTGGTGCTGCTGGCCGCCCTGCTGCGGCTGTGGGATTTGAGAGAGGGATAAAAAACGGCCGTGCTGATCCAGCACGGCCGTTTGCCATGTTAAAAGGTGGCGTCCTCTGTCTTGATATCCTTGGCGAAAAAGGTATAGGTGCCGGTGGCCACCGTCTGGCCCTGGTCATTGGTGAGCATGGCGTCATAGACCAGAATGGTCTTGCCCAGCTTTTTGGGGATGGCATGGCAGTGGATATAGCTGCCGGTGCCTGGGGCCAAATACTGCATATTGCAGTCCAGGGTAACGCACACCCTGCCGCAGGTAAAGGCGGCGCAGCCCGCCACCGTGTCCGCCAGAGTCACCAAGGCTCCGCCGTGGACGATGCCCATGGGATTCAGGGTCTCGGGGCGGATGGTCAGACGGCCCTCCGCCTCCCGGCCCTCGATCCGGGTGATGGTCACGCCGCTGTGGGTGGCGAACCGGCCGGGGCGGTTGACCACCTCCAACAACTCACTGTAAGAATCCATCCAGAATCTTCTCCTCCGCCTCCTGCTCGGTGAGGCCCAGAGTCATCAGCTTGAGGATCTGATCCCCGGCGATGCGACCGATGGCGGCCTCGTGGATGAGCTGGGCGTCCACATGGTTGGCGGCGATGGCGGGGATAGAGGAGATCTTGGCGTTGCCCATGATGATGGAGTCGCACTGAACATGACCGAAGCATTTGGTATTGCCGGTCATCTTGGGGTAGAACACCTGGACCGAATGGTCTTGGGCCACCGAACGGGAGATGACCCGGCCGGTGGCGTCCTCGCCGTCCAGAATGATCTCCATATCGCTCTCGGCGGTCTGCTGGCCGTGGGTGAGCAGCTTTTCGGTGATAACGGCCTCCGCCCCCTTGCCCACCACGATGCGGGTCTCCCGTTTGGTGGAGTCCACGCCCCGGATCTGGGTGGACTCCATATTCAGGGAGGCCCCCTCCTCCAGGTAGACCACGGTCTGGGGGTTCATGATCCGTTTGCCGGTGCCCTCGCCCTCGCCGTAGTGGCGCTCCACATAGCGGACCTTGGAGTTTTTGCCGATGTGGAAGGTGTGGACGCCGTCGTGCTGGCTGGTCTCACAGCCGGTGTTGTGGATGCCGCAGCCGGCCACGATGTCCACGTCGCAGTCGTCCCCGATGAAAAAGTCGTTGTATACCAGCTCGGAAAGGCCAGTCTGGCTGATGATGACCGGGATGTGGACCGACTGGCCCTTGGTGCCCGGCTTGACGGTGATGTCGATGCCCGACTTGCCCGGCTCGGTCTTGGTGGTGATCTCAATGTTGGCGGTGCTGTTGCGGGAATCCAGCTGGCCGTTGCGGCGGATGTTGTAGGCCCCCTGGGGGGTCTTTTCCAGGTCCGCGATCTCCTTGAGGAGCTTCCATTCCGCTTGATCCATGTTATTTCGCTCCTTCCGACAGATAACTGCAAGAGGTCCTGGTGTTGGCCAGGATCTGGGGAAAAATCTCATCCTTGGGGCCATGCTTCTGGATCTGGCCGTCGGCGATCATGATGATCTCGTCGGCCAGGTCGATGATGCGCTCCTGGTGGGAGATGACGATGAGGGTGGCCTCCCGCTTCTGGTGGATGAGCTTGAAGGTCTCGGTGAGCTTGGCGAAGGACCACAGGTCGATGCC
>NZ_CALWXV010000032.1 GCF_944385615.1 uncultured Flavonifractor sp. | reverse complement strand
TGGAAGCTCCAGATCATCTATGAGCTGTGTATCCAGTCTCCCATGCGGTTTGGGGAACTGAAAAAGATGCTCAAACCCATCACTAACACCATGCTCACCAACGCCTTGAAGGAGCTGGAGGGGGACGGTCTGGTGCACCGGGAGCAATATAACGAGATCCCGCCCCGGGTGGAGTATTCCCTGACGGAAAAGGGAAGAGATCTGCTGCCCATTTTCTATGCCATCTCCCAGTGGGGCATGAAATATATCCCTTGAGCAAGGGGCTTCCCGGGAGTACCCCTAAGCAACAAGAGACGCCGGAATGGTTTGACCGATTGTTAAACCATTCCGGCGTTTTTCAAAAGGCGACTGTACGCAAGTCGATCTTGTCTGCCTCCGTAACCCGCCACTTCAGATAATCTGATTGCCAGTGGACCAGACATGATTCTTTTTTGCTTCCGCAATCGTGTTCTCTACCATGACGCCCACCAGGGGGTGAGGGGTGTAGCGCTCCTCCAGGTATGTGCACTCCTCCGCCGTCAATTCCAGGTCCACAGCTTTGGCAGCCCCTTCAATATGGTGAAGTTTGGTGGCACCAACCACGGGAGCCGTGACACGGGTCAGCAGCCAGGCCAGGGAGATCTCTGTCATGGACACACCCCGGCGATCCGCCAGCTCCGCCACCCGGGCCAGAATGGGCGCATCCTGGTCGTGAGCCGCACCGTATTTGAGTTGGGCATAACTGTCCTCCTGAAGCCGCTTGGAGGTCTCACCGGGGCGCTTGGAAAGCCGTCCGCCGGCCAGGGCGCTGTACCGCGTCATGGCGATGTTTTCCTCCCGGCAGTAGGGGGCCATCTCCCGTTCCTCCTCCCGGAAAATCAGGTTGTAGTGCCCCTGGACGGAGATAAATTTGGCAAAGCCCTCTTTCTCCGCCAGGGCGTTGGCCTTGGCGAGCTGCCAGGCAAAGCAGTTGGAGATGCCGATGTAGCGGGTCTTGCCAGCTTTCACGGCGTTGTTTAGCCCCTCCATGATGTCATAAAGGGGCGTCTGGTGGTCCCACATGTGATAGATGTAGAGATCCACATAGTCCATCCCCAGGTTCTGAAGGCTCTTATCCAGCATTCGCCGAATGTGTTCCTGGCCGCTGATGCCGGCCTCGATTTCCTCATTGGTGCGGGGCAGGAACTTAGTAGCCACCACCACCTCGTCCCGCTTGGCAAAGCCCCGCAGGGCCCGGCCCACATACTGCTCGCTGGTGCCGCTCTGGTAGCCGATGGCGGTATCAAAAAAATTAACCCCAAGCTCCAGCCCTCGCTTGATGATCTCCCGGGAATGCACCTCGTCAATGGTCCAGGAGTGCTGGCCGTTTTGGGAGTCACCAAACCCCATGCAGCCCATGCAGATACGGGAGACTTTCAAATCAGATTTGCCCAGTTTTGTATATCTCATATCAATTCACCTCAGAGTTTCAACCCAGACACCCATGTTTTCAGTTCGTCCGCGTTCAGCCGTCCGTTGAGTAATCGTCCATCCACGATCCTGGCACCGGGGACACTGGCCCGGAGCCCTGCCGCCGACTTACCCAGTCCGCTGCCGCCGGAGGTGGCAAAGAGAACGATCGTCTTGCCGGAAAAGTCGTAACTCTCCAGGAAGGTGTTAATGATGGTGGGAGCTGTGTACCACCAGATGGGGAAACCCAGGAAAATTACATCATACCCGGCTACGGGGGCATCCGTATCGGCCAGAGCCGGGCGGGACTGTTTGTCGTTCATCTCCACACTGCTGCGAGAGCGCTTATCCATCCAGTTCAGGTCAGCACTTGTGTAGGAAATTGCGGGCTTGATTTCATAGAGCTCCGCCCCTGCAGCCTTTGCCAGGGCCTTTGCTGCCTTAGCGGTAGTACCGCTGGCGGAGAAATAAGCAACCAATGCATTCATAGATGAAACCTCCTTTAGCCTCATTGTAAATCCAGCATCTAAAAATGTAAAATGCTCATTCTCTATTTAGAAATATTCTTGTGAGGCATTTTTATATTGTCGGATTGTGGTGGATATGATACGATGGGCGCAAGGAGGCGGAACCATGGAACTTCGTGTTTTGAAATATTTTCTGGCGGTGGCCAGGGAAGAAAACATTACTAAGGCAGCAGCCCTGCTTCACCTGACCCAGCCTACCCTCTCCCGGCAGTTGATGCAGCTGGAGGAGGAGTTGGGGGTACAGCTTTTTCGCCGCAGCCGTTATCACGTTGAACTGACGGAAGACGGCATGCTGCTGCGCCGCCGCGCCCAGGAATTGGTGGATCTCGCAGAGAAGACGACCCGGGAGTTTACCCTGCGCGAAACAGAGCTGATGGGAGAAATCGCCATTGGTGCAGGAGAGACCCGGAGCATGTCCTTCCTCTCTCGCGCCATGGTTTCTTTCCGGGAACACTATCCCAAGGTCACCTTCCGAATTTTCAGCGCCAACGCCGACGATGTGAAGGAACGCTTGGACACGGGCCTTTTGGATATGGGCCTTCTGACAGAACCAGTGGATGTAGGGCGATATGCGTTCTGCCGAATGAAAGAACGTGATCGTTGGGGGGTATTGGTGCGCCTGGACTCCCCGCTGGCCAACCTAAACTCGGTCACACCCGATGATTTAGAACGGGTTCCGTTGATTATCAGCGGTCGTGAGAGCGTCCAGAGGGAGTTAGCCAGCTGGTTTGGCGACCGATGGGAGCGGTTGCAGATTGCCGCCAGTTTTAACCTGATCCTCAACGCGGCCAACATGGTACGCTATGGCGTGGGAACCGCGCTGAGTTTTGATTTGAATTTTTCTTTTGATGATCTCCGATTCATACCGCTTTCTCCTACGATGGACACAGGAACCGTCCTGGTCTGGAAGAAGGATCAGGTACTGACGCCGGCAGTGGAGGCCTTCCATCAGCACATCAAAAATGTTCAATAGGCATTTTTGAAACAAGAAAATAGGCATTAGACATAGGAAAAACTCTGATTTACAATGCAGGTGTCCGAGAAAGGACGCCTGCATTTTTCATTTGGAGGGTTTACGATGACGAAACAGGAGGCAAGCGAGCGCTACCAGATTCCCATGCACATTTTAAGCGAATACGAGAGCTGGGGTCTTTGCGGGGCGGTAAAAGAAGTGATGGGAGCCTGGCAGTACGACGACACGGATCTGGAACGGCTGAGCACCATCCTGACACTCCATGACCTGGGCTTTACCACGGCGGAGGTGGAGACCTATATGCGCCTGTTGCTGGAGCAGCCCCACACGGAGGAGCAGCGGCTCAGGATGCTGGAGGAAAAACGCACTGCTGCTCTGGATGAGATTCACTTTAAGGAGCGTCAGCTCCAGCGGCTGGATTATCTGCGCCACGAAATCCGAAAGACACAAACCATAACAGGAGGTACCAAACGATGAAACGACTCATTACGATTCTTACCACTTTGACTCTGCTGCTTGGCCTGGCGGCCTGCGGCCAGACAGGAACCCAGAGCAACCCCGGCCAGTCCCAGACGCAGCAGGAGGGGACATCCTCTGTGGGGGAGCCGTCCGCTCCCAACCAGTCCACCCCTCCCGCTTCCTCCACGCCGGAGTCAAGCGAATCCGACGAGGAAACACCAGAAGGCGGCGTGCTGGTGGCCTACTTCTCCGCTACCGGCAACACCGAAGGCATTGCCCAGCATCTCCAAAGCATCTTGGATGCCGACCTCTATGAAATCGTTCCGGAAGTGCCGTACACCGACGAAGATCTCAATTACAGCAATGACAGCTGCCGCGCCAACCAGGAGCAGAATGATCCTGCTGCCCGGCCCGCCATCACCGGCACTCTGGAAAATCCGGAGGACTACGATGTGGTGTTCCTGGGCTATCCCATCTGGTGGGGACAGGCCCCCAAGGTGATTTACACCTTCCTGGAGAGCTGTGACTTCGGCGATGCCACCATCGTTCCCTTCTGCACCTCTGGCTCCAGCGGCATCGGCTCCAGTGCCGACGGTCTGCAGGAGCTGACGGAAAATGCCCAGTGGCTGGACGGCCAGCGGTTCAGCAGCGGGGCCAGCCAAGATGACGTGGCCCAGTGGGTGGACAGCCTGGGCCTTAACCGTTGATTTCAGAAAGGAGAAGAGAACTTATGAAACGATGGGCATCCCTTGTTCTCTCAGCGCTCCTTCTTTTCTCGCTGGCCGCCTGCGGTGACGGAGATGTCAGCAGCGCACCGCCTGCTGAGTCCAATGAGAACAATACTTCCCAGACACCCTCCGACACCAACCGCCCTGACCAATCTGAGCCGGTCAGCAGTCAGGAACCTGCTGGGCAGGAGGAAGCGGAGGGGAGCCATATCCTGATCGCCTACTTCACCTGGGCGGACAACACCGTGGTAGAGGATCCATCCAGCGTGGATGTGGACGCCACCACATCCGCCAGCGTTCTTGCCCCCGGCAACGCCGCCAAGCTGGCCGCCTGGATCCAGGAAGTAGTGGGCGGCGACCTCCACTCCATTGTGGTGGAGGAGCCCTATTCCAGCTACTATGACGAATGTCTGGATCGGGCCGCCGAGGAAAAGGCGGATAACGCCCAGCCTGCCCTGACCACCCATGTGGAGAACATGGAGGACTACGACATCGTCTTTCTGGGGTTCCCCAACTGGTGGTACACCCTGCCCATGCCGGTGCTGACCTTTGTGGAAGAATACAATTGGTCCGGCAAGACTGTGGTACCCTTTGTTACCCACGGCACAGGAGGACTTTCCAGCACAATCCGGGATCTGACCGCCGCACTGCCTGAGGATACCACGATTCTGGAACCCATCGGCGTTTACCGTCCGGAGGTAGACACCTCCCAGGGCGCTGTGCAGGACTGGCTGGCTGAACTGGATCTGGAAGTCTGAACATTCCCTTTAACAAGGAGGCAACCAATGAAACGAATTTGCTCCCTTATGCTGGCCGCTGTGCTGGCGGGGACGATGGTATCCTGTGGCTCTCAGACGCCGCCGGAGCAGTCTCAGCAGTCTACATCTCCCCCCTCCTCCAGCCAGCAGGGCCAGGAGGAGCAGCCTCAGATCCCCGAAAACTTTATTCTGGTGGAGGGCGGCACCTTCTCCATGGGCAGTCCAGACAGCGAGGCCTGGCGCAGTGATGACGAGACACAGCACACCGTCACGGTCAGCGACTTCTATATGAGTGCCTTTGAAGTGACCCAGGCGGAATATCAGGCTGTGACCGGTTCCAATCCCAGTACCTTTTCCGGCGAGGATCTGCCGGTGGAGACCGTCTCCTGGCTGGACGCCATCGCATACTGCAACGCCCGCAGTGAGCTGGAGGGTCTGGAGCCCGCCTACACCGTAGAGGGACAGACGGTCACCTGGAACCGCGGTGCCAACGGCTACCGCCTGCCCACCGAGGCGGAGTGGGAGTACGCCTGCCGGGCGGGGACGGAGACGCCCTTCAACACGGAGACCTCCATCAGCGCGGAGGAGTGCAACTACTGGGGCCATTACCCCTACCTCATTGAGGACAACTACTTCAACCAGAGCAATCTGGAGACCCGGCCCGGCGTCTATCGGGAGACCACAGTGGAGGTTGGAAGTTTCCAGCCCAACGCCTGGGGCTTCTACGATATGCACGGTAATGTAGGCGAGTGGGTCTGGGATTATTACGGGGACTATCCTACCGAGGCACAGACGGATCCCGCCGGCCCGGACAGCGGCGTGCTGCGGGTAAACCGGGGCGGAGGCTGGAACGACTTTGCCAAAAATCTCCGCTCGGCCTATCGGGCCACGCTGCCTCAGGACAGCGCGGTCTTCAATGTGGGCTTCCGTCTGGTGCGCAACGCCGCAGCCGGCAGCGGCACGGTGACCGGCTCCAATCTGGAGAGCACGGGCACACAGGGTGGAAATGTGCTGATTGCTTACTTCTCCTGGGGCGGCAACACCCAGGGGATCGCAGAGGAAATTCAGGCCCAGACCGGGGCAGATCTGTTTGAGATCCAGCTGGTGGAGCCCTATTCTACCGAGTACAACACCGTTCTGGAACAGGCCCAGCAGGATCAAAACGCCCAGGCCCGGCCGGAACTGTCCACCCATGTGGAGGATATGGAGCAGTACGACACCATTTTGCTGGGCTATCCCAACTGGTGGGCCTCTATCCCCATGCCGGTGGCCTCCTTCCTGGAGGAATACGACTTCACCGGCAAGACCATCGTTCCCTTCTGCAGCCATGGCGGCGGCCGGTTCGGCCAGAGCCTGACAGCCATCACCAAGCTGGTGCCGGAGGCGGTGCTGGGCGAAGGTCTGGCCATCTCTTATTCCGGCGGTTCCGGGATGCCTGACGATGTGGCCACCTGGCTGGAGCAAAATCAAATTCCTGTTGTGTAAGGAGGAAACCCCTATGAAAAAGAACATCGGGCCGGTTCTGGCCCTCTATCCTACCCCGCTTGTGGTGGTGGGAACCATGGTGGACGGAAAGCCCAACTGGACCCTGGTGGGACACCTGGGCATTATCGGCCACGACCTGGTGATAGTCAGCATGGCCTCCAACCATTACAGCAACGCTGGCATTCGGAAGATGAACACCCTTTCCATCAACATTGTGGACGAGGCTCTGCTGCCCAAGGCGGATTATGTGGGCTGCGTCAGCGGCAGCAAGGTGGATAAAAGCGAGGTGTTCCGCTATTCCATCGGGGAAGGCGGCGCGCCCATTCTCACAGACGCCCCTGTGTCCATGGCCTGCGCTGTGGAGGATATCTATGAGACCCCCGGCTTTGAGTCCTTCATCTGCAAAATTGCCGCCACCTACGCCGAGGAGACAGCGCTCAATGAGGACGGCAAGCTGAACTACCACGCCCTCAAGCCGGTGCTCTTTGAGATGCCCACCTATGAGTACCTCAAAACCGGCGAAGTGCTGGGCAAGTGTATGCACCTGAACAAAGAGTAATTGGAAAGGAGAAAGAAACGATGGAACACAACAAGCAGATGCCTGCTGTGGCTTTGGGTACCTGGTCCTGGGGAACCGGTGCCGTGGGCGGCGACCAGGTCTTCGGCAACCACCTCAGCGCAGAGGACCTGAAGCCCGTATTTGACGCTGCCATGGAGCAGGGCCTCAACCTGTGGGACACTGCCGTGGTGTACGGCATGGGTGCCTCTGAGGATATTCTGGGCGCCTTTGCCAAGGCCAGTCCCCGGGAGCAGATCATTCTCTCCACCAAGTTTACCCCTCAGATCGCCGGTGAGAGCGACGACCCGGTGGATGAGATGTGCCGGAGCAGCCTGGAGCGGCTGGGCACGGACTACATCGACATCTACTGGATTCACAATCCCGCCGATGTGGAACGCTGGACCCCCTTCCTTGCTCCTCTGGTGAAGAGCGGGAAGGTTCGCCGGGTGGGTGTGTCCAACCACAATCTGGCCCAGATCAAGCGGGCACAGGAGATCCTGGCACAGGGCGGCGTAAAGCTCTCCGCCGTGCAGAACCACTACAGCCTCCTGTACCGCTCCTCGGAGCGGGCCTGGATCCTGGACTACTGCCGGGAGCAGGGCATGGACTTCTTTGCCTACATGGTACTGGAACAGGGGGCCCTCTCCGGCAAGTATGACACCGCCCATCCTCTGCCTCAGGGCAGCCAGCGAGCGGAAACCTACAACCCTCTTCTGCCTCAGCTGGAGAAATTGACGGCGGCCATGGCACAGATGGGCGAGAAATACAGTGCCTCTGTCTCCCAGATCGCCATTGCCTGGGCCATTGCCAAGGGAGCCATTCCTCTGATCGGTGTGACCAAGCCCCGCCATGTGACCGAGGCCGCCGCTGCCACCGGCATTACCCTGACCGTCGATGAGGTCGTCCAGTTGGAGCAGCTGGCCGCGGATGCGGGCGTTGACACCCGCGGCTCCTGGGAAGCCCCTATGGTATGAGCCTATGAGGAACAGGAAACTGATCCTGCGCATGATGGTTGATCTGCTGATGACGGTATGCCTGCTGGGACTGATGTCCTTCATGCTGACCGGTCAGCAGTACCATGAGTGGATCGGCGCCGCCGCGCTGGTACTGTTCATCCTCCACCACATCCTCAATCTCTCCTGGATCCGCCAGTCAGGCCGGGGACGCTATACGCCCTATCGGGTGCTGCAGTCTCTGCTGGTGATATTGGTATTTCTGGCCATTCTGGGCTGTATGGTCAGCGGCATCGTTATGAGCCAGTATGTGTTTGCTTTCCTTCCCATCCAGGGCGGCATGTCTCTTGCAAGGCTTGCCCACATGGTATGCGTCTACTGGAGTTTCATCCTCATGTCGCTCCACCTGGGGCTGCACTGGAATATGATCCTTGGTGTGATCCGAAAGGCGGCAGGAGCGACCGCTCCGTCCGCTATGCGCACCCTTATATTGCGGCTGATGGCTGCTGCTGTGGCAGCTTACGGTATCTATGCTTTTGTAAAGCACCGATTGATCGATTATCTCTTCCTTCGCACCATGTTCGTGTTCTTCGACTACGAGCAGCCGCCCCTTCAGTTCCTGGCGGAATACCTGGCCATGATGGGGCTTTGGATCTTTTTGGCCCACTATGCCAATCAATTCATCAGAAAACATGGAGGAAAATTATGAGAAATCTGAAACGAGTATGGACATTGTTCCTGGCCCTGGCATTGGTGCTGAGCCTATGTGCTCCGGCCTATGCGGCGGTGGAGGATACCGGCTTCTCCGATGTGGAGGCGGACGCCTGGTACGCCGAGTTTGTGGTTTACTGCCGGGACAATGGCCTGATGGCCGGTACCAGCGAAACCACTTTTTCTCCCAACACCCCCACCACTCGTGCCATGATGGCGACCATCCTGTACCGTCTGGCCGGCACCCCCGCTGTCTCCGGCACTGACAGCTACACCGACACCCAGCCCGGCGCCTGGTACTCTGACGCAGTCCTGTGGGCCAGTCAGAATGGGGTGGTCAGCGGGTACGGCAACGGCCTGTTCGGTACAGACGACCCCCTCACCCGGGAACAGATGGCCGTCATGCTGTGGCGGTACTCCGGCAGCCCCTCCGCCAATGCCGGTTCGGATTTTGCCGATGAGAGCAGCATTGCCTCCTGGGCAGACACTGCGGTGGACTGGGTCAGAGAGAACGGCTATATGAGCGGTGTGGGTGCAAATCTTTTCCAGCCTCAGGGCCAGGCCACCCGCGCCCAGATGGCTACCATTCTGACCCGCTATCATCAGGATGCCGAGCCCCCCGTAACCCCCGAGCCCGAACCGGAAGTAGGCAAGACTCTGGTCGCCTATTTCTCCGCCACTGGTAACACAGAGAGCATTGCCCAGCACCTCCAGACAATTCTGAACGCCGACCTCTATGAGATTGTCCCGGAAGACCCCTATACCAGCGAGGATCTGAACTACAACAACGACGGTTGCCGGGCCAACCAGGAACAAAACGATCCCAATGCCCGGCCCGCTATTTCCGGTAGTGTAGAGCATATGGAGGACTACGATGTGGTATTCCTGGGCTACCCCATCTGGTGGGGGCAGGCCCCCAAGATCATCTACACCTTCCTGGAGAGCTATGATCTTGACGGCGTGACCATCGTGCCCTTCTGCACCTCCGGTTCCAGCGGTATCGGCTCCAGTGCTACCAACCTTCAGTCCCTGGCGCTCAATGCCAACTGGCTGTCCGGCCAGCGTTTCAGCGGCAGCGCGTCCCAGGACGCCGTAACCGCCTGGGTAGAAGGACTGGATCTTCCCGAAGCCTCTGCAGACGCCGAGGATACCCAGCCCCAGCTTTGACTGACCTTTGCGGGCAGCTTCGCGGTCCCTGTCAAAGTTGAGAATATGCTGACAATATGCTATACTATCGCCGTATAGGGAACAGAATCAGCTTTTGTCTGGTATGTTGAATAACACGGTCTTATGGGTGAAGTATGTAAAAGCTGACAGCCGGAGATAAAAAGCAGGAGCCAGAACCACAGGGGGGATCATCTTGAACTTTGACATTCAAAACGTAACCTGGACGCGGGAACCAAAGAGTTGTGTGATTACACAGGATCGAATCGAAATCGTCACAAAACCGCACACAGATCTGTGGCAAAGAACCTATTACCATTTCCGCAATGATAATGCGCCCGTACTGCAGATGGAAACGGAAGAAACCTTCTTTTCCTTTTTGGTGAAAACCGAATTTTCCGAAAGCCATCACCGTTTTGACCAGTGTGGGATCGTCGTGTATCTGGACAGCGAAAATTGGCTGAAAGGTTCTGTGGAATATGAGAATGAGCAGTTCCAGCACCTGGGCAGCGTAGTGACCAACCGCGGCTATTCTGACTGGGCGACCACGGAAATCCCTGCCTATGTAAAAACCATGTGGTACCGCTTGAGCCGCAGAGAAGATGATTTTTGTATTGAGTGCTCGGAAGACGGCAAGGCGTTTCATCAGATGCGCATCTGTCACCTAAACGAAGCCAGGGGCAAAATATCCTTTGGTATCTATGCCTGCAGCCCGGAGGACTCGTCCTTCCGCGCGGTTTTCACGAACATGGAAATGACGGACTGCAAGTGGCTGGCACATGATGGGCAGGCTCCGGATGAACCTACGGGTATACCGGCGCAGAAAAAGTAGTTGATTTCCTCAATTTCAAATCATAACACAACATAATTTCACCGCCATCCAAAATCCTCTATCCGGAATTGGATGGCGGTATTGTATTATGGATGAAATTTCTTGCGATCACAGGAAGAAACAGTTACCCATAAAGTACAGCTTTCCTTCCGGGGCCTGTTTCTATTTCCGGTCTCAGCCCTTTTATTCAAAGAGGCTCTGTCCAAAACCTCTTTTCCTGAAGACGGGTAATGAGTGCCCGGAATTTTTCCCGATCCTTTTCCAGGCAAAGGAAGTAATAGACCGCCTGGAAGTTCTCATCTTCAATGGGAATCACCACCTTATTCTCGATTGGCTGACCAGGGGCAAAGGCATCGGTCACAAAGGAGGGAAATGCGCCCAATCCCACCAGTTCTCCAAAAGCATCCCATTCACTCATGAAGAGAAAATGGGCCTGGGGCAGTTTTTCCCGGCACACCTCGGTCCAAAAGCCGATCTCCGAATAGAGCAGAAGGTTCTGATGGGCCAGGTCGGCTGCCCGGATGGCGGTCAGCCGGGCCAGAGGGTGATTGACCGGAACCAGCAGGCTGAGGTGCTCCTCCCGGTAGGGAAAGCAAAACAGTTCCTCGTCCCGGGGCGGTGGCTCATGGGTGACCACGATCTGATACCGCCCCTGTCGAAGGCCGTCCACTAACGCATTGTCCGAGCTATTCAGCTCCGGAGCAACTGCCACGCCGTCGTACAGCTCCTGAAGCAGCGGCCGGAGATCCTGAATGGGAACGGGGGCGCAGGAGCCAAGTGCAACGCTCCGCCCGGTACGCTGGGCCAGTTGTACCCGCCGCGCCAATTCCTCTGCCGCCGCAAGCACTTGCCGGGCATACTCCACGGCCACCTGTCCTACCTCGTTGAGGACAATCCGGTTTTTCTGCCGGATAAACAGAGACGCTTGCAGTTCCTCTTCCAGCGCCTGCATGGTCCGGCTCAACGAGGGCTGGGAAATATGCAGTTCCTCCGCCGCCCTGGACAGGGTGCCCTGCTCCGCAAAGGCTACCAGCTGCCGCAGCTGCTCCAGTTCCATCATAAAACGCACCTCCCGTTCGCCTCCATGATAGCAGGCCGGGCTACCCTTGACAAGTCAGTATTCATATAGTGAATACTTCTATGCGAAATCGGTTCTGTACTTTTTCTCTCTGCGCCGCTACAATCAGGTCAAAAGCCAGAAGCATACGATTTATGAATGGAGAATGCAATATGGACTATGTGACCTTGAACAACGGCGTAAAGATGCCCATGGAGGGCTTCGGAGTCTTTCAGGTGCCAGACCCGGTCCAGTGTGAGCAGGCGGTGCTGGACGCCATTGACGTGGGTTACCGCCTCATTGACACGGCGGCGGCCTACATGAATGAGCAGGCGGTTGGCGCTGCCATCGCCAAGAGTGGGGTTCCCCGGGAGGAGCTGTTCATCACCACCAAACTGTGGGTACAGGACGCCAGCTACGAGGGCGCCAAAAGAGCCATTGAGACCTCGCTCAACAACCTGGGTCTTGATTACCTGGACCTGTATCTGATCCACCAGCCGGTGGGCGACTACCCGGGCGCCTGGCGGGCCATGGAGGAGGCCTATCGGGATGGGAAACTTCGGGCCATTGGCGTGAGCAACTTCCACGCAGCCCGGCTGCTGGACTTCTGCGAGTTTGTGGATGTAAAGCCAGCCGTGGACCAGGTGGAGATCCACCCCTTCTTCCACCAGAAGGAGACCATGACAACCATGTCAGATTACGGCGTGGTCCCCGAGGCCTGGGGGCCCTTTGCCGAGGGACAGTTCGGTCTGTTCACCAACCCGGTTCTCACGGAGATTGGGCGCGGTCGCGGTAAAACTGCCGCCCAGGTGGCTCTGCGTTGGAATGTCCAGCGGGGCGTGGTGGTCATTCCCAAGACCATTCACCGGGACCGCATGGAACAGAATTTTGATATCTGGGACTTCTCCCTTACCAAGGAGGAAATGGACAGGATCGACACCCTGGATATGGGCCACAGCAGCATTGTGGACCACAATAACCCTGAGTTCATCAAGATGCTCCACAATCTGAAGATCCATCCGTAAGCCTCTTTTTGTTTACAGTCCCCCAATTTCTGAGCCGTGGACGGTGCAGAAAGGACTTGCTTCATCCTGCCCTCAGAGTTACAATGCAGACAGTTAACAGGCATAAAAAGCGCTCCCCGTCCCTGTCGGCGAAAAACACCGGCAAGGGCTGGGGAGCGTTTCTGACCACAGAACCTACCACACACCGTCCTGGACCACACGGAAACAGCATGGTCAAAGAGGCCTAAAGATGAAGTGGAGCGGAGCGGAAACGGCTAAAAACAACCAGAAACACTCGGAAAAAGTTCCAGGGGCTTGTTCGCATCTGTAAAGTCAAGTGTTCGATCCCCTTCGACCATCCCAAACTCTGTGTGAAATCTGACCAGAGGCTACTTACCCTGCCTGTTAACAATCCCACTGCAAACGATATGCTTGTAGGGCTGGCTACACGGGATCAGCAGTCCTAAAGATGCTTCCTGGTGGGTCCTCATCTGCAAGGTGCATTTTGCTACCAAGAATAGTGATTTCAAGGTATACGATCTTTTCGTACACTTAAAAGAGAGTCTCCTCTGTCCCGCACAGACAAAAGAGACTCTCTTCTTCCAACCAATGCCACAACCAACATTCTCCTCTTCCCTCCCCTACAAACAAGAAGAAGTCTCCTCTCCAACTTCCAGGAATAGGAGGATTCTCCTTCTCCCACCACCGAGAACAGAAAGTCTCCCCTCCCCTCTTCGTTCAACAAAGGACACTTTATCACGCTAAAGTTTTTTCTTCCCAGTCTCCTATTAAGTATGTCGAGCAGGCAGGCACGTGCTGTATCGTTAAAGTTTTGCAACGCTCCGTGTACGATGCAAGCGCTGTTGCGCAAGGGTTTTGTTACTACCCAAGCTGTATCGTTCAGGTTTTGCTACGACCCGGGCGGTGCTGGCCGGTTCCGCTGCGCCTCAACCGATACTGCCGGGTCTGCCGGGGCTCGACCGGGGCTGCAGGGGCTGCTGGCGGCCTCCAGGGCCGTCTGGGAGTCTTCTGCGCTGCTGCATCGTGCAGTTGTCTTGGCCGTCGCCCTGCGTGTTAGGAACAACAGCCAACCTCCAACGCTTTTCCTTGTATACAAGACTGTTTACTGCCCGTGCAAGCACGAGCGGGACAGTTGGCTTACTTTACCGGCACGCGCAGTCCACCCCCTGTGCGGCGCGCGAGAAAAATAGAGTCCTACTCTCTCACGCGGCACAGGGGGTATATCAGACCTACATTTGATCTGATCAGCGGTAATCTGCCAATCCACTCGCCTCAGTCTTCTCGCTCCATGAGGTTTGTATGAGTGGATTCCCCCGGCTTTCGCCGGCGAGAAGCCCTCCTGCCTAATTTATATGAACCCGGTCAGGCACACCCGGTTGACGGAGGTTTTAGATTACCATGCCCACGCATTCCCCCGAACAGACTTATTGCAGCGGCTCTGTCACACCAGGTCCAATTATTGATATCGCGGGCTGGTACACGCATCGACCCACGCTGCCGGCGCCTGCCGGCAGATCCTATATGCAGCCTGCTCGCTGTGGAGGTAGCTCGGTTGGAATGATGGGTTTACTCCAATCGGGTGTCCCTGGCTCCCACGCGCTACGAGGCGTTGTCTGTATATATATTATGCGGCAAATTTATATCCCATTTCACAAAAATCAATGTTGTATACAACAATCAGACCATTTATCGCGATTAAATTGCAATTTCATGCAAAAACAGTTAAAACACGTTTTTCAATGCCCCTAAAAATTTATTTTAAATTTTTTTGAGCGCAACGATATGCGGTGAAGTCTTGTTGTCATATAGCCATAGGACTATTGCTAATATATGCATGTAGCCAAAATTTGATTGGCGCGTAGGACCAGCAGCTCTCCCCCATGCCTTTATAATTACACACAGTGCTCACGACACAGTGTCGTCGCAACTGATGCATTGTTACATAGGGGTCAGAGCGCTGCTCCTGTATATATTATATGCCTTCAAAAAATATGCATCATCCTGTAGGATAAAGGCACCCAAAAGGCATCAACAAGTACTGTATACAACTTTCTGTGCGCAAAAATATCGGGCCCGCCATCTAAGGCGAGCCCGATTATTAGTTAATCAATCGTGATGGAGTCCTTTACTTTGCTCTTTCTGTGCCTTTTGCAAATAGGCAACCGCTTGCTCTGGCTCTTCGACACACCAATGGTAAAATCCAACAATCAATTGCTCTTGGGTGATGCCCATAGGCCGAATTATCTCTTCTACTTTTGCTTCAAGGTCAGCATCAATTGTAATTGTAATCAGTTCAGTGTCGTCTTCCATACATTTGCCCCCTTATTATCTATCTTATATACAAAGAAAATTCCATTGTCAAGTTATCTTTGCGCACCCACACACATATGCTCCCGGGCGTCTGCCCGATGCTGGATTGTATATGGCTTCCCAGCATCAGGCCAGTAGACAAGGGGGACAACAGAGTCCATTATTATAATGTCCTACTCTCAACGCGTTTCTTTGTATATAAGATATTATCAGTTCTCTTTGGGGCCACCATCCAAAATGAGATCCAGCCAGCAGTCGGTGCAAAACACATCATGGATCGTATACCCATATTTGCTAACCAGCGCCTGCTCGTCTACCGGCTCGGGTTTGGCCGCCTTACCCAGCATGTACAGTGCCATCTGCCGTGCATGACGCCATACCTCCGGCAATGCATATACCGCATGGGCCGGCGTCTCCCTGCCGCAGATGCTGCATTTAATTTTAGGCACATCCAGCCCTGCATTTTCAATTTCCCCGGCAATTTTTCCCACTTCCGCGTTGATCTTGCTGTCTTTTTTCATTGCAATCCTTCTTTCTTATACACATACTACTTGGTTGTTGTTAGCTCCAATCCTATTTGATTTCCAGACCATTGGAGAGGCGGTAAAAGATGATATCCTCCACTTCCCCAGTCGCAAACATCGACCGTCCTGAGGCAGGCATTGCAGCCAATGTGGCCTTATGCAGCTTTTTGACATGCCGCCTCATATCGGCCAAAGACTTTCCCAATTTGCTAAGGGCCGGTTGATCCATACGCAACAGCTTTTGCACGATTTCTTCTGCATCGCCATGATAATAGCAGATGGCGTTATACAGCAGCTCCAGGGAGATTTTTGCTTTCGCGTCATCGGTCATCTGCTCGTATGTGTCGACAGCATAACGGTAGCATTCCGTCATATTAGTTGCCCTTCCTTTCTTTATTTACAGCTGACAGGTATCGATAGGCTGTAGGACGGCTTATTTGTGCCAGCCTGGCCAGTTCGCTCACATTTATTTCTCCAATTTGATATTTAGCTAAGTATCGGAAAAAGCTATCAGGGATGCGCTCTGCCGTGATAGGAGGGCGGCCCAGTTGTTTGCCCTTAGCCCTGGCATTGGCCACGCCGGAGCGCACACGGGCCCGGATCATGCTCAACTCCAACTCTGAAAATACGGCAATGAGTTGGAGAAAGGCCACAGTCATCGGGTCCGGCTCATTTGTCCGGCAGTCAATGGTGATACTACCCAGGATCTGGAGCCTGATGCGCTTCGTTTTGATCGTCTCCACGATCGCACAAAATTGCTGCACTGAGCGGGACAGGCGGGATGGCTCTGTGATTATTACCGTATCTCCCGGGCGGACTGTATCCCACATCATATCCTGCTGCTCTTTGGTCGGTGCATCCCCGTGCTCATACTCCATCCATATCTTGGTTGCACCTGCTGCCTTGAGTTCTCGCACCTGCCTGTCAATGTCTTGTTTGCTCTCATTGGTGCTGCATCGAGCATAGCCATGTGTAACGATAATCCTCTCTGCCGTTTTCGTTACAGATTCCACCTGTTTTTGCCTCCTTCGAGCCCCCAAAAGGGGGCCCTCAACGTGTAACGGCAAACACATGTTTTACGGACAGCAGTTCTCTGCCACCCTAAGCTTTGCCTCGATTGCCTGCTCAATTTTGTCTCTAATTATCCTGCACGCCAGCCGGTAGGTACCAGGGGTAACGCCAGCGGGGGGATGCGTAGAGGTAATGGTCACAAACGCAGACATAGCCCACATCATGGTCTCCATGTCAGCGTGGGATACCAGAGGCCATAGAGCCTCATCCGTCCAGTCGATCATATCCTTATCTCTGGACACCCAGCTTAGGGTGAGCGCATGGATTTTGGCGTAACTATCCATCCATATCATGGGCAATCCTCCTGGCCCATATCGGCGCCAATGCGCGGCGTGGACTTGCCGCCCTCCCCCTGGGCAGGTACTGAGTATATCTCTCGCATCTTGTCATACATGTCACCCAGGAGCCCATCAAGGTGCTCTCTGAGCTCCAGATACTCCATGACAGTGTCGAGGCCATCATCTACGCACAGGGTATACATAGCTGCAACTGCTGCTGCCCCATCCTCCATAGCAATCATGTGCGGGCTCTCATCAATGGACAAGCACATAGTCTCAGCAATGTCCCTTGCCTGTTTTTCCTGGTCTTTTTTCTGCTGTTTTCCTCTTACTTCCTGCAAAATTTTACGATACTTGTCCACGTTTACTCCTCTCCCATCGGGTTTTGAGGCGGGAATTGATCCAGCATCTCATCCAGCAGGTCATCGATCAGATGCACCAAGCGTTCTTTTATTGCCTGATAGTGATTTACGGTATTGATATTGTGACTGACACACAGGGTGTACAGCGCTGTCAGCGCGGCTGCACCGTTGTCCAACGCGGAGAAATAGGGAGCATCGTCAACTAACCCGCACAGCGTAGGCATCAGGTACTCGATCTTACGCTCACGCTCTTCACCGTCTTGTTCCAGTACTTCTTTCAGGATCTTCCGGTATCTGTTCATGGGTCATCTCTCCTTGTTTTGTAAAACATCCAAAATGATTGTACGTGCAAACACAGCAAGTGGTGTGTTGCCGTTTTCTTTTGCCGCTTGCGAGATAGCATCATACTCATTGTCTGTTAGTAACAACCGAATACACCGATTGCGCTCCTGACGGATCTGCCGCCAAAAGGGCTCTATTTGATACTTTGCTGCCAACGAGTCCAACTGCCCAGGCTGTATGCCCATCTTTGCAGCCAAATCGCTTTTACCGTATACCACACCTGCCTCCTTGCAGGACAAGAGCCTCTCCAACAGTGGATCTGTGACACCGAGTGCCGGTCCAAACAGCGTGTCAGCATCCAGGCCAACAAGCACAGCGAGCAGTGCATATCGGTCTGGAGATGATAGCTGCCAATGCACGAGCCGTGATAGTACGGCGGCAGACAAGCTGGCAAAGTACTGCTCATAGATTTGCGCGCCATAATACGCCCTTGCCGCCTCCTGGATTTTTTCAACGCTCAGGGTCTGATACTTGCTGATCTTGTCCACCCCATATCCTGCGTTGATCAATGCTGTATGCAGATTGTTGTATCCAACCGTTGGGGCATAGTCTCTGCATAATAGCGCTGTCAGCATATCCGTTAGCGGCTCCATCCACGGGGCTTTGCCGTGTTCAACTTCCTGACATTGAACAGACCCAAGTGGGAGAAACACCTCAGATAGCCGTGCAAATTTGATGGGTACAGTAACAAGTCGGATTTTGTGCATCGGGCAGTAGCCCAAGAGGGGGATCTGATGCACTCGGCGCCAAAATGGCTCCCCATATTCCTGTGTATCTAAGAGATAACAATTAGGGCAAAATTTAAGGCCCTCTGTACCATCCGGCATCTGCGTCCGCACACTGGTAATACCTGAGCCACGGCCAACCTGTAATGCCTCCCATACCTGCCGCTTCTTATCTGTCTCAAAAAAGCGGGTATAGTATGGCAGCAGAGTATGATTGGCCAATACATCATCAATCGACAGCACCCCAGACGGCAAGTTGGACAAGATGGCGGCGCAGTCACCTCCAGGGATAAGTCTGCCATGCACCATAGGTCGACCACCGTATAGCTCACTGATAGTGGTTGCGTGCTTGGAATGCCCGGATCGCACATGGTAGCGGCAGAGGACGGAGTACCACCACTCTCCGGGGTAGGGTGTGGGAAAGTAGGTCAGCATCAACGCAACCCCATCAAATGTGCAAGCTCATTAGGGACCCAGTGCATCTTTTGGCTACCCATGATAATCCGCCTCCAGATATCCGTTTTCCTTGAGATGCGCCTCAATATCAACTCCGGCCATGTACGCCACGAGCAGATCTCCATCATCTCTCTGCGCTGCCTTACGGCCTCTTTTGTTTGCATATTGCCGAGGTATTTCTTCCTGATCCAGCGGCGGCTCTGGTACAACCATCCCAATTTCAAAATCTGAGATATGAGTTCCGGCCGCATAGGTTCGAGGTACCTTGATAGCCAGCAGTTCGATTGCCCGCTGGATCACTTTTTTATCGATGCAGCTGCGGCCTTGCAACAATGCTTGGGCCTGTGACTCTGCAAAAATCTTGATGATATAGGCCGGGATACCGCCGCTGGAATCGTACAGCTTATTGCCGATGGATGTGGTTAGCTCTGCCATCTGTACTGTGTACTGATAGGGCCATATCTTGTTCAAAAAATCGAGATATGCTCCGTCCGGTCGAAATGGTGCCAGACGGATACCTCTGGTTCTCCTCTTGAGATGCTCCTGGGAGACAAAGAGCTCCTCTGCGACTGGTGTGCCAACAAAATAGATAGAGGTCATCGTCTCGTTTGTAAGTTCAACCAGATATCGGAGCATAGGTTTTTCCTGGTGGTTTTTGCGGGCGGTCAGCACTGCATTCTGGATCTCATCGATCACTAATAAACCAACATGATTGTTAGCAAGCAAGATTTTAGTCTGCGTTGCGATGGCAGATGCAGATGCCGATCGTAGCCATTGCGCCGCAGGCAGGTACTGCGACCCGATTGTCTTGTCCAGCGCAGCCATGATGTTATAACCGAGAGTCTTGATCGAGCAATCCGAAGGGCACTCCACGTGCAGCCACAGTACCTGCTTGCAGTAACAGGGCTGCCCCTGGTACTCCATGTGCTCGATAACCTGTGGCATCGTGGACAGACACCGGTGCACAGTGGCCGTCTTTCCGCACCCCGGGACTCCCAAAATTGACCCGCTATCTGCCTGCGTGGCATAGTTGGTGTCTCGGCCACAGTAGTAGGCATTGATTGCTCTGGTCGATTCCACCACATCGGCCGTACGGTAAGTCGTAGCGATCGCACGGTATAGCGTATCATAGATGGCGTACTGGTACGGCATCGGCACATAGATGGATGCCAGAGACGGCAGCAGTCCCCGACGCTCCTCTGGAGACATCCGAGCCATATCATAGGGGATAGGGGGGTAGCTTGCCACGGCTTGGGCAAATTGTTCCGGCGAGAGCATGTCCGGCATGGCATCCAGGTACGGGTTGCCGCTGCTACCCTCGTAGATGGCCCCGACCGTATGACCGGCTGGATACTTGCTCATGTCAGTTGCCCCCTTTCTGTGAGCTTGTCCTGTTTGATTTGCTCTCCATCAACTCGCCTAATTGGCTCTCTGTGCTCAACTGCGTGCTCGACGATTGATCGGATGGCCTGGGTAGCGGCGATGCTCGATGCCATCTCTTTTTTCCTGGCCGCCTCCCTGTTCCTCTTAGTTGCTTCATATACTGCATCAACCTCGCAAGCAGCGACTTGCTGACCAATCTCAACTGCATGACATGGGCAAATCTTGTCAGCCAGGATGATATGGATACGACGTAGGTCAGATAGATCATAGGCAATCGTATAGCTGTCTCCAATGGTCAACCCATCTGCATCATCCGGGGCGTACCACATGCGATTGATCCGGATGCCCTTGCGGGTCAGCTTGGCAGTATCCCGGGACAGCGTCTGGATGTGCAACTCTTCCATGTCCACTGTCATCAATCTTGGGGACATCTCAAGCCATCTTTCTGCTGGTGTCTTACCATCGATAAGCCTCCCGCTGTTTAGGTACAGTACAGAGTGGATGACAACCCGTGCAAAATCATCAAGGTCAAGGGTTGCCTGCGTGCGGTAGTCGGTGGCCCATCGCTCTTGGGCGTCGTCCTCGATCACACCACGGCCTCGCAGCATTGGCTTGTATCTTTGCTGCAGCAGATCAATCGATTTTTCGACGGCCCCCTTGCAGTCCGGCCGAAATGGCGGTAAGGTCAGTACTTCAAGCCCGTACCGACGGCACAACTCTCCCATGCGGGGACCGAAAAACTCACGCCCCTGATCTGTGATGATCTCCGTGGGCATCCCCACCGATGGCCATTGCTCTTGGGTAATCTCGATGCCGTAGCGGGCACAATACTCCACTTTGTCAGATGCTGCCTGGGCGATACAAGCCATCACAGCAGTCTCATCGCAGCTATACCCAACATAGACCCCGGCAATCAGGTGAGTGGCTGTGTCTACCGCCAAGTAGATATACGGTCGGCCAACAACGACAGATCTGTCTGCTCTGGACACCAGATAGATATCCGCCTGTGTAGCATCCATCTGATACGATCCTGGCTGTGACCGCCATCCGGCAGACGATCCCCATGCCGGCCGGTGGTCCCGCTGGTATTTGGTCAGACCTTCCCGGGCAATTATCTTTTGAGGGTCCTTGTGGTATCCCTTGTCGTAGTAGTAGTGCCGAAACTGTGACCATGTGGGAGCATCGCTGTCGAGCTGACCATCGGGGCCCACATAATCCTCCAGCAGCATCATCTCGTAGGCAGCACGTAGGGACAACCGTTTGGCACCAAAATAGTATCGCCGGATCGCTTGCTCTATCATATGGTTGCTTTTGCTGGCCTGCTGTGTCCGCTTTTGCGTGAGTCGTCCTGTGGCAAGATACCGGTAGTACAGCCGCAGGATGCGGCGTGTCGTAGTCTGGTGCTGCTGTGCCGCCTCTGCCGCCATCTTGTAGCGCAGGGTTTTGTCTGAGATGCAGTCATCGCAGTCGAGCAGTTGTTGGATCATATTCAGGCGGGCTTCTTGAGCCGGTGTTACAGTGCGCTCGTCCATCCAGCTTTCCGGCGCTGGCACTCGCTCATACTTGTGCAGGTCGGTCTCAAAAAATGGTGGAGAGGGGCCGTTACAGTCAATAAGCCAGCAACCGGCGGGAGTTGCTATCAGGACTCTAAATGTGGCATCAAGCCGACATACAAAGCGCAGTGGTCTATCCATTCACGATCACCACCATCCACTCCGTGTCGGTCGCCGCCCAGTATCTGCGGGATAGCTCCAGGCGCTCCACACATGCTTTTTTCTTTAGCTGCTGCCTTAAAATTAACTCTCTCACCCCCGTGTGACCATCAGCGCAGCGAATCACAAAGTCGGTAGCCCATCCAGCCTGCAGGTAGTCCGTGCGTATGCCCGCCCGCGATATGCGACCCATGATGTCGGCATCCAAAGGACAACCGACCTGATAACTCTGCACCCACGGCTGCTCTTCCAGCCATTTGGCATAGTCCCTGGCCCACTTACTGTGCAGGCATACGATATCTCCGTTCTTGTTGCTATAAAATCGGATGTCTCGTGTGTGCTCTCCCGTCCGTTCCATGTATCTTGCCTCCCTAAATAGTTACTCCTCCAGCTATTTCTGTACCAGCAATTTTTGCTTATCTCCTTGAATTAACTCAAAATTTTGATGATGTCACGGAATTAACTCAAAATTTTGCGTTCAAAAATTGAATTAAATCAAAAATCTGATGATGCTACCTGCAAATTTTTCATTTAATTCAGTTTTTGCTGTCAATTTTTTGACTTAAATACCATTTCTCTTAGATACCATGTGATCGTCCCACTCCAACCTGGTCGTTTGTCCAACCATTTTGACCGTCGGACGCCGGCCCCATCTTTCTCGAAAAAAGTTCCAAATTAGTTCTAAATCAAGCCAAAACCGGGCAAAGAGTAAAAAAGAAATAAAAAAAGAGCCCGGGGAAACGAATTTCCTCGGACTCTTGTGGGAGTCATTATTTAGGGACAATGTGCTTGTTTGCGGGGGGATGAGCACACAATTACTTACCCAGCTGCTTGGCGATCTCCTCAGCGAAGTTCTCCTGCTTCTTCTCGATGCCCTCGCCCTTCTCAAAGCGCACAGCGTTCTTGAAGGTAATGGTGCCGCCCAGAGCCTTGGCAGCGTTGGCCACATACTGCTCCACAGACATGGAGTTGTCCTTCACGAACTCCTGCTGCAGCAGGCAGTTCTCCTTGTAGAACTTGCCCATCTTGCCGGCCACAATGCCCTCCTTCACCTTGTCAGGCTTGGAAGCCATCTTGGGATCGTTGGACATCTGGACCAGGAGGATCTTCTTCTCCTCCTCCAGGGTGGCGTCATCCACCTGGCTCTTGTCCCAGAAACGGGGATTCAGAGCAGCGATCTGCATGGCCACGTCCTTACCCACGGTCTCCACCTTGTCGGCAGCCAGGTCGGTCTCCAGGTTGACCAGCACACCGATCTTGCCGCCAGCGTGGATATAGGGCACACTGACGCCGTCGGTGAAGAAGGTAAAGCGGCGGACCTTGATGTTCTCGCCGATGACCAGCACCATCTCCTGCTGCTCCTCCTGCACGGTACGGCCGTTGCCGAAGGGCAGAGCCATCAGGGCGTCCAGATCGGCGGGCTTGTTGGCGGCCACAACAGCGGCCACGCCCTTCACGAAGTCCACAAACTTCTCGTTCTTACCCACGAAGTCGGTCTCGGCGTTGACCTCGACCACCACGCCCACACCGTCGATGACAGCGGCGTAAGCCATACCCTCGGCGGCGATGCGGCCGGCCTTCTTCTGAGAAGCGGCCAGACCCTTCTCACGGAGGATCTCAATCGCCTTATCCATGTTGCCCTCGGCCTCGGTGAGGGCCTTCTTGCAGTCCATCATGCCCACGCCGGTCATCTCGCGCAGGGCCTGTACGTCTTTTGCAGTGATTGCCATGATCACATTACCTCCATCTCAAATATCAAAAGGAGCGCCTGCCCGCGCGGGCGGGCGCTCCTGTCATTCGCTGGGATCCAATTACTCCTCGGTCTTCTCGGGCTCCTCGGCGGCATCCTGGCCCTGCTTGCCCTCCTGGATGGCATTGGCCATCACACCGGAGATCAGCTTGATGGCGCGGATAGCGTCGTCGTTGCCGGGGATCACATAGTCGATCTCATCGGGATCACAGTTGGTGTCCACGATAGCCACGATGGGGATATTCAGCTTGCGGGCCTCGTTGATGGCGTTGCGCTCCTTGCGAGGGTCCACCACGAACAGAGCGCCGGGGAGCTTCTTCATCTCCACAACGCCGCCCAGGTACTTCTCCAGCTTGGCGATCTCGCCCAGGTGCTTCATAACTTCCTTCTTGGGCAACATGTCGAAGGTGCCGTCCTCCTGCATCTTCTTCAGCTGGTTCAGGCGCTCCACGCGGCCGCGCATGGTCTTGAAGTTGGTGAGCATACCGCCCAGCCAGCGGGCATTCACATAGTACATGCCCACGCGCTCAGCCTCTTCCTTGATGGCCTCCTGAGCCTGCTTCTTGGTGCCCACGAAGAGCAGGGTCTGACCGTTCTCGCCCAGAGTGCGGACGAAGTTGTAGGCCTCCTCCAGCTTCTTCACGGTCTTCTGCAGGTCGATGATATAGATGCCGTTGCGCTCGGTGTAGATATAGGTGGCCATCTTGGGGTTCCAGCGACGGGTCTGGTGACCGAAGTGGACGCCCGCCTCGAGAAGCTGCTTCATAGATACGACTGCCATGGTAAAATTCCTCCTTTAATTGTTGATTCCTCCACCCGGTTCATCCGTGGCCGGCCAACCTCCAAGCGGAAGCACCTGGCCCCCCGTCCGCGGGTGTGCGTAATCATGCCCGGATATCATATCACAGTGTGTCCCATTTGGCAAGATTTTTTTCATTTTCAGGTCAAAAAAGAGGCCTGATGGATTGCGGGTCTTTGAGGCTGTCGAAAAAGACCTACAGGTCTTTTCGACAAGCTGGCTCTCCCAGCAGAAAATAAACGCATTTTCGTTCCGTCAGGCCGCCATACGGTCCCGCCACCAGGCCGCCGACGCCTCCCATGCCGAGGCGTTTTCCTCGGTCTGTCTTCTGGGGACCAGACCCACTTCCTCAGTGAGAAAGCGGCCCAGCCAAGCGGAAAAAAGGGCGGCTCCGTCCTGATTCAGGTGGCTTCCATCATAAAGATGCTCCGTGGGAATCAGGCCAATCTCCTCAAAGCTGGCCGTCCAGTCATAGACCAAAGTTTCAGGGTCCAGATCCAAAATGTCCGCTTTGTTGCGGGCGTAGGCCTCTGGCGTACAGCGGGTATAGCTGGGATTGAAGACAACGATAGGCTGTGCGCCGTTGTCCCGGCAAAGATCCAGGATCTTGCCCAGCCATTCCAGATTGGCGGCGTAATCCTCCGGGGATACCTGCCGGTCCTGTACATAAGCGGTCTCCCCCACTCCCTCCAGCACCTGATCCATGGGGGTAAACCCCTTGTAATAGTCGGCTTTCGCCGGGGAAACCGCTTTTTTCACATCGCTCCACCCGATCTCCTGCCAGCGGCTGTGGTAAAAGTAGAGGTCAAACAGCAATCCGACCCGCAGCTCCGGCTCGGCTGCCGTGAAGATCACACCCAGCTTGTTTGGAGAAAAGGGCATCTGGACCACATTCGGCTGGGTGTAATTCTGATACTGTTTAAAATAGAGCGAGGTCCCCTCCAGCACCACAGCAGAGGGGGATTGGGTGCGGAAGATCTGCTTCAAATACCAGTAAGTGATAGACAGCGGCTGCTCGCCGCCCGCCATCACATAGCCGGTGAGGCCGGAGGCGTCATAGACCAGGGAGGGGTTAAAATCGCAGTAGGCAAAGGAGCTGCCCAGGTAGATCACATCCAGACTGTCCTCCGGTTCTGCCCGGAACGCAGACCAGGTGGAGCCGTAGGAGGTCTGGGTTGGGCGCAGTACATCAGAAGCAAAATTGATCATCAGCCCTGTCAAGACCAGAAAAAGAAGGGCAAAAAAGCACTCTTTTCCTTTGTTCGGTCGTCTCATGTTCCGCCCCCCTAAAAGCTGAATCCATAGAGAAAATCCTGGGCGTCATAGCCTGTTCCATAGCTGCCGAAGATCAGACAACCAAACAGGAGCACCCACAAAATAGCCCATCTCACCAAGCGGGGCTGCTTCAGATAGGCCTTCCGCAAATCGTACCGCCGGCTCAGCAGATCCACCAGCAGCAACAGCAGCAGGCCTGCTGCCGCCGCCAGCAGCTCCCACCGGTCCAGTCCCATGCTCTGTCTCACCCACAGCGGTCCATGGAGCATCCCACCCAACACTGCCAGAGCGTTGGACAGAGAACTGGCCTTGAAAAATACCCAGGCCACCGTGGCCAGCAGGAAGGTAATCAGGATCTGGACCCCATGCCGGAAGGGTCCGTCTTCTGGGATGTGGAGCATCCGGTATCCTCTGTTCCGCAGCGGCGCGGTCACAGCCCCCATCACCTGATACAGGCCGTTGAGCAGCCCCCACACCACAAACGTCATAGCTGCGCCATGCCACAGGCCGCTGACCGCAAAGACAATGAGGACATTGCGGTATTTCCGGGCCGTCCCCCACCGGGAGCCGCCCAGAGGGATATAAAGATAGTCCCGGAACCAGCTGGACAGAGACATATGCCAGCGCCGCCAGAATTCCGCGATGGAACGGGAAAAATAGGGGGCATCGAAATTTTCCCGCAAGGTAAATCCCATGCTGTCCGCCACCCCCAGAGCCATATTGGTATAGGAGGAAAAGTCACAGTAGATTTGCAGCGAGAAGGCCACCGCGCCGCCCATCAGCTGTAACGCCCCATAGGTCTCAGGCGCGGCAAAAATGGTATTGACCAGCACAGCCAGCCGGTCGGCCAACACCATTTTCTGAAAGGCCCCCCATAAAAAACGGACCAGCCCCTGCCGGAAGCGGTCCCAGTCAAAGGCGTGGCAGGTCTGAAACTGGGGCATAAGCTCCTCTGCCCGGCCGATAGGGCCGGACACCACCTGGGGGAAGAAGGAGAGAAACAGAGCGTACAGCAGGAAATTTCGCTGAGCGCCCACTTTTCCCCGCCATACGTCCATGATATATCCCATGGCCTGAAACAGGTAAAAGGAGATGCCTACCGGCAGCACAATGTCCAGCACCGGCGCATTCCATACCATCCCCACCGCGCCCAGCAGACCGGCCGCCAGGGAGAGGGCGAAGTTGACATACTTAAAGAGGAAGAGCAAAACCAGATCCGTTATCAGGCAGAGGGCCAGCACCCACCGTCTGCGCCGCCGCTCCAAAGCCAGCCCCGTTCCGTAGGAGGTGAGGATCACAAAGAGCAGCAGGGTGAGATAGACCGGCTTGGCGCACAGGTAGAAAAACCAGCTGGCCAGCAGCAGCCACAGATTTCGTATCCGGCGGGGCAGCAGGAAATAGCCCAGTGCCGTTACCGGGAAAAACAGAAAAAAGGGCAGAGACAAAAACGTCATCTGCGTTCACATCCTTCACAGCATAAGGCTGCCGCAGTTGCTCCGGCAGATCCACCCCACCGGAGCCCACCGCGGCAAGCCCTCATTTTTCTCTTTATTTTTCCATCTGGGCGCTCATGGCCTGGTCAAAGTGCTCGTTGATCTGCTTGGTAAACTCCAGCGCGGCATTATAGCCCATCTTCTTGTGGCGGTTGTTCATGGCCGCCACCTCGATGATGACCGCCAGATTCCGGCCGGGCTTCACCGGGATGGTGAGGGAGGGCACCTGAACATCCAAAATGGTGGTGTACAGGTTTTCCAGCCCCAGCCGGTCATACATGGCCCCATCCTTCCACTGTTCCAGGTTGATGACCATGTCGATCTCGCTCTCTTCCTTGACGGCGCTCATACCGAACAGACGGCGCACGTCGATGACGCCGATGCCCCGCAGCTCGATATAGTGGCGGATGAGCTCAGGGGCGGTACCCACCAGTCCCCGGGTAACGGTCTGCTTGATTTCCACGGCGTCGTCGGCAATCAGGCGGTGTCCACGCTTTACCAGCTCGATGGCGGTCTCGCTCTTGCCCACGCCGGACTCGCCCAGCAGCAGCACGCCTTCGCCATACACCTCCACCAATACCCCGTGGCGGGTGATGCGGGGGGCCAAATACGTCTTTAAGGAGGCAATGATGGTGCTCATGAGTACGCTGGTGGTGTCCTGGCTGCGGAGCACCGTCCGGTCATACTTCTCCGCCATCTCCATGCACTCGGGATAGGGCTCGATCCCCCTGGAAACAATGAGGGCGGGGATCTCCTGGCTGAGCAGCTGCTCAAAGCTCTCCCGCCGCTGCTCCGGGGTCAGGCCGGACAGGTAGGTATCCTCCACCTTTCCAATGACCTGGAGCCGGTGGGGGTCGAAATAGTCAAAAAATCCGGTGAGCTGTAAACCGGGACGATTCACATCCTCGGTGCGGATGTCCTGCTCCTCGTAGTTGGGGGCTCCCCGGAGTACCTCCAGATTAAATTCCTTGATGAGCTTCCCCAGCTTGACGGTGTATAAACTCTCCATGCCGCTACCTCCTGTTACCCTTTTTCACTGTATGGTGTCAATTTGTTTTATTATACCATTTTCTCCGCAGCAAATGCAACCAGTCATCCTGGCCCGCTCCTGATTTTCTCTTGGGCTCTCTCTATCGCCCCTTACGGAAAATTCCCAAGCTTTTTCAAAAAAACACTTGCATTTTTTCAAAACATCTGCTATCATATCGTTCGATGCTTTTATAAGCGTATCCTGACGAGCGAGGAGGTATAAGCGAATGGCCAAATGTGAATTTTGCGACAAGGGCGTTGTCTTCGGCATCAAGGTGTCCCACTCTCACCGCCGCACCAACCGCCCCTGGAAGCCCAATGTGAAGCGCGTCAAGGCGATCGTCAACGGCACGCCCAAGCACGTTTATGTGTGCACCAGATGCCTCCGTTCGGGTAAGGTCACCCGCGCTGTGTGATTGACCAAATAGAAAAGGGACTGCCCGGCAGGGCGGTCCTTTTTTCATTTCCAGGCATGACAAGGTTTCTCTTCTATGGTATACTGAAGGCAGTTTTACAAATGAGGAGGTCCTGCTGATGAGCGACTGTCTGTTCTGTAAGATCGCCGCCGGGGAGATCCCGTCTAACAAGGTCTATGAGGACGATCAGGTCTTTGCCTTCTATGACATTGATCCCCAGGCGCCCACCCATTTCCTGGTGATCCCCAAGGCCCATATCGGCTCCTGCGGAGAGATCACGGCGGAAAACGCCGGTGTGGTGGCCCACATCTTTGAGGTCATCTCCAAGGTGACCCAGGAAAAGGGGATCACCGATTTCCGGGTGGTGTCCAACTGCGGGGAGCAGGCGGGCCAGTCGGTCCACCATCTGCACTTCCATGTGCTGGCGGGCCGGGATATGACCTGGCCTCCCGGCTAAAGGGAAAGTATTTCACCAAAAAGAAAGCCGCTGACCTTGTCAGCGGCTTTCTCAGTTTGTTGAAAAACCTCTCGGCAAAGAAGCCTCGCAGAGTTCCGCCGCCTCCAGGCGGCGGAATCAAATTGAAATCCGTCCTTTCCGGGGACATGTGCCTCGGAAAGGACACTTCTCATGACGAATGGGGTGACAATTTCGTGAGAAATCGAACCCCATCCGTCATGCAACTCTTTGTCGAAAAAGACCTTAGGTCTTTTTCGACATTCTTAGAGCACCTAACAAAACCTGAGAAAAAGAGATTGATGTGGTAAAATGGTAGAGGGGGTGAAGAATATGCCCCAA
>NZ_CALWXV010000031.1 GCF_944385615.1 uncultured Flavonifractor sp. | reverse complement strand
CATGCACTTCCTCAGACTCTTATAGTTTGGCAGAGACATTTTACCCTGACAAGTCGCCGACTGTTTTTACGCTTACCCGGCCTCTTCCACCTTCTGCTCCAGGGCGGCGATCATTTTTCTGAGCCACCCAGGTACCGGTGCGCCCAGGGCCCCGGCGTTCTCAATGATACTTCCGGCCTCGGTGAGGATGTACCAGATGACCACCAGGGGGCACAGCAGCACCGTGTAGGCAAAGGGCAGCTCCACCCCCGGCAGGTTGGCCAGCAGGTGCCCGATGACCACATCCAAAATCCCGGCCACGATGACGGCTACCACGCTGCCCAGCTTGTGCCAGATGCCGTCCCGGGCGGACTTGCTGGACCACTCCCCCGCCCGCAGGGCGGCGGCGGAGCCAGTGGCGTAGTCGATGAGCATACAGCCGATCCACGCCACCACCACCCAGCCAAACCACCCCCACAGGGCGGTCAGGGCGGCGCATAGAGCGGCCAGAGCCGCCTTGAATGCGTTGACATGCTCCATATCAGCCACCCCCCTGCTCAGTCAAAAGCCCCAGCCGGTCCAGGATCACCGCTGCCTGCTCCCTGGTCAGATTCCCCTGGGGGTTGGTGCCGTCAAAGATGCCCAGCGCCACGGCCTTCTTCCAGGCCTCCTTGGCCCAAGGGGACGGCTGATCCGGCTCGCCGCTCTCTGGCTGCTCCACGGTATCCATGCCTAAATAGGCCAAGATACCGTTGGCGATGCCCGCGGCCAGCTTGTCCCGGTATGTGGAGTCGGATAGCAGGGCCACGTCCTCCTGGTTGGTGTGGAAGCCGCACTCCAGCAACACGGCGGGGGCGGTGGTGGCGGTAAGGACGGTGAACAACTCATGATAGGGCTTCCCGGTGCCGAACAACACCACCCCCTGGGCTTTCACTGCGTTGATGATATCCACCGCCGCCTGATTGCGCTCGGCGCTCTCCGGGCCGCTGGAGGTATAGGCCACAAAGCCCCGGGCGCTGCTCCAGCCCCCGCCGCCGGTGGCGTTGGAGTGGAGGGAGACAAAGAGGTCGGCCCCGGCCCGGTTGCTGACGTTGGCCCGGGCGGTGAGGCCGGGGACCTCCTGCTGGGTACGGGTGCAAACAACCGTCACGCCCTGCTGCTCCAGCAGCAGCTTCAGGCGGGTGTACAGATCCCAGGTGAACTCATGCTCCTTATATGCCCCATCCGGGGAGCCGTTCACATTACCCGGCCCATGGCCGGGGTCCAGGCACACGATCTTGCTCATGGTGGTTTCCTCCTTCTCATCCGGCTTGTCCGCCGGCTGTTTCAGCCACACGCAAATCCAGTTGTGGACTTTGCGGGCGGCGGTGATCTGCCGGCCGTCAAAATCGCACTGGGAGGACCCGCCGCCGTCCAGCATCATGGCGGAGCACCAGCCCAAGTCCAGCAGCTCCTTCTGCAAGTCCTCCGGCGTGGAAGCGTCACCCGAGCCGTCCGAGGAACAGTACAGCCCCAGACAGCCATTGACCAGCCCCATGGCGGACCTCCCCCGCTTCCCGCCCTGGGCAGCGGCATAGGGAATATCCAGGGCCTTGCCGTCCTGGATCATGGGGGACACGGCGATAAAGTTGGCGCTGCTCTGCCAGTCGGTGCCCATGGTGATATTGCCGGGGGCGTCCCAGGCATAGCCCGGGACGTTGCCCCACGGAGTTAAAGACAGCAGCTTGCCGCCCACCTTCAGCCCCCGGCAGGGGGAGCCGTCCGGGTTCCACATGCCGCCATTGAGGATGTAGTCGGCCCCCGTCTCCCCCTTCACCTGGGCCAGCGACTTGCGGCAGTTGGTGACCACGATCTCCAGCCGCTCAATGGACTGGAAGGGAATCAGAGCAATGCGCTTACTCATCGGTGGCGGCCTCTTCCTGCTCCTTCTCCCACTCCTCCCTGGCGGGGGCGGACACGGGGCCGGGGTCGGCAGTGGCCTCCATCAGATCGATCATGCCCTGGTAGTCGCCGTTGTTCCACAGGGGCTTGAGCTGCTTCATCAGGTACTGGCGCTTGCGGATGTAGGCGTTGTAGTCGTCATTGATGGCGGCCAGGTCGGGGTTGGCCTCATGCAGCGCGGCCCAGTCGGGGCGGAAGTCACGGGGCAGCACCATAGCGCCCTTGTGCTCATCCCGGCCCAGCCGGATGTTGTTCTGAAGCATGGAGTCTCCCACGCCCAGATCCACATCGTTGGCGTTGGCAATGGCGTAGCAGGCGGGGGTCAGCTGGTTGTAGTTGATAGACATAACTTTTTCTCCTTTACAAATCGTAGGTTTGTACTTCCTTGGGTGGTTACTGGGCGCTGCCGCCGAACTCACCGGGCACCAGCTCGGGCATCCCGAAATCATTCACCAGAATGTCTGCCACATCCTGCTTCAGAAGCCGGGGCACCTGGTCGAACTTGGTGCGCTCCTCCACAATACGAACCGCGAACAACATAGCCATCATTTCTTTGTCTCCTTCCAAACATAAATATATTCCCAAGGCCCAACGGGCCAATAGGTCAGTCATAACCGAGGCCCACATTGGGCCTCCCAAGGACTTCTTGTCACGCTGCGGCGGCTGCACGACGCCACACTGTTCGCCCCTTCGCGAAAAATGCCGCCGGGCCTTCGGGGGACGGCCCGCCCTGTTTTTTCGTCTCCGGGCCTCACTGTGCGGCTGCTCCGCACGCCTCCGCGCTTCTGGTCACGCATAAACCACCGCCGCCATTTCCACCAGGCAGTCCTCCAGCATCTGATTGGAGGTGGTCAGGGCGGCAATCTTGGCCTGTAACTCCTCCACCGTGGGGGTGGGTTCAGGCTTTTTCGGGGCGGGGTGCTCCGCCTCCCAGGCAGTGATCTCCTCCTCGGCGGCAGCCTCGACCCAGGCGGATGTGTCTGCATCCCACCGGGGGCTGATAAAGCCCACAGCGCCCGCATAGGGCCGCATAACAGGGGGAATGGTGTCCACCAGCGACTCACCTTCCAGCATTTCGTAGTTCTGGATTTGCTCGCCTTCCTGATCTTTTAGATGCACCCGAACCAAGGTTTTATAGCGGTTTTGTGCATCTATGACACATTCGTGTTTATATCCCATATCGCACCTCTCGCACTTTTTTTATCATGAACCTATGAACAAAATTTGCGCAAAGACCTTGTTGACACTCTGCTCACCTGCCCCAAAAAATACATTTCCACTGGCATCTACTTTGATATACCCAGTCGTTGATCCTAACTCACCGATTCCGCAAAGTGCGGGGATAGTTTTTGCAGGGCGATAACCTTCCGGCAATGTAGCAACATGGCTCTCACCCGTAATCGCACCACTAATGTACTGTGCGCTTAAAGTGAGCACCACAACATTTTCTTGCGTTTTGAAGTAGGTAGACCTGTCTACATTTGTCCATCCATCCACTAGAGGCAAATCGGACTCCTCCGGCAGGGTGGCGGTGGCAATTTGCAACCATTCTCCAGGCACATCAAAATGAAAGGTACGAAACCACCTGTCCTTCCCAGTGGGAGATGTAATAACCTGTATTCCGGTATTTTCATCAAACGGAAAATATTCGATATACCAATACTCTTCTCTTGGCCCGAATCCCGACTCAGGACCAACCATATTAGAGTAAGGATATGGATACGGTTTATTCAAATCCTCTCCGCTTACCGGACGTCGGCACATAACAAGGTCAATATTTGCCTTCTCAGATAAGACCTCATTGAGATTCCTGTCATCCTCTTCGCTGACAGGGATATCCTCACCGGTCAGCGTCACATCCTGGGACAGGTCCTTGCCGTTGATCTTCCTGGTCAGCTTTACAAACGTCCGATCCACATACTCCACCGACGCAATCACATTGGGGTTTACGTTGATCGTAATGTTCGCCTTATTGGAAATCGCAATGGTGGCGTACACCTCAAAGAGGAAGTCAGGGTTCTCCGCTTCGGCAGGGATCTCCACGCCCCGGTCATCCTGTAAGAGAAACAGCAGCGTTTCCTCTTCCTCATATTCCAGCTTGGCTTTCACGCCGATCTGGTGCAGGATGTAGGATTCCGAAACTCCTTTGTTGGAGATCTGGACGCCCACCTGCTTCCCCTGCTCCAGATCTTCCAGACCCATCAGGCAAAAAGTCTGCTTCTGGTCCACCACATCGACAGCCGAGGCCAGCTCCTGGTCCTCCAGCGTACCGGCGCCGCCTACCGCGCTTGTGATGGTCAGGATATGGCCTGCCAAAGATTCGTTCAGCAGTGCCACGCCTGCATTGGTAACGGCAGCGTTATTCCAGCTCATGTTGATACCCCCGTTTTCACTTTGAAATAGGTCCCCGCTGCTTTGCCTCCGGTGTACACAGGCGGCCGGATATGCGCTATGCCTACCCCGTCGGCCTTTACCTCTGCCTGTGCCCGGGCATACCAGCCGGACAAGCCCACGCCAGACGCCACGCCGGCAGCGGGATGAGGCGGGCGGACTTCTCCACGAATCTCCACCGGCACGGCAAGGCGCACATATGCCCCGCCCGCGCAAGCGGCTGCCGGCACATCCGCCCGGATATCTGGCGGATGGACCCCGCCCGGCTGAACCAAAACCGTGCTTCTCATGGATTGACCGGCAGCTGCGGCAGCCGTATAGCCTGTGGCGGTCCCCTCCGCCCGAATGATGTAAATGATGCTGTCCAAATGGGAGCGGAGATTTTTGTAGAAGTTCATGCGCTCCAGGACGCGGCGGTGACGCTCCGAGTGAATATCCTCATGGGAGACGTCAATATAGAGCTTGAAATGATAGGGCTCCCCACCATACTCAAACCATTCGGCCACCTTGGTTTCCGGGTAGATGGCCGAGATGGCCGTCTCCACGGCGGCCTTGGTGCCCAGGGTCTTGTGGACCCGCCAGCTGTCCTTCAGGGTCCGGCGCTTCTCCTCCAGGCTGTAGTTGCCGTCCCACCAGTCCACCTTGAAGTCGTAGGCCAGCAGGTCCAGCAGCGGCTCCTCCAGCCGGTCGATAGCTGGATAGATGCGCAGCCGGTCCAGCTCGCCCACCCGCTCGGCCAGCACGGTAGCCAGGGCTTCGGCCAGCGCCGTCACCGACGGGTCAGCCCGTAGGGCGGGCGGCAGAGTCTCCATCAGGTTTTCTTTGGTGATGCCGTGGTCATTCATCCTCATATCCCCCGTTGGTGATGGTGACAGAGCCCAAAGCCGCCACCTGGGGCACCGTCTTGTCCCCGCCGTCCCGGAGGACGGTGAAGGCGGGGGCGGTCAAAGCCACCCGCTTGATGCCCGTCTCCATGAGCAGGGAGATCAATTTGGAGGGGTTGATATCCCGCCCCAGCTTGGCCTGCTGCCAGGTGTTGAACGCCTCCACCGCCCGCTCCACCGCCGCAGCCACCTCCACCCCGCTGGCCGTGCTTCCGGTCTGAGTGTAGTAGGTAAAGGCCACGTCATAGGGTACCGTCTCAGCGTCCTCCACAAACACCTGGTCGGTAAGGGGGCGCACCTGGTCGGCGCTGCACGCCGCCAGCACCTGGGCTTTGACCTCCTGGGGGGCCAGGGTCCCGTCTGCCATCAGGACATAGAGCTTCACCACGCCGGGCGTGGGAGAATTGGCCACCACGTCGGCGATCTCGGTACTCACCTGCTTGGCAAAATAGATGTACCCCCCTTTGGCCCCGGCACAGCTGAAGGCGTCCATACTGGCCCGGATCAGCTGGTAATAGGCCTCATCATCCGGCACGTCGGAGCCGCCTGCCGGCTCAGTGATGCTGACGCACTCCGAGCAGTAGTCGTACAGATCCACCAGCTTATTGATCTGCCCGGCGGCGTAGCCGTTGCCCACTGTTCCGGCGGTCTGGCACCGGACAGGCAGTTCCACAAAAGTCTCACCGATGGGGATATAGGCGTCTCTCTGAGTCTCCCAGACCAGGGTGCCGCTGCCGTCGGTGACCCTGGTCCCCGCCGGGATGAGGATGGCGGTATCCTGGGCCTCTGAAATGGAAAAGCGCACGGTACACACGGCGGCCTTGGCTGCCGGGCGGGCCTGGGCGGCGGTTAGTTCCGCCAGGGCGTCCAGGTTCTCCCCCTCCGCCCGGCTGGGTACGTTCTGGTTGCCGGTGTAGTTGTTGAGCACCCGCTCCTGGACGATGATGTTGGCCATGTACTGGATAAACAGCTTTTCCGGGCTGGCCGGGCGGACGGTGGCGCCGGTGATCTGCTCATAGAGGGCGGTGAGAAGGGAAACCACCTCCCCGGCATCCGTGGGCACAAATTGATATTCTGTGTTTCTAGCCACAGTCGATGTCCACCTCCACGGTTGGGATCAGAAGGCCGGGCTGGGTAGGGTCCTCCCGGAAGGAGATATCCAGCACGGTGGCCCGGGGCTCCCAGGTCTCGATGGCCTCCCGCACCCGGGCGATCATCAGGACCTTGGCCACCGGGACGGGCTTGTCCAGAAAGTCCATGTCCAGCCCGAAGGACCGGTACAGGGGGATGGTCCCCTTTCGGGTGGACAGGATGACGGCGATATTTTGCAGCACCGACGCCACCGTGTCGGTTTCGTTGAACCGGATGGCGGTCAGGTCGGTGGCGGAGACTGTATAGCGCATGCCCTACCCCCTCAGATATTCCTGTAAGCTCACCGATACCGTGGCGTGGGTGATGTTCCCCGCCCGGTCAAAGGCCTTTGGTTTCATCTCATGCTTGGTGATATTCCACCGGTACTTTCCATAGGCATGGGTCCCGATGGTCAGGGGCACCGCCGTGCCGCCCCGTTCGTATCCCCACAGCCTGGTCACCTCGGCCATAGGGTCCACCCCCAGCTCCACCGACAGGGTGATATCGAAGGTGATTTTGTCCGGGTCCAGCCCGGTGAACTCGGTAAGGGCGTTGGCGCCGTGGCGCTGGTGGGTGCTGTACCGGGCCGAGCCGGACCAGCTTATATTATCCAGGGTCTCCACCACCTCCTCGGACACCTGGAAAATCACCTCGCCCAGGCATCCCACAACTGCCATTAAAGAATCCCTCCCAACACAAAGCCGTCCCCGTTGAATACCGGCAGGTACAGGGTCAGCACGGTATCGTTGACCTTGGGCATCCAGGGCTTGATGGTCAGATCATGCTTGTGGCTGGCAAAGGCGGCGGCGTCACTGCCGCCGGATTCATACTCGGTGCGCTGGGGTACGGTATAGTCCGGGATGGCGGGGGGCGTGGCCAGGACAGGCAGCCACCCGGAGGTGTGGCCGGTGTCCGGGAACTTCACCCGGGCCAGCCGCTTGCCGTTGTCCACCGCCGTCACTGTACCGATGCGCACCATCCGTCTGATGATTTGCTCATCCATCAGTATCCCTCCAGCACTTTCCGCAGCTTGACCTGCACAGAATAGCCCGAGCCCCCCACCGTGTGCTTGGCCTGGGTGACCAGGTACTTCCCGTCCCACGCCCCCCAGCCCTCCAGGGCCACAGTGACCCCCGCCACAAGCTGGGGACTGCCCGGCAGGGTAAAGGTGGCAGTCTTGGCGTATTTGTTGTGCAGCCGCAGCAGCTTTTCAGCCAGCGCCTTGGCCTCTGCCGCGCTGGACACCTTGGCGGTGATCTCCAGTTGTTGATTGTTTTTGGCGTCTTCGTTGTAGTCCTCAATCTTGGCCATGGCGGAGATGCACTGCCCGGATGGGGCGGTGTAGCTGACCCGGCAGGAGGCGTACTGGGTGTCGGCGGTGCCTACGTTCAGCTTGTACTTGGTATAGCTGCCGTCCCCCCGCCGGAGGGTAAGCACGGTTGGCTTGGCCTCATAGGCGGCCTGGTCAAAGAGAACTAAAATGCGGCTGGTGGCCTTCAGGGAAATCCCCGCCTGCCGGCACAGGATGGACAGCAGGCCGATGTCGCTGGTGTCCACCTGCTCCACCCGCTGGTAAAAGGGGTCTGTGGCCGCCTCATACATCAGGGTCATACCGCAGGCGGCGGCCATCTCCCCGGCGATTCCAGACAGGGTATAGGCCTCCCAGGCCTTGGACTTTCTGGTCTGCCGGATCTGTGCGCTGAAGGGCAGGGCGGTGCCCTTGATGGTGACCACAGCGGGCGGACCGGAAGCATCCACGCTGTCCAGCTCAAAGGTCCCGCAGGGCAGGACCACGTCCTTGCCGTCCCCCAGCCAGTTCTCCCGGACGATCACCGCGTCCATGGAGAGTCTGGCGGCAGAGGCGGCGTCCACGGCCTGGGCCAGCCAGTCCTCCATCCAGAGGGTCTCCCGGTCCTGGAGCTGGAGCTGGAGGTCGTCGGCCTCCTCCGCCTCCTGGTCGGTGTAGGTCAGGGAGAGCAGATAGGGCCGGATGGACGCTGTGATGTCCACCCCGCCGAACGCGACCTCTACCGCCGTGCGGCGGGCTTGGTTGGCGTCGCTCATGCCGTCACCTGCTTCCAGGGCGGCAGGGTGCTGCCGGTCCGCTCCGGGATCTCAGGCAGGGTCAGCACAATGCCCGCGGGAAACCGGTAGATCTCCCGGTATGGAAGGTTGGCCCTCATCAGCCGGTCGGTGTGGTCGGTGCTGCCCAGCTGGGCATAAGCAATAGCGTCCCACATATCCCCCTGGACCGTTGTATAGGTTCTGCTCATACCATGCTCCCCCGTTTCGCGTCTATCTGGGCGTTTTCCAGGACCTCCAGCACCCGCAGGGCAAAGTCGTCCCCATAGGCTCGCAGGTCCTCCACCACCTCCGGCGCCGGGGCGCCGGTAATCTGGAACACCACCTGGACCCCGCCCAGATGGACCGAGCCCCCGGTGCCGGGCAAGGCTTCTTCCCCGCCGGAGATGGACAGCCGCGCCTGCAAAGCCGCAGTCTCCGCTGCGGTCATCACCTGCTCCCCGCCGCCGAAGTAGACCAGCTCGGGGCCCTGTTCGCCCACCAGGGCCAGGCCGGGGGCCGCCCTCTGGGTACCGGAGGCGTATCCCGGTATGTTCAGAGTCAGGCCGCCCCCCGATGGGGACAGGGCATTGCGGGCTGTCCGGGCAAGGCCGGCATAGGCCGCCTGCACCTGGGGCAGCATACTGTTGGCCCCATTGATATAGCCCTGTATGGTCTGTTCGGCGCTCTCAGCCGCCTCTTCGCTGAGGTTCATGGCCTCGATTTTCGCCGCCAGATTTTCTAGCATCTCTTCTACAAACGTGTTGAAGTCGGTCTTGAGGTCGGCCATACTGCCGGCCACTTTACCCTGCTCCTGCTGTAACGCCTGCCAGTTGGACACCATGGTCTGAAGCTGCTGGTCGGTGGCCCCGGCCAGGCCGGCAATGGCGTTGACGCTTTCCTGGGACCCGTCGGCATAGGAGGAGAGCATATCGCGCAGGCCCTCGATCTCCCCGCTGCGGTCGATCAGGGACTGCAAATTGTTGTTGTAGTCCTGCCAGTAGTCCACCTGGCTTGACAGGGCCGTGTTGAGCTCCCCGATGCTGGTGGCCACCACGGGCGCAGCCTCTTCCCAGAGGGCATACTGCCCGGAGATGCTGTCGTATGCGGCCAGATAGGCGTCTTTGTAACTCTGGGCCTGGGCGTCGATCTGTTCCTTGGTATTGACCAGCAGGCCTTGCAGGGCAAAGATTTGATCCGACGTGCTGGCAGTGGCGCCGGCGCCGTTTTCAGCCTCGGCGGCATAGTTTTTCATGGCGTTTTCCGCATCCAGCAGGCCCTGCTCCGCAGATTCCAGAACGGCTTTGCTCTCCTCCACCGCGCTGTTGTAGATATCCTGGACTTCATAGGCCTTTGAGAGATCCCTGTTGACCCCCGCCAGGTCGATGTTGAGCAGCTTGTACAACTCGTCCTGCTCCTGCTGGGTAAGGTTTTGCTTCTCCTGCAACGGCTGGATCTGGGCCAGCAGCCCGGCACGCTTGTTCTCCAATTCCGTGACCTGGGCCGTGGCCTTGGACAGCTCGATCTGGTTTTTGTAGTATTCGCTGTAGGCGTCGTTGTAGGCGGTGCGGTAACTCTCCAGATAGTCCGACGAGGCCTGCTGCTGGGCCGCCTGTTGGTAGGCCGCCACATAGCCGTAGAGGGAGGCGGCGCCCTGGTCGATCACATAGGCGACGTTTCCAAAGTCGTCCACGTTGGTCTGGATCTGCTCCGACAGCTCCGGCATCAGGTTGAGGAGCAGAGCCACTGTGTTGTTGTACTCCCTGGTCTGTTCCTCTGTCATACTCTGGGCGGACTCCAGCTCCACCAGGCGGTCCAGATAGCTTTTTGCCGCGTCGGCGGTGGCCATGGTCTGGGCGGTGGTGTCCTGGTAGGTTGACTGGGCCTCCTCCAGGGTGTCGTTCAGTTCCCGGGCGGAGGCGGTGAGCTCCTCCACAGAGGGCACCGCGTCCTCAGAGGCCGTGGTAGCAAAACTGGCCGCTGCTGCCGTCACCCCCGCCAGAGCGACGGTAACGGCCATGATAATGTTGAGGCCAGGGATAGAGGCGCTCAGCATGGCGGAGGCCGCCGCCGCCAGTTTGGCCGCCACGGTATAGGCCGCCAGAGCCGCTACCACCACCCCCAGCACCACCGCAAAGGCGGTGAAGCCGTTGACCAGGGCCGGGTTTGTCTGGGCAAAGGCCGCCAGTCCATTGAAGAGCTGGGTCCCCACCTGGTAAGCCTTCTGGAGCGCCGGAGTATAGGCCTCGCCAATGGCCGCCTTCAGGTTCTGGTAGGCGTTCTCCATCATAATCAGCTGACTTTGGGCGGTGGCATACCGCTTGCTCGCCTCGGTGGTAAGGGCGGTATTGTCCTTCCAGGCCGTGCTGGCAGTCTTGAGGGCCTCGGTAAAGGTGCCGCTGGCCCCGGCGGCACGGAGCAGGGCGTCCCGCATACTGATGTCGGACAGCTCCATGTCATCCAGGACCGCGATGGCGCTGCGCCCCTGGGCGCTCAGATCCCCCAAGCCTTGGATAAATTTCAGGATAGCCCCGGCCGCGTCGGTCTCAAAGGCCTGGGCGAATTGCTCGGCGGACATACCGGCCACCTGGGCAAACTGCTCCAGCCGCCCCTCCCCCTGCTGGACGGCCAGGGACATATCGGAAATGAGGGTGGAGAAGGCGGAGCCGCCCGCCTCAGCCTGGATGCCCACCGAGGACAGAGCGCCGGAGTAGGCCATGATCTGGGCCTCGGTCATGCCCACCTGGTGACCGGCGCCGGCGATGCGCATGGACATGTCCACGATCTCTTTTTCCGTGGTGGCCAGGTTATTGCCCAGGTCCACAATGGTGGACCCCAGGCGGCCGAAGTTTTCCTGGGACATGCCGGTGATGTTGGCCAGCCGGGACAGGTTGGTGGCCGCCTCGTCGGCGGTCATGTTGGTGGCGGTGCCCAGCATAGCCATGGTCTCGGTAAAGTCCAGCAGGGACTCCTTGTGGATGCCCAGCTGTCCGGCCGATTCAGCAATGGCCGCCAGCTCCTGGGTGGTGGCGGGGATCTGGGTGGACATGGTGCGGATGGCGTCCGACATGGCCACCAGTTCCTCATCGGTAAAGTCAGTGGTCTTGGCCACGCCGGTCATGGCGCTCTCAAAGTCCATGGCAGCCTGGGCGCATCCGGCAAAGTAGGTCATGATGGACTGAAGCCCGGTCACGATGCCCGCCGCAGCCAGGGCCTCATAGGCGGCAGAAAAGGCCTGCCCGGCCTGGTTGCCGAAGCTTTGAATACTGCTTACCACTCTGTCCTGCTCAGCTCTCAGATCTTCTATCTGACGCTTTAATTTGGCAGAACTTGCAGCCAGGTCATCTGTGTCCGCCCCCGCTGCCCGCAGAGCGCCCCCCAGCTGTTCCAGCTTCTCACTCTGGGCCTCCAGAGCATCCGTGGTATTCCCCAACTGCCGTTGCTTGGATAGAAGCTTATTCTTTAGCTCGGAAGAGGCATTGCCGGTCTCCTGAAGCTCCTGCTGGATGTTGTCGTACTGCTGCTGCAACATGACCAGCTTTTTTCGGGTATTCTCCACCGCCGTCTGCTGCTTCTGAAAGGCTGCGATGTCCGATTGTGTTTTGGAAAGTGCTTGAATCTTCTTCTGTATGCCGACAAGTTCCGCCTGGGCGGAGCGGAAGGTTTTGGCGTAATTGCCGCCCAGCTTTGCGTTGAGCTGGAACAGCATCTCATATTCTCTCCGGCTGGCCATAGCTCCGCCTCCCTTCAGGTCTGGGGCCGGTCTTTCTCCCGTTCCCGGACCAGTTCATTGCTGGCATGGATCCACCGCACCAGCTCCCCCAGGGGCAGGGACAGCCAGAAGGAGACCGGCGTATGGTTGGTCTGGGCCAGCACCAGACACTGCCGTCTCAGCCAGGCCCCGCCGTCGGCTAGGACAGCTCGGAGGCCATGAAAAAAGAGCGGGCATGGCTCCTGATCTGGTTATAGTCCCAGATGGGCATAGCCTCGAAGGCCATGAAGTCCAGCTTCTCCTGGCAGGCACGGGCGGCGATCCGGGTCAGATATTGCCCGGAGAAGGTGGGGACGATGACCGCCTTCCCCAGCAGCTGCAGCTCGTCCTCCACCGCCAGGCTGTCCGCGCCGGTGAGCTGGTCAAAGCGGAAGGTCAGCTTGTTATAGGTCTTGCCGCAGTAAGTAAATGGGGTCTGGAAGGTGTGGACATATCCGTCGGCGGCCTGGGCCGCCTCCTGCTCTGCCTGGGCAAATTCCGCCTCGTCCACCGGCTTTTTAATGGTCTCTGTCGCCATAATGATCTCCTTTCTGTGTTACATAGGTGCCCCGTTACTTGCCCAGGGCCTTGCGTACCTCGGCCATGTAGTCCACGCCCAGGATGACGCACTTCATGTTACGCTTGTCTACCTCCCACAGCTGTTCGCCGTTTTTGTACGCGGCAAAATAGTACACCACATACTCGCCGGAGGTGTCGGCGGAGGCCATGGGGGCCACGGTGCCGGGGGTGGTGGTCTTGGGCCGGACGATCATGACATACTTGTCGGCCCAGAGGCCCACATCCGCCTGCTCCACGTCCCAGTACTCCTCGGCTACCCGCATATCCAGCTGGTGTTTTTGGGGGGACATCAGCTTGACCGCGTCCCCGTGGGGGGTGAGCCAGGTGATGGTGGTGGTCATGTTGCTGACCATGCCGTACAGCGGCACCTCCATCTCCCCCATCATTCCCGCGCCCGAGATGTTGACACAGGGGAAGGCAATGGCGGGCAGCTGCACCTTGGCCACGCCCAGCAGATTGACGCTGTCCTCATAGATCTCCAGATTGATATAAGCCGCAGGCTGTTTGGCGCTCATAGCGGTTTCCTCCTTCTTACGAAGCCAGATTCAGGGCGCTGGTGAGAGCATCCACATCAAACTCCATGGTAAAGTGGATCTCCTGCGCCGGGACGGGCGGGGTCAGGTAGATGTGGAAGGAGATGATACCGGCCAGCAGGCTGGTTACCGGGTTCTCCGAGGCGATCAGCTCCACCCTGGCCCCCAGCAGGTATTCCTGGCTCACCAGGCCGTTGAGCCAGATGTTGCAGGTGTCCTGGATGTTGTCCAGCAGCCGCAGGTTCATGGGCTTGTCCAGCTTGGACCAGAAGGTGCGGATGAGGGTGTTGGCTACAAAGTCGAACATCCGGGACACGGGGATAAACTGGTCCTTCACATCGGTGTTGCCGGGATAGCAGGCGGTGTAGTTGTTCCGGGCCGTCCAGCCCATGGACATGAAGTTCAGAGCGGTGACGATGCCATATCCGGCGATGAGGTTGGTCTGTTCAAAAGTCAGGCTGACCTCCGTGCCGTCCTCCAGACAGCAGCCGTCCATCTGGAAGTTCTTATTGGACGGGCTCTCATAGGGCACGCCGCCGTTGCCCGTATCCACCTGGGCCATCAGTCCCGCCAGGTGGGTGGACATGTGGAAGATGTAGTCCCCCAGCCGCACCATGGGCCAGCACAGGATCTGGTTTTCGTCCACCAGATTGCCCTGGCTCTTGGCCGCCGGCAGCTCGGAATACTCTCGCACGCCGTCTGCGCCGCAGTCAAAGTCGATGAGGGCCTTGGCCCGGAACAGGCCGTTGATGCCCGCCGCCTTGGTGGCCATCACCGCCGCCACCACGCTGTCCTGGGACCAGCCGGGGACGCAGATCAGATCGGGAATCAGGCCCACGGTGCTCATGCAGGCGTCGATGACCCCCAGGCCCTCCACGATGTCGGCCTGCTCCACCCCGTCGGGCTTGACGGCGCTGTACTTGATGTACAGCTGGCTCTCGTCGTAGTGCTCACCGGACTCCAGCAGCTCCACCAGGCAGGCCGTCCCGCCCTCGTCATAGAACACGCTGTAATCGCTGTCCCGCTCCAGCACGGTACTGAAACCGGCCTCCGTACTGACTTGGATGGTGTCGGCAAGGGCGGCAAAGGGAAGCACCGCCTGGTGGTCGGACACGGGGACGGCCTCCTGGCCGTCTCCGGCGGCGCTGTCCGCCATGCCGGACTTGCTCCCGTCCAGCACGTTGCAGAAAATCACAGGCTGACAGCCGTAGAGCTGGAAGTGGGCATACATAAATTCACACAGGGGATAGCTTTTCCAGTCGTAGGAAAAGCCCAGCTTGGCTACCGCCTCGTCCCAGCTGGTACACAGCACCGGCACGTTGGCCTTTGCCGGGGTGGCGGCAGCGTGGGCGGGAGCCGCCCCCACCACAAAGGGGACGCTCACATCCGCCTTCACCGGGGTGCTCACCGCCGTGGCCTGTTCGGATACATGAACGCCAAGATTTAATGCCATATCAGTGCCTCCTTACGCTTTTCCGGCCAGCCGCTGATAGTTCTGATGCAGCGCGCTGCCCGGTCTCTTTGCCTTCAGCCTGGCCTCCGGGAGCTTGTCCCCGGAGACGATCAGGGTCTTGACCAGGGGGTACTGCTCGATGGCAGCCGCCGCAGCGGTCAGAGCCGCCCGTCTGGTCCCCCGGTAGATGGCGCCGTGCCGGATCAGGCCCCCAATGCTGGGGCCGATGTAGCAGAAAAATCCGGCGGCGGCGCGGTCAGGTTTCCGGGTCCTGGCGGACGCGGCCCCGCTGATCTGGGGGGTATCCGCCGCCATAGAATTGGATTGCGTCTTTGCCATGTGCTATCTTCCTTTCAATCGTCGGGAGCCTCCATACAGAGCTCATCTCTCCCATGAAATAGGGCGCTGTGTCATCGGGATAGACCAGGGTCTCCAAGCCCTCGCCCAGATCCAGGATGAACTGCCGGCCGATGACCACCTGCTCCAATAGGGCGATCCTCAGCCGCTCCATCAGGCCCAGCAGCAGCAGTCCGCCCTCCTGCTCGTCCCCGTGGTACACACAGAAGATGGTGCGCACCACAGCCGCGCTCTGGGGGTGTTTGCCTGCTGGAAAGGCATCTTTCCCGGTGATGATCTGATGCAGGATATAGGGGGCTTTCTTCTTGGCCGCCCTGCTGTCCGGCAGGCGGGCACAGTAGACCTCCGGCGCCCGGTATGCCTGGGCGTCCTCATCCTGTTGCAGAACGGTGGGCAGGCGCATATCCCCTGTGCTGGCCTGGGTAAAGGCCCGCAGCTGCTCCAGCAGCGTCACTTTCGTCATAAACTCACCTCCAGCCGTTGAGGAGCGCGTTGATCTCATGCTCGATCCGGCGCTCATAAGTTTGTAAAATTTCCTGGTCCATCTTGTCAGTCGTCTCTTCATGGGCATAAAACGCTTGGATGGCAGAAGGCCCGAACCGCTCTCGGATGGGAAATCTCTCCTGGCCCTCTCTCTCAAACACGCCGGTATGTCCGCCCACATGGGCAACAAAGGCATTTTCAAGGGTCTGCTGGGCGCTGGAACGCAAGACACGTGTATGGATTCTCCCGCCCGCACCAGGCTTGGTGTCGAACTTGATAAGGGGAATGACATTCCCGCGATAGCCGAAGGTGATCTCATAGGAGCCGGAGGTGTCCTTGACAATGGTATTGATGTTCCGCGTCCTAGATTTTAGTTCCCCCTGTGAGATGGCATACTCCTGGGAAACGATCTTCATACCGACGGTGAGACCGTGCTGTGCAGACCGTTTTAAGGCGCTGCCAACGGCGCGATAAACACCATCAGGAATTCCGAACAGGAGCTTCGATACCCGGTCAAGGCTATCGTCGATTTCGTCAATGGTGATGGCGTAGCTCATTCGTCCATCGCCTCCAGTTCCACCCGGAGCATCCCCATCTCACAGCCGGAAGCGGCCACATAGAAGCTCCGGAAATATCCGCCGCCCCCCTCCCGGTCATTGACCGACAGGCGGGCGCCCTGTTCGGGCTGGTTCCCGCCCAGGTCGGACCGGGCACAGTGCAGGACGGCGGAGACCTGATAGAGCCCCTGGACGTGGTCGGACTGGAGCTGCCGCCGGGCCTCTTCCTTCCGGTCGGACAGCACGATGGGGATATCCAGGTACTCCTGGCCGTCATAGCGGACGGTGCGTATTTGGGCAAATTCCTCCACGTTGAGGAATACCCCGTGGACGTCCCGGGCCACGGCCTCCTGAAAGCTGCTCATGTGGCCGGGTCCTCTTCCTCTGAGGCGGCCTCCAGCTCCACCGCCGCCAGCAGCTGGGCCAGTTCGCTCTTATTTTTGCACTTGGCACTGTCCAGCCCCAGGTCCTGGACCAGGTCCTCCATGGACTCCCTGGTCAGGGTCATCAGGCTATCCACGGTAAAGTGGCCGTCTACGATATCCAGGGCATCGGGGATGACCGCGCCGTCGGGGGCAGCCTCCCCGCCTGTATCGGCGGCGGTCACATCTCCCACCCAGCAGGCGCTTCCGGCCCGCAGCCAGGCCTCTACCATCTTCTGCTCATCGGCGGGGAGCCGATCCCCAGACTGAATCATGCGCCCCTGATACAAAATAGGCCGTGTGGCAATGAGCGTTTTCATATCTGTTTCCTCCTCAGCCCAGCAGCTTGACCAGCACAGTGCCCGTTCCGGCGGCGGCCGGTGCGGCGGCATAGCCCGCCGGGGTGTGGCCCTCCGCGGTGGTGGTAATCTGGTCCCCGCTCTTGTCGTAGTACAGGGCGGCCCCCAGAGCAATCTCGCTGCCGTCCTTGTCCATTTGGAATACGCCGGTCATGTGGAGCTGTCCCTGCTCACCCGCGGCAATATCGCTGGCCGCCACCCCGATCCGGGTAGTCAGGTCCACCACCTGGCCATACTCCACCGCCTCCTTCGGGGTGTAGTCCAGGGTGTCACCCTTCTGCCAATAGATCCCTTTCATTTGGTCTCCCTCCTGTCAGTCATTGGTCAGGGGCACGCCGTTGTTCCGGGCGATGCCCCGCCAGTCCACCACCGTGATGCCCCAGTCCAGCCAGATGTCCCAGACGTAACCCAGCTGGCCGGGCACCTCGCTGCGGCGGATGGTGGGGGCCTCCTGTCCGTTCAGATAGTCCACCTGGATGCTCTTGGCGTGGGTCTTGTCCCCCACCATAAACCAGGGGGCGGCCCCAGACCCGGCCAGGGCGTTGATGGTCCCCTCCTCCACCACCGTCAGCTGATTGCGGTAGTTGTACAGGGCGTTGGCGGTGTGGCTGCCGATGCCGCTCACCTCGATCTCCCGGGTCTCCAGCAGCTGAGACAGCAGGAACCCATAGCCCACCGGCACCACCACCGTTCTGGGCTGGATGGTAATGGCCTCCCCGAAGGGGTCCTTCTGGAGCAGCAGCTTGAGCATCAGCTTCTGCATGGACTCCACCGACGGGGGGCTGCCGGTCTGGATCAGGTTGCCGTGGGCCGGGTCAAAGAGGGCCACCCCGTCAAAGACGGCGGGATTGCTCATCAGGATGGTGTACACCTGCTTGTTGATGGTGCGCTTGGCGCTGGCGGCATACATGCCTGGCACCTCGGTGAGAAAGCCCACATCGTCATTGATAAAGGCCTGGCGGCTCATGGAGAACTGGCGGCCGTAGGTGTCGATCTTCCGCTGGGGGATCAGCTCGCTCTTGGGGGCGTCGTGCTTCAGCTCCCCATTCTCCCCCACCAGCTGGAAGGACCCGGCCCCGCCCACCAGGTAACTGTGGTCCTTGGTGGGCTTGAAGTCGGACACGCTGCCCTTGGTGGTCCACAGATCAAAGGTGGTGGGCACCGCCTGGTACTGGTGGACAATGGATTTCTGGATGGCCTCGTCCAGAATGGCGGGGAAGGCGGCGGTGGGGTTGAAGAACTGGCGGCAGGCCAGGTTCCACAGGTCATCCCTGGACATCCGCAGCAGGCTGGCCTGGGTACCCTCGCCGTCCCGGGCCAGGCACTCAATGGCCAGATCCCGCAGGGACAGCCCCCGCAGCTGGTCCGCCCCCTCCGCCGGGCGCTCCACCGGCACTCCCGCCCGCAGCAGCATGGAGTCCACCGCCGCGGAGCGGAAGCCGTCCCCCTGGTTGTCTCTGGCAGGGGCGGACAGGGGCGCGCCGTGCTCCAGCAGGTAGGTCACGGCGGCCGCCCGCACCGCATCCAGGCTGTCCCCCTTCTGAATGGGCTCCGCCGGGTCCATGCCGGTCTGGCGGCACAGAGCCATGATCTCACAGATCCGCCGGCGTTCCGCCTCCACAGCCGCCCGCTCATCGGAGGCAGGCTGGGCCTCCAGGTCCCGCTGCAGCTGCTGGAACTCCCGCAGCTCCTCCTCCGTCAGATCCCGGCCCGCCTGGCGGGCGGCATCCACCAGGGCCTGCTGACGTTTGATCATCTCCTGAATGGTCATGTATATTCCCTCCTGAATCTGTTTTGGTTGATCTGGATCTGCCGCTGGCACAGGGTCAGACCCACAGGCCCGGCGTCCTCCTCCATCCGGCCCACCCCCACGGTGGCGTCGGCGGGCACCGACACGATGGACACCTCCAGAGGCGTCCACTTCCGGGCGATCTGGCAGGGGCCGGTAAACCGCCCGTCGGCTGAGGTCTTGCCGGGGGCCACCTCCTCCCAGCTGTCCACCGCATAGCGCACTGATGTGGTTTTCAAGGTGCCACACTGCACCTTACCAAAAATCTTGTCGGCCTCCTGGTCGGAGTCAAACTCCACCTCAGCCATGCCCCGGTGGTCCTCCACCCAGGCCCGGAGCACCTTGCCCACCACTACGTCGGTCTTGTGGTTGAAGAGAAGCACCCCCACGCTGTTCAGCCGCTCCAGGTCCACCGCCCCGTCGGCGTGGTCCAGGATCTCCATTCCAAACCAACGCTGGTACGGCTCCTCACTGGAAAAGCTCAGCACCCGGCGGCGGCTCTCCTCCCCCTCCTGGGCACGGATCTGGACGGCCCCCATGCACCGGGTACCCCCGCCCCGGTCACTCTGGCCGGGCGGTGTTCTGCTCTGCCGCTGTCGTTCCGTTTCCAAACAAAATCCCTCCCATCTCGATACCCTGCGCCCGGGCATAGGCCAGCACTTCCGCCGTCTCGTCCACGGCGTCCTTCCAGTCCTTGCCCTGCTCCGCGCAAATATCCTGGTATGTCTTCTGCCCCGACGCCAGAGCAATGCGGTTGGCATTGCTCTCCTTGGTGGGGTCGATCCACTTCTTCGGGGCCTTCACCCAGCTGTGTTCCAAATAGTTCGCCTGCCGCTCCCAGAAATCCGGCATGGAAAACAGGCCGGTGAGGTAGCCGGAGAGCACGAAGCGCTCATAGACCTCCGACATGAACTGGGTGACCAGCTCCACGTCCTCGGCAAAGGTGCTCTCATCCTCGATGGCGTTCTGCCGGGCGGAGGAATAGGTGGCCCCCGACATATCCCGGCTCACCGCCTCATAGCTGAGGCCCTGGCCTGCGCCGATGAGCCCCTCCTGGCTCTTGAGGAAGGCGGTGGCGTCGGTGGCCGCCCCCTTGGGCTCCACGATCTGGGCCTCATCCCCGGCGTTCATCTCCATAATCATGCCGGGGCCCAGCCGCTTGCCGCTGTAGTCCACCTGTCCGTCGGGCTGCCGGTACCCGCCACGGCCCACGCCGCCGGTGGGCAGGGTCTTTTTGATAAGCACCGCCAGACAGGCCGCGATCCGCTCCTTCACCGAGACGGCGGTGATAAACTCATTGGTATCCCGGATGCGGGTGACGGTGTGGGCCATGTCCGACATCTCCCGCAGCTGACTGGGCCGGTGCCTGGTCTTGCAGAAGAACACATCCTTGGCCGGGAGGTATAGCGGCTCCAGCAGCTGCCATCCCTCAATGTCATACTGCCGGATCCAGTACCCCACCGGGCGGCGGTACCGGTTGTACTCCACACCCCCCACCACCCGGTTGCCCGCCGTCTTAGGGACGGTGCGGGTGGTGTCCAGCTCGTCCACCTCCAGGGCCTGGAGCTTGAAGGGGACCACCCCGCCTCTGGTGTAGCGGAAGAGCACCAGCATCCCGCCGTCGATCTTCTTCCGCTCCACCAGCATCCGCAGAATCTGGTGGAAGGACTGCTCCCCGGTGACGTCGCAGTTTCTGGCCTTGCACCACTGCCGCCACACCCGCTCGATCTGGTTGTTCAGCTGGTCGTCCCCCGTTCTGGCCCGGAGGGTGTACCCCTTCCCCACCACGTTGCGCTTGTAGGCCGACAGCACCGCCTGGGCAATGTCGCTGTTGCGCTCCAGGTCCCGGGCCCTGGCCCGGATCACGTCCCGGCTCTGCCGGTCGGTCAGCTCGGCGCTCTCGTTGTGGACCCGCCACCCGGCGTTCAGCCGTCCGGGGCTGGCGGCATCGTAGCCCCGCAGCCCGTCCAGCCCCTGCCGCCACAGCTCCCGCTCGTAGGCCCGCCGGGGGGACAGGGCGGCGATCAGCTGCTCCAGCATCCCCATGTCCCTCACCGCCCCTCGAAGAAGGCCACATAAGTGCGCCCCAGCAGCCCGCCGCTGTCCCCGTCGGCCAGCTGGGCCTCCAGATCATCCCGCATGGCCTTCAGCATGGCCAGGTCCGCCCGGGTCAGGGAACGGCTGCCGATGGTGTAAGACTGCCCGCCGGCCAGCACCGCCCCGATGGCCTGGTTGACCTGCTCCAGCAGTTGGGCCGGTGTTCCTGTTTGTTCGCTCATACGCTCACCTCAAAGCCAATTTTCCCGGGCCTGAATCCAGGCCTCCTCCTGTGTAACCTTCTGGACAGAACCTCTGGCGGGCGCCTGTTCCGCCACTCTCTCCTCCTCCAGAAAGAGGGTGCGCACACCCAGCACATCGGCCGCCGCGGCGGCGTATACCTCACAGTCCAGATAGTGGTTGTCCCCGTGGGAGGTTTTCAGCACCCACCGCTGCACCTCCCGGGACCCGGTGCGCTGGGTGACCTTGTGCTCCGCCGTTACCTGCTGGGCGTACTCCAAATCGCAGCCCTGGTACACCATCCAGGCCCCGGTACCGTTCTGCCGCCGCATCCGGGCGGCAATCAGATCCTTGTACTTGCCGCCGTCCACCAGCACCAGCTTCATGCCGTAGGCTTTGCTGCCCGCCTTGTTCACCGTGGACAGCCGATAGTCGGACAGCATGGCGGCCGTGCCCTTGCAGGGCAGGGCCCAGTCGGCATTGCGCAGGCAGAACTCATACACCTGGTCGGTTTGGTCGCCGCTGTCCATCAGGGCCAGGTTGACCACCCTCTGCTGGCCGTCCGGCAGGTACAGGGGCAGATTCATGATCCGCTCCACCTCCGCCATGGACAGGGCCTGGCCGTGGGCCACATTCTGGGAGGTCATCCCGCTGCCCCAGGCCCGGATGGTCCAGTACAGGCAGTTCTCCTGCACGTCGATCCCCCCGGTGACCAGCTTGGTCCACTGGGGCAGCGCCCACTCCGGCAGGCCGGTCTGGCGCTCCAGCACCAGCTCGGCGCTGGTCTTCAACTTGGTATCCTCCCAGGGCTCCGCCAGCCAGCTGTTGACAAAGTTGTGGAGCAGATCCGGGTCGTCCTTGCTGCGCAGGAACTCCCGCACGATCTCCACAAAGGGGGTGAAGGGAGAATAGAGGGTATTCAGCCAGAAGGCCACGCTTCTGGGCCGCTTGCTGGTCCCCCGCACCGGCTGCCACCGTCCGGCCTGGAGCATGGGCCCCTTGTCCCGGTCTGTGAGCACGCTGCCGCAGGCCTGACACACATAGACGGCCCTCTCCGCCCGTTGGGCGGGGTCTGGCACCTGCTCTTTGTCCGGCCATTTGAGCTGGGCAAATTTCAGCTCGATCAGGGTACCGCAGTGGGGACAGGGCACAAAATAGTGGTACTCCACCTCGGCGGCCTCCTTCTCCCTCCAGATGTAGCCGGTGCGCAGGGTGGGGGTGGAGGCCATGAAGATCTTTCGGTTGAAAAAGGTCTTGGTGCGCTCCTTGGCCAGGGAGATGGGGTCCGCCTCTTTTTTGGTGGCCCCCGGATACTTGTCCACCTCGTCCAGGAACAGATTCTTGATGGGCTTGCTGGACAGGTCCGCCGGGCTGTTGGCCCCGGTCAGATAGAGCCACATATCCCGGAAGCTAAGCTGGAGCTTTTTGCTCTCGTGCTCCCGGAACTTCCCCGCCATATCCGGGTGGCTTTTGAACATAGGGATGAGGCGGGTCTCCGCCGTGGCCTCGGCCAGATCGTCAGAGGGATAGACCACCAGGGTGGGGGCCGGGTCCTGGTCCACCAGGCTGCCGATCATGTTCTCCATGGCGGCGGTGCCCCCCACCTGAGTGGGCTTGGCAAAGACGATCTCCTCCACGGTCTCCTGAGAAAAGGCATCCATGATGCCCACTAGATAAGGGGTGACGCTGTTGTTCCAGGGGCCTGGAATGGCCCCCGACGTGACCCGGCGCTTGGCCTGGGCCCACTGGGAGACGGTCAGCCGGGGCCGGGGCCGCAGCACCTGGAGGGCCTGATAGATCCAAGCCGGCGCCTGATAGGCCTGCTTCAAGGGGCCTGCGCCTCCTCCGGTTGGGCGGCGTCCACAAAGGCCGCCAGCATCCCCTCCACCTCACTGCGCATGGACTGCTCCATGGTGCGGACGGTCAGGGCGTCCGTATAGCCCGCCAGAGTGCCCGCGATCCGGGGCGGGATCTGGAGGGCAAAGACCCGGAACCGGGCCAAAAACTCCGCCAGATCCTCGGTGGCCTGCCGGGCCGGCAGATACTTCCCCTCGGCGATGGCCGTCTTCAGCCGGTGCAGCTGGCCCTGGCTCTCCTTCAGCTCCACCTCGGCTTCCAGCTTCTTCAAGGCCAGCTGGGCCGCCCGGCCGCTGTCTCCGGCCTCCTGGGCCTTCTGGGCCACATGGCTGAGATATCGCTGGACCGTCTCGCAGGTGCGGTACTTCCGTGTGCCCCCCTGGGGCGGCACCTGGGTCTCCAGGATGCCCTCCTGGGTGAGCTGCTGCACCCGGCGGACCGTCTTGCCCAGCAGCTGGGCGATGACAGTCGTGGTGGCCCACTCCGGGACCGTTCCAGTCAGGACCTCCGCCCTGGATGCCTTCCCCGGCTTTTTCCCCTGCTCCCCCATACAGCTCTCCCCTTTCGGCCCTGCATTTCGCCTTTTCCCCGCCCAAACAGAGCAGGTTATACCCCCTACGGGGTATAATTTCAGTCTATTTGTTCCAATTTCGTAACGTAACAACGCATTTTTAACCGATTTTCTCACAGGAAAATACCGGGGTCATTCGGCCCCGCAGGAATTTCTTCCCCGGGAAGGACCCACAGAGGATCGGGCTGGCCAGACGTCTGTCCTGCCACGGGCTATCACCTCCGGGCAAAACAAAAAGCGCCCAAGCCAACGACACCCCCATCGGGTGGTCATCGGCTCAGGCGCTGGTCTCTGTGGACGCTGGCTCAGGCGCTTCGATATTCACGATACTTTCCTGCCGGCAGTGCTTGCACCAGATGGGCCAATTCCTGGCCTGGGTATCCGGTCTCACCCGGAACTGGGTGGGCCTGCCGCAGACGGGACAGATGACGCGTCTGTCCTTGTTGACCAGTTTACTCGGTTCTTGTCTTGTTTGCAAGAGGGTTGCCTCCTTTTCTACACCTGTGTTCGATTATTAACACTGGTTTCAAGATGGAAAATGACAGGCCGCCTGCCGCCTTCGGCCCGCTGTATAGGACAGCTTGCCGGGCTGGGACTCGCCATATAATAGATACCTGGCCCCCACAAACAGGGCGTATCCATAGGGGTTGGTTTCCCCGAAGGACTCATAGTCCACCGCGCCGAAGGGTGGGGCCAGGGTCATGGAGTCGGAGGGGATGTCGGTGTACTCCACCTCATAGCTTCTGAGATTTCTGGACCCCCGCCAGGTCCGCTCCCCTACCTTTGGCTTTCCAAACTCTCTGGCCTCCTTGGTCATGTACTTGGCCAGTTCCCGGTAGTAGTGGACGTCCAGGGGCTCAATACGGATATACCCGCCGCCATGCCACAGGGAACGCAGTTCGTCATAGTCCCCCGGCCCGGTGGCATTGAGGAGTACATGGTGGTGGATGCGCCTGTCCTCCAGGTGCCCATCCTCCCCTAGGAAGGAGGCGGCCTGTTTGGCGTGAAAGCCCTCTGTAACGTAGACATAGCGCAGCACCTGGCCCCGCTTCTTCCGCGCCGCCCGCAGCTTGCGGAAGTATTTTTGCAGTTCCTTTCCGGCCTGTCCCTTGTCTGCCGGAAGGTGGGCGTCGTCATAGGTGTAGGTAATCACATAATCCCGGGCCGTGAAATTGGCCGCCGCTTTCAGTTCCAGTTCCCGCCAACTGTTCTTCAGATTCATGCACTGCTGGGCGGCAGTGGAGGCTGCCTGTTTGGCCGCCCGTACCCGGGGACTGTCCCCTTTGGAGGGAACTGCCACCAGGTAGTCATAGTTGACCAATCCCGCCCGGATATGTTTCAACCGTTTTGCCATCACCGCACCTCTTTCTTTCCCATAATTTTTCCCCCTTATGTCTTTGTTCCTGATTGATAAGCAGACCGTCCGTGGGCAAACTATTCCTGGAGGTGAAGCACATGGAACCCACGTACAGCGATATGTATGTTCTGTTTGATCGGGACCCGGCCGCGGAGGCCTACTTTGCCCAGCTTCCCGGCTATATCCAGGCTCAGATCCGAGCCCGCAAACAGCAGCCTGCCACTTTGGAGGAACTTCAGCGCATGGTCGATGAGGTCAAGCAGTTGTTCTGAGCCTCCCAGCCGCCTGCGGGCGGCTTACACAAGGGTACGATTATTTTTTCTCATTTGTGGAACGCTACCGGTTGAGGTGATAGTATGGCCAAGCAAGGCATGGCACGTCCTGATGTGACCCACACCCAGCCCCGCAACACAGAGCCCCCTGTCCCTGAGCTCCAGGGCAAGGCCAAGCACGGGAAAAGCAAGGCAAATCCCATTGTGGCAGGCACCTCGGGTCCCCACATGAAGGTCTGGCACGAGAAGCCCATCCCCTCCGATGCCTACCCGGAATTGGATACCGATCTGGCCCGGGACAATGTGGAAAACGATCTCCCCGCCGCCGATCTGGAGGACCTGTAACCGGCCCCAAGCACCGCCCCACCGGGCGGTGCTTTTTTGTTCCGGCCCTCTGCCGGGTGCCCCGCCTTTCCTACCATTACCCCGCGTAGGGACGCAGGCCTTCCGATCAGCAGTGCTCCGGCAGAGAAAGAGAAAAGAGAGGTCGGGTGAGCGGACGCTCTCACCCGGCAGAGGGCCGGAGCGTGTAATGGATGTGTCCTTGTCTACGCCGCACCAACTCCTTTTTGCTCTGCCTTCCCGGTCCCGGCGCGTTTGGGCAGCTTGGGCGTGCCGTCCTCGTTCCGCTTGCTGCCCGCCCGGAGCCAGCGCAGCCAGGTGTCCAAAAATACTTTGTGGACCTCCCGGGGTTTGGGGCTGTCCGGCAGGGTGTCGTTGTGGTATCCGTGGATCTGCCGGATCTGGTTGCCGTCCATCTCAATGGTCACATAGGGGGTGCTGGGGGCGCTGGACCTGCGCAGGAACAGGATGGTGGTGACCCCTCTCATGTGCCGGTCGGCATAGCCGCCTACACAGTGGTCCAGCATCTTGCCCTCCCGCTTGATGGCCGCCGCCGTGGCGGGGAATACGATCTTCCACCCGTCCAGCTCAAACTCGTACTTCAGCCGGCGGGCCCGGCGGTTTTGGGCCTGGCTCACCTCCTGCCGCTGGGCCAGCTGCTCCATGGTCAAGTCGTGGGCGGTAAACAGCTCCGGCGGCCACAGCACCCGGCTGTGCTCCAGACAATAGCCCAGCTGGTAAGCTCCATTCAGATAGTCCCGATAGATCTCAAACAGATCCGCGTAATAGACCGCCTCGATGTGGTCCCGGTCAAACTCTCCGCCCAGGTACCGGAGAAACCGATCCGGGTCCAGCCGGTACCGGTTCAGAAACCGGAGGACCTCCATGGGGTCCAAGTGGTTCCCCCACAGATTGCAGAAGTCCATACAAAACGGCAGGCTCCACGTCTCGCCCCAATGCCGCCCCACATAGTTGCGTACTTCCAGGGTTTTTATAGGCGGCTGCATCCCCATCAGGAGGGACAGCTCCCGCTTATTCAGCCGGAAGGATTTGCGGGGGTCCGGCTCCTCCCAGCACATGGCTGCGGCGTTCTTCTTGCGGCTGTATATGAGATCGTTCAGCGGCTCCCAGTACCCCGCCTTGGCCAGCATCTCAACCTGCCTGGGGTAGATGGCGTAGGCGGTCAGGTAGGAAATGAAATCGTGGAAGCGGGCGGCATATCCTCGGGGCCCCATTGGCCGGTACTGCCAAAGGTCAAAATAGCCGCAGTACCGGAACAGCGGGTGCCCCTCCAGGGCCTCCCGGTTGAGAATGGAATAGGCCTCGTAGCGATACCAGGAGAGGCTGCCAAACTTGAAGGGCTCCTGTACCAGCTTCCGCCGCCCCAGCTTGTCCCGCTCGTAGGTGATACAGGGATGTTTGTCATCCCACTGGTGATCCACCTGCATCACCTCCCCCTGGGTAAACCGGTAGCCGCTGGAGCACCAGGCGGTGGGGCGGGCAGTGAGGTCCGCCTCATCGGCATAGTCCTTCCACAGGGCCAAGGCGTCGGCACAGAGGGCGTCGCCCTGCACATGGAGGAGTACCGTCAGTTCCACCCGGCGCAGGGCCTTCCGCTTTCTGGCCTTGGCCAGGTCGATAACGGTCACGGTCCGGCCGCACCAGGGGCAGGTCCAGGATTCTTTGTGTTTCAGGTGGTCCAGCAGGTCCCGGTGCTCCGGCGTCTCAGTTCGGAGCAGGTAGGGCCGGTACTCCTTATGGCCGCAGCAGGAGGTGTACAGCCTGACCCCGCCCAGGCCCATCAGGTCCCCCTCTTTGCGGAAAAACAGGTAGTGGGGGAACAGATCATTCATCCGCGTGAGATCTTCCGCCGTCACGGTGGGCCAGCCGTCCAGCAGTTCCTGCTCCCGGTCCGTATACTTCGACATCCTGCCCACCCCCTCAGAAGAAGTCGGACAGGTCCAGCAGGATGCCCTTCCGGTCCGGCTCGGTCTCCGCCGGCTCCAGCTGGATGGACATGGAGAACTGGACCTTTGCCCCGTCGAAATAGAAGGCCGCCGCACGGCGGTAGGCCTCCAGATCGGAGATGCAGTTTCCCACACCCTGGGCCACCGCCTTCATGCAGTCCTGGAAGGAGCCGCCCTGGGCCACCGCCTGGGCAAATTCCTCATTCTGGCGGCAGAACTCCAGCAGGGCGTCCCGCACGGCGCTTTTCATGGCGGACTCCTTGTGTCCGGTGACAGTCTTGTATTCCTCCTTCAGCCGGGCCTCCGCCTGCTTATACCAGGTACTCACTTCGCACACCTCCCAATTTGCTCAGACAGAGCCATTAGAGCCTTTTCCATGATCTGGGCAGTGGCCTGGTCCTCCCGGCCCCGCGCATGGAAGAGTAGTTTCAGCATCTGGTTGGCGTGATCCTTGGCCTGGTTGAAGAGTAGTTCAAACTGAGCCCATTCCTTGTCCCCGGCCAAGTTTTCCTGCTTTTCCGCCTTGGCCTGCTCTTCCAGCTTGCGCCGGGCCGCTTCCAGCTGTTCCTGGGCCTCCTGCCGCTGGGCTTCGGCCTTCTTCTGCTTCTCCCTGGCCTTGTCCAGCTTGGCCTGCATCTCGGCCACGGCCTCGGCACGGGCCTTCTCAATGGCGGCCTGGTCCACCACCGTCTCCACCGCCACGTCCACCGGCTGGGCCTTCAGGTCAGCCAGTTCAGCCTCCAAACGGGCCACGTCCTGCATAGCCTGCTCCCGATCCTCCTTGGCCCCAGATAAACGGATATTGAGGAACTTCATGTCCTCGGCCATCTTGGCCCGGGCCTGTTCGGCGGTGCGCTTGTCGGCCTCCGCCCGCTGGGCGGCGGCCCTGGCCTCGTCCCGCTCCTTGATGGCCTGCTCCAGCTGGCGGGTAGACATGTCGATGACGTTGTGGTCCTCGATGAATTGCTCCCGCTCCTCCGGCGGCAGCGCCAGCAATGTCAGGGCTTTTGTCGCCCCCAAATCCGCAAGCGCCTGCGGATTTGACCACTCCCGAGCTAGCCGGATGAAGTTCTGTGCTGTCCGCTCGGAGAACTCTACCCGCTCGGTGAGCCACGGCAGCCATTCCCCATGGGGCAACATCTCCTTTGCCTCAATCAGCCGCTGGCCAATGCCCAGAATGGCCTCCCCAGCCTGCTTTTTCAGCTCCACGATTTCCCCGGTAATAACCTCGATGCTCCGCGCCCGGGGCGGCGGGTTCATGGTCTGGGCGATGAGCGCCCCCAGGTCAGGCTTGCCCATATCGGATGACCTCCTTTTCCAGCAGCTCTGCCGCCCATGCCCGGTAATCCCGGGCCGCCGAGCAGAAGGGGCTCCACGCCTGCACCGCCATCCGGGCCCAACTGGACTCGGGCACCTTGTCGGTGCGGCGGATCACCGTGTCGTAGACGGGTACACAGCCCTCCTCCCGCAGGTAGGCCACGGTGTTCTCCACCACCGGGGTGCGGTGCCACTGGTTGACCAGCACCCCCGCCACCCGGAGAGCGGGGTGAAGGGACCGCAGGCTGGCGATCTGGTCCACCAGGTCCCCCACGCCGGTGGCCGAGCAGGCGTCGGACAGCACCGGGATGATGACGGCGTTGCTGGCCAGGATGGCGGACACACAGGCGGCGGACAGGTTGGGCGGGCAGTCGATGACCATCACGTCATAGGCCCCGTCCTCCTCCATGGCCTCCCGCATATCCCGCAGCGCCCGGTAGCACCGGCCCCGGTCTCCGCCGGCGGCCTCCAGGTCCAGGGCCCACAGGTCCTCCGCCGCCGGCAGCACGTCCAGGCCGGACACGTCGGTATGTACCGTCAGTTCGTCGTAGCACAGGACCATCCCCCGCAGCAGGGCCCCCAGCCCAGCGTACTCCCCGGGGGGCAGCAGGAGCTGGGTGGCGTTGGCCTGTCCGTCGGCGTCCACCAGCAGCACCCGCAGGTGATGGCTGGTGGCCAGCACATAGGCCAGATTGACGGCGGTGGTGGTCTTGCCCACGCCGCCCTTTCGATTCACAATGGCAAAGGTTTTCATGCACAAACACTCCTTACTTCGATTGATTGATCGGGAAGCACTCCCGGATCACAGCCCCGCCCACCTGGGCCTCGGCCAGGTAAAACCGCCCGGCCGGATGTATGTAGGCAATCACTCCGGTAACGCTTCTCAGCTTGCGTACCTTGTCCGCCCGCTGGCCGCTGACTTCATGGTCAAAGCCCGACGGGGTCCAGGTCAGCTTGTCCCCCACGTTCACGCCGCTCCACCTCCTCCGCCCCGGTCTTGTCCCTGTTTCTCCGCAAAGGGATCATTGGCAGTATCCGGAAGCTCCACAAACTGCTGGGGACCGCTCAGGGCCCATCCATAGGCCTTCTTGGGATTGCCGGTGCCCGACTTGTAAAACCGCTTACTTCTGGGCTCGAAATTCAGGCCGATGCTCCGCTTGCGCTCCCCAAAGAACCGGTTTTTCAGGATGGTGAGCACCGAATCCTGCTGCCGGTCCTCCTGGGACTCCTTCTCCAGCGCATACACATTGTCCGCCAGATTGGTGATATCCCCAAGGCCGGACACGGCATCGGAGTCGTCGATCCGCTCGGTCTTGCGGGGGTGGGCCACCAGATGGACGTGCACATCGTTGTCGTGGGCAAAGGCGGCCAGCTCGGCTACAAATTCCGATTGAGCCCGGTAGAAATCCCGGTCATTCCCCCGGAAGCGGGCGGTCATCAGGTTGTCCACCAGATAGACCCTGGCCCCGTAGCGCCGGTGGGCGTACCGGAACACCCGCAGGATGTTGGAGGCGTCGTGGTAGGTGCTGGTACCGATGTCGTAGAGCAGAAAGCGGCCCCGCCACCACGCGTCGATCATCTCCCGGGCAAAGGGGGTGGGCTCCGGGATCTCCCGGCCGCTCAGCTTGTCCCGCTTCATGGTCAGGTAGTCCGGACCCGCCGCCTGGAGGGAGGCCCAGTATTTAAACTTCCAGGCGGGCAGCTCCCCGGAATAGGCGCACACCGGATACCCCTGGTCAATGGCCTCCAGCAGGAACTGGTCCAGCAGGGTGCTCTTTCCCTCCCCCCGCTTGCCGGTCCATACGGACAGCTCCCCCATGATGGCCCCGCCGGTGGCCTGGTCCAGATTGGAGATGCCGAAGAGGGCCTTGTCCAGGCGGGACACGTCCGGCTGCTTGACGTCGGCCAAATCCAGCAGGCCATAGGCCGGGATCTCCACGGTATCCAGCAGGATCTGGTCCACAGCCTTCAGGCCGTAGGTATCCCGCAGCGCCCGCACCGAGGAGCAGCGGCGGAACCCCTTGTCCTCCACCGCCAGCAGGATCACATTGGGGAGGCGGTGGCGCAGCTCCTTGACCATGACCGCCCGCTTTTCCGGGTCGGCACACACCACCAGCACATAGCAAAATTGCAGGAAAAAGGACTCATACTGGCCGATGGTGTTCCAGTCCCCCAGGGTCCGCAGACAGCCCGCGTTGATCTGGATGGCCAGCACATCCTCCGGGTCGGAACAAAACCAGAAGCCAGTGGGCTGGCTGGGGTCCAGAAACTTGGGGTCGAAGAGCAGCACCTCACTGATATCGGGTATGCTATTCGACATAGCGCTCACGCTCCT
>NZ_CALWXV010000030.1 GCF_944385615.1 uncultured Flavonifractor sp. | reverse complement strand
GCGATGCCGTATACCATGGTGTAGCCCAGGGCGATGATGGCGTAGACGCTGCCCAGGCTGATTCCGGTGATGAGATTGTTGAGGAAGCTCAAACCATTCACCTCTCTACTTTTTTCTCTGTTCCATGTATGGCAGAAACACAGGCCCTCTCCGGAGCCGCCCATGTTTCCACCATACATCCAAATGGGATGATACGGGGAAAAGCGGGCTGCCGGGTCCCCCCGGCAACCCGCTTCTGGGTTCCTGTCAAGCGGTCGTATTCCGATGCGCTTTTTCCTGATTACTGAGTGACGTACTGGCCGCCCTCAACCTTGACCACCACAGGGGCCTTGGAGACCTCGCCGTTGGTGGACCAGGTCATACCGGTACCGGTCAGGCCGTCCACGCTGAAGTCAGCGGAGGTGAACTGGGCGATGAGGGCCTCGCAGACCTCCTCGGCGCTCATGTCGGCGGTAACACCGGCGGCGGTGCAGGCCTCGTAGATGGCATACATGCAGTCGTAGCCGTCAGCGGCGAACTGGTTGGGAATACCGCCGTAAGCAGTCTCATACTCGCTGACGAAATTCACGGTGCGCTCATCCTCGCCCCAGGCGTTGAAGGGGGTCATGAGCATCAGGCCCTCGGCCAGGGTGGTGTCGAAGCCCTTCAGATCCAGGATACCGTCCATACCGTCGCAGCCGAAGAAGGTGGGCTCATAGCCCATGCTCTTGGCCTGGTTCAGGATCAGGGAAGCGGGGGTGTAGTAGATGGGCATGAACACCAGGTCGGCGCCGGCGTCCTTGGCGGCGTTCAGCTGTACGTTGAAGTCAGTGTTGCTGTCGTCGGGGAAGGTCTGGACAGTGACGATCTCCAGGCCGATCTCGTCGGCGGTGGTCTGGAAGGCGTTGTAGATGCCGGTGGAGTAGGCGTCGCCGTTGTTGTAGATGACGGCAATCTTGGTGCCCAGGTTGTTGTCCTTAATATAGTTGGCGGCGGTGATGCCCTGGTTGGGGTCGGTGAAGCACACCTGGAACACGTTGTCCCGGCCGCTGGTCACGTCAGTGGAAGAGGCGGAGGGGGTGAGCTGGAAGTAGCGGTCGCTGTTGGTCTCGGCGGCCACAGCCACGCAGGGGATGGTGGTGGTGCAGCCGTAGATGATCTGAGCGCCGTCATCCTTCAGCTTGCCATAGGCGTTGATGGCCTTCTCGCTGTCGCCCTCGTCGTCCTGGAAGTCCAGGGAGAACTGCAGGCCGCCCAGAGCGTTGATCTCATTGATGGCAACCTCAGCGCCCTGCTTGGTGGCCAGGCCGTACACAGCGTTGGAGCCGGTCAGGGGGCCGATGCCGCCGATCTTGATGGTGCCCTCGGTGGAACCGCCGGAGGTGTTGCCGCTGGTGGTCTCATTGCCGCCGGCAGGGGTGTTGGCGGAACCGTTCTGGTCGTTGCCGCCGCAGCCGGCCAGCATGGAGAAGCTGAGAGCACCCGCCAGCGCAAGAGACAGGATGCTAGACTTTTTCATTTCATATTCCTCCTTTTCGAAGTTGTTGACAATTATATGCGTGTCGCCCGAAATTGTCAACCTCAAAAACGCACAATGGGCGCCTGCGCACAGGCGCCCATTGTGTGAATCATGAACAATTTATGAACACAGGCGGACAAATTCAGATAATCAGTCCGCCGTTGGGAGCCAAAACCTGTCCGGTAAAAAAACCGGCGGCATCGGAAGCCAGATACCACAGGGTCTCGGCCACATCCTCCGGCCGTCCGATCCGCTCCAGGGGGGTCTCCTCCGCCAGGGCGGCCAAATCCTCCGGGCTCAGGTTGGCGTTCATTTCGGTGTCAATGACTCCCGGTGAAACACAGTTTACCGTGATGCCAGAGGGCCCAACCTCCTTGGCCAGCGCCTTGGTAAGGCCTATCACAGCGGCCTTTGCGGCGGAATAGGCCACCTCGCAGGACCCGCCCACCTGTCCCCACATGGAGGACAGCGTTAAAATCCGCCCCGCCTTTCGGTGAATGAAATGGGGCAGGGCCGCCCGGATGGTATAGAACATACCGTCCACGTTGACGGCAAACATCCGCCGCCAATCCTCATCGGTCAAATCGCCAAATAATTTTTGCTGCGCGATCCCGGCGTTGCATATCAGAATGTCAAGTTGACAAAATTTCTCCAACACATTGTCAACCATTTTTGCCGCCTGGCCGGAGTCGGACACATCGGCCTGGACCGCCCAACCGCCGGTCTCCACCGCCAGGGCCTCCGCCTGTGCTTTGGAATGGCAGTAGTTGATGACCACCTTGTCTCCCCCGGCGGCAAACCGCCGGGCCGCCGCCGCACCGATCCCCCGGCTGCCGCCGGTAATGAGTACCACCCGTCCTCCCATTATCCTTCCCCCTTTTCCTTGCTTCTGATTGAATCGCAAGGATATGATATAGTGAAGTATAGCAGGCCGGACCGGCGATGAAAAGAAAAATTTAAAAAACGGTTGACAAGTCTCTTTGTTTTCGCTATAATAGTCCATGCTGTTCGGACGATTAGCTCAGCTGGTAGAGCATCCGCTTGACGTGCGGGAGGTCACAGGTTCAAGTCCTGTATCGTCCACCATGTAAACCCTTGAAACCAAATGGTTTCAAGGGTTTTTCTTTTTTCCGCACAAGAATTTCCCTTATTTTTCCCTTGTTGCATTGTTGGCATTCAACAGGAAGATCCAATCGTACTCCTCCCAGAGCAACCGGCCGGAACTCACATTTTTGCCGGTGGGCGGACAACCATGGTTGTCCGCCCACCGGCTTTTTTGGTTGGGAGTATCCCTATTTCGTTATTGTACGCCGCCCTCTATGAAACGCATCAGGATGGTGGCTACCTGAGCACGGCTGGCCTGGCCCTGAGGATTCAGGGTGTTGTTTCCCACACCGGAAATCAGCCCCTCCTGAATGGCCCAGACCATGGCCTGGGTGGCCCAGCTGCTGACAGAATCTCCGTCTGCAAAGCCGTTGAGATTCCCGCTCACAGTGGGCGTATTGGCATAGCGGTAGAGCATCAGGGCCAGCTGCTCCCGTGTCAGGCCCTGCTCCATGTTTGTGCCGTCGGATATCCCTTCCGCAATGGCCCACTTCTGTCCGGCCTCATACCATGCAGAACCGGTGGAGGTATCCACGCCCTCCATGCGGGCCAGCACCGTGACTATCATCCCACGGGTCATGGCCGTCTCCGGCGAGAAGGTGCTGGGACCTGTACCTCCAAGCAGTTCCCGGCTGGAAGCAAAGTCTATCGCCTGCGCCCCCCAATGGCTGTCCGGCACATCGGAGAAGTACTTGCTGTTGTCCACAATCTTTACGCGCTGGCCATCGGTCAGGGTGACCGCCACCCCGTTTTCTGTGGTGATGGAGGTCTTGATGACCTCCTCTGTGCCGTCCTCCTTGACCAGCACCGCTACGGTGCCGGACGTGGCCCCGTCCACAGGAATCTCCACCGCTACCGAGCCGCTGTCAGGCAGCTGCACCGTAATGGTGGGGGCGCTGTCCCAGTTGCCGGCGTTGGGCACATCAGGCACAGGCAGGGTTACATTCTCCCCCTTCTCCTGCGCACGGTCCACCGCCTGCTCCGGCACCTTGACCTCAAGCTCCCATGCGCCGTTCTTATCCACCTTGCTGACAGAGGAGGCACCGTCGGACCGGGTAATGGTCGTGGTAGAGCTGCCGTCCGGCTTTGTCTCCACCACCGTCTTGCTGCCGTCCTGATATACGGTGGTTTCGGTAACGGCGCCATTCGGCTTTGTTACGGTCGTGGTGGTGGAACCGTCCGGGTTGGTTGTGATCTCGGTCTGGCTGCCGCTGCTGGAGCCACCAGAGCTGCTGCCGCTGCCGCTGGAATCACCGCCACCGGTTTCTTGCCAACCCGCATAGAGCGTCAGGTTGCTTACAATGGGCATGTTGAAATCAAATCTCCAAGTACACGCCGCATCCAGGTACCAGCCGGTAAAGAGATACCCGTTGCGGATGGGGGCCGGAGGCTGCATGGCAAAGCCATTCTCCTCTACCGTCTGCGGGGCTACCGTCGTGCCGCCGTTGCTCACAAAGGTGACGGTATAGCGCTGAACCGCCTGGGCATTTACCATAATGGCAAAATCCTGGGTGTAGTTTACGCCGGGCGCCACGCCGTTTACAACGGTTGCAGTAATCACCGTCATACCGGGATTGACAGCCATCAGCACGCCATTCCGAATCTCCGCACCGGTGCCGCCGTCTTCCTTTACGCTCCAGATAATCTGGCGGTTGGTTGCGTTGCTGGGTACCACATTGCCGCTCAGAGGCAGCGCTTTCCCCGCCTCCACCGCAGACGGTACGCCGGTGATATTTGTGACTGCCACAAACGCAGGGGCGCTGGGTTCAAATTCCGCTGTAACAACAACCGAGTAGCCGGGCATGAAGAAGCTGTCGTTGACAATAGGAACGATGGTTGTATCGTTGCCGATCTGATAGACCTTGAGGGAGTTGGCCTTCGCCTGATAGCCGGTGTCGGGAATCAGGGACACATGAACAAGCTCCCCTTCCACGGCGCTGCTCTTATCGAGCAAAATGGTACCGTGCGCCACAGTGTCAGCGCTGATGATATAGGTTCCCTCTGCCGCAACGGCAACGGTTACGGTATAGGTCTGCTGGCTTCCGTCCTCCGCTGTCACGGTATAGACAACGGGAACGCTGAAGTTCTGCGCCACACCGCTTGCAGGGAAAACACTGGCTCCTTCACTTACCGTAATGGCAGGCGTCAGCGATGTGATGTCTGTGCCGTGCGGAACCGTCACTTCGATTTGTGTCCCTATGATCCTGCTGGTTCCATTGGGAACTGCAAAGGAGAGTATCCTCTTTTCCGCGCTCTTTGCAGCAATCAGGATAGAAAGTTCCTTGCTGGCGCTGCCTGTGCTGTTGGTTGCTGTAACCGTAAAGGTGGCCGTACCGGCAACGGCAGGCGTACCGCTGATGACGCCGCTTGCTCCGTCCAGCGCCAAGCCGGCAGGCAGGCTGCCGGAGGTGATGCTCCAGCTGACAGGGGTATCGCTGGTTGCTGTCAGCTGATCGAAATAGGCTTCGTTTTGCTTGCCATCTTTCAATGTGGTGGTGGTAATGACAGGGGCGTTTGTCTGTGCCACGCCATCGGCGGTAATTACCACGTCGCCGGTAACCGCCGCAAGGCTGATGGTCCCGCTGGATTTATCGTAGGTATATTCTTGCCCGCTGGTCAGGACAACGCCTCCCATTGTGACCTGGATTTGCTCTGGCAGGCTATACTGATCGGCCGGAGTCAACGTAACCTGTAGGGGCTGATTTTCCGTTGCCGAGCTGGGCTGACCATCTGCGGTCAGATTGGTCAGCTGATAGCTGACCGTATAGAGGGTGGGATTGTCGCTCACACTTGTATAGGTAACAACCATAGGGGCCAGGATATCGGCGCTTGCTATTGTTCCACCCTTGTTTTGTACTTCAAAGCGGATCATGTCCCCTGCTGCAACCTGTATATTGTCTTGGTTGAAGTTGACAGGACCGCTGCCGCCGCTGACCTGCTGTTGGGCCACCAGAGGTTTGCCGTTTTTGGTCAGCGAGGCCCAGATCGTCCCGGTGTTTCCCGCCCCGCTGTTGACGATGGCATCCAGCCCCGTGATGGAGATCACTCCATCACGGGGAGCGCGGAAGCCCAGCGCATGGCCAAACCCGTTCCGGCTGCTTATTTCATCCACGATCTTAATATTGGTAGGATTACCGCCGCTGTTTGCCCCTATAAAGGCCCACTGGTTGCTGGAAAGGCCTTCCCAGCCCTTCCAGTCAGCGCGCCAGCTGGTCAGATCTATATAGGCTGTATTCTCCTCCTGCGAAGAAATCCGCTGCTGGGCAAACCAGACCTCGCCCTGCTGTCCATCTTCCGTCTTAATGTTCTCCAAAATCGAGTAGGGGCCAACCTGGATGGAAAGCGTATTCTGGGTTGCCGCATCTTCCGCCGTAATCTGAAGGGTCATACCCGACGTAAGAACCACGTTCCGGTCCTGCTCCACACCATTGTACATCACCTTTGCAGAAGCGCCCCAGCTCAGCTCCAGGGCATCCAGGAGGTGCTTGACCTGGGCCAGATCGGGCACGTGAATACTGCCGCTTTGCCGCTCAAAGGGAGAGAACAAAATGTCCGCCTGTGTGTTCATGGCGACCGTGTATACCTCTTGGCTGCCATCACCTTTTCCAACAATCACTTTGCTGCCGCCCGGTACCTTTGTGCTCCCTGTCAGAGGCTGGCCTGCTGCATCCGTCAGCGTCAAGGACCACCCTCCAGGAACAATCAGATTGTTCAGGACAGTTTCAGCCGTATCTCCATTTACGTTAGAGATGGTAAAATTCTGGATCTGATATTTGTCAGAACCAAGCCCTGTCAACTTGGTGTACTGATGGGCGCCCACGTCCGGCGTGACCCCCTGGATGGAATTGCCGAAGAAATCCTGGTCTGCATATACGCCCTGACCGGCCATCTCAAAGAGGAATGCAGGGGTCTCTACCTTTGTGCCCGCACCAATGGCGCGGGAGCCGTCTTGCAGCTTGTACCCGTCCAGCGTATTCAGCGCGTTCCCCTGGGCGTTGCCGGTCCCGCCCTTTCCGGGATCGACCATCAGGGATGCTCCCTCTGCCGCGCTCATCTGGATGTTATTTGTACCGGCGGGCACATTGTTGTAGTTTACAAAGATGTTGTTTGCATAGCCGCAGGTCCCGGTGCGCCAGTCTTCATTCCGGGGCGTGCTGCCGGCATAATAGATGATGTTGTTCTTGACATCCAGCGCGCCGTAGTTGCCGGAGTTGGTGTACACAAAGGGTACGTTTTCCTTGATATAGAAGGTGTTGTTGTAGATGTTGGCGTTGGGGCTGGTGGCCGCTACGATAATGCCGGTGCTGTCGTTCTGGCTGATATTGTAGCGGAAGACGCTGTTGTAGGCGTGCTGAAGGCAGATCATGAAGCAGCCGCCCTCGTTATCGTGGCTGTAGTTGTACTGATAGACGGTCCCGTCGCCCCAGTCGGCATCCCAGGCCTGTCCGTCGCCGTTCCAGCCGCCGTCGTTGTGGGTATTATAGACCTCGTTGTACTGGAACACCGCGTCTTTGCACTTCCAGGGCCACACACTGGCCGCCACACATCCGAAAGGCTTGTCTCCATTGGTGCCCTCACCCTTATAGTCGCGGGCATTGATCTGGCTGGCCGCGCCGTTTGCCACGTTATACTCCACAATGGGCCGGTAGCAATACATCGTGGTAATGGCATCTCCGCCCACATCCTCCAGGTAGTTGTTGCGAATGACCACGTTGGTCATGCCATAGGTCTGGGCTGCTTCATTGGAGATAGTGGAGTCGGGAAATTTCGCATGGTACGCCGTATAGGCCATGGCAATGCCCCAGCGGTTGACGCTTTTCAGGTAGCAGTCTTCAATGAGAACATCGTTGTAACGGGCAATGCCGGTGGACGACTCGCTTTGGGGCTTAAAGACGGTAAAGTAGATGCCGCCGTTGTTCATGTGCTTGTCCTGTACATTGCCCTCTACGTCCTGGATGTCCAGGCCCTTCAGGTAGATGTGGTCCAGCGTGCCGCCGTTCTGGGCCACCACCGCCACGCCGGTGCGGTTCATCATACTGCGGCTGTTGTACGAAACATCGATATCCAGGTTGCGGTTGGTCATGGCAATGTTGTTGATCTCGATGTACTCGCAGTCGTACAGCAAAATGGACGAGGACACATAGCCCCGGTAGACATGCTTGGCATTGTCCAGTGCCGTGCCGTAGTCCTGATACCAGATACCCTGCCCGTTGGTGTTGATTACAGGCAGGCCCGCGCCAGTGTCGCCGTAAGCGTCGATTACGATCGGCGCATCCGGGGTACCCTTGACCTGGCGCAGGTGCAGAAATTCATTGTAAAAATTGGAACCCCGCTCCAAGAGCACCCGGTCTCCAGGTTGAAGGTTGATTTTGCTCAATGCGGCCAGGCTATACAGAGCCTCCGCTTCGCTTCTGCCGCTGTTGCGGTCATTTCCATCCAAGGTACTGACATAGTACGTATTTCCCGTTGCCTGTGGCAGAACATCTCCTTCGGCACGCGCTGTTATCGGAGGAAATACAACGCTGAACAAAACCGCTGCACACACTGCCAACGAGCATAGACGCCGTTTGATCATCAATGCCACCCTCCTTTATTGCCCTATTATCCGGCCCAGGTAAATCTCGGCGGCGGATATAAATGTGAGTGCCCCGTCGCTGGCAGTCGTTACACCAGTCAATCTGACATATCGCGCCTGTACGGGAGAAAATGTCACCATCTTTGTGGTGTTGTCTTTGGCCCACATGCCTGTAACGGAAGGAATGGTACTCCAATCAGAGCCATTCTTGCTGAATTCAATCTTATAATCCAAAATCAGACCGTTCACCTGAGACTGACGGGGAACATACTGGAGCGCAGACACGGTTTGGATTTGCTTCATATCAATAGAAATCCATGCATCCTCTTGTTTGCAGCCGTCCCAGTCGCTGTGCCACAGGGTGTCCAATTTGCCGTCCAGCACTTTTTCCGCCCCTTCGCCGCTTTGGGCGCTTCCGGCGGTAGCCGTCCAGTCTGTGCGCTCATAGTACTCCGGCTCCAGATAAAGGGTATACTGCTTCTGGGTATCTGCAAGCGACAGGGTCAAAATATCGCCGCTTTGAATGATTTGTGCGTTTTCCACCGGTGCGCCCTGGCGCGTTACCTGTACGGTGGCTGTGCTGGTATACTGAACCTTTGTCAAAAACTGCTTTACCGTAGTATTCTTTGGAATCCCGTTTACAGAATTGCCGCTATCCTGCTCCACGATCTGATACACGCTGGAGACCAAAAGCAGCTCGCTGCCCTCGTTGGCAAGGTCGCTTTCAAAGGCGCCAATGTCCGGCTTTAGACCAATTGGATTGCCAAAGAAATCCTGGTCTGCATGCACGCCCTGACTGGTCATCTCAAAGAGGAACGCAGGCGTTTGAACCATTGTGCCTGCATTGATGGCGCGGGAGCCATCTTGCAGCTTGTATCCATCCAGCGTATTCAGCGCGTTCCCCTGGGCGTTGCCGGTCCCACCCTTTCCGGGATCGACCATCAGGGATGCTCCCTCTGCCGCGCTCATCTGGATGTTATTTGTACCGGCGGGCACATTGTTGTAGTTTACAAAGATGTTGTTTGCATAGCCGCAGGTCCCGGTGCGCCAGTCTTCATTCCGGGGCGTGCTGCCGGCATAATAGATGATGTTGTTCTTGACATCCAGCGCGCCGTAGTTGCCGGAGTTGGTGTACACAAAGGGTACGTTTTCCTTGATATAGAAGGTGTTGTTGTAGATGTTGGCGTTGGGGCTGGTGGCCGCTACGATAATGCCGGTGCTGTCGTTCTGGCTGATATTGTAGCGGAAGACGCTGTTGTAGGCGTGCTGAAGGCAGATCATGAAGCAGCCGCCCTCGTTATCATGGCTGTAGTTGTACTGATAGACAGTCCCGTCGCCCCAGTCGGCATCCCAGGCCTGTCCGTCGCCGTTCCAGCCGCCATCGTTGTGGGTATTATAGACCTCGTTGTACTGGAACACCGCGTCTTTGCACTTCCAGGGCCAGACACTGGCCGCCACGCATCCGAAAGGCTTGTCTCCACTGGTGCCCTCGCCCTTGTAGTCTTGAGCATTGATCTGGCTGGCCGCGCCGTTTGCCACGTTATACTCCACAATGGGCCGGTAGCAGTACATCGTGGTGATGGCGTCTCCGCCCACATCCTCCAGGTAGTTGTTGCGAATGACCACGTTGGTCATGCCGTAGGTCTGGGCTGCTTCATTGGAGATGGTGGAGTCGGGAAATTTCGCATGGTACGCCGTATAGGCCATGGCAATGCCCCAGCGGTTGACGCTTTTCAGGTAGCAGTCTTCAATGAGAACATCGTTGTAACGGGCAATGCCGGTGGACGACTCGCTTTGGGGCTTAAAGACGGTAAAGTAGATGCCGCCGTTGTTCATGTGCTTGTCCTGTACATTGCCCTCTACGTCCTGGATGTCCAGGCCCTTCAGGTAGATGTGGTCCAGCGTGCCGCCGTTCTGGGCCACCACCGCCACGCCGGTGCGGTTCATCATACTGCGGCTGTTGTACGAAACATCGATATCCAGGTTGCGGTTGGTCATGGCAATGTTGTTGATCTCGATGTACTCGCAGTCGTACAGCAAAATGGACGAGGACACATAGCCCCGGTAGACATGCTTGGCATTGTCCAGTGCCGTGCCGTAGTCCTGATACCAGATACCCTGCCCGTTGGTGTTGATTACAGGCAGGCCCGCGCCAGTGTCGCCGTAAGCGTCGATTACGATCGGCGCATCCGGGGTACCCTTGACCTGGCGCAGATGGAGAAATTCATTGTTGAAAATAGATCCCCGCTCCAGATACACTTTATCGCCTGCTTGAAGCGTAATATTCTTTTCTTCCAGCATATTCAGCGATGCCCACGCCTGCTCCTGGCTTGTTCCGCTGTTGTTGTTATCGCCATGGAGCGTACTGAAGTAATAGGCAGTTCCCCCGCCGCCCGCGGCGCTGGCCTGAATGGGAAGCCAAGACAGCGCGCCTACCGTGGCTGCCATCCCAATCAGAAGGATCCATACAGTTAACCATCGTTTTTTCATTGCTTCTTTCCCCCGTTTCATTCGTAAAGTGGTTGATCCGTTATTTTTCATGCATCCCCTCCATCTCTTGCACGATAAATGTTTCAAGTTCGGACAGATCCGCCTCTACGGTAAGCGAGCCGGCGGTCTGTTGAAGCAAAGTTTCATAGCTTTCTTTCCGCATCTGACTCAATATCACGCTCTGGACCTGTTCAAAGGACTGATAGTCATATTCCACACGGTCGGTACACTGGATGAGAAACAAATAACCATTGAGTTCGATCAGACCGGTGTCTTCTCCCGGCTGAAGGTCCCATCCCAACTCCATTACATCCCCAATCGCCTGGCTATAGGAAGCCACCTGATCTGAGAGGATATCCACATGGGTCAGATAGGGGGTGAGGGCGCTGTAGGCCGCCGCCTGCTGCTGCAAGTCCTCTCCTTGACCGATTTCCTGGGCCAGCTGGGCCGCCTGTGTCTGAATCGTCTGCTTCTGGCTGTCGTCCACCTGGTTCAGATCCACTTTCAGATAAGTAAACGATACATCGTCGTATTTCTGATACTGGTCGAGATGCGCCTGATAATACTCATACAATTGGGATTGACTGATATCCATACCGGGACAGGCTGCATCGGAGCAGTATTGCGAAGCGATCCAATCCGTTTCATAGGAGAGATAGGTCTGCAGGGTATATGATTGCAGCCCATAGATATGCTCTCCTGCCTCCAGTTTGGCGCTGCGCTGGGCATTCTCCGCTTCCATGCGCTCCGTCACGCCGCCCAGGCCGCCATCCAGGCCAAAGCCGCACGATTGGGCCAGTTGGTAGGCGGCGGCCAATTCCTGCAACTCCTGCATCGTCTGTTCCAAAAGCGCCCGGGCAGGGGTTTTTCCATCCACTTCTGTACGCCAGAATGAGGCCTGGGCGGTAGAAAGCCCCTGGCTTGTGTACATGGAGACAACATCAGAGCGGTTTTGCTGCATCACCAGGCAAAACACATCTGTGGGGACGGTTTGTCCACCGATTTTCAGTGAGACAGCGGATGGAACCGTTTTTTTGAACAGAAATAGAAACGCAATCGCACAAATTGTCAGCCCAATCACACCAATAAGCCCCCATCGCATGGCTGCGCGGGGGTTGCGTTTTGGGTATGGGTGCTGATGGGAATGTGCTGTTTTTTTCTTTTTGTGGGGCTTGCCCATAAGTCACCTCATGCTCCTGTTGTCATGCAGCCACTGGCTTTGGGGTGCAAAACTGCAATGAAACAGCATTTTTTGTTAAAATTAAGTATAAATCTATTTCCATTATATTTCTTATTCAATTCTGAACAAAACAAAAGGTTTTTATATAATTTTGCATTCAGACATTTTTTCTAACTATCCGCAAAAATTTGACGCGATATTTTGTATATTTTGCCCAAAACATTTTAAATGTTGGGCTGCTTTACATATGGTACATTTCTGTATGGGACTACCAATCCATTCTGAGACATCTGATTCAACAAATTACAGGTCTTCCCCCACAGCAATCTTATGATATTTGCGAATAGCACTTGCATCTTTGTCAGGAAAAAGCTAAGATAAAAACGGTATTTTTTATATTTTTTTGCTCCAACGTCAACATACCTTTGATTCCCACTCCACACCCGGAAAAAGGCCGCTGCCGGTCATATACCGTTTTTGGACAGGAGATGTTTTGCTTGTGGACAGCAATCTGACCCAGGCGATTGTTTTAAACAACGCCATTGCACAACAATTTCCACCCCATTACCGCTTTGATACCCACTTTCACCGCTCTGTGGAGCTGCTCCTTTGTAAAAGCGGAACCATCTCCTTTGCCATTCAGGGCAGTGAGCACATTTTAAGACCCGGACAGTACATTGTCGTTTTTCCCAATGTTCCCCATGATACCGCCGCTCCCGATGATACATCCGCTCAGGCCCTGCATATCCATTTTCACATGAAATCAGCTTCTTCCCTTTATGAACGGCAGCGCCCGGATGGAGAGCAGCCTTTTCTGATGGAGTTAATGCTCAACCGGCGGCCCTTTTTTCAGGCAACCTGCTCTGCCCAGCTCCGGGCCTGTCTGGAATGTATTTTTGATGAATTTCATTTCCCCGGCCAAAACAGTGACCGCCTCATGCTGCTGTATTGTGAGCAGCTGCTCCTGTTGCTGAGCCGTGATCTTCTGGCACAATGTAAGGCAAACTCGGATTTGTACGAAAACAGCTATCTGATGGACGCCATTTTATATATTAACCAGCACTGTTCGGAAAAGCTGGTGGTGGGACAAATTGCAAAGTATGTGGGTGTTTCCCCACGCTATTTGACAAAACTATTTCAAAAATACCTGGATCTGAGCATCTCAAGCTATATAACATTCATCCGCATCAGCAAGTCCATTGATTATAAATGCAGCAATCCCAGTGCCCCCATGGCAGAAATCGCCACGGAATTTGGCTTTTCCAGCCAACAGCATTTTTCCAAGGCATTCAAAGATACCATGGGGATTACACCCAGAAATTATTTTTTGGAGAGAGTAAATGGCGACAAGTTCCGTTAACCACAGGGACACTCTGGGTATACCGCACATCGTTCCAACGATCATGATGAACCATCGGACCTTGTTTCAAGCAGAGGACTGGTTGACAAAGATAAAACATGGGCTGAGGAATGATATCCTCAGCCCATGTTTTATTGATATGCATTACAAGAAATCAGCTTTCTCAAATCAGCCCAGCCGTTTTCAGTTTACCCACAGCCTTTTGCCGGGCTTTTCCCCTTACCCGTCGGTTGCCGACGGGGCGGCCGGCTGTCTGTCGGGGCGTTCTCCCCCCGCCGGGAAGCCCCCCTTGCCGCCGCCCATCTGGCCGGGATTGTTTTCCGAGCCATCGTTGGTGGTAACCTCGCCGCCGTTGTTGGCATAGGTCCCATCGGCGTCTAGGGCAGTGTTGCCGCTGCCATTGCAGGTGAGGTCCAGGGTACCGCCGTTGATGGTCAGGTCACCATTGGAGTCCACACAATCCCCTGTGGATACAATGGTAAAGCTCCCCCCATTGATGGTAATAAAACTGTCGGAGCCGTCGGCGGAGAACTGGTCCGGGCTTCTCCCGCCAAAGCCGGAGCTGTCCGCGCCCCCGGCGGCGTTCAGGCCGTCGTCGTGAGAGGTGATATTAAACGTGCCGCCCTCCACGGTAATGGACAAGCCCTCGATACCCTCATAGCAGTAGGGAATGGTAAAGGAGCCGTTCTGAATGGTGAGCGCGCCGTCGGCGTGGATGGCGTCGTCCCCGCTGCTTAAGGTAAAGGCTCCGTCGGTAATGAGCAGTTCCCCGCCGGTGTGAAGGCCGTCGTCCACCGTATCCAGCGTAAAGGTGCCGCCGCCGATGGTGAGACCCCCTTCCGCCTTGATGCCCTTCTGGCTGACGGTGTCCTCCTCAGCAGCGGCAGTTTCCTCCTGGAATACCTGCTCGCCCGGCCGGCCGGGTCCTGCGGCGTCGCTGCTGGACATGGTCACGCTGGCGCTTCCCTTGCCCGTGGTCAGCTCAAAGGTTCCGCCGTCAATTTCCGCCGCCCCGCTGGCGCTGACGGCGTCCCCCTGGGCGGCGATGGTAAAGCTGCCGCTTTCAATGTAGAGGCTGCCCAGGGAGAGATCGTCCGCGTTTTCCGCGTGAATACCGTCCTTGCCTGCGGTAATGGCAAAGCTGCCCCCGGCAATGGACACGCTGTCCTTACCAGACAGGCCGTGGCTGGCGGCAGTGACGGTGTAGCTGCCCTGGGTGATGACCAGATCATCCTTGGACACTACCCCATGTCCGGCGGCGGCGTTGAGGGTCAGGCTGCCGGTACCGTTAAGGGTCAGGTCGGTTTTGGCAAAAACCACGGCGTCGATGTTGTTTTCATCTATGGCTATATATTCCCCGCCGTTGGAAAGGGTGTTTTCCGTCCCATCCGCCAGGGTGAGGAACACTTTGTCCGCTTCCAGGGCATAAATAGCGGCAGAGTCCGCGCTGGTCATGTCCACACCGTTCAGGACCAGCTGTACCTTGTCATTCTCCCCGGCGTCCACAACAATCTGCCCGTCGGTCAGCGTGCCGGAGAGGAGATAGACCCCTTCGCCCGTCAGGGTGATGCGGGTACCGTCGATCGACACGGCGTTGTTGTCACAGACAGCCGAGTCTCCGTTGAGCTGAATGGCAATAGCGGCGCTCTCGTCATAGCTGCCGTCCAGCTCCCGGTCGCTGAACAGACCGCTGGTATCTATAGCGGCGGCGCTCTCCTGAGCTGCGCCCGATTCCGATTGGGCCGGGGAGGCAGCCCCTCCTCCGGCGCTCTCCCCGGCGCAGCCGCTGAAGGCCAACATACACAGCAGGCACAGGGCTATGCTCAATGGGTTTCGTTTCATTGCGTGTGCTCCTCCTTTACAGGCTCGGGACCCCATTCTCCTGATGGCACAGAGAGATCTCCAGATTCCCATTGCGCAGGCGGAGCTGGTCCATAAGCGTTTTTTCCTGGTCGGATGCTTTCAAGGTCAGGTCATAGGTCAGCTTAAAGAGGCTGCCCATATTGGTGGTCTTTACCTGGGTAAGGGTGTATTGGCGGGCATACTGGGCCAGAATGGGATCAAACACCCCCGCATAGTCCAGATCCTCGGGAATGGTGATGTGCAGCGTCCGGGCAAGGGCGTCTCCCCCCTTGATGCGCAGGCTCAGGGCATTGTAGAGCAGCGTGGCCCCGCCCAGAACCAGCGTAAACAGGACGCCGTAGCCCAGATAGCCCATTCCCACGATCAGGCCCGCGCCCATAGCCACAAAAATGGCCCCGATCTCCCGGGCGGAGCCGGGGGCCGAGCGGAAGCGCACCAGATTGAAGGCGCCCGCCACCGCCACGCCGGTACCCACATTTCCGTTGACCATCATAATGACCACACACACCACTGCGGGCAGAATGGCCAGGGTGACGGCCAGACTCCGGCTGTAATGAGAGTGCCATAAGGTCATGGCGCACAGCAGCGGTCCCAGGACCAAGGCCACCCCCACGCACAGCAGAAAATCCCCCGGGGCGATGGTATCGGTGAGGGCGGTGTCAAATATCCCCCGGAATATGGTCTCAAGCATATTTGCGCCCCCCTTTCTCATTGGCCAGCAGCATATCCCGATAGGCCGTTCCATATTTGGAGAAAGAGGTTTGAAATATTCCCTGTTCCGACAGGGTCCGCACCATCCAAAGGGGGATGGAGCCCGCTGCCTTGAGCTCCATCAGTACATATCCGGCAGGCAGGATGGAGGTGCCCCAGGGGTCACAGGCCAGGGTCAGATCCTGCTGCCGGTACCGGATCTCCCCGTCAAAGGTGACCCGGAACTCCGGGTCCTCCACCCCCCGAAAGGCGTCCCGCTCGTAGGAGAGGAACACGGCGGGGCACAGAGGGGCATAAAAATCCGCCGCATAGGCCAGTTCCCTGCCGATCTGGCTGTCCGGCCAGCAGGCCTCGCCCGCCACGCAGTCCAGCGCCTGATTCTGCGGCATGGAGATACGGCGCTTATAGACCACGGAGCGGTATTTTTTCTTCAGCTCCACAAACACCGGATCGGTTTCCTCCGCCCGGCCATAGCTGCGTATCCGAATCTTTTCCTTGTAAACCGGCTTTTCCAGGCTCCGGCGGATGAGCTGAAAGCTGGGGGTATCCAGATAGAGGTTGCGGATGGAGCTGTGGCTGTACCCATCGGGGACCATGTAGGGCTCCATAGCGTTCAGAATGGCCTGCTGCTGGCGGCAGGTCATCAGATATTTGAATTCATAACGCTGGAAGATCATCTGATTTTTCACAGTTGCGTGCCTCCTTGATGAACGGATGGTAAAGCAAGTGTAAAAACCAAACCCTAACTGAACTTAAAAAGAAAAACAAAATTTTTTCAGGCTGACATTTTATGTCCTTGGTGTTATTCTTTCAATTAGAATTAAGGCGGCGGCGTTATGCTGGCTTTATTACAGACAAGAAAGGGCGATTGGATGCGTATTCTGCTGGCAGAGGACGAGCGCTCCCTGTCCCGGGCCTTGGTGGCCCTGTTGGAAAAGAACAATTACTCCGCCGACGCGGTTTACGACGGCGAGGAGGCTCTGGCCTATCTGGAGGCCGGGAACTATGACGGGCTCATTTTGGACATTATGATGCCCAAACTGGACGGCCTGGAGGTGCTGCGCCGCCTGCGGGAGCGGGGCAACCCCATCCCCGTGCTGCTGCTCACCGCCAAGGCGGAGGTGGAGGACAAGGTAACCGGCCTGGACACCGGGGCCAACGACTATCTGACCAAGCCGTTTTCCACCGCGGAGCTGATGGCCCGCATCCGGGCCATGACCCGCAGCCAGACCGGCAGCCAGACGGGCAGCCGCCTCCGCTTTGGCAACATCACACTGGACCAGACCACCTTTGAGCTCTCCTCCCCTTCCGGCAGCTTCCGCCTGGCCAACAAGGAATATCAGATGATGGAACTTTTGCTGCGCAATCCCCGGCAGCTCATTTCCAGCGAGCGGTTTCTGGAGCGGATCTGGGGCTATGACAGCGAGGTGGAACTGAATGTGGTGTGGGTATACATCTCCTACCTGCGCAAAAAGCTGGCCGCCCTTCAGGCCGATATCCAAATCAAGGCCACCCGCAACGCAGGCTACTCTTTGGAGGAGCGGACATGATCAAACGACTGCGCCGCAAGCTGATTGCCGCCTGTATGCTCTCCCTGGCCATTGTGCTGCTGGTCATTCTGGGGGGCGTGAACCTGATGAGCTACCAGAAGGTAGTGGCCGACGCCGATGAGGTTCTGGCGCTGCTGGAGGCCAACGACGGCGTTTTCCCCAGAGTCCATGCCGGTCCCGAAGAAAAGCCGGAGGACGGCTTCTCCCCTGCCGGGGGTCCGGGTGGTAAAAAGAACCCCTTCGATCAGCGGGGCCTGTCCCCGGAGACCCCCTATGAGTCCCGCTTCTTCTCCGTCCTGCTGGGGGAGGATGGCCAGGTGCTGGAAACCGATACCGGTCAGATTGCCGCTGTGGACGGGGAGGAGGCCGCCGTCTATGCCCAGAGCGTGGCCGCCTCGGGGAAACGAGCCGGTTTTTGGGGCAACTACCGCTATCTCCTCTGCCAGGAGGACACAAATAGCCGGGTCATCTTCCTGGACTGCGGCCGGAGCCTGTCCTCCTTCCGCACCACCCTGATCGCCAGCGTGTCTCTGGCTCTTCTGGGGCTGGGGGCGGTGCTGGCGCTGCTGCTCATCCTGTCCAAGCGCATCGTGCGCCCGGTGGCGGAGAGCTATGAAAAGCAAAAGCGGTTCATCACCGACGCCGGCCATGAGCTGAAAACCCCCATGACCATCATCAGCGCCGACGCGGACCTGGCGGAGATGGAGTGCGGGGAAAATCAGTGGCTGACCGATATCCGCCACCAGGCCCAGCGGCTGACCGATCTGACCCACGACCTCATCTACCTCTCCCGCATGGAGGAGGAGCAGCCCAAATTACAGCGCATCGAGTTTCCCCTCTCCGACGTGGCCGAGGAGATGGCCCAGTCCTTTGCCGCCCCCGCCCAGAGTCAGGACAAGGAGCTTACCGTTACCGTCCAGCCCATGCTCTCCTGCACCGGGGATGAAAAGGCCATCCGTCAACTGATCTCCATTTTGCTGGACAACGCGCTGAAATACTCCCCTGACGGGGGACAGCTGGCCCTGAAGCTGGAAAAGCAGGGCCGCACGCTGCTGCTGACGGTATCCAACACCACCCAGCAGCCAATAGCGCGGGAGCAGCTGGCCCATCTGTTTGACCGCTTTTACCGCACCGACCAGTCCCGCAACAGCCAGACCGGCGGCTATGGCCTGGGGCTGTCCATTGCCAAAAGCATTGTACTGTCCCACAAAGGAAAAATCCGGGCGGAAAGCCCGGATGGAACATATCTTTCTATTGTGGTCAATCTGCCAACCTGATGGTACCCAGTTTTAAGCCCCAGAGCCATAAAGGCTCTGGGGCATTCTTTTTTCCTTATGACTTATGGCTCGCTCCATCCGCCGCCTGAAGCGTCAGGTTGCGCCGCAGGGGGACGGGGCCCCGCCAAGCAAAGGCCCGGTCTCCGTATTTCTTCCGAAACGTCCGGTTGGTCAGCCCCTCCAGGTCTTCCTCCCACAGGCTGTCCACCAGCCCCTCCCGAAACTCGGACAGAGGGGTGAGGGTGGGGCTGGCGTTATAGGGGCACACCTTCTGGCAGGTGTCACACCCCCAGATCAGCGGGTGGGCCTCCACCAGGGCCGTTTCCTCTCCCGTCAGGGTTCCCTTCTTCTGGGTCAGCTCGGACAGGCAGCGGGACAGGTCCACGCTCCCCTCCCCCAGCGCCCCGTCGGGACAGGCGGCCAGGCACTTGCCGCAGCCCATACAGCCGGGTGACGGCTGGGACTTGGGCAGGTCCAGCGCCGCGTCGGTGAGGATGGTCCCCAAAAACACATAGGAGCCGTAGGGCGGGAGGATCACCAGCCCGTTTTTTCCCCGCAGGCCCATCCCGCACCGCCAGGCCGCCTGTCGTTCCGGCAGGGGAGAATTGTCGGCGGCGGCCAAAAAGGCGGCGTTTTTGTATCTTTCCCGCAAAAAATCACAGACTGTATTCAGCCGGGCGGTGACCACCTGGTGATAATCCGGCCCCCGGGCGTAGAGAGACAGGTTTCCGCCTCTCTCTCCGGCGTAATAGGGAAAGGCGGCCACCAGCACGGTCTGGGGCTTGGGGCACAGCCGTTCCGCCTGTTCCACCGCCGCCACCGTCATATCCTCAACCAGCTCCCCAAAAGGCAAGCCGCCCCAGGCAGCGGCGCCTGCGGCGGCAAAGGCCTCATTCAGCGTGGTCACGGTCATACTTTTCCAGGGCGTGGCGGGCCAGAATACCATCGGGGATACAGGGCTCCGGGCCGTTTTTCCGCTTTTGGGCCTCCTCGCACCCCTTCCCCGCCAGCAGCACCACGGCGGGCCGCTGGGCCTCCAGAATGGCCGCCTCCACCGCCCGCTCCCGGTCGGGAATGACGGTGTAGTCCTTGCCCCACCGCTTGAGGAACACCCCGATGTCGGCACAGATATCCTCCACCTCTTCCGGGCCGGGGTCGTCCTCGGTGAGGATGATCCGGTGGGCAAACTCACCGGCGGCGTTGCCCATGCCCTCCCGGCGGTCGATGCCCTTGCCACCGGTGCAGCCGAAGAGCACCGTCAGCTGCCGGTCGGGATACTCGGTCCGCACCGACCGCAGGGCGTTCTGCAAACTCATACCATTGTGGGAGTAGTCCACGATGACGGAGACCTGGCCGTCGGCGCTGATATAGTGCTCCATACGGCCGGGGACAAAGGCCTTTACCAGGCCCTCCGCCACCATTTCATAGGGAATGTCATAGGCCTCGGCCACCGCGGCGGCGGCCAGGGCGTTCTCCGCGTTGAACAGGCCGGGGGTAGAGATGGCCAGCTCCCCCTCGTACCGGGGGGTACGGACGTGGAAGGCGATCTTGTTCCCCTCCTTGCGCACGTTGGTGCCGTACACCGTGGCGGCAGGGTCCTTTTGGGAGAAGGTAATGACCCGCTGGCACTGGGCGGCGGCAGCGGCCACCTCAGCGGCGTGGTCACAGTCCATGCTGATACAGGCGGTCTTGGCCTGCTTGAAAATCAGCAGCTTGGACTGGAGATAGTCCTCCAGATCGGGGTGCTCCACCGGGGAGATGTGGTCCTCTCCGATGTTGAGGAACACAGCGCAGGTCAGATCTACCCCAATGACCCGGCCATACTTCAGCGCCTGGGAGGACACCTCCATAGTGAGGTAGTCCGCCCCCGCCTCCACCGCGTGGGACAGGTGCCGCTGGAGATCCAAAGGCTCGGGGGTGGTGAGCTTGGCGGGCTTGCGCTCCAGGCCGTCGTCGGTGACGATGGTGGACAGTAGGGCGCTCTCCCGGTGTCCCTGGGCGGCCAGCCAGGTATCCACAATGGACTTGATATAGTAGGCGGTGGTGGTCTTGCCCTTGGTGCCGGTGAGGCCGGTGATCTTCAGTTTCCCAGAGGGATGGCCGTAGGCCAGATCGGCCAGCAGGCCCATGGCCTGCCGGATGTCGGTCACCCGCAGACAGGGCAGGGGGATATCCGGGTAGGGCGTCTGGCTGACGTACACAAAAGCGCCCGCCTCCATGGCCTGCCGGAGGTATTCCTCTTTGAATTTGGCCCCCTTGCACACGAACAGGGTGTGAGGGATCACCACCTGAGAGTCACAGGATACCAGGGCCACCGGGGCGGTCAGGTCGGCGGGGATGGGGCCTTTGTCGGCCAATAGATTGTGGCGCAGCAGCAGCTGTACATAGTCCCCCAGGGGACGGCGGAAATCGGTCATTTCAGTTCACCACCATGTGAAAATGAAGATCTTGCGGAAAGCGGGCGATGGAGTGCCGCCCGCTCAGTCACTATCGCGGCCGCCATATATGGCGGCCCTACGGCTGATCGGTGCGGCCCAGCAGATAATCGGTGCTGACCTGGAAAAAATCCGCCAAGGCCACAATCGTGGGCGCCATAGGCTCCCGCTCATTTTTTTCATAACGGCAATAGGAATTAAAGGAAATCCCTATCCTTTCCGCCACATCTTTTTGGGCAAGCCCTTTTTGTTTACGCAACAATAACAGTCGTTGTCCTAAAATTTCCATGCCCGCCCCCGCTCACACTTGACATCACCCATTTGGGGGAATTATAATGTGTTATATCACCCAAACGGAGGAATTACAATGAATGACTTGCTACGTCATATTTACGATTACACCACAGAACACCTGGACCTGAACGACCCAAATTATGCGGAAAACCGACGGTATGCCGCCGTCCACTACGACGCTCTCCTGCACACCCTTTCCCCGGAGCAAGCCGCCCACCTGCGGGATTACCGCGGCATGGCGGCTCTGGCTACTGACCTGGAACGGGAGGCACTTTTCACAGCCGCCTTTCGGGCGGGGCTGTATCTGGGGGCGCTGGCCCGCCGGTAACGGCCCAATTCCCGCCGCCATGATCGTTCACCATCGCGGGAACAGGCAGCCCCATGTTACACCAGGCGCAGCTTATAGCCGCAGGCAGTGATACACCGCTGAGCCAGCACGTCCATGGCATCCAGGTAGTGGTCGGGCAGGCCGTGATAGGTACGGTAGACCGACAGCTCGGTGCAGCCCAAAATAGCGCTGTCACACCCGGCCTGCCGCAGCCAGCGGTCAATGACGGCGAATTTCTCCCGGGAGCCCTTTTCCCCCCGCTTGATCTCGTCGTAGATGATGCTCATCACCAGCTTCTGGACCTCCTCCGGGGGCGAGATGGCCTCGATCCCCCGGGCGGTACACTCCTTCTGGTACACACCGGTGCGGATGGTGCCGTCGGTGGCCAAAATGCCCGCCTTTTTCCGGCCCTCCGCCGCCAGCACCCCCACCGTCTCCCGGGGCATGTGGATCAGAGGGATGGAGATATCCCCCTGCAGCCGGTCGGCAAAGTAGTGGGAGGTATTGCAGGGGATGGCCAGCACGGTACAGCCCCCATGCTCCAGCAGCCTGGCCCCCGCCAGCAGCCGCCGGTAGCAGCCCTCCTCATCGCCCCCCAAAATGGCGGCGGTACGGTCGGGCATGGAGGTATCGCTCCAGATGAGGGTGGGCAGGTGCTCCTGGTCCCGGGCCGCGTCGGTGCGGTCCAAAATCCGCTGATAAAAATCCTGGGTGGCCTGGGGACCCATACCGCCTAAAATGCCAAGTCGTTGTTCAGCCTTCATACATGTCTCCTGTGGGCATATGCTTCGCAGAATTCCGGCTCCGCAGAGCCGGAACAAAATCAAATCTGTGATTCCCGGGGACATGAGCCTCGGGAATCACACTTCTCGCAGCGCAAACGTGCAAGCGCAGCGAGTGCGCTGCCGCGCTGCGCGGCTTTTCTCCATCAAAGGGGCTTGCCCCTTTGATGGAATTATCTCACTTTCTCCATACAGGAGGCATACCAGCCCACATACCGCCGCTGTCCCTTGAGGATGCGCAGGGTGCGCACCAAGCCATTGTCCGGCTTGTAGAACAGAGGATTGACCACGGCGTTGGCCTTCTCCAGCGCCTGCATCTCCTGATGGTACTTGGGATTGACGTAGTCATAGGCCACCTTGGGGGGAATCACCCACCAGAGATGGCGGTTTTTCGTCACGGTCAGCTGGCAGGGCTTGCCCAGCACCCGGTCCTCCACCAGGTATTTGGCCAGGTTGTACCCCGCCCCAGTGACATAGTAGTTGGACCGGCCCTGACGGCAGTTGATCTCAAAGGCCTTGAACTTGCCGTCCCGCTGGTCGTACTTGATGTCAAAGTTGGAAAAGCCGGTAAAGTGGATGGCCTCCAGAAAGCCCTTGAGCTTTTCGCACAGCTCGGGCTCAGGCTCGGTGATGATAACGGCGTGGTTGCCGATGGCGTGGGCGGTGTGCTCCTCCAAAAGGACGTGGCCCACGCACATAAGCCGCACCTTGCCGTCGGCGCCGGAGTAGTTGGTGACCACCCGCATGTAACTGTCGTCCCCGGGGATAAAGTCCTGGATGATGAGGGAGTCCTCATACCCGGCATTGTAGATGTCGTCGATGACAGCGTCCACCTCTTTCCGGGTCTGGAGGACATAGGCCTTCTTCTGGGTGGGGAAGGGGTGCTTCCAGTAGGTGTCCGACTCGGCGGGCTTGACCACGAAGGGGCCGTCAAAGGGCAGGGTAAAGTCGTGGCCCTCCCCCTTGTGGTAGACGTAGGTGGCCGGGTGGTCGATGCCGTACCGGTCGCACAGCTCATAAAACTTTTCCTTGTGGATCAGGGTTTCCAGCATGGACAGATCCACATAGGGGGCGATAACATTTTTGGGGTAGTTGGGCAGGTTGGCGGAGATGGAATTGAGGTAGTTGTCCCCGCAGCCCAGCACCAGGATCTTTTTGTCCGGGTGCTCCCTGGCTACCTCGGTGACGTTCTCCAGCACCTTGTCCACCCGGTCGTTGTGCTCCCGTACCCGGTAATCAATGATCTTGCTGCCGGCGCACACGCTGGCGGGGAACATCCCGTACACCACCGACTTGACGCCGTAGGCCTCATGGAAGGCCCGGGCCATGCTGTAGGCGTTGATATCCGACCCCAGCAATACGGGAACAAATTCAGTTGCAGCCATTGTAAAATGCCTCCTGGAAGGTGATTTCATACCAATGTTCGCCCATGGGCCGTACCTGGGCAGGGTAAGCGTCCGCTACATAGGCGGCCTGCGCCTCGGACAGGCGCAGCTCCCGCCGGAGCAGCTCCCCCCCGGCAAAGCACTGGGACAACAGCTTATCCAGGCCGTCCGTCTCCCGGATGTTCTCTCTTTCGATCATGTTCCATCTCCTTGTAAACGGAAACACGGTGACAGGGACAGGAAAGCGGACCTTTTATCCCGTGGTTCGCTTGACCTGATAGACCCCCTGGATCTGGCTCAGCTTGTTGATGATGGTGGTCAGCTCGCTGCTGTCCTTGACCTCCAGCACGATATGCACCGTGGCGTAGCCGTCGGGCATGGAGCGGGCGGACAGATTGGTGGTCTTGCACTTCAGGGTGGACAGGGCCATAGCCACGTCCAGGGTCAGGCCGTCCCGGTCCTTGGCGGCCATCTCCAGCGAGGTGCGGTAGTGGGACAGCTCCCCGGCGGCCCAAGACACCTTGATCCACCGCCCCGCCTCCTCCGGCTTGCGCTTTTCTGGGGCGGCGTTGGGACAGTCGGCCCGGTGGACCGAGACGCCGAAGCCACGGGTGATAAAGCCCACCACCGGGTCTCCGGGCACCGGGGTACAGCACTTGGCGAACTTCACCAGACAGTTGTCGATGCCCTCCACGATGATGCCCGACTGATCGGTCTTGCCCACCTTGACGGGCAGGGTGGGCTGGTTGCTGGTGGCGGGATAGATGGCGTCCTGCTGCTGTTGCTGCTGGGTGGTCTTTTCGGCGGCGGCCTGGTCGGCGTGGAGCCGGTTGAGCCGGGTCATCTCGTCCTTGACCCGCACCACCGCCTTCTGAGAGGACATACCGCCGTAGCCGATGGCGGCATACAGCTCATCCAGGGTGCCGAAGCGCACCTTTTTTAGGATAAAGGGCAGCACATCCTCGGCGGTAATGGCGGCCAGAGAAAGACCCACGTGCTTGAGCTCCGACTCAAAGGAGGCCCGGCCGGTGGCAATGTTCTCCTCCCGGCGCTCCCGCTTGAACCACTGGCGGATCTTATTGCGGGCCTCGTTGGATTTACAGATCTTCATCCAGTCCCGGCTGGGGCCGTGGGCCGACTTGGAGGTGATGATCTCCACAATATCGCCGTTTTTCAGGGGGGTGTCAAAGGTGACCATGCGGCCGTTGATCTTGGCGCCGGTCATGTGGTTGCCCACAGCGGAGTGGATGTTATAGGCAAAGTCGATGGGGGTGGCCCCGGCGGGCAGGTTGATGACGTCGCCCTGGGGGGTAAAGACGAACACCTCGTCGGAGAACAGATCCACCCGCATGGTGCGGACAAATTCCTCCGCGTCCACGTCCTGCTGGCTCTCCAGCAGCTTGCGCACCCACTCAAAGGCGGCCTCGGTGCCCAGTTTGGTGTTGCCCATGCCCTGCTTGTACTTCCAGTGGGCGGCAATGCCGTATTCCGCGGTATGGTGCATCTCCCAGGTGCGGATCTGCACCTCAAAGGGGATACCCTCCCGGCCGATGACGGTGGTATGGAGGGACTGGTAGCCGTTGGGCTTGGGGGTGCCGATATAGTCCTTGAACCGGCCCAGCACCGGATTGAACAGGTCGTGGATCACGCCCAGCACATTGTAGCACTCAGGGATGTCGTCCACAATGACCCGGAAGGCGTAGAGATCAAAGATCTCGTCCATGGTCTTGTTCTGGGTATACATCTTGCGGTAGATGGAGTAGGCGTGCTTGACCCGGCCGTAGATGGTGCAGTGGATGCCCTCCGCGTCCAGCCGCTCCTGGATGCGCCGCTGGACGGTGGCCAGAAATTCCTCATGGGCGGCGGAGCGGGCGGCCAGTTCGTCGGAGATCTCCTTGTAGCCCACCGGGTCCAGATAGCGCAGGGAGGTATCCTCCAGCTCCCACTTGATGCGCTGCATACCTAAGCGGTGGGCGATGGGGGCGTAGATCTCCATGGTCTCCAGCGCCTTTTCCTTCTGCTTCTTGGGAGACTGGTACTCCATGGTACGCATGTTGTGGAGGCGGTCGCAGATCTTGATAAGGATCACCCGGATGTCCTTGGCCATGGCCATGAGCATCTTGCGCAGGTTCTCCATCTGCTCCTCTTCCTTGGAGGTATACTGTACCCGGGTCAGCTTGGTGACGCCCTCCACCAGGTCGGCCACCACCGCCCCGAAGAGCTTGGCGATCTCCTCATGGGTGGAGCCGGTATCCTCGATGCAGTCGTGGAGGAGGGCGGCAATGATGGAATCGGTGTCCAGCTCCAGCTCGGCCACGATCTCGGCCACCGCCAGAGGATGGGTGATATAGGGCGAGCCGTCCTTGCGCAGCTGCCCGGAGTGGGCATTGTCCGCGTAGGTAAACGCACTGAACAGGCGCTGGGTGTCCAGCGCCGGGTTATAGGTTTTGATTTTGTCCTCAAGAGCCTGATAACGCTCCAGGATGGGGTCCATACAGGGCACCTCCTGTCGAAATAAAATAAAGATTTCCCCTCAGGGGGCGGGCGGCTGATAGCCGCCCCTACATGGGATTGTTGTAGGGGCGATTATCAATCGCCCGAATCTTATCCGCTCATGCCCCGCAGACGGCGCATGATCCAGCTGTCATCCAGATTTACCTTGCCCTCCACGCTTTGCAGGGCGATGTGCAGGTGGTCGGTGGTGTGCTCCAGCCGGATGAGCCCCCGCTCGTCAAAGACCTCCAGGCACACCAGGGTGCGCATCACGGTTTCCCGCCGTCCGGCAGAGCGGGCAATGTTGCGGGCCAGCCGGTGGGCGGTCTCTTCCAGCGGGGTCTGACCGGCGTGGCCCTTCAGATAGCGCCACAGCACCACGAATTCCTCCCGGGTGGGCAGCAGGGCCGCCGCCTCCCGGCGGGTCAGCTCCTCCCCCCGGCGAAATTTCTCAAACAGCGCCCGCTCGGCCTGGGCCCGGGTGAGGGCGGGGCGGAGATCGCACACCTGAAACTGTACCGAGCGCCACCCCCGGTACTCATTGACCTGGGGGGTGAAGGCCACGTCCACCCGGTCCCCCTGGGCCACCCCGGCCTCGGCGGCGGTAGCGGAAAAGAAAATGGCGTCAAAGCTGCGCCCGCCGGCGGCCAGCTTCAGCTTGAGGTGCCGGCCCCCGCCCACCTCGCTGATGGCGGTGACAAGGCACCCCGACAGGGAGAATACCGGCTTGGGATTGCCCGCCCCATAGGGCTCCAGCAGATCCAGGCCCTCCACGCCCTCCAAAGTAAGGATACCCACATCCTCCACCGGACAGTCCACATCCAGGGTAGACACCATCTCGGCGCCGCCGGTGCTGGATCGGACATAGTCGTTCATAGCAGCGGTAAAGGCGGGGATATTCTCCTCCAGAATGGTAAATCCCGCCGCCAGGGCGTGACCGCCGAACCCCTCCAGCAGAGGGGCGCAGTGCTCCAGGGCAGCAAACAGGTTAAAGCCGCCGAAGGACCGGCAGGAGCCCTTGCCCTTGCCGTCCTGCAGGCAGATCATAAAAGCCGGGCAGGAGTACTTCTCCGCCAGGCGGGAGGCCACGATACCCACCACCCCCTGGTGCCAGTGCTCCCCCGCCAGCACCAGGGCATACCGCTGTTCCGGGGGCAGGGCCTCGGCCAGGACCTGACACTCGGTGGAGATCTGGGCCTCGATGGTCTGCCGCTCCCGGTTGAGCTCGCACAGACGGATGGCCAGCTCCTCCCCGCGGGCCGGGTCGGCGGTGAGCAGCAGCTCGGCGGCCAGATTGGCGCACCCCATCCGCCCCGAGGCGTTGAGCCGGGGGGCCAGGGTGTAGCCGATGGCCACCGAATTGAGGGGCCGCTCCTCCAGGCCGGACTGCCGCAGCAGGGCCTTCAGGCCGGGGCGGCTGGTATGGCGCAGGGCCTCCAGCCCCAGGCACACAATGGTGCGGTTTTCCCCAGTGAGGCTCATCACGTCGGCCACCGTGCCGATGGCCGCCAGATCGGCATACCGCTCCAGCAGCTCCTCCTGCCGGTGTGGGCCGCCCAGGGCCAGCACCAGCTTGAGGGCCACCCCCACCCCCGCCAGGCAGGGAAAGGGGTAGGAGCAGTCGGGCCGGTGGGGGTCCACCACCGCCAGAGCGGCGGGCAGCTCCTCCTTGCACTCGTGATGGTCGGTAATGACCAAGTCCATCCCCAGCTCCGCCGCCCGGCGGGCCTCTGCCACGGCGGTGATGCCGCAGTCTACCGTCACCACCAGGCTCACCCCTGCCCGGTACAGGGTGTCCAGCGCATCGGTGTTCAGGCCGTAGCCCTCCTCCATCCGGTCGGGGATATAGGAGACCACCCTCCCCCCCTCCCGCCGGAGGAAATCGGTGAGCAGGCTGGTGGAGGTGATGCCGTCCACATCATAGTCGCCGTAAACCGCAATGGTCTCCCCCGCCGCCAGAGCCTGAGCCACCCGGGCGGCAGCTTTATCCATATCCTTCATCAAAAAGGGGTCCTGAAGCTGGCCCCGGCCCGCATCCAGAAAGGCCCTGGCCTTTTCCGGGGTATTCTGTCCCCGGGCGCACAGGGTCATGGCCGCCAGGGTGGGCAGACCCGCCTGCTCCAGCGCCGCTACCGCGGCCGGATCGCTGGCCGCCTGATTCCACTGTTTATATTTCATGGGCGGCCACCGTCCTTTCCCGTTAAAATTACCTTTAATTATATCAAATACGTTCCACTGTGACAAGGGCTTGGAAAAAAACGGGGTAGTTTCGACGAGTCAGCCGGGCGCTGTTCCCACCTGTTTTCTCAGCCCAGCTCCAGATACAGGCTCACCAGGTCGATGGTGGCTTTCATGCCGTCGAAGTGGGTTCGCTCCATGCCGTGGGAGGCGTGGACGCCGGGACCGATGAGGGCGCCCTTGGCGTCCATGCCGGTATGCCAGGCCACCGCCACATCGGAGCCGTAGTGGGGATAGATATCCACCGCGTAGTCCACCCCGTTGGCCTTGGCCAGCTCCACCAGACGGCTCACCATCTCATAATCGTAAGGGCCGTTGTTGTCCTTGGCGCAGATAGACACCTGGTGTTCGGTGCAGGTCAGGTCATCCCCCACACAGCCCATATCCACCGCCAAAAGCTCATCCACCTGGGGCAGGGTGGCACCGCCGTGGCCCACCTCTTCATGGACGGTGAAGCACACCTCCGTGTCGTACCGGGGCCGCACCTTGGCAAAGTGCATCAGCCGCAGCAGCACCAGCAGGCAGGCGGCGCTCCCCTTGTCGTCGATGAACCGGGACTTGAGAAACCCGCTCTCCGTCACGGTGGTCTTGGGGTCGATGCACACAAAATCCCCGGCGCAAATCCCCAGAGCCTCCACATCCTCCTTGCTTTTCACCACCTCGTCGATGCGCACCGCCAGATTCTTCTCGTCCCGGGGCCGGGTGGCGGCGTCGTCAAAGACATGGGCGGCGGGGGACAGGGACAGGATGGTGCCGGTATATACCTTGCCCTCCCGGGTGTAGATGCGGCAGTATTCCCCGTCCAGGGTTGGCAGGATGGGTCCGCCCACCCGGGTGGTCATGAGCATCCCGTCGTCGGTGATGGAGCGCACCATCAGCCCCAGAGTGTCGATGTGGGCGCACAGGCCGATCTTCTTCCCCTTCTCCCGGCCGGGTACCGACACGATCAGGTTGCCCTTGTTGGTCCGGCGGGTGACATAGCTGTGGTCCTGGGCGATCTGCTCGGCCTCCCGCACCACATTCTGGGTAAAACCGCTGGGACTATCAATGGCCAAAAGCCGCTGGGCGATATTCATCAGCTGCCCCCGGCTTCCCAAAGTATCCAACAACATTTGCATCCTCTCCTTGGTTGTAGTAAGATATTTTTATATTTTACCACATCACAGGAGCGATGCAACCATGGCCGAAGAAAAGACCAATGTTATGCGGGTGCTGGACCAGAAAAAGGTCCCCTACACCCCCCACCACTACGCCCACCCCGACGGGGCGGTGGACGGCGCCAGCGTGGCTGCCCTCATCGACCGGGACCCGGCGGCGGTGTGCAAGACCCTGGTGACCCAGGGGGCCAGCAAGAAATACTATGTGTTCGTCATCCCGGTGCTGAAGGAGCTGGACCTGAAGGCCGCCGCCAAAGCGGTGGGGGAAAAATCCATTGAGATGATTAAACAGGCCCAGCTGCTCCCCCTCACCGGCTATGTCCACGGGGGCTGCTCCCCGGTGGGGATGAAAAAGCAGTTCCCCACCGTTTTGGACCAGGGCGTGGAGGGGTTGGATGCCATCACCGTCAGCGCTGGCAAGATCGGGGCCCAGGTGGAGCTGGCCCCCGCCGCTCTGGCCGGACTGGTGCGGGGCTCCTTCGCGCCGGTAAGCAAATAAAAAATTTTCCTCTTTGGGGAACCTTTTGCAGCATGTGTCGTCTATCCCTGTGACAACAAACTTGCAAGGAGGACCCCCACAGATGAAGAAGCTTGGAACTGCCGCCCTGGCCCTGGCCCTTACCGGTGCTCTGGCCCTTCCCGCCTTTGCCGCGGAGGAGACCCCCGTCCTGATCTCCGCCAAGGTGGACTACACCACCGCCATTACCCTCAACGGCGAAACCCTGGACACCGTCGGTATCCCCGCCGCCTCTGACTCCATGCTGCCCCTGCGCCTGCTGGCCGAGGCCGACCACGGCTCGGCCTACTGGGATGAGAGCAGCAATGAGTCCTGGTTCACCTTTGGTGAGAATCGGATCACCGTTCGCTTTGCCGACAACACCATCACCGTCAACGATGTGCCCGTCAATACCACCGCCGAGGTACACAACGGCGTGACCTACGTTCCCGCCAGCGTTTTCTCCGGGATGGACGGCTTCACCGTTACCTCCGACGCCGACGCCGTCACCATCACCACCCCCAACAACGACCCCATGGTGAAGCTGGCCTACTCCATTATGGAGAACAGCGAGATGTTTGGCAGCCGCGCCTATGAGGACACCCTGGCCGATGCCTATAAGATCCCCGTGGACCAGTTTGAGCAGATCGTGGCCTTCTTCCCCATGATTACCTCTCCCGACACCGTGATCGTGGGCAAGCTGGCAGAGGGCGCTGACGAGAAGGCGGTCACCGACGCGCTGGAGGCCTACCGTCAGAGCCAGGAGGACACCTTCTCCTGGTACCTGTCCCAGCACCTGCCCAAGGTGCAGGACGCCCGCACTGTTATTGAAAACGGCTATCTGCTCTTCTTCATTGGGGAGAACGCCGACCAGGCCGAGGAGCTGTTCCACACCTATGTGGAGGCCCAGGGCTGATTTCATCCGCAAAAAATCCCCGCTGCCGTTTGGTGCCCCCTGACAGGGGTAACTTTGTAGGTGTCTGAACCCCCGGCAGATATTGCTACGGCAGTATCTGCCG
>NZ_CALWXV010000029.1 GCF_944385615.1 uncultured Flavonifractor sp. | reverse complement strand
GACGCCTCTCCGCCTAAAGCTTAATATTTCCTACCAGGGCTCTTTTTTGTACTGTCCGCACAAGATGGGGCAGTTCATTCGCCAGACATCTTTTTTGCGAAAAATTCAGTTCTGCGTGAGCACGCCGGACAGGTCTACCGGGGTGGCGTCGCTCCAGAGGCGCTCCAGATCGTAAAACTCTCTGGCCTCCTCGTTGAAGATGTGGACCACCACAGAGGAGAAGTCCAGCAAAATCCAGGTACCGCCCCGGTGGCCCTCCACATGGTGGGGGGGCTCCCCGGCGTCCTTCAGCTCCTTCTCGCACACATCGGACAGGGCCTTGATCTGGGTGGTAGAGGTGGCGGAGCACAGCACAAAGTAGTCAGCCAGAGTGGTCAGGTGGCCGGTCTCCAGCACCTTGATATCCAGGCCCTTTTTGCTGTCCAGGGCCTTGGCGGCCAGCAGGGCAATTTCTTTGGGTGTCAGCATTGATCTCTCTCCTTTACTCCACAGGTTCCATCCCCGGACCGGTTTCCGGTGTGGAGACGGCGGGCTGCGGTGTGGATTCCGGCGTAGCGGCCGGCGTGGGGGCAGGGCTAAAGACTGGGGTGGGGGTTGGCGTAGCCTGGGGCGTGGTAGGATCGGCCGACGGCGTGACCGACTCCACCGGGTCGGGCGTAGCCGACGGCGCGGGGGTGGAGGTGGGCTCCTCGCTGGGCTCCGGCGTACTGCTGGGCTTGGGCGTGGAAACGCTGCCGCCGCCAGAGCTGCTGGAATTGCCGGAGCTGCTGCCGGAACTGCTGGACCCGCCGGAACCGGTCTGAGGCCGGGTGGCATAGGTATCCTCCACATGGCCGCTGGTGGAGGACAGGGAGCCATCGTCGTTGACCATCATGATATCCAGTTCATTCAGTTGGATCTCTTCCAGATAGGGATTGAAGTAGGTATTCACCATCTCCAGTGTCTCATCGGGAATGGGTGTGACATAGGACTGATGATTGCCCACTGTGCGGCTGTAGACATAGACGCCCTCACAGGGCAGGGTCATAAAGTTGACGTTTTCCATGCTCAGCCCACCCAGAATGGCCTCCTGGGCAAACCAGGCAATGTTGTTTACTGTCAGAGTGTTCCGGGTATCCACGTTATCCATGAAGATCTTGGCCAGGGCGGGGATCTTGTCCACCGTCAGGCTGGACAGGCACTTCTCGATGACCGCTTCCAAAAACGCCTGCTGGGTTTCGATCCGGCCCAGGTCGCCGTTGACATAGCCGCCGTAGGAGACCACCTGGCCGTTGACCACCTTGTCGTTGTTCTTCCGCCAGCGCAGCAGCTGCATGGCCTTGTCGCCGTCGATGTTCTGGGGACCGGCCTCCAGGTGGATGTAGAGATCCTGGGTGGGGTCCTCATAATTCATGTCATAGGGCACATCAAACCAAACCGGACCGATGGCGTCCACCAGCTCGCCCACGGCCTCCCACTCCACCACCACGGTGAAGTCGGGCTGGAAGCCGATCAGGTAGGAGATCTCCTCCTTCAGGTAGTCGATGCCGTCCTTATCATACCGGGAAGCCCAGTTATAGATGGAGTTGACCTTCTTCACATCCCAGGGCACGTTGACCATGGTATCCCGGGGAATGTTCAGCACGTTCAGCTTTTGATTGGGGATATCATAAGACATGACCATGATGGTGTCGGTGTTGCCGCCGCCGCCGGTATCCCGGCCCACCACCAGGAAGGTATAAAATTCTTCCTTCCGGTCGCCGGACAGCTTGGGGCCGCTCAACTCCTCCACACCGGCAGAGGCTTCTACCTCCGGCACTTCCACCGTGGGGAGCTCCGGTTTTACCACCAACATCTTGTAGGCGATAAACAGCGCCACAATCAGGGCCGCGATCACAGTCGCCACAATCAACAGGATGCGCAGCGCCTTCTGCTTGGGCGTGCGCTGGGGCTTGGGTTTCTTCTGCTTGGGCGGCTTTTGCTCCTTGGCGAGCCGGGCGCCGCCATGGCTGTTCTTTTTCTCTTCCGGGTTCATCTTATGGTTCCTTTCTGCTGGATTTGTTCCTCAGCCAATCCCTGGCCTGCAGTGTGTTCTGGTGGACCGGCAGCTTCCGGTCCGCCATCTCCTGAACGCTCATCTCACACCCCGCCAGCACCGCCTGATCCAGATCCTCATAGGCCAGCTTCCTCAGGCGCTCCACCCCGGGGAAATCCCGGTTGGGCTCCATATAGTCGGCAATGTACAGGATCTTTTCCAGCAGGGTCATATCCGCCTTGCCGGTGGTATGCCAGAAGATCGCGTTGTAGATCTCGTCGTCCACTCCATATACGTCCCGGGCCACACACGCCCCCGTCTTGGAGTGAAGCAACTTCACCGCATGCTGTTCCAAATCATCCAGTACGATACCATATTTGCGGCATAATTGCAACTGTTCGTCCATCTCCAGATACTTGGTGATGTCGTGGAGGATACCTGCCCGGCGGGCCTTTTCCTCATCAGCCCCCCAGCGGCGGGCCAGCCGCACCGCTTCCTCCTCGGTGCCCCTGATGTGGGCAATCCGCTTGGCCCGGATCATGGAACAGGCGCAGGCCCGCAGCTCCCGGTCGGGTAAGTGCTTGAGGTCATAGTGGACGCCGTACAGACCGTGACGGATGATGTAACCGTACACCGCCGGAGGCAGATACGCCTGCCCCTCCCCTTTGGCCAGCAGCTCTCTGAGCTGGGTGGAGGACACATCCACAATATGGGGCAGCTGGAGCACGCAGGTGCGGGCTCCAAAGGTCTTTTGCAGGTAATCGGCCTGGATGGCCAGGGCCTCTCCACTGTCCGACTGGGTGCGGGCAAAGGTACACACCCCAGCCAGGCGGGTGATCCGCTCCGGCTCCCGCCAATGCTGAAGGGTAAGGAACATGTCCGTGCCCATCATCAGCCACAGCTCCGCCTCCGGATGCTGGGCATGGAGCTGTTCCAGGGTATCGGCGGTATAGCTCTTGCCGGGGCGGGAGAGCTCAATGGCGCTCACGCCGATCCGGTCGGGCAGCAGCAGGCTGTCCGCTGCCAGCTCTACCATGGCCAGCCGCGCCTCCGGGGAAGGACTGCCCTGGGGCAGCTGCTTATGGGGCGGCTCCGCCGCCGGGACGAACTGCAAGTGGTCCAGCCCCAGGACGTCCATCGCCGCCTGGGCTGAGGTCAGATGCCCCAAATGGGGCGGATTGAAGGTCCCGCCATAGATACCCAGCTTCATGACCATGCCCCCTCTTTTTTATTATGCTTTCCGTTTTTTGTCCGATACCAGTACGATTTTGTCCTTTTTGTCCTTCTTGTGGGTTGGACGATACAAAACAAATTTTGTTCCGATCACCTGCACCACATCGCTGCGGGTCTTTTGGGCCAGCTCCTCCGCCGCCTCCCGGCTGGAGAGCAGGCTGTTCTCCAAAACCTTACCCTTGATGAGCTCTCTGGCCTCCAGGGCATCGTCGGCCTGCTTTACCAGGTTCTCCCCGATGCCGTCCTTGCCCACATGGAGGATGGTGTCGATGCTGTTGGCCAGCCCCCGCAGCTGGGCTCGCTGCTTACTTGTCAAGTCCATTTAGATAGTTCTCCAATTCTGTTTTAAATTGTTTGAGCGCATTTCCCCGGTGGGAAACGGCGTTTTTCTCTTCTGGTGTCAGCTGAGCAAAGGTCTTTTTCAGCCCCGGCAGGAAAAACACCGGGTCATAGCCGAAGCCACCCTCCCCTCTGGGGGCGTAAGCAATGGTGCCGGGGCACTCTCCCCGGGCCTCCACCTTGTCCCCGTTGGGGAAACAGCAGCAGATGCAGGAGACAAATTTTCCCCGTCGGTCCAGCTGGCCGCGCAGATTCTCCAGCAGCAGCTTGTACCGCCCGGCGTCGTCCAGATCAGGGCCGCCGTACCGGGCGGAGTACACCCCCGGCGCTCCATTGAGGGCGTCCACACACAGGCCGGAGTCGTCGGCGATGGCGGGTAGGCCGGAGGCCTGGCACACCGCGTGGGCCTTCAGATAGGCATTTTCCTCAAAGGTGGTGCCTGTCTCCTCCACGTCCACATCTACGCCCACGTCGGACTCCAACACCACTTCCACTCCCAACTGGGACAGAATGTCCTTCATCTCGGTGAGCTTATGGGCGTTCTTACTGGCCAATACCATTTTCATCTCTTATCCCTCCAGCACTTGCTTCTGGATGGCCTGAAGCTGGCCGATGCCTTTGGCGCACAGGTCCACCAGAGCCCGCTGCTCCTCAATGGTGAAGGCCCGGCCCTCGCCGGTGCCCTGAAGCTCCACCAGCTTGCCATCCCCGGTCATGACACAGTTCAGGTCTACCTGGGCGGAGGAATCCTCCTCATAACACAGGTCCAGCAGAAGTTCATCGCCCACGATGCCGGCGGACACCGCCGCCACGCTGTTCACCAGAGCGTCCAGGGCTCCCACCTTTTTCAGGGCCAGAGCCAGGGCCACATAGCCGCCGGTGACGCTGGCGGTGCGGGTGCCGCCGTCACCCTGAAGCACATCACAGTCCACAGTGATGGTGCGCTCCCCCAGCTTTTTCATATCCACGCAGGCTCGGAGGGACCGGCCCACCAGCCGCTGGATCTCTGCAGAGCGGGGAGACAGCTTCAGCTTGGCAATGTCCCGCTTGGACCGTTCCCGGTTGGCCCGGGGCAGCATGGAGTACTCGGCGGTGACCCAGCCCTCCCCCTCAGGAACATGGGGCGGGGTGCGGTCCTCCACGCTGGCGCAGCACAGCACCTGGGTATTGCCGCAGCGGATAAGACAGGAGCCCTCGGCAAATTGATTGAAGTTGGGAATGATCTCCACAGGCCGCAGCTGGTCCGCCGCCCGTCCGTCGATTCTTGCCATCATCATAACCTCCAAACGCGGGCCGATGTGGGCATCGGCCCCTACAAAATCAGATCAGTGCGTTTACAAATGCCTCGGCCTCAAAGGGCATCAGATCGTCGATGCCCTCGCCCACGCCGATGTACTTCACCGGCACCTGGAGCTCCTGGGCGATGGCGATGACGATGCCGCCCTTAGCGGAGCCGTCCAGCTTGGTGAGGACGATGCCGGTGATGCCGGCGGTCTCCTTAAACTGCTTGGCCTGGATCAGGCCATTCTGGCCGGTGGTGGCGTCCAGCACCAGCAGAGTCTCCCGGTCACAGTCTGGCAGCTCCCGGTCTACCACCCGGGAGATCTTGTTGAGCTCGTTCATCAGGTTCTGTTTGTTGTGCAGCCGCCCGGCGGTGTCGATGAGGATCACATCGGTGCCTCTGGCCTTGGCGGCGGTGAGGGCGTCATACACCACAGCGGCGGGGTCGGCTCCCTCGTGCTGGCGTACCAGCTCCACCCCGGCCCGCTGGCTCCAAATCTCCAGCTGGTCGGCGGCGGCGGCCCGGAAGGTGTCGGCGGCGGCCATCAGTACCCGCTTGCCCTCCCCCTTCATCTTGGAGGCCAGCTTGCCGATGGTGGTGGTTTTGCCCACCCCGTTTACTCCGATGAACAGGGCCACCGAGGGGGTGGTGGTCAGATGGAGCTCCGGCTTGCCCACCTGGAGCATTTCGGTGAGCACCCGCCGCAGGCAGGCCCGGGCGGAGTCCATGTCCTTGATTTTCTCCTCCTTGACCCGGCGGCGCAGGGTCTCCACCGCCTTGAGGGTGGTGTCCACCCCCATGTCCCCCAAGATGAGTGTCTCTTCCAGCTCGTCATAAAAATCGTCGTTGAGTTCCCCGGCGAAGATCTGCTCGATGCTGTGGCCGATGTTCTCCTTGGTGCGGGTCAGGCCCGCCTTGATTTTCGCAAAAAAGCCCATGTCGGTTTTGGTTCCTTTCGGTCATTGATAATATAGATATTTTTTAATCCTAGGTATTTTTACACCATGTTAGTATGCGCTATCACTTGATATGCAGCTCTTTTTCCACATCGTTCAGGTTAATAGTGAGCATCCGGCTCACTCCCCGCTCCTGCATCGTGACGCCATAGAGCACGTCAGCCTCCTCCATGGTGCCGCGGCGGTGGGTGATGACGATAAACTGGGTCTTGTCCGCCATCTGGCGCATATAGCGGGCAAACCGCACCACGTTGGCGTCGTCCAGAGCCGCCTCGATCTCGTCCATCACCACGAAGGGGGTGGGCCGCACCTTCAGAATGGCAAAATACAGGGCGATAGCCACAAAGGCCTTTTCACCGCCGGATAGCAGGGAGAGTACTTTCAACGCCTTGCCCGGGGGCTGGACCTTAATCTCAATGCCGCAGTTGAGGATATCTTTTGGGTCCTCCAGCTCCAGGGTGGCCTTGCCCCCCCGGAACAGCTCCACAAAGGTCTGCTGGAAGGCTTCATTGAGGATAGCAAATTGCTGGGCGAAGATGGAGCGCATCTCCTCGGTGATATCGGCAATGATGCCCTCCAGCTCCCGCTTGGAGGTCTGCACGTCGTCCCGCTGATCAGTAAGGTAGGTGTACCGCTCGTTGATGCGCTGGAACTCCTCGATGGCGTCCAGGTTGATGTTGCCCAGATCGGAGATGGTCTTTTTCAGCTCTCCCACCCGGCGCTGGGCCTTGGGCACGCTCTCCAACTCTACCCGCTGGGCCAGGGCCGCCTGATGAGACAGCTCATAGGTCTCCCACAGCCGGTCCAGCAGGTTTTTTTCCTCCATCTCGGCGGCGGCCTTCTTCTGCTCCAGCACCGAGACCTCCCGCTGCAAATTGAGCAGGGCGCTGTTCTTGTCCCGGGCGTCCCTGTCGGACTGATTGCGCTTGGCCTCCAGAGCCAGCTTTTCATCGTTGATGCGGCCGATGCTCTCCTGCCGGGCCTCATTCTCCCGGCGGATGGTTTGCAGCTGCTTCTCCTTCTCCTTGATCTCCCGCTCCAGATCCTTGTTTTTCTCCTGGAACTGGGTGAGCATCTGCTCCCGCTCGGCTTTGTCGCCGGTCAGGTCCCGGCGCAGCTCCTCCAGCTCGGCCATGGACTGCTGGGCGGCCTGGCCCTCGGCCTCCAGCGCCGCCAGGCGCATATTCAGTCCCGCGATGGTCTCCCCCAGAACGGCGGCCCGCTCCTGGGCGGCGGCCTGGCCCTTGGCCTTGCCTTCGGCCTCAGCCCGCAGAGCGGCGGCAGCCCCCTCCAGGGCTTCCACCCTGGCCCGGGCAGCTCTGGTATCCGCCTCGATTTGAGCGGAGCGGGCCTGGAGCTGTTTCAGCTCCTCCCTCTGGTCGGCCTGCTGCTTGTTCAGAACGCCCAGCTGGGTATCCAGATGGCCCAGGCGTTCCTCCAGCTTTAAGATATCGTCCTCATGGCGGCGCTGCTGGGCCTGGACCTGCTCCAGCTCATAGGAGGCCGCCGTCACCTCCCGGCGGGTTTCCTCCCTGGCCCGGGCGGCCTCGGCCAGCTGTTTGGTCACCCCTGAGCGCTGCTGGGCCAGCCGCTCCAGCTCATTGGCCCGGCTGAGGATGCCCGCGCTGCGGGAGACGGAGCCGCCGGTCATGGAGCCGCCGGGATTCAAGACCTGGCCGTCCAGGGTAACAATTTTGAACCGGTGGCCGTACTTCCGGGCCATGGCGATGGCCCTGTCCATATCCTCGGCCACTACGGTACGGCCCAGCAGATTGGAAAAAATCTTCTCATATTGGGGGTCAAACCGGATCAGCTCATTGCCCAGGCCCACAAAGCCGGGTTCCTTCCGCACTCCCTGGTCCCGGAAGTCGGCGGGGCGGATGGTGCTCAGGGGCAAAAAGGTGCTCCGGCCGCCGTCCCGGCGCTTCAGGTACTGGATGGCGGCCTTGCCGTCCTCCTCCCGGTCCACCACAATATGCTGCATGGCGCCCCCCAGGGCGATTTCAATGGCCACGGCACAGGCGTCCGGCACATGGATCAGTCCGGCCACCGGGCCGTGGATGCCCCGGAGCTGACCCTTTTTGGCCTCTCCCATCACCAGCTTTACCGCTTTGGAGTAGCCCTCATACATTTTTTCCATCTCGGAGAGCATGTGGATGCGGGACTGGAGGGCGTTGTCCTCCATCTGGAGCTTGACGTGACGCTCCTCCGCCTCCTTGGCCTTCCGCCGGCGGCTCTCCATCCGCAGGGCGTGGCCGTCGATGACATTTTGCAGGCTGTCCCGGTCCTCTCTGGCCTGGTCCAGCTCCTGGGCGGCCTGGCGGCGGCTTTCCTCCGTCTCCTTCAGCCGCTCCTCTCCGGCGGAGAGCTCCTGGCGCATGGCCCCATCCCGGTCCAGCACCTCCTGGGCGGCTGCGGCCAGGGCGGAGATCAGGGCCTTGGCGTCGGCGGCGGAGGCGTTTTCCACCGTCTCCTTCCGGCGCAGGTCCTCCAGCTCCTGGGCGATGGCCCCCGCCGAGCGGCTGGCCGAGTTGGCCTCGTTCTGACAGTCGGTCAGCTCCTGCCGGAGGGCGGCGGACTGGGCTGCCAGCTCCTCCAGCCGGGCCTTCCGCTCCCCGATCTGGGCGGCGATGGAGTCGGCCCGGCCCTCCTGCTGCTCCAGCTCCCGCTGGATGCGGTCCCGGTTTTCCAGGTTATTCTGGATATTGGCCTTTAGGACCGCAATGGCGTTTTCCAGACCGTTGGCGTCGGCGTCCCGCTGCATCATCTGAAAGCGGACCCCTTCAGCCTCCACATCCTTCTCCCGCATCTGGGCGGAAATGGCCTCGGCGGCGGCGTACAGCTCCTCCACCTGCTTTTGGACCTCGCCCCGCTGGCGGACCGCGTTTTCATAGTCGGACAGGGTCTTGATGGCCCCGGCCCGGATCTTTTCCAGCTGGTCCAGCCACAGGGAGATCTCCAGCCCCCGCAGCTCGTCCCGCAGGATGAGAAACCGCTTGGCCTTTTCGCTCTGGGCCCGCAAAGGCTCCACCTGAAGCTCCAGCTCGTCGATCTTGTCGGTGATGCGTACCAGATTTTCCTGGGTGCGCTCCAGCTTGCGCTCGGCCTCCTCCTTCCGGTGGCGGAAGCGGGAGATCCCGGCGGCCTCCTCAAAGACCTCCCGGCGGTCGCCGCTTTTGACGGACAAGATCTCGTCGATACGGCCCTGGCCGATGATGGCATAGCCCTCCCGGCCCAGGCCGGTGTCCATAAACAGCTCGTTGACGTCCTTCAAACGGACCGAGCGGCGGTTGATGTAGTATTCACTCTCGCCGGAGCGGTAGTACCGGCGGGTGACCATGATCTCGCTCTCCTCCAGCTGGAAAAGCTGATCGGTATTATCCAATACCAGGGATACCTCCGCGAAGCCCTGCTGCTTGCGCAGGGCGGTGCCGCCGAAGATCACATCCTCCATCTTGCCGCCCCGGAGGGCTTTGGTGGACTGCTCCCCCATCACCCAGCGGATGGCGTCCGAGATATTTGATTTTCCGCTGCCGTTGGGGCCAACGATGGCAGTGATGTCCTCTCCAAAGGAGAGCACCGTTTTGTCGGGGAAGGATTTGAATCCCTGGATCTCCAGTGCTTTTAAATACAAGGCGGCACCTCGCAACTCATATACTTCTGAATAAAGTATTATATCAAGGAATGGAGGCTATTGCAAATCCTTTTGGATGGCTTTTTCTCTCTGAAACGCACAAAAGCAGGACTGTGGAAGCTCCACAGTCCTGCTTGTTTGGATGGTATACCGCCGGGGCGGGCGGCTGATAGCCGCCCCTACGCTGGTTCTGTTCAGCCCTTCAATTTTTCTATAGCAGCCTTGGCGGCATTCTGCTCCGCCGCCCAAACGGCATATGCCGTTTGGGACCCCATCTTATCATCTGCTCGGGGGAAGTGAATTCCCCCGGCATCAAGATTTTGCTCCGCAAAATACTTGGCGCCGCTATGCGGCGGCTCGCTTCCGCTCGCAAAAGAGGCGGAGAGCCTGGCAATTTCTCAGCCTTTCAGCTTCTCAATAGCAGCTTTGGCGGCGTTCTGCTCCGCCTCTTTTTTGCTGCGGCCCTTGCCCTGGCCGATGGGGGCGCCGTTCAGGTCCACCTCCACCGAGAAGATCTTGGCGTGGTCGGGGCCTTCGGCGCCGATGAGCTGATAGCCCAGCACCTGGCCGCTCTCCCGCTGGACCAGCTCCTGCAGCGCGGTCTTGTAGTCCCGGCTGGCGCTCTTCTCCTCTTCCCGGTCCAGAATGAACTTCTGGATGATCTTCCTGGCCGAGCCGATGCCCCCGTCCAGATAGACGGCGGCGATCACCGCCTCCACCGCGTCGGCCACGATAGAGGGCCGCTCCCGGCCGCCGCCGGCGTCCTCGCCCTTGCCCAGCTTCAGATAGGCCCCCAGATTCAGCTGCTGGGCCACCTCCACCAGACTGCCCTCGCACACCAGAGCCGCCCGGGTACGGGTCAGATCTCCCTCGGGCAGGTCGGGGTGGGTGCGGAACAGATAGTCGGCGGTCACCATGCCCAGCACCGAGTCCCCCAAAAACTCCAGCCGCTCGTTGCTCTGGCAGCCTCTGGCCTTATTCTCGTTGGCGTAGGAGCTGTGGGTCAGGGCGTTTTCCAACAGGGCCCGCTGCTGAAAGCGGTAACCCAGCTTTTCTTCCAAGGCTTCCATGGCTATCTCTTCCTTTCATGACAGGAGCCCCGCCATTGGCGGGGCTCCCCTGTCTGCTTTTGTGTCAGTCTTCCAGCTTGGACTTCAGATAGCGGACCAAGTCGGCCACGGTGGCAATTCCGGACAGGTCGTCCTCGTCCATATTTTCCAGGCCGAACTCCTCTTCCACCGCCATAGTCAGTTCCACGATGTCCAGAGAGTCGGCGCCCAGGTCCTCGAAGGAGGTGTCCATGGTGATGCTGTCGGCTTCCACTCCAAACTGCTCGGACAGCAGACCGGCGATCTTCTCAAATATCATGTTCATCTACTCCTGTCGTATCCGTCGTCCGACGGCTTCATTGCTCTTGCACTATGATAATAGGCAAGTTTCCATCGCCTGTCAATAGGAAACTCAAATTTTTTCCTCCGGGCTGTTGGGCAGGCGCATGTACTCGATGTTCTCCACCAGGTCGTCGATCATGCCGGAGGCGGCAAAATCCCGGGCCTGCCAGATGGCGTTGCGGATGGCGTAGTCGTTGGAGGAGCCGTGGGCCTTGATGACCGGCTTGGAAATGCCGATGAGGGCAGTACCGCCCACCTCGCTGGAGTCCATGCTCTTCTTCAGCTTTTTCAGCCCCCCGGACACCAGCACCGCCGCCAGCTTGGTCAGCAGGTTTTTGGTAAACATGGCCTTGAGCTGTTTGGACAAAAAGCCGCCGGTACCCTCCATGGTCTTGAGGAAAATGTTGCCCGAGTAGCCGTCGGAGACGATCACGTCCACCTGGCCGTACACTGCCTCCCGGGCCTCTACATTGCCCACAAAGTGGATGCGCCCGGCCTTTCCGGCAGCGGTGAGCAGGGCGTGGGCCTCCCGCTGCAAGTCGGTGCCCTTGGAGGGCTCGGCCCCGATGTTCAGCAGGCCCACCTTGGGTTCGGGGCGCTTGAGCACCCGCTCGGCGTAGTAGGAGCCCATAAAGGCGAACTGGAGCAGATACTCCGGGGTGCCCTCAGCGGTGGCGCCGCAGTCGATAAGCACCGCCCCGCCGGCGCCGGTGGGCACCACAGGGGCCAGAGCCGCCCGGCGGATGCCCCGGACGCGTTTAATCATCAGCGTGGCGGCGGAGAGCAGGGCTCCGGTGCTGCCGGCGGACACAAAGGCGTCGCCGCCGCCGTTTTTCAGCAGGTTGAGCCCCACGGTAAGGGAGGAGTCCTTCTTCTCCCGGAAGGCGGTGGCGGGGTTGTCGCACATCTCCACCACCTGACTGGCGTGGGCGATCTCCAGACCGGGGGGCAGCTCGTTGATGCCGTCGTCCTTCAGCACCTTGAGGATATCCTCCCCACGGCCCACCAGGACCACCTCTACCCCCAGTTCCCGGACCGCGGCCAGCGCGCCCTTTACATTGGAGACGGGAGCGTTGTCGCCGCCCATGGCGTCTACGATGATCTTCATACGGTTCTCCTCTTCTTTCTATGTTGGTTCTCTGGGAAAAGGCTGGCGGGCGATTGATAATCGCCCCTACAGGCAGGCAAACCGGACAACTCCTGTAGGGGCGGCTATCAGCCGCCCGTTGTCTCCTCCCGCAAGGGCCTGGGTTCGTCGGTCAGGCCCAGCAGATAATCAGCAGAAATATTGTAATGCTCACAGATTTGGGCCAGCTTCGCAAAAGTAGATGCCTTTCGCCCGTTCTCCATTTCGCCTATCTGATTTGGCTTTACCCCCAATAGTTCCGCCAACTCTTGCTGTGTCTCACCACACAGTTTTCGCAAATCTTTTAACCGTGTGCCAAATATTTCATTGGAGTACACCAAATCACCCCTTGACTACCCCACTGATAGCGTGTATAATAAACACACGCTATCAGTGGGGGTGATAATGATGACAGATTTTCTGGACGCATTTTTAGACCGCGCTTTGCTGGAAAAGGAACTGGACCTGACCCAGGTGCCCGGCTATCATGCCCGTTCCCTGGCGCTGCGCAAATACTATGATGAGATCCACCATACGCTGGGTCTGGACTTTACCGACAGGCTGACATCCCTGGAAGCGGAACAGCGGTACCAGGAGAATCTGGCCTGTTTCCGCTATGGCTTTCGCCTGGCCGGGCAATTTTTCCGGGAGATATTCCGCTAGCGGCGGGGGCAAGCCCCCGCCCTACAGGTCCGCCCCGTTCAGGGTATCCAAAAGCTCCAGCGCCCGCTTGGAGAGCTCGGCGTTCTTGTTCCGCTTGCCCTTGACCTTGTAGCCCAGGGGCAGGATGATGCCGAAATTCACGTTCATAGGCTGGAAGTCGGTAACGCTTTCGTTGCTCACATACAGCGCCAGAGCGCCGGTGGCGGTCTCTTGGGGGAAGTCCACCGGGGGCTTGCCCTGGAGCCGCCGGGCCAGCTCCACCGCCGCCAAAAAGCCGGAGGCGGTAGACTCCACATAGCCCTCCACGCCGGTGATCTGCCCGGCAAAGCAGATCCGGGGGTCCTTTTTCACCCGGTAATACCGGTCCAGCAGCCGGGGGGAGTCCAGATAGGTATTGCGGTGCATGACGCCGTAGCGGACAAACTCGGCGTTTTTCAGGGCGGGAATCATGGAGAACACCCGCTTCTGCTCCGGCCATTTCAGGTGGGTCTGGAAGCCCACCAGGTTGTAGATGGTGCCGCCTGCATTGTCTCTCCGCAGCTGCACCACGGCAAAGGGCTCCTTCCCGGTCTTTGGGTCCTTCAGGCCCCGGGGTTTTAGCGGCCCGTAGCACAGGGTCTGCTCCCCCCGGCGTGCCATGACCTCCACCGGCATACAGCCCTCAAAGACGTTTTTGTCCTCAAAGCCATGGACCTCCGCCTCCTGGGCGGAACACAGCTCCTTCCAGAAGGCCAGATATTCCTCCTGGGTCAGAGGGCAGTTGATATAGTCCGGGGTGCCCTTATCGTAGCGGGAGGCAAAAAAGGCGCTGTCCATATCCACGCTCTCAAAGGTCACCAGAGGGGCGGCTGCGTCAAAAAAGTTGAGGTAGTGGCTTTCCGGGAAAAAATCCTTGATGGCCTCCGCCAGCGGGTCGGAGGTGAGGGGCCCGGAGGCCACGATCACGTTCCCCGTCTCCGGAATGGCGGTGACCTCCTCCTCCACCACGGTGATAAGGGGATGATTTCTGATCTGCTCCGTAATGGCCTGGGCAAAGCCGTGGCGGTCCACCGCCAGCGCGCCTCCCGCCTCTACCCGGTGGGCGTCGGCACAGGAAAGGATGAGAGAGCCCATCCGGCGCAGTTCCTCTTTCAAGAGGCCCACCGCGTTCTCCAGCTGGTCGGAGCGGAGGGAGTTGGAGCACACCAGCTCTCCAAACCACTGGGTATGGTGGGCGGGGGTCATTTTATGGGGTTTCATTTCCTTCAGGAGCACGGGGATGCCCCGCCGGGCCAACTGCCAGGCGGCTTCACTGCCTGCCAGGCCCGCGCCGATGACAAGTACTGGTTCCATGTTTTCTCCTCTTCACCGTAGGGGCCACCCTACGTTTCTTCTTCCTGCTTGGCGCGCTTCTTGGCGGTGGCGCTCTTTTTCGCCGTGGTTTTCTGCTCGGCGGTGGTCTTTTTGGTGGTAGTCTTCTTGGCGGCGGTGGTCTTTTTGGCTGTCGCCGCCTTCTTAGTGGTAGTTTTTTTGGCCGCCGTCTTCTTGGCGGGCTTCTTCTCCTCCTCGGGCGGCGCGCCCTCGGCGGGAGTCTCCGCCCCCTCGGTGGCAGTCTTTTTCTTGTAGCCCCGCTGGTCCTCCGGCAGGAAGTTAGGGCACTCGGGATTGATGCAGAAGGGCTTTTTGAAGCCCCGGCCCGATTTCTTGAACAGGGTGTGGCCGCACTCCGGGCAGTTGTCCTTGACCGGCACATCCCAGGTCATGAAGTCGCACTTGCGGGCCTCGTCTTTGTTGGAGTTGTTTTCACAGCCATAGTAGGCATAGCCCCGCTTGGAGGTCTTTTTCAAAATCTTGCCGCCGCACTTTGGGCACTTGCCCGGCATCTCAATGACGATGGGCTGGGTGTGGTCGCACTCCGGCCAGCCGGGGCAGGCCAGAAACCGGCCGAACCGGCCCGACTTGTACACCAGATTGCGCCCGCACTTGGGGCAGATCACGTCGGACACCTCATCAGGCACCTTGATGCGCTCCCCGTCCAGGTCCTGCTCGGCCTGCTGGAGCTCCTTTTCAAAGCCGCCGTAGAACTGGCTCAGCAGGCTCTTCCAGTCCACCTTGCCGGTCTCCACCTCGTCCAGCTGTTCCTCCATGTTGGCGGTGAAGGCGGTATCCACAATGTCGGTGAATTTGTCCTTCATCAGGCCGGTGACCACCTCCCCCAAAGGGGTGGGGCGCAGGTTCTTGCCCTCCTTCACCACATACTCCCGGTCCAGGATGGTGGAGATGGTGGGGGCGTAGGTGGAGGGGCGGCCAATGCCCTTTTCCTCCAGGGCCTTGATGAGGGTGGCCTCGGTATAGCGGCTGGGGGGCTGGGTGAAGTGCTGGTCGGGCTTCAAGCCCTTCAGCTCCAAATTCTCCCCCTCCTTCAGATCGGGCAGGGGGGACTGGAAGGCCTCTTCCTCCTCGTCCTTGCCCTCCACATACACGGCGGTATAGCCGGAGAACTTCAGGGAGGAGTGGGTGACCCGGAAGGTATACCCGGCGGATTCCACCTCGATGGATACGCTGTCATAGACGGCGGAGGCCATCTGACAGGCCAAAAACCGGCTCCAGATCAGCTTGTACAGCTTATACTGCTCGGCGGTGAGGGATTTTTTGATGTCGTCGGGGGTGAGGGCCACGTTGGAGGGCCGGATGGCCTCGTGGGCGTCCTGGGCCCCCGATTTGGTCTTGTACACCCGGGGCTTGCCGGGGTAGTAGTCCTCGCCGTAGCGGGAGAGAATAAACTCCCGGGCGGCGGCGGTGGCCTCGTCGGACAGGCGGAGGGAGTCGGTTCTCATGTAGGTGATGAGGCCCACGGTGCCCTCCCCCTCGATATCCACGCCCTCATAGAGCTGCTGGGCAATGGACATGGTACGCCGGGGGGTCATGTTCAGCTTGCGGCTGGCCTCCTGCTGGAGGGTGGAGGTGATGAAGGGGGGCGCGGGATTGCGCTGCTTATCCTGCCGCTTGACGTGCTTCACCGAGAAGGGGGCGCTCTGGACCGCCTGGGCCACAGCCTCCACCTCTTCCTGGCTGTTCAGCTCCATTTTCTTCTCCCGGCCATGGAAAGTGGCCTTGAACTGCCCCAGGTTGGGCAGGATGCGGGCCAGATCAGCCTCCAGGGACCAGTATTCCTGGGGCACAAAGGCTTTGATGTCGGCCTCCCGCTCGCACACCAGCCGGGTGGCCACCGACTGCACCCGCCCGGCGGACAGGCCCCGGCGGATCTTCTTCCACAGCAGGGGGGAGATCTGATAGCCCACGATACGGTCCAGCACCCGGCGGGCCTGCTGGGCGTTGACCAGGTCCATATCGATGGCCCGGGGGTGGGCGATGGAGTCGTTGACCACCTTTTTGGTGATCTCGTTAAAGGTCACCCGGTAGGTTTTGTCGTCTGGAATACCCAGCATTTCCTTTAAATGCCATGAAATGGCCTCACCTTCCCGGTCCGGGTCGGTGGCCAGAAAGACTTTGTCGCTCTTCTTGGCGGCCTTTTTCAGATCGTCAATGACCTCTTCCTTGCCCTTGATGGGCTGGTAGTCCAGGGAAAAGTCGTTGTCCACATCCACGCCCAGCTTGCTCTTGGGCAGGTCCCGGACGTGGCCCATAGAGGCCTTGACCTGATAGCCGGGCCCCAGATATTTGCCGATGGTCTTGGCCTTCGCCGGGGACTCGACGATCACCAGATTCGATTTTGCCACAATATGATACTCCTTTTATCCTTGTTCCTCAAAACGGACGGCGGCGGCAAACCGCCGGCCCGGTAATTCCTTCAGATAGCCCCCGGCCTGCAATAAGGTCAGGGCGGTATTCACCCGCCGGGCGGGTATTTCGGTCCGGCCCACGATATCGTCGGCGGAGAGGGGCTTTTCAGACAGCAGGAAGAAGATCTCCCGCTGTTCCTCCCCCATTTGTTCCAGTGCCCCGCGGGGAGCCAGGGGCAGCTCTTGCCCCGTCTGTTTCTCCTCTGGCTGGGGCTCCGGCGGCGGGGTGGGCACGGCGTCCAGCCGCTGGTCTGCTTCCTCCGCGCTCATGGCCTGGGGGCGGCACAGCTTATGGGGGAAACGTCCCTGATATTCACACAAAATATCCCCGGCAGTGCGCACCAGCTTGGCCTCTCCCTGGGCAATCAGGCGGTTGGTGCCGCCGCTCATGGGCGCGTCGGCCAGACCGGGCACCGCAAACACGTCCCGGCCCTGGTCCAAAGCAGCATGGGCGGTAATCAAGGTGCCGCAGGGGCCGTCGGCGGCCTCTACCGCCACCACCCCCAGGCACAGACCGCTGAGAATCCGGTTGCGTTGGGGAAAACGCCAGCCGTTGGGGGGCGTACCCGGAGGATTTTCCGACAAAATGGCCCCCCGGGCGGCTACATCCTCATAGAGCCAGGCGTTGCCGGGAGGATACACCACATCCACCCCGCTGGCCAGCACCGACACCGCCGGACCGCCGCCCTGCAAGGCCCCCTTCAACGAGGCCGCGTCAATGCCTTGGGCCAGGCCGGACACCACCAGAGCCCCCGCCCGGGACAGCCCCAAGGCGATACGCCCCGCCATTTTGACGCCGTAGGGGGTACACCTTCTGGCCCCCACCATGGCGACGGCTACCTCTTCATCAAAGCGGAAGAGCCTGCCCTTGCCGTAGAGTACCAGCGGGTAGTCGGCCAGCTGAAGCAGCCGCTCGGGATAGGCGCCATCCTGACAGCTGAGGAGAAAGATCCCCAGCCGGTCGCAGTTCTCCAAAATCCGCTGGACCGAATCCAGGGATTTATCGCACAGGGAGCGCTTGGCCTCCCCATTCAGGGGCAGGGGGTCAAACTCCTCCCGCTGGGCAAAGTAGACCCGCTCGGCACTGCCGAACTGCTCCAGCAGCTCCACCTGTCCCCGGTGGGTGAGCCCTCGCCGGGTGGTGATCCACAGTAAATATTGGATGCCCGCCACGGCGGCGCCTCCTTTCTGTCCCTCTTTTACAGGGTTCGCCAGCCCTCCCACAGCACCACCGACGCCGCCACGGCGGCGTTGAGAGACTCACAGCGGGAGCGCATAGGGATTTTCAAGGTGAGGGCGCAGGCGTCCAGCACCGGCCGGGACACACCCCTGCCCTCGCTGCCGATGACCACGGCGGCCCGGCTCAAATCGGCCTGCCGCACATCGGCGGTATGGTCGCTGAGGGCGGTGGCATAGAGGGGAAGCTCCGCCTCTTTGAGCAACGCCGTCAGCTGTTCCAGGTCTGTCTCCCACACCGGCAGGCGGAAGCAGGCCCCCATGGTGGAGCGCACTGTCTTGGGGGAAAAGGGCTCGGCGCAGCCGGGCAGCAGAAAGATGCCGTCCGCCCCAAAAGCGTCGGCGGTGCGCCATACAGTACCCACGTTGCCCGGGTCCTGCACCCCGTCCAGCACCAGATAGCGGCCGGGGGTCAGTTCCTTGGGCGGCGTCAGCGCCGGGGTGGCGCAAACCGCCAGCATCCCCTGTGGGGTGTCCACTGTGGACACCGACTTGAGCACGTCTGCGGGGACCTCCACCAGGCGGACCCCGGCGGGCAGGCCCTCCGGCGGACAGATCCCCTCCGCCACCACCAGGGTCTCCACCCCGGCCTGCCAGTGGATGGCCTCCTCCACCAGTTTGGCCCCCTCGCAGAGAAAGGCCCCCTCCTGCCGCCGGGTCTTTTTCTCGCTGCCCAATTTCTTCAGCCGGACCATCAGGGGGTTCTGGCGGCTGGTGATTCGTTCCAATTCCATCTTACAGATCCTGCAGCCGGTTCACGTCCTCGGTGCGGCCCAGGGCCACCACCGCATCGCCCGGCTCCATGATGGTGCTGGGGCCGGGCGTGACGTTAAAGTCCTCTTCCCCTTTTTTCCGCACGGCGATGATGTTCACTTTGTAGCGGGCCCGCACATCCAACTCGATCAGGTTTTTCCCATACCACTCCTTGGGTACAGTGGTCTCCACGATGCCCACATCCTCGCTGAGCTCGATGAAGTTGAGCACATTGGAGCTGGACAGGCCCTGGGCCAGCTTGACCCCCATTTCGTGCTCGGGGAACACCACCCGGTCGGCGCCGATCTTCTCCAGCACCTTCCGGTGGACATGGCTCTGGGCCTTGCAGATGACCTGCCGCACACCCAGTTCTTTCAGATTGAGGGTGATAAGGGCGGAGGTGCCCACGTCCACCCCCACCGCCACCACAGCGCAGTCGTAGTTGCGCACACCCAGGGCCCGGAGCACCGCCGGGTCTCTGGCATCGCCGGTCACGGCGTGGGTGACCTTATCGGCCACCTTCTGTACATTTTCCTCGGAGTCGTCCAGGGCCAGCACCTCGTGGCCCAGAGAGCTGAGCTCGGTGGCCACGGCGCTGCCAAACCGGCCCAGGCCGATGACAACAAAGGTTTTCATGGCAAATACACGTCCTTCCAGGGCAGCGATTCACACGCAGTTTGTCAAAGCTTTTTACAAAGAAGCCTCGCAGAGTTCCGCCGCCCGCAGGCGGCGGAATACAATCATCCGATCATTACATTCATGTCTGGGTATTTGATCTTGGCCGGGTAGCGGCCCCGGGTCATAAAGGCAATGGAGAAGGAGAGCACGCCCACACGGCCCGTATACATCAGCAGAATAATGAGGGTCTGGGAGAAAGGGGTCAGGCCAGGGGTGATGCCGGTGGTCAGGCCCACGGTACCCATGGCGGAGGCCACCTCAAAAGCGCAGTCCAGATAGGGCAGGCCCTCCACCGTGGAAATGGCCATGGAGCCCACCAGGAAGAGGAAAAGCATCACCAGGGCCAGGGTCATGGCGTTGAGCACCCGGCGGAAGGGGATAGTGCGGCCCCGGAAGGTGACCTGCTCCCGGCCGGTAAGACCGGAGCGGAGGGCCAGCAGCAGCACCGCCACCGTGGCGGTCTTGAGGCCGCCGGCGGTAGAGCCGGAGGAGCCGCCGATGAGCATTAAAATAGAGGAAAAGGCCTTGCTGGTGTCGCTAAGCCCCCCCTGGCCGATGGCGTCAAAGCCTGCGGTACGCAGGGTCACCGATTGGAAAAAGGCGTTGAGCACCTTCTTCCACACCGGCATGTCCCCCAGGGTGGCGGGATTGGCCCACTCCTCCACCAGGAAGAACAAAGCTCCGCCCACAATGAGCGTGCCGGTGAGGATCAGCACCATTTTACTATAAACAGACAGCTTTTTCCAGCACCGTTTTTCCCAAATATCCTCCCAGACAAAAAAGCCCAGGCCGCCTACCGCAATGAGCACCGCGATGGTACCCAGCACCAGAGGGTCGTCCTGCAAGCCCGCCAGGCTGGAAAAAGCGCCATATTTTCCGCCCAGCAGGTCAAAGCCCGCGTTGCAGAAGGCAGAGACGGCGTGAAAAATCCCCCGCCAGACGCCGCCCAAAATACCAAAACGGGGAATCATGGCGATACTCAGCAGCACCGCCCCCGCGCCCTCCATCAAAAAGGTGCCCATCAGAGCGTGGCGCACCACCCGGACCACTCCGTCCAGGTCGTTGAGGTTGAAGGTGGACACCATAATAAGCCGCTCAGACAGGCCGATCCGCCGGCGCAGAGCGAAGGACACCAGGGTAATGACCGTCATAAAGCCCAGGCCGCCCAGCTGGATCATGGCCAGAATGACCACCTGCCCAAACAGAGACCACTGCATCCAGGTATCCACCAGGATCAACCCGGTGACACAGGTGGAGGAGGTGGCGGTAAACAGGGCGGTAAAAAAGCCGGCGCTCTGCCCGTCCCGGGAGGCGATGGGCAGGGTGAGCAGCAAGGCCCCCACCAGGATAATAACGGCAAAGGAACCGGCCACAATACGGGTGGCGTTGAGGCTCCGGTTGCGGATAAACACATCCCGGAGCCAAAGGGCAAATCTTCTAATCACAGCGGGACCTCCCCGGCAGCCCGTATCCTTCAGGGACAGGCTGATTGATGCAGAAAAGCATACCGAAGGAAGGGCCTTCCTCCGGTATGCCCGTCTCGTTTTCTTGGGGAACCCGGCCCTTCCGGTCCGGTTCCGGACCGCGTCCCTCCGCGGCAAAGTATATCTGATGCAGCACACCAGGGTACATATCCGTTCCTCTTCTTTCGGCGCTTTCTCCGGGGCACATCCCCCGTAGAATCGTACAAAGGTAACTATAGCATACCCGCCTAAGATATTCAAGTCAACGATTTTTATCCTTCACCCATGAATTTCTTACCTTATATATAAAAGCAAATGACCCTTTTCCGGCGCTCTCCTGCAAGTTCAACAGATTTTTCCACCTCTCTTACACCCCGGTGAGGTCAAAGGGAGGGATATAGTCGGCCTGGGCGGCCTCGGCCCCCTGGGTAAAGCCCTCCAGCCCCAGGTCGGCCATATACCCCTCCGCCGCCCGGATCTCTGAGGGGCGCAGCCGCCGGTTCAGCTCGGGGTACTCCGCCGCCCGTCCCCAGGGGATATACTGGCTCATCAGGGAAAAGAGCACCTGTCCCGGCTGGAAGGTCTCCGCAACCCAGTCCATCACCCGCTTGGCCTCGGCCAGTTTGCCCGGCAGAAGCAAGTGACGGATGATTACGCCTCGTTTTAACAATCCGTCCTCATAACGATATGGCCCGGTCTGGCGGACCATTTCCACAATAGCGGCCTCCGCCGCCTGGGGGTAGTCCGCCGCATCGGCATACCGGGCGGCATAGTCGGCGGTACGGTATTTGTAGTCGGGCAGATAGATGTCCACCTTGCCCTCCAGAGCCCGCAAAGTCTCCACCCGGTCATAGCCCCCCGAGTTCCACACCACCGGCACCGGCAGGGGCTGTTCCAAAGCCTGGGCTACCACATGGGCGTAGTGGGTGGGATTGACCAGATTGATGTTGTGGGCCCCCTGGGCGATAAGCTCCCCAAAAATGGCCCGCAGCCGGTCTATGGTCACCGGCTTTCCAAAATCCCGGTGGCTGATCTGCTCATTCTGGCAGAACACACACCCCAAAGAGCAGCCGGAAAAAAACACGGTGCCCGAGCCCCTGGTCCCCGAGATGGGGGGTTCCTCCCACAAATGGAGGGCTGCCCGGGCCACCACCGGGGCCTCCGGCATCCGGCAGCGGCCGTTCCCCTGGGTCTGGGTGCGCAGGGCTCCGCACTGACGGGGGCAGAGATTGCAGATCATGTCCTATCGTTCCTTTCTCTTGATCTTCTCTGGGCAGAGCGGGCAATTGATTATCGCCCCTACGGCATTTTATAGATGCGGCGTAGAGGCGGCTATCAGCCGCCCGCCGTCTACCGCCACACCTCCCGCCGCTGGGTGCGGCCCATGAGCCAGTCCACCGAGACCTCATAAAAATCCGCAATACGGAGCAATGTTTCATACTTGGGCAACCGCCCCAGTTCTAAATCCTGATAGCCCCGGGTGGAGAGCCCCACTTCCAGCGCCACATCAGCCTGGGTCAGACCTCGTTCTGCCCGCAACTGCCGAATTCGTTCTTCAAACATGGTTCTCCCCCTTGACACACAGTTTACTTCGTGTTACATTTAAGATACACAGTTCACTTCGTATCAGGAGGTGTTATGATGTCCCTGTACCTGGAACTGCTCTATGAGTATTTTGTGGGCCCGCCCCGGCCCGATCTGTGGCCGGAGGAATTGCAAAACAGCCCCACCGCCGGACACGGCCTGTATTCCTTTGAACAAGGGATGCGGCTGGGGCTGTCGCTGGCGGTGGAATGCTTCGGCCCCGACTTACTTGGGCCCTAAATTGCCCTCTTTCCAGTGCTTGCGGCACAGACCGATATACTTATCGTTGGCTCCCAGCACCACCTGTTCCCCTTCCTTGAGGACGTGGCCGCTCTCGTCAAACCGGGCGTTGCACAGGGCTTTCTTGCCGCACCAGCAGATGGTCTTGACCTCCTCGATGACGTCGGCGGTGGCCAGCAGCTCCGCCGAGCCGGGGAACAGGTCCCCCTTGAAGTCAGCCCTGAGTCCGTAGCAGATCACCGGGATGTTCCAGTCGTCCACCAGATCGGTGAGGTAGCGCACCTCGTCCCGGCTCAAAAACTGGGCCTCGTCCACAATGATGCAGGCGTAGGGCTTGAGCTGCCGGGGAGTCATGGCCATCAGTTCGGAAAAATAGATGCAGTCGTGGCTCAGTCCCGCCCGGGAGGCCACGAACCGGGCCCCGTCCCGCTGGTCGATGGCGGGCTTCACCAGCAGGGCGTCCTGGCCCCGCTCCTCATAGTTGTAGCGCACCATCAGGGCGTTTGCCGTCTTGCTGGAGCCCATCACTCCATACCGGAAATACAGCTTTGCCATGGTTCCTCTCCTTTTCCTGTCAGCCGCCCCTCCACCGCGGGCCGGAAAGCCTGAAAGGCGTTGGGTACGGCGTAGTCGTGATTCAATTCCTCCAAGCTGGCCCACACCCAGCCGTCGGGCAGGGTGTCCGAGGCGGCCTGGACCAGCAGGGCCTTCATGTGCCACTCGATATGGGTAAAAATGTGCTTGCCCACAGGGCCACGCTCCAGAGAGAGGGCCTCCACCGGGCAGGGGGCGGGGGTGAGCTCGTTGGGGTACTCCCACAGCCCAGCCAGCAGGCCCCGGCCCTTCCGCCGCCGGAGGGCCACGGAAGAGCCGTAAAAAATCAGGAAAACCGTCCGCTCCTCCACCCGCCGGGCCTTTTTAGCGGGCTTCACCGGCAGTTCTCCGGTGCGCTCAGTCAGCCGGGCCGCACAGAATTCCTTTGCCGGACACTGGTCGCACAGAGGCGCCCCGTTGGGCAGGCACACGGTAGCCCCCAGCTCCATGAGGGCCTGGTTAAAGTCCCCCGGAGCCTCCACCGGCATGACTTGTTTCAGGGCCACGCCCATCCGGGCCTTGGTGTCCAGCCTTGTGATGTCGCTCCCGTCCCCGGTGACGCGGGCCACCACCCGCAGCACGTTTCCGTCCACCGCCGGTTCCGGCAGGCCGAAAGCGATGGAGGCAATGGCCCCGGCGGTATAGTCCCCCACGCCGGACAGGCTGTGAATGGCCTCGTAAGTGCTGGGAAACACCCCGTCGTAGTCCTCCATGATCTGGCGGGCCGCCTTTTGCAGGTTGCGGGCCCGGTTGTAATACCCCAATCCCTGCCACAGCTTCATCAGCCTGTCCTCCTCCACCGCCGCCAGATCGGCCACGGTGGGCAGGGCCTCCAGGAAACGGCGGTAGTAGTCCAGCACCGCCGCCACCCGGGTCTGCTGGAGCATGATCTCGCTGATCCACACGTGGTATGGGGTGGGATCGCTGCGCCAGGGGAGCACCCGGGCGTTTTCCCGATACCATTGCAGCAGCGGGATGGGGAGCTGTTCCAAGGAATCCAAAGATATACCTCCAGTTTGTTTTGTCCCGCCTATTATATAATGGGCGCTTTTCTTTTGCAATTCTCTAAATTTTTCGCCGCCTCTTGCGCTTACCTGCCGTCGGCCGATATAATAGAGCTATGCAAACAGTTAGATAGGTAATCAATTCCAGCGGGAGGTGAGCTGTCATGGGGGCGCTGACAAAGGTAAAGGGCTTTGGGAGCCTGTTCTGGAAGCGGTGGAAAGGGGCCTCTTCCACCATCGTATTTTATCTCATTCAGTTCCTGCTGGTGCTGTGGCTGTTCGGTGCCGACTATGCCATGGTGGTCTCCGGCTCCACCACCCTGTTCCAGATCCGGCGGCGGGAGCCCAACCGGCTGGAAGATTACTTATCCATGGTCCTCATGTCTCTGGTGCTCTGCCTGCTGGCCTTCGCGGCGGGGCTCAATGTGTGGCTGTGCGCCCTGCTGAACTTCGGGGTACTCTTTGCCCTGGTGATCTGGAAGTGCAGCCAGTTCACCCCCAAGGGACATTTGGGCTACGCCATGACCTTCGTCTTTCTGGAGCTGCGCCCCCTGGCCCCGGAGCAGCTGCCCACCCAGCTGGCGGCGGTTGCCTTCTGCGCTCTGCTGCTGGTGGTGGCGCTTATCATCCACGCCCGGGCGGCCAACATTACCGCCGACCCGGCGGGACAGATCACCCGCAGCCTGGACCGGCTGGCCGTCCTGCTGGACGGGCTGGCCAAGGGGGAGCAGGACCAGGCAGCGGCCCAGGAGCTGTACGAGCTGGCCCGCACCTTCCACCGGCAGGGCTATGGCCAGCAGGGGCTGCTCTACCTGCCCGACCGGCAGAAGCGGTTTTACCACCTCTTTGCCCTGCTCTTCCAGCGGGCCTCCTATCTGCTGGCCGACGACGCCGCCTGGCAGGAGGCCAAGGCCACCCCGGCCTTCGCACAAAGCATGAGCACCCTGGCGGAGATGGTGCGGCAGCTTCAGAAGGCATGGGAGCCCGCCGGCAGGCAGCGGCTGGCCCGCCGCCTCCAGGCCCTGCTGGACCACACTGATCTGCCCCAGGGACGGCTGCGCATCTTTTACCGCAGCGTGCTCCACACCCTTTTGCTGCTGTGCCGGGAGTCCTTTCACGCCCAACACTCCCCCCTATTCCGCCGGGTGCCCTGGCGGGCGGTGGGCCGGGGCCTGCGTCAGAGGCTCTCCCCAGCCCGGTTTGAGTTCCGCTTTGCCCTGCGGCTGGCGGTGGTCATGACCTTCAGCTGTACCGTCAGCTACCTGTGGGAGTTTGAGCACACCTACTGGTTTCCCCTCCACGCCTTTCTGCTCCTCCAGCCCAGCTATGAGGAAAGCGCCCACCGGATGGTCACCCGGCCCATCGGCACCGCCATCGGCTGTCTGCTGGTCCATCTGGCCTATCCCTGGCTGCCCGGCCTGCCTGGGGTCTTCCTGTTCTCCCTGGTGATGATCTCCCTGATGTACTGCTGTACCCCTGGCACCTGGGTACAGCCCATCTTCTCCACCTCCTTTGCCCTCACCATGGCTACCCTCACCATCCAGACCTATGAGGCCATCTGGCTGCGGCTGTTCTATCTGGCCGTGGCGGTGGCTCTGGTGCTGGTGGTCAACACCTACCTGCTGCCCAGCCGGAAGGAGCCCCAGTTCCGCCGGAACCTTCAGGAGCTCTACCGGCTTCAGGCAGAGTATTGGGCGGTGATCCGCCGCAGCCTGAGCAAGCCGGTGGACCCCGGCCTGTTTGGCGAGCTGCTGGCCCAGTTCCACATGGTGTATCATGAGGCCGCTCAGTTTGCCGCCCAGCTGCCGGAAGCCCAGCGGGAGTACCACCACCGCCGGCTGGTGATCCTGTGGAATATGTTCTCCGAGCTGGAGCAGACCGAAAGCCTGATCCAAATTGGAGCGGTGACCCCGGAGGAGGGAACCGCTTTGGAGGGTGTGTCCGCCGCCCTGGAAAAACGGGTCTGTCCGCTGACCAGTATGGCGGACGTGGACCTGAACAAGCTGCCCAAGGGAGAGCTGTACTACGTCATTCACCGCTACCTAGAAAACGCCGGACAATTGGTTCAGTCATAACGATGCATGACAAGGCCCGGCCTGTGAATCAATACAGGCCGGGCCTTTCTATCCAATATTTTATTCCGCCAGCAGTTCTTCCAGCAGCTCCACCGCCTCATACACCATCCGGTCGCAGTGGGGCTTGCGGGCCTCTCCCCGCTCCGCCGCCAGGCGCAGCAGGTTGGCGCAGTCCAGCACCTGGTTGTGATCCCGGAACCGGCGCATCAGCTCGGCGGCGGCATCGTTTCCCTTGCCCGCCAGACCCAGCGCCATCAGAGCGCCGGTCACCGCCCCGCAGGTGGAGCCGTGCTTCATGCCCGCTCCAAAATGGGCCCCCAGCTGGTAGGCCGCCTCCTCGGTCAGGCCGCAGGCCTCGCAAAAGGGCACCAGCACCGACTGGCAGCAGTTGAAGTGGATATCGGTCCGGGCCCGCAGGGCCTGTGTCTGTTCCATTCTGTTCATGTTCTCTTGTCAACTTCCTTTTCAAAAATCAGATCCATCTGCACACTGTTTGTTAATTGAACATATCTCCATGGTCGGAGAAGAGCTGCCGCACCCTGGCCAGCAGCCTGGCGTGCTCCGGCCGGGTCAGTCCCGGGTCGGCTCGGAGCAGCGCCTCGGCGGCGGTCTGGGCCTCCTTCAGCACCCGCATATCCCCCGCCAGATCGGCAATACCCAACTGGGGCAGGCCGTGCTGCCGGGAGCCGAAAAAGTCGCCGGGCCCCCGGAGGCGCAGGTCCTCCTCCGCGATTTTAAACCCATCGTTGGTTTTTGACAAGACCCGCAGCCGCTCCCGGCTATCCTGGCTGCGGGTGGCGGTCACCAGCACGCAGTAGGACTGGTGCTTGCCCCGGCCCACCCGGCCCCGGAGCTGGTGGAGCTGGCTGAGGCCGAACCGGTCGGCGTTTTCCACGATCATCAATGCGGCATTCGGCACGTCCACCCCTACCTCGATGACGGTGGTGGAAACCAGCACATCCAGTTCCCCGGCGGCAAAGGCGGTCATAACGGCATCTTTCTCTTTGCTCTTCATTTTTCCATGGACCAGCCCCACCCGCAGGTCGGGAAAGACCTGGGTCTGGAGGGTTTCAGCATAGGTGACGGCGGCTTTCAGAGGGATGGCGGCAGATGGGTTTTCCGCTCCATCGCTCTCCCCCTCCTCTACGGCGGGGCATACGATATAGGCCTGCCGGCCCTCCCCCACCAGCTTGCGGACAAAGTTGTACATCCGCTGGCGCTTGTCCTCCCCCACCACAAAGGTGTCCACCGGACTGCGGCCGGGGGGCAGCTCATCCACCACCGACACGTCCAGATCGCCGTAGATGATGAGGGCCAAGGTACGGGGAATGGGGGTGGCCGACATGACCAGCACATGGGGCGGCGTCTTCGCCTTGGCCGACAGGGCTGCCCGCTGGGCCACGCCGAACCGGTGCTGCTCGTCGGTGACCAGCAGCCCCAGCCTGGCAAAGTGTACCCCTTCAGAGAGGAGGGCGTGGGTACCGATGACCAGGTCCATCGTCCCCGTCTCCAAAGCGGCGTACAGCTCCTTTCTGGACTTCCCCTTCACCGCCCCGGTCAGCAGTCCCACCCGTACCCCCGCCTTAGCCAGCAGGGGGGCAAGGGTACGGAAATGCTGCTCGGCCAGCAGCTCGGTGGGGGCCATCAGGGCGCATTGATATCCGTTTCGGGCCGCCAGCCAGGCCCCATAGGCCGCCAGCATGGTCTTGCCCGAGCCCACGTCTCCCTGGACCAGCCGGTTCATGGGAGCGCCGGCGGAGAAATCCGCGGCCATCTCGGCCATCACCCGCCGCTGGGCTCCGGTAAGGGAAAAGGGCAGCAGCTTGAAAAAGTCCTCCTCCGGCGGCAGACGGAAGGTGAGTCCCGCCGCCTTGTCCCGCCGGGTGCGCAGCAGCGCCATGCCGCAGGTGAGGTAAAACAGCTCCTCAAAGATGAGCCGCCGCCGAGCCACCGCCAGGGCCTCCTCGTCGGTGGGAAAGTGGACGTTGCGGACGGCAAACTCTGCCTCCGCCAGGTTGTGCTCCTGCCGCAGGTCCTGAGGGAGAGATTCCTCTACCTGACCGGCACACTCCTCCACACACCGGAGGGTAAGACCCGCCAGCAGATTGTTGGACACCCCGTGGGTGAGGGCGTACACCGGCAGGATGCGCCCAGTAAAGCGCACCTTGTCGGCCCGCTCGCACACCGGGTTGGTCATCTGCCGCCGGTTGCCCTGGCCCTCCACCCCGCCGAAGCAGACGTAAGTTTCCCCCGTCCGCAGGGCATCCTTTAGGTATCCCTGATTAAAGAATGTGGCGGTGATGCTGCCGGTGTCGTCCACCAGCCGCACCTTTACCAGCTCCAGCCCTCTGCGGATGCGGGAGAGCCGGGGAGGCTCTGCCACCATCAGGGTCAGGCATACCGGCACTCCTTCCGGGGCCTCTGCCACGGCGGCGCTCTTTCGCCGGTCCTCGTAGTCCCGGGGATAGTAGCCTAACAGATCGGATACGGTGAACAGCCCCAGCCTTGCCAGGGCTTTGGCCCGGGCCGGACCCACTCCGGGCAGGGCCTCCACCCCGGTCTTCAGCGTCAGCGACATATTCTCACCTCTTTTGCATCATCTGGTATAGAACCAGGTCATCAAAATCCTCCAGAATACTTGCTTCGGAGGGAAAGATAGTGTGAAAGAAAACCGTCAGGGTTGTCTTTCGCATCCAATCAAAAGCTTTTTAAAACTTATACAAAGTTTTAAAAAGCCACTCAGCATATCAAAAAGGCTTTTTGATATGCTGAGTGTAGCATATTTCCTATTTCCCGGCAAGCGTCCCCTGAGTTTCCTGTAGTTCCCGCCAAGATTTGCAATTTTGCAGAAAAATGATTGCAAATACTTTAGCGTATCAGATATAATGTCCTTACTGCTTATATTATCATAAGGATTGTGCCCGGCGGTATGCCGGGCGGACACCCCCGGCACGAAGGAGTGACCGGGGATTGCTTGCAGAATAAGGCATATTATACCAGTCAGAAAGGAAGGACAGCATGGCGGAATGTAAGTTCAACAAGGTCCTGGTGGCAAACCGGGGCGAGATCGCCATCCGGGTGTTCCGGGCCTGCTACGACCTGGGCCTGCACACGGTGGCAATGTATTCCAACGAAGACACCTTCGCCCTCTTCCGCACCAAGGCGGATGAGGCCTACCTCATCGGCGAAAACAAGTCCCCCCTGGGGGCCTATCTGGACATCCCCTCCATCATCGACCTGGCCAAGCGCCGCAACGTGGACGCCATCCACCCCGGCTACGGCTTTTTGAGTGAGAACGCCGACTTTGCCAAGGCCTGTGAGGACGCGGGCATCACCTTCATCGGCCCCTCCTCCACCATTCTGGGCCAGATGGGCGACAAGCTCACCGCCAAGGCCATTGCCAAGGCCTGCAACGTGCCCACCATCCCCGGCTCCGAGGAACCCCTAAAGAACGGAGAGGAGGCCTTGGAGAAAGCCATCTCCTACGGTTTCCCCATCATCCTCAAGGCGGCCGGCGGCGGCGGCGGCCGCGGTATGCGCCGCTGTGACAAGCCGGAGGAGGTCATCCCCGCCTTCAATCTGGTGAAGAGCGAGGCCAAGAAGGCCTTCGGCAACGAGGACATCTTTATTGAAAAGTACCTGGTGGAGCCCAAGCACATTGAGGTGCAGATCCTGGGCGACAAATACGGCAATGTGGTCCACCTCTTTGAGCGTGACTGCTCTCTCCAGCGCCGCTATCAGAAAGTGGTGGAGTTCGCCCCCGCCTTCAGCGTGCCTGAGGCCACCCGGCAGAAGCTGTACGAGGACGCCGTCAAGGTAGCCAAACACGTGGGCTATGTCTCCGCCGGTACGGTGGAGTTCCTGGTGGACAAGGATGGCAGCCACTACTTTATCGAGATGAACCCCCGTATCCAGGTGGAGCACACCGTCACTGAAATGGTCACCGGCGTGGACCTGGTGCGGGCCCAGATCCTCATCGCCGAGGGCCACCCTCTGTCCACTCCGGCCATCGGCATCCCCAGCCAGGATGCCGTCCACCTCAGCGGCTACGCCCTCCAGTGCCGGGTGACCACTGAGGACCCGGCCAACAACTTCGCCCCCGACACCGGCAAGATCACCGCCTACCGCTCCGGCGGCGGCTTCGGCGTCCGTCTGGACGGCGGCAATGCCTACACCGGCGCTGAGATCTCTCCCTATTACGACTCTCTGCTGGTCAAGGTCACCTCCTGGGACAACACCTTTGAGGGCGTCTGCCGCAAGGCCATGCGGGCCATCAGCGAGGAGCATGTCCGGGGTGTCAAGACCAACATTCCCTTTGTTACCAACATTCTGGCCCACCCCACCTTCCAGGCGGGCAAGTGCCACACCAAGTTTATTGACGAGACCCCCGAACTCTTCGACATCGACACCGGACGGGACCGGGCCACCAAGTTGCTCAAGTATATCGCCCAGATCCAGGTGGATTCCCCCTCCGCCGAGCGGCAGCAGCTGGATATCCCCCGCTTCCCGCCCTATGAGAACACCCCGCCCAAATGTACCGGCCTGAAGCAGCTGCTGGACAGCAAGGGCCCCGAGGCGGTGCGGGACTGGGTGCTGGACCAGAAAAAGCTGCTCATCACCGACACCACCATGCGGGACGCCCACCAGTCCCTGCTGTCCACTCGGGTACGCACCCGGGATATGCTGAAGGGGGCGGAGGGCACCGCTGAGATCCTCAACGACTGCTTCTCCCTGGAGATGTGGGGCGGCGCTACCTTCGACGTGGCCTACCGGTTCCTCCACGAGTCCCCCTGGGAGCGGCTGCGGCTGCTGCGGGAGAAGATCCCCAATATCCCCTTCCAGATGCTGCTGCGGGGCGCCAACGCCGTGGGCTACACCAACTACCCCGACAACCTGATCCGGGCCTTTATCAAGGAGGCCTGCATCGGCGGCATCGATGTGTTCCGCATCTTCGATTCCCTGAACTGGATCCCCGGTATGGAAGTGGCCATGGACGAGGTGCTCAAGCAGGGCAAGCTGTGCGAGGCCACCATCTGCTACACCGGCGACATCCTGGACCAGCGCCGGGATAAATATACCCTCCAGTACTATGTCGATATGGCCAAGGAGCTGGAGAAGCGGGGGGCCCACCTACTGTGCATCAAGGATATGTCCGGCCTGCTGAAGCCCTACGCCGCCAAGAAGCTGGTGTCCACTCTGAAGCAGGAGATCGGCATCCCCATCCACCTGCACACCCACGACACCTCGGGCAACCAGGTGGCCGCCTACCTGATGGCCGCCGAGGCCGGGGTGGACATTGTGGACTGCGCCATCGACTCCATGTCTTCCATGACCAGCCAGCCCTCCATGAACGCGGTGGTGGCCGCCCTCCACGGCCAGGAGCGGGACACCGGTCTGGACAGCGAAAAGCTGCAAAAGCTGTCGGACTACTGGGCCGACGTGCGCCTGCGCTACAGCAAGTTTGAAGCGGGCATCAAGAACCCCTCCACCGACATCTACCGCTACGAGATGCCTGGCGGCCAGTACACCAACCTGAAGAGCCA
>NZ_CALWXV010000028.1 GCF_944385615.1 uncultured Flavonifractor sp. | reverse complement strand
TCTGCGGTATTTATGGATGAAATATGGGCTGAGAATATGATTTCTCAGCCCATACGTTACCTTTGTCAACAGGTCCCTGTAATAAAACTGACCGCTGGGGGCCTGCTTGGACCAGGTCAGGTCGATGACCTTGCCCCCGCAGGCAAAGTAGCCTTTGCCGCCGCTGGACAGGTCCACCGTGATGTGGCCCAGTGCGTCGCCAGTGTTGCGGCAGGCCGTTTTCAAGATGACCACATTGGTTACTTCCACCTGCTCCTCGGTGTTGCCGTCTATGTAGGGCGCGCCGTACTCCTCCACGCCGTATTGACCGGTGGCCTCGTGATAGACAAAGCGGCCGGTCTTATAGGTGGACACAGGGACAGTGATCTGGCTGGCCGCCGTGCCGCCGGCAGGGGTGCCGTCGTCGGCAAAGTCCATGTCGTAGGTGTAGCCCTCCTTATGGTCCAGGCGGATGTTATAGGTGGGCAGACGTTCCAGAATGGACTGTCCGGTGGTGACCACCGTGTGCTCCAGGCTGTAGGTTTTCCGGCGCACCGGGTCCCGCCACATCAGGTTGCTGTTTTCTGTTTTGCCCAAGTAGGGACCCCGTACCGCGTCCAGGGCTGTGACCCCCCACTGGCGGATTTTGGCGTAGGCGTCCTCACTGCCGCCGGCATGGAGGAAGATGGCGTCATGGCCCAGGGCTACCTCCAGATAGTAGGGACGGGCGGAGCGGATGGAGCCGATGGTACCCACATCCTCCACCGACTGGTACACCCCCACCATTCGGGTGATGCCACCCTCGGCGGGGATCTCATAGATGATATCGGCCTGAGACTGCCCCAGCTGTGGCAGGGCCTGCTTCAGATTGTTGAGCATGATGGCCACCGGGCGGCGGTTGACCCATTCCTCGTCGATGGGCAGACCGGTGAGTGGGTTCACCGGGCCGTTATAGGGGGTGGGGGTGGGCTCCACCGTCGGAGAAGGCGTGGCGGTGGGAAGCGCGGACGGGGTGGGCGAGACCTCCGGTCCCGGCGAACCGCCGCAGGCGGAGAGCAGCAGCGGAAGGGCGAGCAGCAGGGGCAGCAGTTTTTTTCCCATAACGGTATCCTCCTGTTTTCCGGGTGCCCGTGGACCGGACCGGGCGCTCCGCTGTGATGTTGGTTTTATCATACTCTGCCCGATGGGCTCCCGTCAAGCAAAGCGGCCCGGGGAAATTGCGCTTGTGATTTTGGGGCGGCTTGGGTATAATGGGAAGTAAGCGGCAAACGCTTCGGAAAGGAGAGTTCCATGGCACGCCACGGTTTTATCCACGACAAATTGGATATCAAGTTTCTGATCCTCTACATTATGGCCCGGGTGGCGTCTCCCATTGACTTTCATGCGCTGACCGACCTGACTATGTGTGACGATGGCGTGGATTACTTCGAGTTTGCCGAGGCGGTGTCCGAACTGGTGGAGACCGGCCATCTGACGCTGGAGAACCAGTTATATTCCATCACCGACAAGGGCCGGGCCGACGGCGCGGCCTGTGAGAGCAGCCTGCCCTACACCGTGAAGCAGAAATGCGGGGCGAACCTGGTCAAGCTCAACGGGATTCTCCGGCGCAACGCCCAGGTGCGATCCAGCGTGGAGGACCGGGATGAAGGCGGCAGCATCGTAAAAATGGAGCTGGACGACGACAAGGGCAACCTGTTTACACTGAAATTGTTCTGCGGCACCCGGGAGCAGGCCCAGCGGCTGGCCGAGGGCTTTCAGGAGGAGCCCGAGCGGGTGTACAACGATGTCATTACCGCTCTGTTGGAGTGGGAGAAGAACCGGTAAATAAATTTCCCGGGAAAGGGAAAATAATAGTTGACAAACGGCGGACAGGCCGCTATAATAATCAAGCAGTCTTTTGACGGGGCTGTTTTCGCGGATGTGCTGGAACTGGTAGACTGGCTAGCTTGAGGTGCTAGTGGCCCACGGCCGTACGGGTTCGAGTCCCGTCATCCGCACCATATGCGCGAGTGGTGGAATTGGCAGACTCGCTAGATTCAGGTTCTAGTGTGCATTACGCACGTGCGGGTTCAAGTCCCGCCTCGCGCACCAAAAAATGACCACACCTTTCGGTGTGGTCATTTTTTTCAATTCGATCCTTTGCCCTGGAATGGAGGAACAGGACCATGAACCAAAAGGAAGTCGGCGAGCTGCGCCGCCGGTTTAAGGCGGACAAAAGTGCAATCACCCATGTGCGGGGGTGCTATGTCAATGAAAAGGGGGAGATCGTCTCCCAGTTTGACCAGTCCCTGGCGCTGATGAGCCAGGAGGAGAGTGAAAAGCTGCTTTCCGTCCTGCGGCGGACCCTCTCCGGCGGCATCGGCCGCAATCTGGTGGATATCAACTTTGCCACCAGTCAGGTGGCGGAGGGAGAGGAGCACAAGCTGCTCATGGCCCTGCGGGACTCCGCCCTCCATAACGAGGAGGCCGTTCAGGCCTTCTTCCAAAAGGCCATCGGCAGCCTGGATCTGGAGGGGAACTATCTGATCCTGCTGGCCTACGACCGGTACGATGTGCCCTATCGGGCCAAGGACGGCGAGGACCAGAAGGATGCCTCCGACGAAGTGTATTCCTACATCCTGTGCAGCATCTGTCCGGTGAAGCTGACCAAGCCAGCCCTCAGCTTTTACGTCAGTGAAAATCGCTTTTACAACCGGCAGGCTGACTGGCTGGTGGCGCCGCCGGAGCTGGGCTTCCTGTTTCCCGCCTTTGACAACCGCTCCACCAACCTGTACGATACCCTTTACTATACCAAGAACGCCAGGGACAACCACCAGGACTTTGCTCAGGCGGTGTTTGACGCCCAGCTCCCCATGCCTGCCCAGCTCCAGATGGAGACCTTTCAGACCATTCTGGGGGAGTCTTTGGAGGAGGAGTGCAGCTATGAGGTGATGCAGGCGGTCCACGACCAGCTGCGGGAGCTGGTGGAAGAGCACAAGGAAAACAAGGTGGAAGAACCGCTTACCGTGTCCAAGGGTGCGGTAAAAAGTATGCTCCAATCCTGCGGCGTGTCGGAGAGCCATGTGGCTGCCTTTGACACCCGTTTTGACGACAGCTTCGGGGCGCAGACCAGCCTCATTCCCCAGAATCTGATGGACGCCAAGCAGTTCCAGGTGTCCACCCCGGATGTGATTATTAAAATCTCTCCCGCTTACAGCGCCCTGGTGGAGACCCGGGTCATCGACGGGAAAAAGTACATCCTGATCCCGGCGGAGGGCGACGTGGAAGTCAACGGAGTGCCCATCCGCATTGAGGAGTAACCGCCCGGAGGGAATTGCGTCTGGCGGCAAAATAGAGTACAATCAACCCATCAACCGTTTCAGGGGGGGCCTGCGTCTATGCGTATTTTTAATCCAGACAACGGCATTTTTCGCTACACAGAGAAATTAGCAGACTTGATTATACTGAGTGTATTCTGGTTGGTGTGTTCTCTTCCTTTGGTGACGGTGGGACCGGCTACCGCCGCTTTGTACCATACGGTGGTCCACTGCATCCGTGGAAACGGGCGCAACAGCTGGGGAATGTTCTTCACCACCTTCAAAAGCAACTTCAAGGTGGGGACTTTGACCAGCCTGGTGGTGGTGCCTCTGTTCGGGGTGCTGCTCATTCTCCACGAACTGCTCTATCAGGCCGCCCTGGTAGACAGCACGGGATACGTCCTCTATTTTGCCTATCGGGTATTTCTGCTGCTGCCGGTGGGGGCGGCCTGCTATGTCTTTCCGGTGCTCTCCCGGTTTACCTTCCAGGTCAACGGGCTGCTGATGACCAGTGCGAAGCTGGCGATTGCCCACCTGCCTACCACTGTGCTGATGGCCCTCATCCTCTTTGCCGCCCTGGTGGTATGCTCCAACATTCTGGTCTTTCTGTTTGTGATGCCTACCGTGGTGGCCTGGATGCATTCCTATCTGCTGGAACGGATTTTTAAACCCTATATGGACGCCCAGAGACCACCCCAAGAGGAAGAGACGGAAGTTTAACAGAAAGGAAAACGGCTGAACGAGCAACAAAACCGTTGCTTGTTCAGCCGTTTCTTTATACGATCGGAAGCAATGCGGGGATGCGCTCCGCCAGGGCGGCCGCCAGTTTGGCGTGGCTCTCCCGGGTCAGGTGCATGAAGTCCACGGTGTTGCAGGTCAGCCCCAGGGTGTTGGCGTCCAGAAAGGCGCAGCCGGTGCGCCCGGCCACGGCCTTATATTCCGCCGCCAGCTGCCGGGTCTTTTCTACGCAGCCCGGCCCCATTTCCTGGGCTACCGGAGAGGTGTAGACCCCCTCCTCAATGGACTTGGGGGCGACGATCAGGATGTTGGGACTGCCGCTTCCCCAACAGTCCATCCCCTGGGCGGCCCTTACCAGCCGCTCCATGCCGCGGCCGATGACATAGGCGTTGGCGGAAAAACGCTCCTTGGCGTCGTTGGTGCCCAGTATGACCACCAGCAGATCCAAAGGCCGGTGACTTTTCAGGCAGGTGTGGAGATAGGGCAGAGCGGCCAGCCCCTCCTCCACCGGGTCGTCAAAGACGGTGGTGCGGCCGGACAGGCCCTCTTCCAGAACCAGATAGCGGTCCCCCAGCGCCTTTTGGAGCAGACAGGTCCACCGCTCCGCCTCGTTGAAGCGGAGCAGGGGACCGTCGGCGCAGTCTCGGGGATCGGGACAGTAGCCGTGGGTGTTGGAGTCGCCCAGACAGAGAATGTGACGGCGCACTTACTTGATCTCAGGCAGAGAGGCGGCGGCCACGGACTGGCCCACGCGGCGGGCCTTCTCGTCGGGCATAGTGGGGTTGATTTTGTCGGCCACCTCGGGATACTCGTCGGCCAGCACCTTCTTGCAGGTCTCCAGCAGCAGGTCGCCGCCCTTGCCGGACATGACACGGCCCAGCAGCAGCACATGCTTGAAGCCGTAGAAGTGATGATACAGAGCCAGAGTGTGGGCCAGATACACACCAATGGAGCGGTAGACGGCGGCAGCGCCGGGGTTGCCCTCCTCCATGGCCTTCTGCACCACCTTCAGCTTCTCGGCGGGGGAGAGAGCGGGGTCCAGCTCAATGCCGCCGGCGGGGGCCAGCTTGATCACGCCGTCCTGGGAGAAGTACTTCACGCCGCAGCCGATGTCGCCGGACCACTCATCCTCCATGGCGTTGGGGTTGACGTCCACGGGAGCGAAGGCCAGCTCGTTGAGCCAGCCGGTGATGTTGCCGTTCTCGTCCACAAAGCCCACGGCCTCGCTGGTGCCCATGGCGATGCCCATGATGTTGTTTTCCTCCAGGCTCATGGCACCAGCCAGGGCGGACACGTCGCCGTCGTTGGCCACCACATAGGGAATGTCGCCAAAGGTGTCCTTGATGGCCCGGATATAGATATCCTTCACCTTGGCGTCAAAGTCTTCCTTGGGTACCTTCAGGAACAGGGAGGCCACCATGGTGCGGTTCTCAATATAGATGCCGGCGGAGGAAACGCCCACCGCGTCCACCCGGGGCATGTGCTCGGCGGCGGACTTGAGGGCGGCCACAATGCCGTCATAGTGATAGTCGGGGTCGGCGGTGACCTTGGGATACCACACCACCTCTTCGGAGAAAACGGGCTCGCCGTCGATGACAGCGGACACCTTCCGGTCGGAGCCGCCGGCGTCAAAGCCGATGCGGCAGCCGCCCAGGTGGCGGCCCACGGCCTGGGGATTGCTCTTTTCGGCGGGAACCTGGTCGCAGTATACCACCTCAAAGGGCTTCTCATAGACATTGGACATGAAGTCGGCGTCAAAGGACCGGGCGCCGCCCACGCAGTAGGTGGCCTTCATAGCCTCAAAAATGTCCTTGTCGCCGCTGATGTATACCTTGAAGCCGCCCATATACCACAGCATGGTCTTGATGAGCCGGTCCACATAGTACCGGTCGGCCTCGGCCATGTCGGGCGTGCCGTGGATAAAGGTCTTATACACGGCGACCTCGCCGCCGGAGCGCTCCACAGCCACATCCAGGGGCTTCTTGGCATCCTTCAGGAAGGAAGTGCAGAATTTGCCCAAGGGAAGGAAACCGGGGTCCAGCTCCGGTACGTTTTTGACGGGAACTTCAATTCCGAGATGTTTCATGAGACGTCCTCCTTCATATGTCGGAACAAACAAAATTGTTACACGTATAGGCTATCAGTTTTTTTAAATCTGTCAAGCATATTTTCGGGATTCTGAAAATTATTTTCTTTCCGGGGCTTGACGGAAGATGTACCGGCGGGTATGATTGGAATCAATGGGGGAACTCTCCCAACAATGGAAAGGTGGGAATTGTTACTATGGATATCACTGCACGTCTGCAGGACCATCGGAAGTGGATCAAGGAAGAGCTGGAGCGAAGTGTGAGCTTCTGGCTGAAAAATGGCATGGATCCGGTGAACGGGGGCGTCTACACCTGCCTGGACCGAGAGGGTAAGATCTTCTCCACCGACAAGAGCGTATGGATGCAGGGCCGCTGCGCCTGGATGTTTGCCTACCTGTGCCACACCTATGGGGTGAAGGAGGAGTGGCTGGCCGCCAGCAAGAGCTGTCTGGACTTCATGGAGCGCTGCTGTATCAACCGGGAGGCAGGTAACCGGATGTACTTTACCGTCACCGGCGACGGCAAGCCTCTGCGTCAGCGCCGCTACTGCTTCTCCGAGGGCTTCTACGCCATTGCCAACGCCGAGTACTACGGCGTTACCGGGGAGAAGGAGTGCCTGGAGCGGGCCCGCGCCGCCTATGAGCTGATCTGGAACCTGAACCAGGGCCTGATTAAAGACCCCACCGGCCTGGGCCCCAAGACCATTCCTGAGACCCGCTCCGGCCGCGCTCTGGCCAATCCCATGATCTATCTGAACATCACCTCCGTGCTCCGCCGGGTGGACCCGGAGCAGAAGGCCCTGTATGACCAGCGGGCCGCCCAGTGCGTGGACGAGATCTTCCGCTATCACTACAAGCCTGAGCTGGGCTGCACGTTGGAGAGCGTGGGCCCCAACGGCGAGTTCCGGGGCGACGTCACCGAGGGCCGCGTGGTCAATCCCGGCCACGACATCGAGTGCTCCTGGTTCCTGATGGAGGACGCCAACCTGCGGGACGACAAGGAGCAGCACGCCACCGCTGTCAAGATTTTCGACCAGGCCATCAATGCCGGCTGGGACAAGGAGTACGGCGGCTTGCTCTACTTTATCGACTGCCTGGGCCGTCCCCCTGAGGCCTATGAGCACGACATGAAGCTGTGGTGGCCTCACGACGAGATCCTCATCGCCTCCATGATGATCTATCGGGATACCGGTGATGAGAAGTATCTGGATTGGTTTGAAAAGACCCTGGACTACTGCAAGAAATACTTCTCTGATCCGGAGTTCGGCGATTGGTACGGCTACCTCCGCCGGGACGGCAAGCCCACCGAGCCTCCCTGCAAGGGCTCTACCTTCAAAGGTCCCTTCCACCTGCCCCGTATGCTCATCATGTGCGATCAGATGATCGGCCAGATCCTGGAGCGGAATTGAGAGGGCCACAATGCCCCTGGGTAATGTATTTGAGCAGATCAACCATGAGTATTACCAGCTGACCAGCGCAGAGAAAAAGGTGGCTGATTATGCGGTCATCCACCAGCAGAAGACCCAGTTTATGTCCATCTCCGAGCTGGCGGAGGAGGCGGGGGTGGCGGAGGCCACCATCTCCCGCTTCTGTAAGCGGCTGGGCTATAAGGGCTACAGCGCCTTCAAGCTGGCCATTGCCAACGCCACCGCCGGGCGGCCCGACCACAGCGCCGCCGATGGGGGAGAGGCGGAAGAGGCGGACAGCATAGAGGGCATGTGCCGTGCAGTTTACCGCAGCAATACCGAGGCGCTGGCCCAGACCCTGGAGCTGATCCAGCCTGAGGCGGTCCGCCGGGCGGCGGATATGATCATCTCCGCCAACCGGGTGCTCTGTATGGGACAGGGGGGATCCATGATCCTCTCCCAGGAATGTGCCCATCTGTTCAGCACCATTCAGCTTAATTTTACGGCGGTGATGGATTCTCACCTCCAGGCCATCGCCGCCTCCCAGCTGACGCCCGGTGATCTGGTGATTTATTTCTCCTATTCCGGTTCCACCAAGGAGCTGATTAAGAATCTCCGGATCATCCGTGAGCGGAAGGCCAGAATCATTCTGGTCACCCGCTTCCCCAAATCCCCTGGAGCCGCTTATGCCGACATCGTGCTCCAGTGCGGCTCCCGGGAGGGGCCCCTCCAGGGTGGGTCGGTGGCGGCCCGCATCGCTCAGCTCTATCTGATGGACGTGCTTTTCCACGAGGTATGCCGCCGGGACCGGGAAGGATGCCGGGCCAGACAGGAGCTGGTGGCGGAGGTGCTGTCGGATAAACACATCTAAGCTGGTCGAAAAAGACCTGTAGGTCTTTTTCGAGATGGGGCTGCCTGCGCGCTATCCTGCCTGAAAATAATTTGCAAGGAATTGAAAAAAAGAAAAAAATATGAGATTTGCTATTGACAAATCTTGTGTTGAACTGTACAATCTACACAACGGATTACCGGTGTGTAATCACGAAAATTATCGAAAATTGAGGAGGATGAACGATGAAGAAAACGAAACGTGTTCTTGCGCTCATGTTGGCTGCCTCTATGTCCCTGGGCCTGGCTGCCTGCGGCGGCGGTGGTGACACCACCCAGTCCCCCACCGGCGGCAACAACAGCACCCCCAGCGGCGGCGCCAGCGGTGACACCGTAGAGCTGACCCTGTGGACCTATCCCGTCGGCACCTTTGCCGACAACCTGGATGCCACCATTGAGGCCTTCAACAAGGTGCATCCCGAGATCTCCATCACCTATGAGACCATCGACTATCAGAACGGCGACACCAAGGTGACCTCCGCCATCCAGGGCGGCACCACCCCCGACCTGATCTTCGAGGGCCCCGAGCGTCTGGTGGGCAACTGGGGCCGCAGCGGCGTCATGGTTGACCTGTCCGACCTGTGGGCTGAGGATGCCGCTTCCGACATCGCCGACGGCGTGAAGAACGCCTCCCAGCTGGACGGCAAGTACTACATGTATCCCCTGAGCGTGACCGCTCACTCCATGGCCATCAACTACGAGGTCTTTGAGGCTGCCGGCGCTCTGCAGTACATCGACGAGGAGACCCGCACCTGGACCACCGACAACTTCGTGAAGGCTCTGGAGGCCGTCAAGACCGCCATTGACAACGGCACCGTCAATGTCATCACCCCCGGCATCGTGTACTGCGGCGGCCAGGGCGGTGACCAGGGCACCCGTGCTCTTGTCAACAACCTGTACTCCGGCTACTTCACCAATGAGGACGGCACCGCCTACACCGCCGACTCCGAGCAGAACGTGAAGGCTCTGGAGCTGCTCCAGACTCTGGTCAGCGAGGGCAAGCTGGACGGCAACACCGCTTTCGTGGCTTCCGACGAGCTGCAGGCCTTTGCCAACCAGACCTGTGCCATGACCTTCTGCTGGAACTACTCCAACTATGTCAGCTATGCCGAGCAGACCCAGTTTACCCCCTACGTCATGGCTTTCCCCTCTGACGACGGCGTGCCTGAGCTGGAGATGGGCATCTACGGCCTGGGCATCTTCGATAATGGCGATCAGGCCAAGATCGACGCTGCCAAGGAGTTCATCCGCTTCGTCTGCAACGATCAGACTCAGGCCACTGAGTGCATCAAGCAGACCGGCTTCTTCCCCGTCCATGAGAACTTCGGCGACGTGTACGCCGGCACCGACGAGGAGGAGACCAAGGCTCCCTTCGCTCTGATGTCCACCTACACCGGCCGGTTCTACAACCTGACCCCCGGCTGGACCGAGCAGCGCACCAACTGGTGGAATATGCTCCAGAAGATCTTCGGCGGCACCGATGTGAAGACCGCTGTTGACGAGTACGTCTCCGCCAGCAACGCCAACATCAAGTAAGCGGCACAAGTTCCATAGCAGTATGCACTTTCTGTGCCCGCTCCCTGCGAGGGGGCGGGCACAGTCGCATTTTATAGGAAAGTGTCATACCGCGCAAATCCATTGAAAAGAGGGGAGAAACTCATGGCGCAAAATGCCGTGGCAACGGCCAGCAAGAAACCCAAGAAGGAAAAGCGTTCCCAGTTTTCCGGCATGAGCAAGGCCTTGGTTCGCAGAGAGACCATTTCGGCCTACCTGTTCCTGCTGCCCAGCCTGATCTTCTTCATCGGATTCGTTGTGCTTCCGATGATCATGTGCCTGGTGTACAGCTTTATGGACATGGGGCTGGGTGAATCGGGTACCTTCGCAGGTCTGAGCAACTATGTCCGTATGTTCCAGGACCCCACGTTCATCCAGGGCTTCTGGAATACCGTGTTGATCGTAGTGGTGGCAGTGCCCACCGTTACCGCCTTTTCCCTGTGGGTGGGCTCCGCCATCTATCAGATGAAGCCCTTTACCCGCTCTTTCTTCCGCTGCATCTTCTACCTGCCTGTGGTCACCGGTACCGTGGCGGTCACCGTGGTGTGGAAGTGGATCTTCAACGTCTACTACGGCGTGCTCAATCAGGTGCTGGGTACCAACCAGAACTGGCTGGGTGATGAGAAGACCGCCATCTGGTGTATCATCATGATCCTGTTTACCACCTCCATCGGCCAGCCCATCGTGCTGTATGTGGCTGCCCTGGGCAACGTGGACCAGTCTTTGGTGGAGGCCGCTCAGGTGGACGGCGCCACCAAGCTGCAGGTATTCTGGAAGATCAAGTGGCCCCAGATCATGCCCACCACCCTGTACATCCTGGTTATCACCACCATCAACTCCTTCCAGTGCTTCGCACTGATCCAGCTGCTGACTTCCGGCGGCCCCAACGGCTCCACCAACACCATCATGTACTACATCTTTGACATGGTGTATCGCTACAACGACTTCGGTTACGCCAACGCTATGGGCGTGATCCTGGCCATCATCATCGCGATCTTCTCTGCCATTCAGTTCAAGTTCGCGAAGACCGACAACGGTTAAGGAGGTGAGAAGATGAATCAAGCAAAAAGTAAACTGTCCGGAACCTCCAGTGCATACAAGATTGTCTCCATCATCATTCTGATCCTTTTGGCTATTTTCTTCATCTTCCCGCTGTACTGGATCGTGACCGGTTCCTTCAAGGACGCTGTCGCCATCAACTCCAGAGAGCCTGTGTGGTTCCCCACCAGCCCCACCCTGGAAAACTACGTCAAGCTCTTTACCCGTCCCGCCGGCCGCTGGCTGGTGAATACCGTCATTATGGCCGTGGGCGCGCTGGTGCTCACCTGCCTGACCGCTGCTCTGGCCGGTTATGCGCTAGCCAAGAAGCGCTTCTACGGCCGCGGCCTGCTGTTCACCATCATCATCTGCGCCATGGCCCTGCCCAAGCAGGTTATCGTTATCCCCCTGCTGCAGGAGATGAACACCCTGCACCTGGCCGACAGCCTGTGGGCCGTCATCCTGCCAACCGTAGGCTGGCCCTTCGGCGTGTTCCTGATGAAGCAGTTCTCCGAGAACATCCCCAATGAAATCCTGGAGGCCGCCCGCGTGGATGGTTCCGGTGAGATCCGGACCTTCTTCAGCGTGGTGTTCCCCATGATTAAGCCCGGCGTCGGCGCGCTGGCCATCTTTACCTTCGTAAACTCCTGGAACGACTACTTCCTGCAGCTGATTATGCTGACCAGTGAGAAGAACTTCACCATCTCTCTTGGTATCGCCACCATGCAGGGCGAGATGTCCTCTGACTTCGGCCTGATCATGGCCGGGGCCTCTCTGGCAGCCATTCCCATCGTGGCTGTGTTTATCGCCTTCCAAAAGTATTTTACCCAGGGTATTGCCATGGGTGCTGTAAAGGGTTAATATAGGACCATAATTGTTTTGAGAGAAGGAATTGTAAAATGAGCGATCTGAAGAAATACCAGGGCGTGATTCCGGCCTTTTACGCCTGCTATGACGAGGCCGGCAACATTTCCCCCGACGAAGTCCGCGCCCTGACCCGCTACCTCATCGGTAAGGGCGTCAACGGCCTGTATGTGGGCGGCTCCTCCGGTGAGTGCATCTACCAGAGCGTGGCCGAGCGCAAGCTGGTGCTGGAGAACGTCATGGCCGAGGCCAAGGGCAAGGTGGTCATCATTGCCCACGTGGCCTGCAACAACACCGCCGACAGCATGGAGCTGGCCGCCCATGCCGAGAGCCTGGGCGTGGACGCCATTGCCGCCATTCCTCCCATCTACTTCCACCTGCCTGAGTACGGTATTGCCCAGTATTGGAACGATATCTCTTCCGCCGCCCCCAACACCGACTTTGTCATCTACAACATCCCCCAGCTGGCCGGCGTGGCCCTCACCCCCTCTCTGCTGGCTGAGATGCAGAAGAATCCCAAGGTCATCGGCGTGAAGAACTCCTCCATGCCTGTTCAGGATATCCAGATGTGGAAGGACGCCGGGGTCATCGTGTTCAACGGTCCCGACGAGCAGTACATCTCCGGTCTGGCCATGGGCGCCTGCGCCGGAATCGGCGGTACCTACGCCGTCATGCCCGAGCTCTTCCTGAAGATCTATGAGCACTTCCAGAAGGGCGAGATGGAGCCTGCCCGCCAGATCCAGAATGATGTGGACCGCATCATCTACAAGATGTGCTCCGCCCACGGCAACCTGTATGCTGTGATGAAGGCCATCCTGGCCAAGAACGGCGTGAACTGCGGCTCCGTCCGTAAGCCCATGCCCGGTCTGATCGACAGCGACGCCGCCGTGGTGGACGAGGCCCATGCCATGATCACCGCCGCTATCGCCAAGTACTGCTGATTTTTGTGGGACATCAGGGGCGGGCGGCAGCCCGTCCGCCCCAGTTTACAATGAAAGGCTAGGAGTATCATAACTATGCGTATTTATCAGTCCGAAGATTACCAGGCTATGAGCCGCCGGGCGGCCAACATCATCTCCGCCCAGGTCATTTACAAGCCCGACTGTGTGCTGGGTCTCGCCACCGGCGGCACCCCTGTGGGTACTTACAAGCAGCTGGTGGAGTGGTACAAGAAGGGCGATCTGTCCTTTGCTGAAACTCGCTCCGTCAACCTGGACGAGTATCTGGGCCTGTCTCCCCACCACGAGCAGAGCTACCGCTACTTCATGCAGGACAATCTGTTCGATCACATCGATATTAAGCCCGAGAACACCCATGTGCTCAACGGCCTGGCCAAGAATCCTGAGGCTGAGTGCGCCGCTTACAACAAGCTGATCCAGGATCTGGGCGGCATTGACCTGCAGCTGCTGGGCATGGGCCACAACGGCCACATCGCCTTCAACGAGCCCGGGGATGACTTTGGTCTGGAGACCCACCTGGTGGATCTGACTGAGAGCACCATCGAGGCCAACAAGCGTTTCTTTGAGAGCCGGGATGAGGTGCCCCGCCACGCCCTGAGCATGGGCATCAAGAACATCATGAACGCCCGCCGTATTCTCATCATCGTCAGCGGCGAGGAGAAGGCGGAGATCGTGAAGAAGGCCTTTACCGGCCCCGTCACCAAGGATGTTCCCGCCTCTGTGCTGCAGCTCCATCCCGACGTGACTCTGGTGGGCGACAAGGCCGCCCTTCATAAACTGGTGGAAGCAGGTGTGCAGGTATGCGGATAACCGGTGCTCAGGTATTTGACCTGCAAGAGGGCTTTGTCCAGCGGGATGTGTGCTTTGACGGCCGCCTGCTGTCCAACTCCAGTTCCGATGGCAAGACTTACGACGCCAGCGGCTGTTATGTGATTCCCGGCCTGACCGACGTCCACTTCCATGGCTGCAAGGGCCATGACTTTTCCGACGCCGACCCGGAAGGGCTGGAGATCATGGCCCAGTACGAGCTGTCCCGGGGCGTAACTCAGATCTGCCCCGCCGGTATGACCCTACTGGAGGACCAGCTGACCAAGGTGTGTCAGGTGGCTGCCCTCCACAAGGAGGCCGACAAGCCTGGCGCTGCCCTGTGCGGCATCAACCTGGAAGGTCCCTTCCTCTCCATGGCCAAAAAGGGCGCTCAGAACGGCGACTGGCTCCACGCCCCTGACGTGGATATGCTCCGCCGCCTGATCGCCGCCTCTCACGGTCTGGTGAAGCTGGTGTCCCTGGCTCCTGAGGAGCCTGGCGCCATGGAGTTTATCGAGGCGGTTGAGAGCGAGGTCACCGTTTCTCTGGCCCATACCACCGCCGACTATGATACTGCCATAGAGGCGTTCCGGCTGGGCGCCCGGCAGGTGACCCATCTGTTTAACGCCATGCCTGCCTTTACCCACCGGGCCCCCGGTGTGGTGGGCGCGGCGCTGGATACGCCCCTGTGCAATGTGGAGCTGATCTGTGACGGCGTTCACATCCATCCCGCGGTGATCCGGGCGGTGTTCAAGATGTTCGGCGCCAAGCGGGTGATCCTGATTTCCGATACCATGCGGGCCGCCGGTATGCCCGACGGTAATTACACCCTGGGCGGCCAAGCGGTGAAGGTGAAGGGCAAGTATGCCACCCTGGAGGACGGCACCCTGGCCGGCTCCGTCACCGATCTGATGAGCTGCATGAAAAACGCCGTGTCCTTCGGCATCCCGCTGGCGGACGCGGTGCGGGCCGCCGCCGTCAATCCGGCCAAGGCCATCGGCATTTTCAGCCGGGTAGGCAGCCTGGAGCCCGGCAAGCGGGCCAATGTGGTGGTTCTGGACCAGAATCTGGAACTGAAAGATGTATTCTTCCGCGGCGAACAGGTCCGCGGCTGAATAGAGCGCATCCCCAAATACTGGCCTTCCGGTCCTACTCCATCCCTATAGGCCGGAAGAGTCGCAAAAAAGGAGGAAAATCCGCCGGGCCGGCGGTGCGGCAGTGTGGAGACCTGTCGTAACGTCCCGGGAGTTTCGCTCTCCCGGGGCAAGAGGGTATTTGCGGAGGTATTGCCCTTACGGTCCACGTATATGGCAACTGTGGTTCTGAAAGGTATCAAGAAGATCTACGACAACAAGGTGACCGCTGTTCACGACTTCAACCTGGAGATCGCGGACAAGGAGTTCATCGTGCTGGTCGGTCCTTCCGGTTGCGGCAAGTCCACCACGCTGCGGATGGTGGCCGGTCTGGAGGACATTTCCGAGGGTGATCTGATCATCGGCGGCAAGCGTGTGAATGATGTGGAGCCCAAGGACCGTGATATCGCCATGGTGTTCCAGAGCTACGCGCTCTATCCCCACATGACGGTCTATGAGAACATGGCCTTTGCCCTGAAGCTGCGCAAGGTGCCCAAGGATGAGATCGACAAGAAGGTCCGCGAGGCCGCCGCTATTCTGGACATCACCCAGTACCTGGAGCGTAAGCCCAAGGCTCTGTCCGGCGGCCAGCGTCAGCGTGTGGCCATCGGCCGCGCCATCGTCCGTGATCCCCAGGTGTTCCTGATGGATGAGCCTCTGTCCAACCTGGACGCCAAGCTGCGTAACCAGATGCGCGCCGAGATCATCAAGCTGCGCCAGCGCATCAACACCACCTTCATCTACGTGACCCACGATCAGACCGAGGCTATGACTCTGGGCGATCGTATCGTCATCATGAAGGACGGCTTCATCCAGCAGATCGGTACGCCTCAGGAGGTGTTTGACCGTCCCGCCAACCTGTTTGTGGCCGGCTTTATCGGCTCTCCCCAGATGAACTTCTTCGACGCCAAGTTGCAGAAGAAGGACGGCAAGTATCAGATCGCCGTGGCTGACGCTGTCATGGAGGTGTCTGATAAGGCTCAGAAGCTCCTGACCGAGAAGAGCGTCGGCGATATGGACGTGGTGGTAGGCATCCGTCCTGAGCACATCTCCTTTGCTCCTGTGGCCGGTCCTCACACCGTGTCCAGCAAGGTGGACGTGTCCGAGATGATGGGCAGCGAGGTCTACCTCCATGTGAATGCCGCCGGCAAGGACGTGGTGCTGCGTATTCCCACCACTGAGCTGCCCGAGGAGCATCGTGCCGGTATCCCCTACGGTACCGCCGTCAACTTTACCTTCCGGTCTGACCTCATTCATCTGTTTGATCCCAAGACTGAGAAGAACCTGCTGTATTGATCGTAACATAGCGCAAAGGACCCTGCCAACGGCAGGGTCCTTTGCGTATTTTTTGCGTGGGAGCACAAAAGAACAGGGAGCGGCATAGGCTGTGACAAGCGAGCGGAACTGTACAGGACCGCCGGATTGTGTATAGGAGAGGGCGTGAGGCAGCTTTGGCGCGGAATGAGCGTGAGCAGTACAGGTACTATGATTCCAACCCATTTCCAACGGGCTGCATTCCCTGTTGTACCTGCCGGGGGCCCACCGGCCCCACGGGGCTCCCTGGCCCAACCGGCCCCACAGGAGCGCCCGGAACGACCGGTCCCACCGGTCCGGCGGGTGGAGCCGGTATGACCGGTCCCACAGGCGCCACCGGTCCATCGGGGATACCTGGTCCCACCGGGCCAACAGGCCCCACCGGCCCAGCGGGTGGGAGCAGCAGCCTGACCGGACCCACAGGGGCAACCGGACCCACGGGGGAGCCGGGGCCCACTGGCCCAACAGGCCCCACCGGCCCGGCGGGCGGGGACAGCCTAACGGGTCCAACAGGGGCCACTGGCCCAACGGGAGAGCCTGGTCCCACAGGGCCGACAGGAGCCGCAGGCTCTGTAGGACCCACCGGTCCTATAGGCGTCCAAGGCCCCACCGGTCCCACTGGGTTGGAAGGTCCCACAGGTCCCACAGGACCCACAGGGGCGGCCGGAATTGTACCTGACGATGTGTTTGCCTCCTTTTTTAACTATCAGTATCCGCTGGTACGGGGGAGACAGTTGGCGGTATTTCCCGATGTCACCGATCCGACGGGGAACATCACCCAGCCTGCGTTGGAGCAGATTGCTCTGGCACCCGGCTATTATCTCATTTCCTATAAAGTATCGGCCATCTTTCGGCAGGCCAACTATATGCAGGTAACGCCCAGCTATAATGGTGTGCCGCACTTGGAGACATCCATCTATTTTGCCGTCAACGCGGACGGAGGAGGCAGTGCCTGCGGCTCCGGCTTTTTGATCCTGCGGGCCCCTGTGGCCACTACCTTTTTCCTGACCTACAGCGGGTCGGCCGATGCTACCGATGGAGAGATCAGCCTGACCATTCTGAAGCTGCGCAGAGCGTTATAAAAAAAGCTACATTTCAGCCTCATTTTAAGACTGAAATGTAGCTTTTTGCTTGGAGCTAGTGGTGGGAATCGAACCCACGGCCTGCTCATTACGAGTGAGCTGCTCTACCTCTGAGCCACACTAGCAAAACAAACGCCGCTTTTCAAATAACTGCACTTGCAATTACCAATGATAGCATATTTTTAGAATGGCGTCAACCACATCTTTGTATACGAAAAAATACAGTGGGTATAGTTCGTGGAATATGCAGGAGAATATGCAAAAATGTCCGTATTTTCTTTGCCTATTTTGATAAAATATAAAAACAAGAATAAACTGGAAAATAAAAAGCGAGAAAAAGTGATGGATATAAAAAAGAAAAGACAGATTAAGAGCATAGATATCTGAACCATAAATCATATAAGTTAACATAAAATAAAGAGAGAATTGTACTTTACAAAAAGTTATCCACATTGTCCACAGAGTTTTCCACCAGGATTTCACCGAAGAAAAGAGCCTATTTTCTGCTTTTTCAACAAGATATCTACAAGATATATCGGATAGGTCAAAAAGAAAACCGGATCGTTTTTGGTGACATAAAGCGAAAAATGGAGAACTGTGCATGAAAACTGATCTGCTCTTTCATAAAAGCGTGGAAAAAAGGGCTTTGGCCGGAAAAGCACTTGCAGACAGGAAAAAACCAGTATAAAATGAAGATGTTTATTGTGGCCTCAGCCCCATGGAGCAAGTGGGGCAGAGCCAAAAGGACGCGGAAAGAGCTTGCGGGCTTGTTCCGGGCGCAGGATGCGCCGGCGTCTGAACCCATTACAGTGTAAACTTAGGAGGAATGTTGAACCTATGGAACAGGCAAAGGTATATTACTCCGACCTGCGCTGCCAGCCCGGCAAGAATCTGCTGAACAAGCTGGAGAAGCTGATCCGCACGGCGGGCATCGGGGAGATTGACTTTGAGCGGAAGCTGGTCGCCATCAAGATGCACTTTGGCGAGCCGGGCAACCTGGCCTTCCTGCGGCCCAACTATGCCAAAGTGGTGGCGGACGTGGTGAAGAGCCTGGGCGGCGTGCCCTTCCTCACCGACTGCAATACCCTGTATCCTGGCCGGCGGAAGAATGCCTTGGAGCATCTGGACGCCGCTTATGAAAACGGCTTCTCTCCGCTGTCCACCGGCTGTCAGATCATCATCGGCGACGGTCTGCGGGGCAACGACGACGTGGAGGTGCCGGTAGAGGGGGCGGAGCACATCACCACCGCCAAAATCGGCAAGGCTATCATGGAGGCCGACGTGGTGATCTCCCTGTCCCACTTCAAGGGCCATGAGCAGACCGGCTTCGGTGGCGCCATTAAAAACCTGGGCATGGGCTGCGGCTCCCGCCGGGGCAAGATGGAGCAGCACGCCCAGGGCAAGCCCATGGTGGAGCAGAGCCTGTGTGTGGGCTGCCGCAAGTGCGCCACCCAGTGCGCCCACGACGCCATTTCCTATGATGTCGACCGGAAGGCCTCCATTGACCTGAGCAAGTGCGTGGGCTGCGGCCGCTGCATCGCTGTGTGCAACGTGGACGCCATCCACACCGGCTATGATGCGGCCATGGAGGAGCTCAGCTGCCGGATGGCGGAATACGCCAAGGCGGTGGTGGACGGCCGTCCCCAGTTCCACATCAATCTGGTCATCGACGTGTCCCCCTACTGCGATTGCCACGGGGAGAACGACCTGCCCATCCTGCCCGATGTGGGTATGTTTGCCTCCTTTGACCCGGTGGCCCTGGATCAGGCCTGTGCCGACGCCTGCCTGCGCCAGACGCCCATTCCGGGCTCCGCCCTGGATGAGCAGATGCATGCGCCCGGCTTCTGTGACCACCACGATCACTTTATCAACAGTATGCCTGAAACCGACTGGAAGGTGTGCCTGGCTCACTGTGAGAAGATGGGCGTGGGCACCCGGTCCTATGAGCTGATCGAGGTAAAATAATCCCTTAGAAAGGAAGAGTTGACATGGACGTGAAGGAGATTCTGACCCATTGTGACCACACCCTGCTCAAGCCGGAATCCACCTGGGGACAGATCAAGGCAGTGTGCGACGATGGGATGAAGTACGACTGCGCTTCGGTCTGTATCCCTGCCGCCTATGTGAAGCAGGCGGCTGATTATGTGGGCAATGACCTGAAGATCTGTACCGTCATCGGTTTCCCCAATGGCTATTCCACCACCGCGGTCAAGGTGTTTGAGACCGAGGACGCCATCCGCAACGGTGCCGATGAGATCGACATGGTCATCAATATCGGCTGGGTGAAGGATCAACGCTGGGACGACCTGCTGGAGGAGATCAAGACCATCAAGAACTCCTGCCAGGGTCGCATCCTGAAGGTCATTGTGGAGGCCTGCTTGCTCACCCAGGAGGAGAAGATCAAGCTGTGCCATATCGTCACCGAGGCGGGAGCGGACTATATCAAGACCTCCACCGGCTTCTCCACCGGCGGAGCCACCCGGGAGGATGTAGCTTTGTTCAAGGCCAACGTGGGCCCCGAGGTGCGGGTCAAGGCTGCCGGAGGAATCCGCACCTTGCAGGATGCCGAGGACTTTATCAACCTGGGCGCTGACCGCTTGGGTACTTCCGCTATCGTCAAGCTGGTGAAGGGGCAGGCGCCCCAGGGCTATTGAGTTCAGTTTCATCCATATTGACTATAGACTATAAAAAGGGCGTTCCCGGCATGGGAACGCCCTTTTTTGCGCGCCAAAGATTGATTTCTGTTTGTTATTGTACCGCGGATTTGAGGTACTCCTCTACCTCAGCGGCAGTGGACAGGCCCATGGCCTTCTGGGTCACCTGAGATGCCTGGGCGGTGTGCCAGTGGTGGATCTGGGCACGGGTGGCCAGCACGGCGGAGGCGCTGACCGAGAACTCATCCAGGCCCCAGGTCATGAGCAGGGGGATGAGCCGGGGATCGGCGGCGGCCTCGCCGCACATACCCACCTGGATGCCCGCCTCCTTGGCGGCGGTAATCACATTGCGGATGGAGCGAAGCACCGCCGGATGGAAGGTGGTGTACAGGTTCTCCACCTGGGCATTGCCACGGTCCACCGCCATGGTGTACTGGGTCAGGTCGTTGGTGCCGATGGAGAAGAAGTCGCACTCCCGGGCCAGCAGGTCCGCGATAAGGGCGGCGGCAGGGGTTTCCACCATGATACCCAGGGGGATGTCCTTGTGATAGGGCAGGCCCTCGGCCTCCAGCTCGCGCTTGCAGGTCTCCAGCAGGGCTTTGGCCCCCCGGATCTCCTCCAGAGAGGTGACCAGCGGCAGCATGATCTTGATGTTTTTCTCCTCAGCTCCCGCTCGCAGCAGGGCCCGCAGCTGGACCTTGTACAGGTCGGGGTTGTCCAGACAGTAGCGGATGGCCCGGTGGCCCAAGAAGGGGTTTTCCTCGGGTGCCATGCCCAGGTAATCCACCGCCTTGTCGCCGCCTACATCCAGGGTGCGGATGATGACCTCCTTGCCCGCCATGGTGCGGGAGACGGCCAGATAGGCCTCGTACTGCTCGGCCTCGGTGGGCATGTCCACCCGGTCCATGAACAAAAACTCCGTGCGGAACAGGCCCACGCCCTCGGCCCCCGACCCGGCGGCGGCTGCCGCGTCGGCGGTGGAGCCAATGTTGGCATACAGCGCGTAGCGGTTGCCCTCGGCGTCCACCGTCTCCTTGTCCCGATACACGGCCAGCAGGGCCTTCCGGCGCAAAAACTCCTCCTGCTTGGTCTGATACTGGGCCAGGGTGGACTGGTCCGGGCCCACCAGGGCCACGCCCTCGCCGCCGTCCACGATGACCTGCTCCCCGTCCTTCAGCTGCTCCATGGCATTGGGGACACTGAGCACCGCGGGCAGCTCCAGAGCCCGGGCCAGGATGGCGGAGTGGCTGGTGCGTCCTCCCACCTCGGTGAGGATGGCGGCCACATGCTCCTTGTCCAGGCCCACCGTCATGGAGGGGGTCAGATCGCGGGCCACCAGTACGCTGCCAGCGGGCAGGCGGCTCACATCCACACCAGTGACCCCCAACAGGATGGCCAGCATCCGGCTGCGGATGTCCCGCACGTCGGTGGCACGCTGGCGCATCAGCTCATCGTCCACACCGGCGAACATCTCGGCGTACATGGTACACACCTGGTCCACAGCGGCCTCGGCGCACTGACCGGCGTCAATGGCCTCCCCCATCTGGCTCTGCATGAAGGGGTCGCTCAGCATCATGATCTGACCGGTGAGGATCTCCGATTCCTTCTCGCCCACCTGGGTACGGATGTGCTCGGCCATATCGGTGGTTTTTTCGTTGAACTGCGTGATGGCGGCCTGAAGCCGGTCCTTCTCCGCCTCTTTGCCGCCGTACTTGACGGCAGAGTAGTCCAGGTTCTGTTCCTGGACGCGGACGACTTTGCCGATGCCGATCCCGTCGGAAGCGGCGATACCCCGTAAGATCATAGCAGTCTCCTCCTGTCCATTCGGCGGCTTGGGCGATTACTCGCCCAGGCCGGATTCCACCAGCTCCACCGCAGCCTTCAGGGCCTCGGCCTCCTGCTCGCCGCAGCACTGGATCTCGATCTCGCTGCCCTGCTTGATGCAGGCGGCCATCAGGTGCATGATGCTCTTGGCGTTGATGTTCTTGCCGTTGAACACGATGGTGACTTCACTTTTGTACTTGGCCATGGTGTTGACGAAAAGCTGGGCGGGACGCATGTGCATACCCTGGGGATTGACGATCTTAGTCTTGGCGGTAACCATAGTGATACTTCCTTTCTTACTTACATGGATAACTGTGTTACTATATCAGCTGCAGCGCAGCTTGTCAAAGTTTTGATGGCATTAGACTTTCTTTTTCTTCAGCAGACCCAGCAGGACCATGCCTACCAGGGAACCCACCGCCAGGGCCACGACATAGCCCAGCACGTTGGTCATGACGGGGAACACGAAGATGCCGCCGTGGGGTGCGGGGAGGGCGCAGCCAAAGGCCATGGACAGAGCGCCGGCCACGCCGGAGCCTACGATGCAGGCGGGGAGGACGTGGAGGGGGTCGCCGGCAGCGAAGGGAATGGCGCCCTCGGTGATGAAGCACAGGCCCATGATGTAGTTGACCACACCGGACTTGCGCTCGTCCGCGGTGAAGCGATTCTTGAAGAAGGTGGTGGCCAGCGCGATGGCAATGGGGGGCACCATACCGCCTACCATAACGGCGGCCATGATGTCGGAGCCCTGCCCGGCGGCCATGGTGGCCAGGGTGGAGGTGCCGAACACGTAGGCGGCCTTGTTGAAGGGACCGCCCATATCCACGGCCATCATACCGGCCAGCACGATACCCAGCACGATCTTGCTGCCCTCGCCCATGGCCTCCAGGCCGGAGTACAAGGCGGTGTTGATGGCGCCCACGATGGGGTTGATGAGGCACATGAACAGGCCGATAATCAGCAGGCCCACCACCGGGTAAATGAGGATGGGTTTCAGACCTTCCAGGGCGTGGGGCAGCTTGTCGCACACCTTACGCATACCCAGCATCAGGTAACCGGCGGCAAAGCCGGCAATGAGGGCGCCCAGGAAGCCGGCGGACACAGCAGTGCCGGAGGGGGAGAGGAAGGTAGCGCCCGACACGGCCAGCGCGCCGCCCACAAAGCCCACCATCAGGCCGGGCCGGTCGGCAATGGACATGGCGATAAAGCCGGCCAGGATGGGCAGCATGAAGTTGAAGGCCACGCCGCCGATGTTCTTAAACCAGGCGGCAATGGGGGTGTTGGTGCCGAAGTTGGCGTAATCGATGGAGGCGTCGTCCAGCAGGAAGGCCAAGGCGATGAGGATGCCGCCGCCAATGACGAAGGGGAGCATGTGGCTGACGCCGTTCATCAGCTGCTTGTACAGCTTGCGGCCGATGCTCTCGTTGGAGGCCTCGTGGACCACCTCGCCGGTGTGGTGGTAGATGGGGGCGCTGGGGGCCTGACGGATCAACTCCTCCGGCTTGTGGATGCCGTCGGAGACAGGTACCCGCAGCACATGCTTGCCGTCAAACCGGGCCAGATCCACCTCCTTGTCGGCGGCGATGATGATGCCGTCGCAGGCGTCGATCTCGGCCTGGGTCAAGATATTCTTGGCTCCGCCGGAGCCCTGGGTCTCGGCCTTGACGGGGATGCCGATCTCCTTGCCCTTTTTCTCCAGGGCCTCGGCGGCCATGTAGGTGTGGGCAATGCCGGTGGGGCAGGCGGTGACCGCCAGGATGCGGGGACCGGCAGCATGAGCGGCCTCCACAGGAGCGGCCTGGGCGGTAGCCTCCTCGGGGAACTTGGCGCTTTCGAACTTGTCAATGACCTCCATAAAGGTCTTGGCGTCGGGGGCGGCGCGGAGCTGGCCCACGAAGTCGAAGTCCATCAGCAGGACCATCAGGTGGGAAAGGATCTCCAGGTGCAGGTCGCCGTCCAGGGGGGCGGCGATCATAAAGAAGAGGTCGGAGGGCTGGCCGTCCATAGCGCCGTAGTCCACGCCCTCTTTCAGAATACAGGCGGCCAGGCTGGGGGCGGTGACGCAGCCGCTTTTGGCGTGGGGCACGGCGATGCCCATCTCAATGGCGGTGCTGGTCTGGGCCTCCCGGGCCAGAATGGCCTCCTTATATGCCTTGCGGTCGGTCAGACATCCACTCTTGTCCTGCAGGTCTACCAGCAGGTCGATGGCTCCGTCCTTGTCGGCGGCGGAAGCGCCCAGCGCGATTTTGTCAGTGCTCAGCAAGTCGACGATACGCATAATAGCAGGGCTCCTTTCAGATCAGAATAAGAGGGGCTATTGGTCAGAAGGTGTTGAGCAGGGTCATGACCGCCTCACGGGTGGCCAGACCGTCGGAGAAGGCGGTGGCAGACCCGGCGGCGGCGCCCAGACGCTGGGCGTAGGCGTAATCGCCCTTTTCCAGCCATCCGGCCAGGAAACCGGCCACCATGGAGTCGCCCGCTCCCACCGAGTTGCGGACGGTGCCCTTGGGCACCCCCAGCCGGTAGCAGCCCCCCCGCTCGTCCAGCAGCAGGGAGCCGTCCCCCGCCATGGACACCAGCACGTTGCGGGCACCCTTCTCCTGCAGCTGGGCGGCACAGTGGCGGATCTCGGTATCGGTGGTGGGGGTCTTTCCGAAAATCTCTCCCAGTTCCAGGTTGTTGGGCTTGATGAGGAAGGGATGATAGGGCAGGGCGCTGCACAGCAGGTCCCGGGTGGTGTCCACCACGAACTGGATGCCCCAGTCTTCCAGCCGGGCCAGAATCTGCTCGTATACGTCGTGAGACAGGGCGGCGGGAACGGAGCCGGAGATCACCAGAATATCCCCAGCCTCCAGCCGGTCCAGCTTGTCCTGAAGGGCCCGCAGAGCGGCGGCGTCCACCGTGGGGCCCCGGCCGTTGATCTCGGTTTCCTTGCCCCCCTTAACCTTCACATTGATGCGGGTCAGACCCTCGGGCAGCCAGATGAAGTCGCTGCGGATGCCCTGGCTCCGCAGGCCCTCCTCCAGGGCCCGGCCGGTAAACCCGGCCAGAAAGCCCAGGGCCACATTGTCCACCCCCAGAGCGGTGAGGACGGTGGACACATTGATGCCCTTGCCGCCGTACTGGATGGCCTCGTTCTGGGTGCGGTTGATCTCGCCGGGACGCAGGGTGTCCATCCACACCACATAATCCAGGGCGGGGTTAAAGGTTACTGTGTAGATCATGGCTTATACCTCCTTAATCACCGTGTGCTCCAGATAGCTGGGGTCAGGCAGGTGCTCGGTAATGATGGTGGCCTTTTCCAAAGGAAGTACGGTTACGGCGGAGACCAACTCAAATTTGCTGCTGTCTGCCACCACAAAGGTGAGATAGGACTGCTCGGCGGCCTTAGCCTTGATGGCGGCTTCCTCCGGATCGGGTGTGGTAAATCCCTGGCGGACGGTGATGCCGTTGATACCCAGGAAGGCTTTGGTGAAGTTGTATTTTCCCAGCTCCTCCAAAGCGCCGGTGCCCACCACCGCCCAGGTGCCAGGCTTGAGAAAACCGCCCAGCACATAGCCCCGCAGGTCCAGCTCCATCAGCCGCTGGGCACAGGCGATGCCGTTGGTGATAAAGGTGGCGCCGGAGCCTTTCAGATACTCGACCATTCGAACCGTAGTGGTACCGGCATCCAGATAGACCACATCGTCGTCGTTGATGAGCCCTGCGGCGTAATGGGCGATGCGGTCTTTTTCGTCCCGGTGGAGCAGGGTCTTGGTGGAGACGTCAGGCTCCTCTCCCTGAAAGGTGCCGCTGGCCAGCACGGCCCCGCCGTGGACCTTGTTCAGACGCCCCTGTCGGGCCAGAGCGGTCAGGTCCCGACGGATGGTAGCCTCCGACGCGCCGGTCAGCTCGCACAGCCGGGTCACACTGGCCGCCCGATTGTCCGCCAGCTCCTGTAAAATGGCTTCAAACCGCTGTTCTGCCAGCAAGGGGAATTCCTCCTTTCCTCTACTTTTTGATTGAAAATGATTCTTTTTTCTTCTGGTATTAATATAGCACCGTGAATAATCAAAGTCAATCACAAACAATCAATCTAACCCACAAAAAAAGCGGGCAGTTTTTGGACAGTCTGCCCAATGGGATGGAGAGGACGGCGGCACAATCCAGGCAAAAGAGAAGTGACGGCGAAAAACAAGCAAAATCAATCAAAAAAGGTCTGCCGCGGCGGAACGCGGCAGACCTGATGCAGGAAAAAGCCCTTGGCAAAAGGAGATAAAACGCAGTTATGGATTGAGCCCCAAAAGGATGGAGGCGATGCCCGCCGCCAGAAGGACGGCTCCGCCGATCTTTGTGGTGACATTAGAGCGCATCCGCCGGAATACGGTCTGTAGCTTTTCCAGGGGAATGAGCAGAAAGATCAGCCCCAGAACGATAAAGAGAATACCCAGAGAGAAGTAGGCCATGATGGCTTCACCTGCCGTTTCTGATAAGGTGCTTTCATCTTACCAGTTCTCGTGGGGGATTGCAAGAGGCGCTTGTCTTTCCGGGGAAGATTTGGTAGGATAACGGGGAGAAATGGGAGATTTATTACACAGAGCGGAGGGAAGCTATGCAGGAATATCTGGGAGCCTTGCAGCGGGCGGCTTTGTTTCAGGGGATGGAAGAGGAGGAGCTGCTGGCCCTGCTGGACTGTATGGGTGGAGCCCTGCGGCGCTATCCCAGGGGAACGGCGGTGCTTCAGGCCGGGGACCCGGCCACCCATCTGGGGGTGGTGCTGTCCGGCAAGGTGCAGGTGAGCCGCATCCGGGCCGACGGGCAACGGATCGTCATGGGAGAGATGGGGCCGGGGCGGCTGTTCGCCGAGTCCTACGCCTGCGCCGGGGCGGACAGCCTGCCGGTCAGCGTCACCGCCTCGGCGGATACGGCGGTGTTGCTGCTGGACTGCCGGCGGCTGTCTACCCCCTGCGCCTCCGCCTGTAAAGCCCATGGCAAACTGATCCACAATTTGCTGTGGGTGCTGGCGGAAAAGAACCTGTTTTTGAGCGGCAAGCTGGACCACCTCTCAGGCCGCACCATCCGGGAGCGGCTGCTGTCCTATCTGGAGGCGGAGGCGGGCCGCACAGGGCGTACCACTGTCGTGGTACCCTTTGACCGGCAGGCGCTGGCAGACTATCTCTGCGTGGACCGCAGCGCCTTGTCCCGCACCATTGGCCAGCTTCAAAGGGAAGGGACGCTGGAAGTCCAGGGACGGCGGTTCCGGCTGAACAACCTATCCGAGTCTGGAGAATGACAATAAAGGGGCGCCGCAAATGCGGTGCCCCTCTGTCATGTTTAGTTCAGGAAATCTTTCAGTTTCTTGGAACGGGAAGGATGGCGCATCGCCGTCGTGGATTACAGATCCCTCGCCTTCGCCTGAAAGCGAAGGCTCACTCCTTCCATCACTCCGGCTCTCCCCACGGGACCCGCTGCGCTGGGCTCCCGCGGGGGCCCCAAAACTGCGCCCCAAAGAAGGAAGAATCCCAAGAAACAGCTTAGTTCAAGAAGTCTTTCAGCTTCTTGGAGCGGGAAGGATGGCGCAGTTTTCTGAGGGCCTTGGCCTCGATCTGGCGGATACGCTCACGGGTGACCTTGAACTCCTTGCCCACCTCTTCCAGGGTGCGGGTACGGCCGTCCTCAATGCCGAAGCGGAGCTTGAGCACCTTTTCCTCCCGCTCAGTGAGGGTGCCCAGCACCGACACCAGCTGCTCTTTCAGCAGGGTGAAGGAGGCGGCCTCAGAGGGCTCGGAGGCGTCCTCGTCGGGGATGAAGTCCCCCAGGTGGGAGTCCTCCTCCTCACCGATGGGGGTTTCCAGGGAGACGGGCTCCTGGGCGATCTTCAAAATCTCCCGCACCTTGTCCACCGGCATGTTCATCTCCTCGGAGATCTCCTCCGGGGTGGGGTCGTGGCCCAGCTCCTGAAGCAGCTGCCGGGACACCCGGATGACCTTGTTGATGGTCTCCACCATATGGACGGGGATACGGATGGTGCGGGCCTGGTCGGCGATGGCCCGGGTGATGGCCTGCCGGATCCACCAGGTGGCGTAGGTGGAGAACTTGTAGCCCTTGGTGTAGTCAAACTTCTCCACCGCCTTGATAAGGCCCAGATTGCCCTCTTGGATCAGGTCCAGGAAGAGCATACCACGGCCCACATACCGCTTGGCGATGGACACCACCAGACGGAGGTTGGCCTCGGCCAGGCGCTGTTTGGCGGCCTCGCCCCGTCTTACCAGGCGGCGCAGTTCCTTGATGTCGTCCTCAGACAGGGTGATCTCCTCACCGGCCTCCTTGGCCCGCTCCATATCGGCCAGCTGCTCCTTGGCGGCGTCGCCGGCGCCCATGTCCTGGGCCAGCTGCACCTCCTCGTCGGGGGTGAGCAGGTTGACCTTGCCGATCTCCTTCAGATACATCCGCACGGGGTCGTCGATGCCGAAGGAGTCCACCAGGGTGTTGGGGTCCACCATCTCCTCTTCGGGCAGGTCCTCGATCTCGTTGAGCTCCTCCAGGGGAGGCAGGGTGTCGTCGGCCAGCTCGGGCAGATAGTCGTCGCCTACGGTGTCGATACCCAGGTTTTCCAGGGTATCGTAGATCTTGTCCATCTGCTCGCTTTCCAGGTCCATGTTTTCCAGCACGTCCATCAGTTCGCTGGAGGAGAGCTTGCCGTTTTTCTTGCCCCGCTCGATCAGCTCTGCCAGCTTCTCAGAGCCCTGGACGCCCTCTACCACCTTCATGACCTCGATCTTGCCCTGCTCCATCTTCTTGACGTTGTCCCGGGCCAGCTTGGCCTGATCCTCCAGGGTCAGGGTGAGTTCCTTTCTTCCGGTGGTCTTTTTTTCACTCATGCGGTTGTCCTCCATATGATTTTTTCTCTCTGAATTTGTCTCGGGCCGCCAGCAGCGGGTCTATGTCGGACCCGCCTCGGATGGCGGCTTCAGTTTGGATAATTGCTATGTAGTCCCGCAGCGCCTGCCTGCGGTTGGTTGGGGATTCCGGCTGCTCCACAATGCCGGTGATATGGCTCATCTCCTCCGGCGTCAGCACCCCGGACAGAGCCCCTAACTGGAGGCTCAGCCCCTGGCTGTGCCGCTGCTGGAGCAGCACATAGAGCTTGGCCAGCAGGGGAGAGGAAAACTGCTCCGGTCCCAGCCCCCCGGTCTGGTCCAACAGGCCGGGGTCCAGCAGCAGCAGCCGGATGACCCCCTCCTCCGCCCGGGCGGAGCGGATGTTTTCATAGCGCAGCTCCCTGGCCTTTGGCTGGAGCTGGACGGAGGGGGTCAGGTCCTTTTTGGCCTGCCGTTTTCTGGCCTGCCACGTCTTGTCCTTCCGGTAGCGGGCAATTTCCTGCGCCATGGCGGAATTGGAAATACCGGCAGCGGCAGCGGCCTTGTTGCCGTAAATCTCCCGCTCGATGGGGCTTTGAAGGGCGGCCACGGTGACCACCGCTTCCTTCAGATAGGCCAGCCGCCCCTCCTCGCTGGACAGATCGTGGCGGGAGAGCAGGCTGTCCAGCCGGTAGTCGTTCTGGCCGGCGCTGCCGTTGAGGCACTTCTCAAAGGCGGCGGGGCCGAACTTTTTGATAAAATCGTCCGGGTCCTGTTTGACCGGTTTGCCCTCGGCATCATAGGCGTTGGGCAGCTGAAGCACACGGACGGTGAGGTTGGCGTTTTTTAAAATGTTGAGCACCCGGTCGGTGGACTGCTTGCCGGCGGTGTCGTTATCATAGCACAGCACCAGTTCCTTGGTGTACCGGGCCAAAATACGGGCGTGCTCCTCGGTAAGGGCGGTGCCCATGGTGGCCACCACATTGTCAAACCCCGCCTGATGGAGGGTGATGACGTCGATGTTGCCCTCCACCAGCACAAGATTGGGCCGCTTGGTGTTCTTGGCAAAGTTAAGGGCGTAGATGAGACGGCCCTTTTTAAAGAGCGCCGTCTCCGGGGTGTTCAGGTACTTGGCCCCCTCCTCGCCGGGGAGAATCCGGCTGGTGAAGCCCACCACTTCTCCCCGCACGTCAATGACGGGGAGCATGAGCCGGGCCCGGAATTTGTCATAAATGCCGCCGTTTTTACCCGCCACCGCCAGCCCGGCGTCCATCAGCTCCAGCTTGGTGTAGCCCTTGGCGGTCATGGCTTTGGTGAGGGCGTCCCACTGATCGGGGGCGGCCCCCAGCCCGAAGCGGGTGGCGGTGCGGGGGGAGATCTGCCGCTGGGCGATATAATCTCTTACCCGCTGGCCTCCGGGGCCGGTGAGATATTCGTGGTAGAACCGGGCGGCGTCCCTGGACAGCTCCAGCAGCCGGGTCCGCTTTTTCCGGTAGGCCTCGTTTTCTCCGGTCTCAGGCACCTCCAGCCCTTCCCGCTTGGCCAGCAGCTTCACCGCGTCCACAAAGGGCAGGTTTTCCATCTCCATCACAAAGGAGATCACCCCGCCCCCCTTGCCGCAGCCGAAGCAGTGGTAGATCTGCTTGTCGGGGGAGACGGAGAAGGAAGGGGTCTTTTCGTTGTGAAAGGGACACAGCCCCCACAGGTTATTTCCCTTCCTGGTCAGGTGGACGTAAGAGGACACCACGTCGGCGATATCGCTGCGGGCTACCAGATCGTCAATAAATTGTTCCGGGATCGCCACTGCTGTCCTCCTTCCGACTATCTTTTCCAGATAATGCCGCTTTCATACGGCGTTGAGAAAGGCTATCTACTTTACGCTCCAGGATTTGGGAATAAAAGCGTCTGAAAATTGCTCCACAGCGTAGGTGTCGGTCATGCCGGAAATGTAATCGCAGACCGCCCGCTCCACGCCCTCCTCCACCCGGATGTCCTGATACTCCGAAGGAAGCTTGTCCGGGTCCTTCACATAGTATTCAAACAGGCGGCGGAGCATATCCTGGGCCTTGCCCTCCTCCCCCTTGGCCACCGGACTGTGATAGACGTACTCGAACATAAATTCTCGCAGTTCATTCATGGCGTCCCGGCAGGCGGGGGACTGGACAATGTCATTTTTTCCGGTGGACTGGGTGATAATGTCCACCGTCAGGGTATTGATGCGCTCCGAGCTGGTGAAGCCCAGCACCTGGGCCACCGACAGGGGCAGGTCCATGGGGTAGATGATCTTGCCCCGCATGGCGTCGTCAATATCGTGGTTGATGTAGGCGATCTTGTCGGCCAGCCGCAACAGCCGCCCCTCCAGAGTCTCGGCCTGGTCGGGGCCGGTGTGGCACAGGATGCCCCGGCGGACCTCATAGGTCAGATTCAATCCCTCGCCGTCCAGCTCCAGCCGGTCCACCACCCGCAGGGATTGCTCGTTGTGAGCAAAACCCCCAGGCATAATCTCGTTGAGCACCCGCTCCCCGGCGTGACCGAAGGGGGTGTGGCCCAGGTCGTGGCCGTAAGCCGCCGCCTCGGCCAGATCCTCGTTGAGCCGCAGGCCCCGGGCGATGGTGCGGGCGATGCGGCTGACCTCAATGGTGTGGGTCATGCGGGTGCGGTAGTGGTCCCCTTCCGGCTCCAGAAAGACCTGGGTCTTGTGCTTGAGCCGCCGGAAGGCCTTGGAGTGGACAATACGGTCGATGTCTCGCTGAAAGCAGGTTCGGGTGGGACAGGGCTCCAGCGGGACCATCCTCCCCCGGGAGTGGGCGGACAGGCAGGCATAGGGGGAGAACAGGGCCGCCTCGGCGGCCTCGGTCTGTTCACGCAGTACCATGGGCGCTCACCAGCCTTTCAGCAGATTTCAGCCTTTCTGTTATATACGCCGCGGCCGGGGCAAAACCCTTCTTTTTTTATAAATTTTCTATTCTGCTCACAAATCCCCCTGGGGGAGGGGACTGGATTCGTCAGTTTGCCCGCCAGTGAGCAGAGCCAGAAGGGCGGTGGGGGTGGAGACGGTGCGCTGGGCGCCGTGCTGGGCCAGGAAACCGGCGTCCCGGAAGCCCCAGGTCACCGACAGGCAGGGCAGACCGGCGTTGCGGGCGGTTTCAATATCCACCTCGGAATCTCCCACATATACCGCCCCCTGGGCGTCGGCCCCCAGCTCTTCCAGGGCCCGGAAGACGGTGTCGGGAGCGGGCTTGCGGGCCACTCCCTGGGACTCGCCGATGGCCACCCGGACCCGGTCCCCGAAATAGGAGGCGCACAGGCCCTTTACCGCCCCGTCAAATTTGTTGGACACTACCGCCAGTCGGATACCAGCCTTGTTCAGACCGTCCAGCAGCTCCAGCACCCCGTCATAGGGAGCAGTGCGGTGTTCCATATTCAGCAGGTAGTGAGCCCGAAAGTCGGCCAGACACTGGGCCTCCAGGTCGGCGGGGGTGCCCTCGGGCACCGAACGATGGATGAGCAGGCCCACCCCGTTGCCCACAAAGCGGCGGATCTCGTCCAGCGAGCGGGTGGGCAGGTTGTGGAGGGCCAGAGCGTAGTTGGTGCTGTCCCGCAGATCCTGAAGGGTATCCAGCAGGGTGCCGTCCAGGTCAAAGATAACAGTGGAATAGGGTCTCATAAAAGCCTCCTCATTTGGTTGGGGATAAGACGAAGGTCGGGCGGCCATTTTGGCCGCCCGTGTGGGGTACATTCAACCTGAATTATTCACGGCAGTATAAGTGTGCATGAAATCTGCCGTAGTTGCCGTTACAACCACTCTCAATACCTCACC
>NZ_CALWXV010000027.1 GCF_944385615.1 uncultured Flavonifractor sp. | reverse complement strand
TCCCCCTATAAGCGGTGTACCTGGGCCAGAAATGGCGTCAAACGGATCGTCTGGCGGTGTGTCTCCCGGTTGGAATTTGGGAAAAAATACTGCCATAACTCGCCTTCCATGGCGGAGGACAAGCTACATACCGCAATTCTTACAGTGCTTAATCGGGTAGTTGAAGCAAGCGATGGCCTGCAGGATGAACTTGCAGAGACGCTCCGAATGGTATGTACCCCGGAAGGAGGTGGTAACAACCTATTGGAATTGGAGCGCGAACTGGAAGCACTGACCGCACAACAGAACGCCCTGTTGGATCAGGCGTTAGCCAACATGGAGGATCTGACGATAGCAGAGCAACTCAAGACCCTGCTGGAAGAAAAGCAGAACCTGCAGACACGGATCGATGCGGCGAAGAAAGAGGCAGCCAACAGAATCAACGAGGACTCACGTATGGCAGAGTACGCAACTTATCTGGAGGAACATCTCAATGGCTTTCCTCACTATGATGACGAGGTCGTTCGCAAGATGATTGAACGGGTCACTGTAGTCGATGCGGAAACAATCCGGGTCAAGTTCCGATACAGCGATTTGGAGATTGAACAGTCCGTATGCTAAAATAGAGACAAGGAGCGATTTACTTATGGAAATTTTTATAACAGGAGATACACATGGAGATTTCTGCCGGTTCCGGCCCGACATCTTCTATGAGCAGGAACACATGACCAAGGAGGATTTGGTTCTGGTCTGTGGAGACTTTGGTGGAATCTGGTACGGTGATCCACGGGATGATGCAGGACTGGACTGGCTGGATAGTCTGCCCTACACCACGGCCTTCGTGCTCGGGAACCATGAAAACTATGACGCCTACAAAGGTTATCCCAAAGAGGAGTGGCATGGCGGACAGATCCAGAGGATACGTCCCTCCGTCCTGCATCTCATGCGGGGCCAGGTATATGAGCTCAACGGCAGGAAGTTTTTTACCATGGGCGGCGCATCCTCCCATGATATCCAGGATGGCATTCTGGAGCCGGACGATCCAGACTTCGAGGAAAAGTTTCAGCAACTCGAACAGCGCGGTGCGCTGTTTCGTGTGAACCATCGTTCCTGGTGGGCCGAGGAACTGCCCAGCGAAGCGGAATATCTGGAAGCCAGAGCAAATCTGGAGCGTGTCCACTGGAATGTGGATTACATCATCAGCCACTGCTGCCCCTCCAGCATACAGGATGTGTTCAGCGGAGGAATGTTCAAAAAAGACGCACTGACCGAGTTCTTCGATGAAGTGTGTCAGAGATGTACCTTCCGGTATTGGTTCTTCGGCCACTACCACAGCAACATGGTGATCGAGAAAAAGTATGCTATGCTATATGAGCAGATCATAAGACTGAAGTAAGAAAGAGGGCTGTGCTGACGCATGGCCCTTTTTTCCTATCCTGTTTGCACATGGCTTTGTCAGTATGTCAATATGGGGGTTCGGAAATGGCTTGAAAAAAGCGCAGAAAAACAAAAATACAAGTTGCGCAAAACCCTGAATCCATTGAGCCGCAAGGCTTTCCGGGCTGTATCTTTTTCGGCAACAAAAGACAAAAGATAGAAATCCGAACTCAATCTTCCAATTGGAGATGGGTTCGGATTTCTTCTCTTTACTGAAAACTTAAATTTGACCCGATAACAAAAAGTGGAGCGGAGCTGTCCCGGCTGTTTTTTGCGGAACTGGCCAAGCCCGAAGAGCGCCCTGCCGCCATCCGGGACTCGGCAGATCGAGGTGACCCACGGGGTCCTCTGCACCATCCAGTACGGCATCGACGCCGCCACATTTGAGATCGGCTGGTACAGCCGTCTGCTTCACGAATGGGAGGAACCATCATGAAGATCCTTGTTTTAAACGCCAGCCCCAAAGGCAAGAACTCCACCACAGTCCACACCGCCCTATATTTACAGGCGCTGCACCCGGAACATCCCTTTTCCGTTCTTCCAGTGGGCCAGCGGGTCAAAAGCTACGAGAAAGACTTTACCCCCTTGCGGGAAGCGCTGGAGCAGGCAGAACTGCTGCTGTTCTGCTATCCGGTCTACACCTTTATTGCCCCTTACCAGCTCCACCGGCTCATAGAACTCATCAAGGCCGACGGTGTGGACCTCTCCGGGAAATTTGCCTCCCAGATCACAACCTCTAAGCATTTTTATGATGTGACCGCCCACCGCTATGTGGAGGAGAACTGTTTTGACTTGGGGATGAAGGTTGTGCGTGGTCTGTCCGCCGACATGGATGACCTGCTCACCGAACAGGGGCAGCGGGAGGCCCGAGCCTTTTTCGACCAGTTGATATTCTCCTGTGAACACGGGCTGTTTGTCACACCTCCCGCCAGAGCGCCCCGCCGGGAAACGACGATCTATGAGCCCGTACTGCCCTCCGCTCCCAAAAGCAATGCCAAAGACGTGGTTATCGTCACCAACTGCGCCCCTGAGGATGAAAACCTCAAAAATATGATTGCCGATTTCCGCGAAGCACTCCCCTTTGAGAGTCGGGTGGTCAACCTGCGGGAGTTTCCTTTTTCCGGCGGGTGTCTTGGGTGCTTTGGCTGTGCCATCACCGGAAAATGCGTTTACAAGGACGGATTCGACACGTTTTTACGCGACACCATCCAGACCGCCGACGCCTTTGTCTACGCTTTTACCATCTCAGACCACTACACCCACTCCAGCTTCAAGTGTTTTGACGACCGGCAGTTCTGCAATGGGCACCGCACCGTCACCCATGGCACTCCCATCGCCTACCTCATCAGCGGCGACTACCAGTATGAGAGTAACCTGCGCATGATTGTGGAAGGCCGCAGCGAGGTGGGCGGCAACTACCTGTGCGGTGTGGCCACGGATGAGGGAAATACTGCGGCCGATATTCAGATCTTGGCGGATTCCCTGGCGTTTGCTTTGGAGAAGCAGCTGTCCCGCCCGGCCAATTTCTATGGAGTGGGCGGCATGAAAATCTTCCGGGATCTCATCTATGTCATGCAGGGCATGATGAAAGCCGACCACAAATTTTATAAGGAACATGGTATCTATGATTTTCCCCAGAAGCAGAAAAAACGCATCTTGCAGATGAAACTGGTGGGCGTTATGCTGGCTGTCCCGTCTGTGCGGGAGAAGATGAAGGGACAGATGAATCAATATAGTCTGCAAGAGCGGCTGGGACACTCTCTACCATTTTGTACTGGCGTTAAGCCACGGCGGAGAGAACTTTTTTGAACATAAAGCTGCCGTGATCACCGGCGGCGCCAAAGACAGCCCCGACGCTGGCTGGCAGCTGCAAGGAGGGAACCATTCATGAAAACCGCCATTTGCTACTACTCCCGTCACCATAAAAACACTTTGAACGTTCTGGAGGCCATGGCTCAAGAGGGCCAGGTGGACCTCATTGATGTGACCACCCGCCAAACCGTCCGGCTGGAGGACTATGACTGTGTCGGCTTTGCCTCCGGCATCTACGGCTTTGACGTTCAAAAGGCTGTGGTGGAATTTGCCCGTCAGTACCTGTCCCAGGGCAAGCCGGTGTTCTTTGTCTACACCTACGGCGGAGCCAAGGGCAACGGCGCCAAGGCCCTTACGGAGATCGCCAGGGAGAAGAACTGCCCCATTCTGGGGGAGTTCAGCTGCAAGGGCTACGATACCTTCGGCCCCTTCAAGCTGGTGGGCGGAATTGCTAAGGGACACCCGGACGAGCGGGATCTGGAGAACGCCCGCAGCTTCTTCCGCCAGATACAAAACCGCCTGTGCTGACGCCCAGGCGGTTTCAGCTTTGACCTGGAGCTGACGGATTACCTTGCATTGATCCTTGATGGACAGAGCGCCCTGGTGCCTCACCCCAAGCAATGAGCCGTCCTTGGGAAATGTCAGGAAACCGGGCGAAAATGGCGGTTTTCCTTGGTGGATTTTTTGCGGCCCGGACGGTATACTGAAGTGCGAAAATCGAAATAGCAGGAGGAAACCGTCATGAGTTTGGGAAGCAGCTTATACCACGCCCGGAAAAAGAGCGGCCTTTCTCAGGAAAATGTGGCTGAAAAGCTGGGAGTGAGCCGCCAGACCATCTCCAAATGGGAGACCAATGAGACCCTGCCCGACATCCGCCAATCCAAGGGGCTTGCCATGCTCTACCACATAACCCTGGACGAGCTGATCGAGTACGACTTTGACGAGCAACAGGCCCAACAGATGATCGACAGCGTCAGCGACGAGGCCCAGTCCCGGATCAATTGGAACAAGGTGTGGAGCAAGAAGTATCCGGTGCTGGCCACCTACCATGAAACGGTGCGCATCAACGACTACGCCCCCGCGCTGCGGGAGATGCTTACACAGCTGCGGGTGGATTACGGCTACAACCACACCGACGCCCTGCTGGTGCTCAAGGACATTCTGGCCCGGGTATGGAAGGGCCAGATGTGAGGGTTCCAATCCACAGTTAGCAAGCAATTTTCCGAGGGAATCCTGATAAATTTCAGTGAAAAATTGGGCGGTCCAGCGGATGGAAAGTCCGCCGATTGAGTGCGTTGACTTTTTAAACACGGTCTAGAGCTGAGTCAAGTAAAAAATGTCCAACCAAAAACCCTTGACAAAGGTGTACAAAGCCTTATAATGAACACGGTTCATATTGAGGTGATTGGATGAATACCGCAGTCACATCCAAGGAGGAAATCTTGAAGACCAGCCGGGAGCTGGTCCAGCAACAGGGCTGGTCCGCAGTCAACATCCGCTCGGTGGCGGCGGCCTGCGGAGTATCGGTTGGCTCTATTTACAACTATTTTGATTCCAAGGCTGCCCTGATGGGCGCCACGGTGGAAAGCGTCTGGTGTGAGATCTTCCACCGTCCAGAGGACGGGGCCGTGTTTCAGGACACCCAGGCCTGTATTACCTGGCTGTACGGACAGATGGAATACGGCCGCAAACAATATCCCGGATTTTTTACCTTCCACTCCCTGGGCTTTATGGGCGAAGACAAATCCGATGGGAAACGACGAATGCAGCAGACCTGGCAGCACATTATAAACGGGCTTTGCTCTGTTTTACAGCAGGATGCTAAGGTTCGTCCAGACGCCTTTACCCCACCGTTTACAGCGGAAAAATTTGCGGATCTTCTGTTTTCCCTGATGTTGTCCGCATTGCTGCGGCAGGATTATGACCCCACAACCGTGCTGGAGATCGTCCGCAGGACCCTTTATTAAAGCGGAACTGATAGCCCAATCCGTTGTGCGGCCCTTTGACCAAAAAGGTTTTGGATCTTTTGGGATAGCCTCAAAATTCCCACAATTCTGTGGGAATTTTATATCCGAGAAATTGAACATTGTTCATCAAAAGGAGGCAGATGATGAAAGTAAAACGGAATACTCTGCTGCTTCTGGCCTGTCTGGTGTGGAGCGTGGCAGGGTTCAACATTCTCCGCATCGGCTTGATGGCCTATCCAGCCTATCTTACGGTGCTAAATTGCCTGCTGTCTGTGCTGGTTTTTGCCGTGTTTCAGCGGTTTATCTTTGGCAAGCTGGTAAAAAAGCATACCGCCAGGATTAGCGCTTATTTGGAGGAACGGCACTTTTTCCTGAAATTCTTTGACGGAAAGGCCTTTGCCATCATGGCGGTGATGATGACCGGCGGCATTGGCCTGCGGGCAAGCGGACTTGCGCCCGAGCGGTTTATCGCCGTCTTCTATACCGGCCTGGGCGCCGCGCTTCTGCTGGCCGGATTGCTGTTTGGCCGCAACTATGGCAAGGCAGTCTTTGCCGCAGCCACCGACCAAAGCAAAATGGAGCGAAAAGGAGCGTAAATCATGCAGGCAATCATGGAAACACTGTTTGACGCGGTCTATCTGATCTCGGTCATTACCATCGGAATCCTGATGATCCGAGGCAGCAAGGGAAACCGTCAGTTCCGTTTGTTTGGCTTCATGGCGGTGGTGCTGGGCGCGGGCGACGCATTCCATCTGATCCCCCGAGCGTATGCCCTGTGTACCACGGGTCTTGAAGACTATACCGTTCCTCTGGGGCTGGGAAAGTGGATCACCTCTGTCACCATGACAATTTTCTATGTGCTGCTCTATTATGTGTGGCGGCAGCGCTACCAGATCAAAGGGCGGAGCGGCCTGACCGCCGCGGTGTATGTTCTGGCCGGTCTGCGGGTCCTTCTGTGCATGATGCCCCAGAATCAGTGGCTCAGCGCTGATGCGCCCCTCTCCTGGGGCATCTACCGCAACATCCCCTTTGCTCTGCTGGGCCTTCTGGTGATCGTATTATTTTACCGCAGCGCCAGGGAACACCGGGATCAGGCGTTTCGCTGGATGTGGCTGACCATTGTATTGAGCTTTGGTTTTTACATCCCGGTGGTACTGTGGGCGGACTCCATCCCTATGATCGGGATGCTGATGATCCCCAAGACCTGCGCCTATGTTTGGACGGTGCTGATCGGATATTTTGCTATGAAACAGGAATGCAGATAGAGGAGGAACTTATATGAAGCGTTATATAAATACCGCGCTGCTGTATGCCATTCTCGCTATGGCGGGCGGCGTATTTTATCGGGAATTTACCAGATTGAACGGCTTTACCGCCAAGACCACCCTCTCTGTGGTACATACCCATTATTTTTTGCTGGGCATGGTGGTTTTCCTGCTGCTGCTCGTGCTGGAAAAAAACCTCTCCTTCACCGACACAAGTACCGGGCGGGTGCTGGTCATTTATCATATCGGACTGAACCTGACCGTCGCCATGCTGGTGACCCGGGGTGTGGTCCAGGTACTGGGAACCAAGCTTTCCACCGGCATAAACGCGGCCATCTCGGGCATGGCCGGGGTTGGTCATATCCTGCTGGGCCTCGGTCTGGTGCTGCTGCTTCTGCAAGTCAAACGCAGTATATCTGCCACACAGAATTGATGGATATATGCAAACACACAGGACGACGAAATATCGTCGTCCTGTGTGTTTTTTTGGAATTAGACCGCATCAAATCATGCCATTCCGTCCCGAAGGATGTTGTGGTCCCGCAGCAGCTTCTCCACCACGGTTCCTTTGATAAACTTAAGCGCCGGCTTTTTCAGCAGATTCAGCGGCCCGGGCAGCTCCATCTCCAGGGGGGATTTGCCGTCCATCAGGCACACAGAGCTATCCAGCAGGGCCCGGATGTCATACACGCTGGCCCACACCTCAGGCACGCCCCGATCTACCCCCAGCAGGCCGTAGACCGCCTCCATGGCGGTGCGCACAGAGTACTCGGTGGTGAACACGGTATCCCGTGGGGTATCGGCAAACTGGCCCAGGAAGGCAAAGTTGACGCAGCCGTCGGGAATCACGTCGGGCCGGTCCCCCTTGGTCCGGGGCATAAAGAAGGCGGTGATATAGGGCATCATGGTGGGCACGCACAGGGCGCTGTGCTCGGCCAGCTCCGGGATCTGATCCACCGGTACGCCGATGTGGTAGAGCCACTCCTGGGTGATCTCCTTGCCGGTACATTCCTTCATGGGCTTTTTCACATAGTCGCCGGGCACGTCGGTAAACAGGCCATATACCCAGATACACACCTTCTCCGGGTCCTGCTCCTTGAACTGGCCCTGCCGGTTGATGGTCCAGCTCAGCAGCCACTTGGAGTCCTGGCAGCTGACAATGCCGCCGGTGACCACCTTGCCCGTTCTGGGGTCCCGCTTGCAGATATTGGTGATATAGGGCAGGATCTTGTCGTCCAGGGTGGTGATGGTGGCCGACTCCCAGTTGGTCTTGGAAATGTCCGAGCAGAACTTCTCCGGGCGGCCGAAGGCCGGGTCCTGCTTGGCAATGTTCTTCCACAGGCTCCAGCAGCCGCTGGTGCGCACCTCCGCGTCCCCGTTGGGAGCGTGGTCCTGGTCGCCGTAGATGGTACCCTCGGTACAGGAACCGTTGGTGACAAACACCAGGTCGTTCTCGGTCAGCACGATTCCCCGCTCGACCCCTTTGACCTTACACTCGATGGCGGTGGCCACCTTTTTGCCGTCCCGGATGTCAAAGAGGACGTTGGTCACCTCGGTGCCGAACTGGAAGTCCACTCCGGCCTCCTCCAGATACTTCTGCATAGGCAGGATCAGAGACTCATACTGGTTGTAGCGGGTGAATTTCAGGGCGCTGAAGTCGGGCAGACCAGCGATGTGGTGGATAAAGCGCTGGAAGTAGAGCTTCATCTCCAGGGCGGAGTGCCAGTTCTCAAAGGCAAACATGGTCCGCCAGTACAGCCAGAAGGTGGAGGAAAAGACCTCGTCGTCAAAGACGTCCTCGATGGTCTTGTCGTACAGATCCTCGTCCGGGGTCATAAAGAGCTTCATGATCTCCATGCAGCCCTTCTGGCTCAGGTTGAATTTGCCGTCGGTGTGGGCGTCTTCCCCCCGGTTCACTGTGGCCCGGCACAGGGAGTAGTTGGGGTCGTGCTTATTGAGCCAGTAGAACTCATCCAGCACCGAGGCGCCGGGCCGCTCCAGAGAGGGGATGGAGCGGAACAGATCCCACAGGCATTCAAAATGGTTCTCCATCTCCCGGCCGCCCCGCATCACATAGCCCCGGCTGGGATCAAAGATGCCGTCGCAGGCCCCGCCGGCAATGTCCATGGCCTCCAGAATGTGGATGTGGGAGCCGTCCATCTGTCCGTCCCGCACCAGGAAGCAGGCTGCCGCCAGGGCGGCCAGGCCGCTTCCCACAATATAGGCGCTCTTCTCCTCCACGCCTTCCGGCTTCTCCGGTCGGGCAAAGGCCTCATAATTTCCGTTGGAGTAGTAGATACCCTTGCTGTTCTTCTCATGGCGGCCCAGCTCTGTATTGCGGTAGCTGCTCTCCCCCGCCGTTTTGATAGTCTTTTTATTCTGCGTCGCCTTTTTGGCCAGCACCACAGCCGCGCCCGCGCCGGCCAGACCGGCGGCCGCAGCCGTCAACTTTCCAAGATTCTTTGCCATAAAAATAGCCACCTTTCTATCTTCCGCCGCCTCTGCGGCGTCGCTTTTGATCGTGGCTTTATCCTACCCCGTTTTTGCCCGTTCCGCCATTTACAAAAAGGGCCTGGTGATAAAAAACTAATCACCAGGCCCTTTTTGTAAAGAACTTATGGTTGTACGGCAAAGTTATGGATGGAGTTGGAGACATTGCCGTGCATGGTGGTGCTCACCTTCTGCACGATGGTCTGATAGTCCCCTTGCATTCCCTGTTTGATCCAGTCCAGCATGATCCCCACAAAGCTGTATTTATAAAACTCTGCAATAAACGCCTTGTCTGCCTCGGAGATCTCCACCCCCTGGCTCTGCTCCTCCACCACATCTCGGATCAGCCCATAGGTCAGCTTGAACAGAAAATGCTCCATCTGGTCCCGGCTGATACAGCGGTAGGCATTGAGGATGAAAGGCTTATTTTCCAGCACCGCCTCAAAAATCTGCAGCAGCCCCTCCTGCCAGGTGTCGTAGGTCTTTTTGCCCTGAAGGGCACGGGCGGCATCCTCCACACAGCTCCACTCCACCAGATCATAGATGTCCTTGAAGTGGTAGTAGAAAGCCATGCGGCTGATACCGCAGTCCTCCGCAATGTCCCGGATGGTGATTTTGTCCAAAGGCTTTTTCAGCAGCATCCGTTTCAGGGCTGCCGACAGGGCCTGCTTGGTGGTGTTTGACACAGGGGTCACTCCTCCTGGCTTTTTTCTCTATTATACAGAGAAAACGTCCGGTTTCAAGTGTCTTCCTCCCCCTTCCAGCCCATCTCCAGATCCACCTTGGGCTGCCCGATATACTGCCGGGACTCCAGCAGCCGCCGCTCCATGGCCTCAATCTCCGCCCGCAAGGCCGCCCTATATTTTTTTCGGTTCATCCGCAGGAAGAGATAGTAGCGCTCCTGCAAGGTCTCCGCCCTGGGGGGAAAGACGATGGTCTCCCCGCCGATCCGGTTGCCCTCCAGCTCGTTGCGGCAGATCTCATCATCCAGCGCGGCCATATACAGCGCGTACCTGGTATACTCTTTCATGGGCATCCGATAATGCCACCTGTAAATGGCCCCGGCAGCCCCGCAGGCCGCCAGAATACCCAGCATTGCCCCGTGTTTTCCCTTGCCCATACGCCGTCATCTCCCTATCTTCCGCATTTGTTTTCCGGTTTTCTCCTCCAGCCAGCGGCGGAATTCTTCCTCCGTTCCGCCCTCCAGCCCTGCCTTTTCAAAGGCCTGGGCGTAATTTTTCCCCAGGGCAAAGACAAAATAATCCCCCGTCTCCGCAAGGACCAGCACCTTGCTGTACTGCCACTGGGTCACAGCCCCGGCGATCCGCACCTCGTAGTAGTCGGGATAAAAGGCGGCGCTGGCGGTTTCCATGCCGGGCATGGCCCTCCGCCGGGCAAAGAAGCCGTTTATAGCGTCCTCTTTCCAGTTGATCAGCAGCAGCAAAACGGCTACCACGGCGTCGCTGGCCGCTATCCAGGGTTCCTCCCAGGAGATACAGGCACACAACAGGCATAGGACGATGATCAGCCAGGAAAAGAGTTTCGCGCAGCGGTTGACCTTGACCCGGACCGTCTTGCGGACCACTCTGGACATGGCAGCCAAGGCTCTGGAATTGTATGTGGTATTGCAGGTAAATGCCATAGAGACCTCCTCCAACTTAATTGTTTGAGTAGGTGCAGTATAGCACATGGGAGGGCCCCGGTACAGAAACGGCTTCTTAATTCTGCCTTAAATTTTATAAAGCCTTTGCTTCCGGCAGACAACAGAGGGGCCGCGGCAGACGCCGCGGCCCCTCTAAGCGGACCATCAATGCTGATTTTCATAGACCTCTTTTGCCATGCGGAAGGCGGCCCAAGCCTTGGGCCAACCGGCATAAAAGGCGGCGTGGGTCAAAATTTCCGCCATCTCTCCGGCAGTCACACCGTTTTTCCTGGCCGTCTCCAGATGGTATTGGAAGGAGCTGTCCACCAACCCCTGCGCCATCAGGGCCACCACCGTGACCACACTCCGGTCCCGGAGAGAAAGGGCCTCTTCCCGGCTCCATACCTGTCCAAACAGCACGTCGTCATTTAATTCCGCGAATTTCGGGGCAAACGTCCCTAGCGCATCCCGTCCCGCAGTCTGTTTTACCATCTTAGGTTCCCCCTTTTACTTCAGCTGATCGTATTCCTCATCCGCCACTGGCTCACACCACTCATTCCGGCAGTCCTCTCCGGGCACCTCCACCGCCAGGTGCTGGAACCAGCTGTCCCGGGCAGCGCCGTGCCAGTGTTTGACCTCCGGGGGAATGACTACCACATCGCCGGGATGCAGCTCCCGGGCCTGTTCGCCCCACGCCTGATACCAGCCCCGGCCGGCGGTACACAGCAGGATTTGCCCCCCGCCCGCTTTGGCATGATGAATGTGCCAGTTGTTCCGGCACCCCGGCTCAAAGGTCACGTTGCCGATGGCCACCCCCTGGGTGGTAAGCATATTTAAATAACTCTGGCCCACAAAATACTGGGCATAGGCGTCATTTTTTCCCCCTGTGGGAAAAACGCTCAGATTTTGTACTTCCATGTTAGCCTGCCTCCTTGTTCTGGTTGAGCCATTTCCGTACCGTCTCTTCCGCCTGATCCACCCGGGCGCCCACGATGGCAAGCCCTGGCTTTACCTCTGCCCCTGGGCACAGGCGGCGGAGATCCGCCTCACTGCGGCCCATGCCACTGCCCTCATGGGTGCAGAAGGGATAAATGATCTTCCCGGTCACATCCAGGCGCTCCAGAAAGGTAAAGACCGCCATGGGCATGGTGCCCCAGTAGTTTGGGTAGCCCAGATAGATGGTGTCATAGGCCTCCACCCCCTCCGGCCATGCCCTCAACTCCGGCCGTGCATCCCGGCGCTGGTCGGCCTGGGCCTGGGCAATGCAGGTATTGTAATCCTTGGCATAGGGTTGAACGGGCTGAATGGGAAACAGCACTCCCCCCGTCAACTGCTGGATCATACCGGCAATCACCTCCGTGTTGCCGGTCTCCAACCATTTCAGGGTCCCGCTGACATAATTTTCGTCTGCCCGTGAGAAATAGGCAATGAGATTCGCCATACCATCCCCTCCTTCTGCCCTTATTTTATCAGGCCTCCCCTTGACTGGGAATCTCTGATTTGTTAGCATAGCATGAACTAGAAGTTTATATAAGGAGGGGTATTCATGCTCAATCCTCTGCTGGGCAGCTTTGTGGCGGTGGCCGACTGCGGCAGTTTTACCAAGGCGTCCAGACAGCTTTTTATTTCTCCTACAGCGGTGAAAAAACAAATGGACGCCCTGGAGGCCCATCTGGAGCTGATTCTGCTGGAGCGCACCCCTCATGGAGTGCATCTCACTCCGGCGGGAGAGGTGATCTACCGGGATACCAAGTTTCTGGCCGATTATGCCCAGCGCTCCATCGCCAACGCCCGGGCCACCCTGTGCGCGGCGGAGACCACCTTCTGTGTGGGCACGTCGCTTCTGAATCCTGCCAAGCCTTTTATGGACCTGTGGTATCAGGTCAATCGGGAATTTCCCGACTATAAGCTCCACCTGGTCCCCTTTGAGGACGACCACCGGGGCATTTTGAGCGAGATCGGACAGCTGGGGGAAAAATTCGATTTTCTGGTGGGGGTCTGTGATTCTAAAACTTGGCTGGACCAGTGCCGTCTGCTTCCTCTCGGCACTTATCGAAAAATGGTGGCCGTACGGCGGGAGCATCCCCTTGCCGCCAAGAAGCGGCTGGAGCTCTCCGACCTGTACGGCCAGACCTTAATGATGGTACAGGAGGGGGATTCCCCCCTCAACGACCGGCTGCGGGCCGATCTACGAACCAATCACCCTAAAATACACCTGGAGGATACCCCCCATTTTTATGACATCTCTGTATTCAACCGCTGCGCCGAGACGGGAAACGTGCTGTTGACCCTGGAGTGCTGGCAGGACGTCCACCCGGCGCTGGTCACGCTGCCAGTGAACTGGGACTACGCCATTCCCTACGGCCTGATCTACGCCCTGGAACCCAGCGAGGATGTGAAGCGGTTTGTCCAGGCAGTGACCCGCATCCAGGCCGCCCAATAATCAGGCATCCTCCCGCAGCTGCTGCCACTGATCCCAACGCCGCTGAATGACCTCCGCCATGGCCTGGTAGTAATCCTCGTCAAAGGGCACAAACAGGTATGCTTCGTCCTGAAATTCCCTGGAATGATACCGCTCCGGGCCAAAATAGGCCAAGGCGTACTCGTCAATGTCGCCGGTATAGCAGGGATCTTTGTCCTCGTCAGCGTAATACCAACGGGCAAAAGCCGCCCCCTCCTCATCAAAGAGGGGGAAGAAGAGCTGTCCGTCCAGTTCATCCCGGATAAAGGGGCGCAGGTCCAGATGAGAAAGATCCGCCTGGAACCGCTGCGCTACGCTGTCATACCGCTCCAGAAAGGTCAGGCTCATCAAGTCGTGTTCCATACACCAGCGCAGGAAAATGGCCAGATGATTGAGTCCCGCCAGTTCCTCCACCGGCAGGCCCTTTTCCTTGCTCTTTTCCATGTGCCGGTTCCCGTCGTCCAGCACCAGCTCGTTCTCCTCCGCCCGTTCTCCCGCGTGAGAGGGGGCCACATTGGGCCGGTTGGGATGTACCACAAAGCTGCTGCCCTCCAGCCGCTCCAGCAGAGCATCGGCGTCGGTGGCCTGCTTGTACTCCAGCTCCTCCCGATAAAGAGGGATCACCTGGTAGAAATTGACCTCATCGCCGTCCGGCAGAAGGCAGACCTCTCCCCCCTCCTCCACCCGCTGGGGACCAATGAGCATGGCCCCGCACAGCCGGGTGTTGGGGGCAAAAGGCTCCTGGTTATCCATGGTGTGTCCCCAGCCCAGCCAGGTATCCGACTGGATGGGCAGCCGGGCCAGGATCTTCAGCAGACGCATGGGCCAGTACCAAGTTTCGTCAGACAATTCGTCGGAGCTCAGTTTCCAGTCGGGCGGCAGAGCAATGACCAGCTCCGCCCGTTCCAGCTTATGCTCCGCCAGCTCCTCCGGCACATGCATCCGGTGGGCCCCCATGCCCATGGTCACAAGGGTATAATAGTCCCGTTCCTCCGCAGGCGGGATCAGGCAGATATCCACATGGATATCCGGGGAGACCAGCTCGTGCCACACCTGCTCAAAGGGTCCGAAGGTCTGCTCAATGTGCTGCTGGACCGTGTCCAGCTCCCCTTCGCTGTAGTATTCCGCTTCTCCCTGGGGCACCTCTGTCTCGCAAGGGGTGCCGTCCTCATTCAGCCGCACCCGGAAATACCAGTCCTCCTCTCCCTGGACCTTATACACCAGGCTGACCTGGTAGTCCAGGTCGAAGAGCACCGCGTCAAGCGTTCCCCGGTCCCCCTGCCGGGTGGTCCAGGTCAGCCAATCGCCGCACTCCAAACGCTCCTTTTGGGTCTGGAGCCAGTCGGCTTTCAGCTTGGACAGGCCTGCCTCATTCATGCGGAACACCAGCTCCACCTCTTCTCCCTGAACCGGGTAGAAGAAGCTGCAATAAGGGGCATCTTTGGTGAAGGACTCCGGGTCGGGGTGGAAAATGCGCTGGAAGTCCGCAAGGCCCGCAGGGTTGACGGTGATACAGGAAATGGCCCGCTGCTTGCTGTCGGCGTCCTGGTCCAGTCCTTTCTGGAGCCTTTGATCCAGCTCGGGGTTGATCCAGTGGTATTCCATCTGTTCCAGGGTCGCCCCCTCCCGGATCTCCCGCTCCAGCGTGAGAAACTCATGGTCGCCGGGCTCCAGGGCAAGGCCCCGCCGCACCGCCTCCAGCGCCCCTTCCCGATCTCCAGCCCAGCTGCGCAGCTTGCCCGCCTGGAGCCAGATCCAGGGATAAGCGGGCTCCTCCTCCACCCCCAGTTCGGCATACCGGCGGGCTTCCTCCAGCCTGCCGCAGTACATCAGGGCCACAGAATAGCGGTAATACCAGACGCCGCAGCCCTTGGCCTTGTCCTCGGAGTGGGACATCCACTGGGCCGCCCGGTAGTAGAACTCATATTCGTCCAGATTGAGACAGGCATAGGCATACCACAAACCCAGCACAAGGTCCCGTCGGGCCTGTCCCTCGGTGAACCGCTCTTCCTGTACGCCCTCTTCCACGAATTTCTGAAGATAGTCCAGCATCCGGCCATAGTAGCCCTTGGTCTCCCCCACAAAGGACTCCAAGGTGTCCAGGTCCTCCTGAGAGAGGATGGAGCCGGTCTCCGGGTGGACCTGGGGGTCCTCCTCCGGTTCCTCCTCCCGGACCAGCAGGCGCACAGAGGCAACCTCCCGGCGGAACACATGAAAGCTGGCCCAGGGCAGCTGGGTCCCCTGAAAGAACTCCGCCGCCGCATTGAGTACGGCGGGCAGATCCCAGGCAATCAGGTCCACATAGCCGTAACGGGTCCCGGCGCCGCCGCCGATGAGGGTAAAGGCCTCTTTCCCGGCCCGCCGCTTTAAGGCCGCCTCCAAAGCGTCCCGGAAGTCGAAGAGCTGCTGAGTGGGGTCCTGGCCGGTAAAGCCGTCCAGCGGATAGCACAGAAACCCCGCCGCCGCGCCATTGCGGTGCAGCTCGTCCATGCCCTGGCTCTCTCCGTGAAGATAGTCCTCGATCAGCGGCGGGCAGCAGGTGGAGCCTACGATCATATCCATGCGCCAGTCGGCATCGGGGTCCTGATCCTCCTCTCCCCGATAGGCAGTATAGCGGTCCAGCTCCTCCTGTACACTGCCAGAGCACGAGCCGCAGTCCACCAGAATATCCCAGCGCTTCAGCACAGAGGCAGGGGCATGGCGCTGGAAATAGTCCAGCTCAAACAGCTTCACCCGGTCCCCATCCGTGTTAAGGAGCAGCTTACACCGTTTCCCATCATAGTCCAGTTCCAGGGAGAGGTCCGCAATGGCCTGGCGCAAAAGGATCTCACACCGGGCGGTCAGCTCCTCCCGCCAGATCTGCGCCCCGTCCTCCTCCAGCGCGCGGCGCACTTCCCCCTCTTCCTGTTCAAAGGCCCGCCACGCTCTGGCAGTCCGCTGCCGGAAGGTTTCCTCAAAGTAGGGCAGCGCCAGACATTTGCGGCAATTCTCAATAAATTCCAGGGTATCCCTGTCGCCGGGGCGGGCCTCCAGCGCCTTCTGGAAGTAGCGAAGGGCCAGGCCCTCCTGGTCTAAGTAGTAGTAGGCATAAGCCATACGGAAATTCCAGTAGTGGTCATGCTCAAAATAATCTTCGTGGGGCTTCAGCAGGGCGATGGCCTTTTGGAACAGCTCTTTTTCACCGGGCTGGGCGACGTTGTTATAGGCCCGGGCCAGCTCGCTGTCCATCTCCGGGGTGCGGGCCTGGGCAGGGATTTCCTCCAGGAGGTCAATGATCTTTTGGTACTCGTCATGCTCGTGCCAGAGCTGGCATTGGTGCAGCAGATCCATGTCCCTTTCCTCCTTGTTCCGGCTCCATCCCAACTTTGGGCCGGGGCGGTCCGGTACTCTCTATCCTGTAACGAAAAAGGCCGTACGGCAGGAGCGGCTTGTGCGCTCCAACCCGTACGGCCAAAGGCTGCGAGAGTGGGGGAGCTGTCCCCTTCCCGCTTACCGAATGGTATAGCTGCCCCGCACCATAATAGTCACATTGGTGACGGCCTTGACCCCCCGCCCGTCAACGGTAGCCAGATACAGGTGGTTGGTGGTCAGATTGGAACCGCCCCCCAGGGCGGAGCCGTCGGTGGTGTCGATGAGTCCGGGGGTGGTGTCGGAGACGCAGGACGCCGTCCCGGATCGGAGGAGAAACTCACAGGCCGCGGTGCCTACCACCGTCTGTCCCGCCTTCAGGTCCACAATCTGGAACACCCCTCCGGCGGAGGTCTGGCCGCCGGATGTGCCGCTCAGCTTGCTCTCCACTTCCTTTACATAGTTGTCTACAACGGCGGCCAGCTTCTGCTCCAGGACGGTCTGCTTGTCCAACACCGTCTTGTCCACTTGGTTTAAAATGGAAGGCATAGCCTGCTGCTCCAGATAGCTGATGGTGACCAGGGGATCGGACTGGGTGCCCTGCTGGCCAGCGGCCACCGCCACCCCTGCCAGCGCCAGGGTCACCAGGCCGCCGGAAATCAGTCGGACCGGCCACTTTTTCTGTTTCATTATGTACCTCCTGTCTGACGGGGAGCCGCCCGCCGGGGCGGCTCCCCCAGTGTGTTCATACCATGGTGCCCGTGTGCAGGCCAAAGCTGACCGCGATGGCGTTGTCCACCCGCTGCATCTGCGCTTCGTCCAACCGTCCCATGTGCTCTCTCAGCCGCCTTTTGTCCAGCGTCCGGATCTGTTCCAGCAGCACCACCGACTCCTTGGGGAGGCCGTAGGTGTTGGCTGAGAGCTCGATGTGGGTGGGCAGACGGGCCTTGCCGGTCTGGGATGTGATGGCAGCGGCAATAACCGTAGGGCTGTGCCGGTTGCCGGTGTCATTCTGTACGATGAGTACCGGCCGCACACCCCCCTGCTCACTGCCCACCACGGGGCTCAGATCGGCATAGAAAATGTCTCCGCGTTTTACGCTGTTATCCACAAAAGCTCACACTCCGCCGGAAAATAGTCACCAGCGTCACACGGCCCCAGGCCTATGTAACGTGGTCACTATGATTTTCCCACGGGGCGGCGGGAATTATACCCGCTCCACGAAATTTCGCGGGGTGGTTGGCCCTCCCGCCGCCGGGCCTGCCCTTTCTCCCCCGGCCCATTGTATGCTCAGGCCGGACAGCCGGTGCCTCACTCCAGATAAGCCCGATGGACCCGGGGAGACACGGCGCACAGCAGCTCATACTGGACGGTACCCGCCAGAGCGGCCAGATCCTCAATGGGCAGGTGCTTGCCGAATACCTCCACCTCGTCCCCCGGCGCCACTTCCAGACCGGTAACGTCCGCCATACACATATCCATGCAGATCCGGCCCACAATAGGGGCCTTTTGGCCGTGGATAAGCACCTCCAGCCTGTCGGAGCACAGCCGGGGCAGTCCGTCGGCATAGCCGATGGTGAGAGCGGCCAGCTTGGTCTCCCGGTCCAGCACATGGGTGCAGCCGTAGCTCACCGGGGTCCCGGCGGGCACCGTCTTTACTGAGGCCACCCGGGTTTTGAGGGTCATCACCGGCCGCAGGCCGGGGCCGTCCAGTCCCTCACAGGAGGGATCTGGATAATGACCGTACAGGGCGATGCCGGGCCGCACCATGTCCAGATAGGTACAGGGGAAATTGAGCACCGCCGCACTGGCGGCACAATGGCGGATGGAAAAGGTGATCCCCCGGCCCTTCAAGGCCTCCAGCAGGTCCAGAAAGCGGGTAAACTGGAGCATGGTATAGTCCTCATCCCCGTCGGCGTTGGCAAAGTGGGTATAGATCCCCTCCGCCTCCAGCCCGGGCAGGGTGCATACCTGGGCGATGGACTCCACCGCCGGCTCCAACGCTTCACCGCCGCACAGCCAGCCCAGCCGGGACATGCCGGTATCCGCCTTGATGTGGATTTTCAGGGTCTTTCCCGCGGCTACCGCCGCCTGGGACAGGGCCTTGGCCATCTCCACATCATACACCGTCTGGGTCAGGACCTGTTCCAGCAGGTCCTCCGCCCGCTCAGTTGGGGTATAGCCCAAAATCAGAATGGGGGTGGTAATCCCCGCCTGGCGCAGCTCGGACGCCTCGTCCAGACAGGCCACCGCCAGATATTCCGCCCCCAGCCGTTCCAGCCGCCGGGCTACCGGCACCGCTCCATGTCCATAGGCGTCTGCCTTGACCACGCCCAAAAACCGGCAGCCCTGGGGCAGCATGGCCCGCAGCGCCCGGTAATTATGTTCCAGATCGGACAGATCAATCTCTGTCCAGGTCCTTGTCTGCGTCTGTTTCATCTGTCATCCTCTTAACCCATAAGATACGCGGTACCCGTATCCGTGTACCAGTCCGGTCCTTCCGCCGCAGAGCGTCAGACCAGTTGGTTTCATTATACTACGCCGCCGCCCCGGTCACAACCCCGAACTTTCCCTGCCTTGATACCCCTATATTTTTTGCAATGTTCATAGAATTCTCAAGACATTCTCCTTCGTTTGGGATATACTATACCCATCAGACAACTGGAAGGAGGTTTTTTCCATGGTAGATGAACTGGGTAAGGTGTTGGCCGATGTGGGTCTGGCCAGCGTGGGTCTGGTGGCTCTGGCCGCCGAACAGGTAGGCAAAGCCGGGAAGATTTTGGTGGAAAAGGGCGCCGTGGCGCTGGAAGAGGGCCGCAAACACGGCGCGGAGCTTCAGCGCAAATATCAGGAGGATGCCAAGCGCCGCCGGGAGGAGCAGTTCAACCAGCGGATCAATGAGATGACCGCCCAGCAGCGGGAAGAGCTGCGCCGCCGTCTGGCAGAACTGGACGATCTGGAGCGGGAGGCCGCCCAGGCCGACGACATCGACGACGAAGACGACACTGTTTCTTTTTAATGGATTTGTACTGAAAGACTGGGGCCTGCCGCAATGGATGTTGCGGCAGGCCCTTCTTTCTTTTATTCTGTTCCCGCTCCTGTGAGCTGGAAGGCGGAAAAAACGCACTGGATCACGGTATATCCATCCTGGGACAGCTCCCCCCGCAGCAGAGCATGGCTGTCCGGGTCAAACCAGAGGGAGCACTCCTGCCCCGTTCCCGCCTGTTGTTCCGGGTCCCGGCAGATCACCCGCAGGACCTGGCCTCCGTCGGTTTCCTCCATGGTACACTCAGCAATAAAGCCCTCGGTGGCATAATGCATCAGGGTTGGGACCGCGTCCATGGGGCTCATACCGTTTTCATCCAGCGGTCCGGTTTCCACCCGCATCCCGTCATACTCCAGGCTTCCGCTGCCGTTTTCCAGCCGGGCGGTGACCCCGGCCACAGCCTCCGGACTGGTAAGGGTGAGCACGCTCTCCCCCGCCCGCCGGTAGGTCAGATCCACCCCGTACTCGTAGACCCGCTGGCCGTAGTCGGCGGTGATGGTCAGCGTCCCCGTACATCCCTCCATAGCCAGGTACTCTCCCCGGATATCCAGGGCCAGCTGCTCCGCTCCGGTGGCTCCGCCGCCGCAGGCGGACAGGACCAGACAGAGTGTTATCATCAGTACCCACAGACCGGTCCGGCGACCCACGGCACCTCCCCCTTTATTCCACGGATTGCTTGAGCACGCGGGGCAGCGCCGCCACCACGTCGGTGGGGGTCATGCCGTACTCCCCGATCTCCCCGGCACACAGATCTCCGGCGGCGCCGTGGAGCCACACGGCGAAAGGCACCGCCTGCCTAGCGGGCAAACCCTGACCCAGCAGGGACAGGATCACGCCCGCCAGCACGTCGCCGCTGCCCCCCTTGGCCATGCCCGGATTGCCGGTGGTGTTGATATAGGCAGTACCATCGGGGAAAGCGGTGATGGTCCGGTGGCCCTTGAGCACCAGACAACAGCTGTGCTCTACCGCAAAGCGCCGGGCGGCCCCCAGCCGGTCTCCGTCGGACAGATCTCCCCCCAGCCGGGCAAATTCCCCGTCGTGGGGGGTGAGCACCGTGTGCAGGCCCTGCCGCGCGTCCAGAATATCTATATGCCCCTCCAACGCGTTTATGCCGTCGGCATCCAGCACCACCGGGATATGAATCTCCCGCAGCAGGTGGCGCACCACGGCGATGACGCCGTTGCCCCGGCCCAGCCCCGGTCCAATGAGGCAAACGCCGCACCCGGCCAGCTTGGTATGGATGGCCTCCCCTGCCTCCAGGGAGAGCTGTCCCTCTTTCCCCGCCGGGAGAGGGTAGGGCATGGCCTCGTCCAGCTTGGATGCGGCGATGGGCCACACTGGGGAGGGTACCCCCACCGACACCAGCCCCGCGCCGGTACGTACTGCCGCCTGGGCCGCCAGCACCGGCGCACCGGTATAGCCCACGCTGCCCCCTAAAATGGCACAGCGCCCGAAATCCCCTTTATGGGCATCCAGAGGGCGGCGGGGCAGCTTCACATCCCCAGCCTCTACACTGCATACCGGGCAGTCCAGGCCCTCCACCAGGTCCTTGGGGATACCGATGTCCACCACCGTCAGCTCTCCGGTACACAGCCCGCCCTTACCAACATAGTGTCCTGCCTTGGGCAGGGTAAAGGTCACCGTCCGGGCGGCATGTACCGCAGTTCCCAGCACCCGGCCGGTATCGGCCTCCACCCCGCTGGAGATGTCGGCGGACACCACCGGGATGTCGCAGGTATTCATCATCTGGATGGCGGTAAGGGCGTCCCCCCGCACGTCGCTGTTCAGGCCGATCCCGAAAATGGCGTCCACCATGGCGTTGGCCCTCAGACACCAGGCTGCAAAGGCAGGGTCATCAGGCTGGAAGGGCTCCAGCTTGCCCCCCGCCGCCGCCAGTTTGACCTCCATGGCCCGGGTGTCGCCGGTCATCTTCTCATGGCTGCCCACCAGCACACACCGCACCTCAAAGCCTGCCTCCAGCAGCAGCCGGGCGCAGGCCACTCCGTCACCGCCATTGTTGCCGGGACCGCAGAAGCATACCACCCGGCCGGCGCAGTCCCCCACCAGGGTCATGACCTCCTCGGCCACTGCCGCCGCCGCCCGCTCCATCAGGTCTGTGGAGGAAATCCCCCGCTCCTGAATGGCGATCCGGTCGGTCTCCCGCATCTGCTGTGCTGTGGCGATCCGCATATTCATCCACGCTCCTGTCTCTGGTATTGCTCGTTTTTATGGTTCCATCAGGCAGTCCCCATTATATGCCGCCGCAGCTCCTGCGTCAATTTTGTTCTTGCTCTTTTTTCAAATCTGTGCTATAAATAGGCTTACATGCGAAGAAGGGAAAAAGAGCGGTTTCCCGCCCCGGCAGAGAGCATCCGTCACCGGCTGAAAGCGGATGCGGGATCGGCCCGCTCGGTTCGTCCTGGAGCGGCCCTGGAGACAGGGACGGACTCGCCCCACGTTACCGGGGCCAGAGTGCCCGCTGTGCGCGGGAAATGCGGGTGGTACCGCGGAAGGTTTGCCTTTCGTCCCAATTGTTTGGGATGGAGGGCTTTTTTCATTGTTATTACTGCAAAAGGAGCTGCGAATATGAAGGAAACACTGGAGACCATACGCCAGGAGGCCCTGGCCGCCTTTGACGGCGCCGGCACCGCCCAGGACCTGGACGCCCTGCGGGTCAAGTACCTGGGCAAAAAGGGCGAACTGACCGCCGTACTCAAGATGATGGGCAAGCTGTCCGCCGAGGAGCGTCCCGCCATGGGCCAGCTGGCCAACGAGGTACGGGCCGCTCTGGAGGGGGCCCTGGAAGCCAAGGGCAAAGAGCTGGAGGCCAAAGCCCTGGAAGAGCGGCTGAAGGCGGAAGCCCTGGATATTACCGTCCCCGGCAAGTCTGTCAAGCTGGGCCACCGGCACCCCATGTATATCGCCCTGGACGAGATCAAGGACATCTTCATCGGCATGGGCTTCACCGTGCTGGACGGTCCCGAGGTGGAGCTGGCTGAGCTGAACTTTGACCGCCTCAACGCCGAGGAAGGCCACCCCTCCCGGGACTGGTCGGACACCTTTTACTTTGACGAGGACAGCCGGGTAATGCTCCGCTCCCAGACCTCCCCCATGCAGGTCCGGGCCATGGACACCATGGAACTACCCATCCGCATCATCGCCCCCGGCCGGGTATACCGCAAGGACGAGGTGGACGCCACCCACTCCCCCATGTTCCATCAGGTAGAGGGCATGGTCATCGACAAGGGGGTCACCATGGCCGATTTGAAGGGCACCCTGAATACCGTGGTGGAGAAGCTCTACGGCGCGGGCACCAAGACCCGGTTCCGTCCCCACCACTTCCCCTTCACCGAACCCTCCTGTGAGATGGACGTACAGTGTCACAAGTGCGGCGGCGTGGGCTGCCCCACCTGTAAGGGTGAGGGCTGGATCGAGCTGCTGGGCGCCGGTATGATCCACCCCCGGGTGCTGGAGATGAGCGGCATCGACCCCAATGTGTATTCCGGCTGGGCCTTCGGCATCGGCCTGGAGCGCACCGCCATGCGCCGGTTCAAGATCGCCGATTTGCGGCTCATCTTTGAAAATGATGTACGGTTCCTGGAGCAATTCTGAGAAAGGAGTGTAGAAACAATGAATCTGAGCAGAAAATGGCTGAATGAATTTGTCACTGTGACTGCCTCCGACAAGGAATTTGCTGAGGCTATGACCCTGTCCGGCTCCAAGGTGGAGCTGACCCACGACCTGGGGGAGGAAATCTCCAATGTAGTGGTGGGCCGTCTGCTGTCCATGGAGCGCCATCCCGACTCTGACCACATGTGGATCTGCCAGGTGGAGGTGGGCAAGGAAGAGCCCATCCAAATCGTCACCGGCGCCTGGAACATCCACCCCGGCGACCTGATGCCGGTGGCCCTCCACAAGTCCACCCTGCCCGGCGGCGTAAAGATCCAGAAGGGCAAGCTGCGGGGCGTCGTGTCCAACGGCATGTTCTGCGGCCTCTCCGAGCTGGGCCTGGACACCCGTGATTTCCCCTACGCCGTCATCACCCCCGCCGCCATTCTGGGGGACTATCATCCCCTGGACAAGGACAAGCCCTCCATCCCCGCCGACATTGCCCCCGGTCACAAGATCTACGGCCCCGTGGTGGCCGCCAAGGTGACCGCTGTCACCACCACAGGCTACTCCACCTATGACGTGGCTCTGGACACCGGAGAGGGCGCCTGTACCGTCTCCACCGGCTGCCCCAACCTCCACGAGGGGGATCTGGTGGCCTACAACACCAAGAGCGGCACCATCTGCACCCTGACCGACCTCCACGCCCAGCAGGCTGAGTTCCCCCACTGTATTGAGGATGGCATTTTTGTGCTCAACGAGGACTGCAAGCCCGGCGACGATATCAAGCCCATCATCGGTCTGGACGACCATGTGGTGGAGTTTGAAATCACCCCCAACCGCCCCGACTGCCTGTCCGTCATCGGTCTGGCCCGGGAGGCTGCTGCTACCTTCGACCAGCCCCTGAAGCTCCATGAGCCCGTGGTCAAGGGAGGCGGAAACGGCAGCCTCATGGAGCTGCTGGACGTGGAGACCGCCGCCGCCGACCTGTGCCCCCGGTACACCGCCCGCATGGTGCGCAACGTGAAGATCGCCCCCTCCCCCAAGTGGATGCGGGAGCGGCTGCGGGCCATGGGCGTGCGCCCCATCAACAATATCGTGGACATCACCAACTATGTAATGCTGGAGTACGGCCAGCCCATGCACGCCTTTGACTATCGCTATGTGAAGGGCGGCAAGATCATCGTCCGCCGGGCGGAAGAGGGCGAGGAGCTGACCACCCTGGACGGCAACGTCCGCAAGCTCAACGCCAACCATCTGGTCATTGCCGACGAGCACCGGGCCGTGGGCCTGGCGGGCATCATGGGCGGCGAGAACAGCGAGATCGTGGACGACACCGTGGACGTGGTCTTCGAGTCGGCCTGCTTCGACGGCACCTGCATCCGCAAGGGCGCTTTGGCTCTGGGTATGCGCACCGAGGCCTCCGCCAAGTTTGAAAAGGGCCTGGACCCTCTGAACACCCTGCCCGCCGTCAACCGGGCCTGTGAGCTGGTGGAGCTGCTGGGAGCCGGCGAGGTGTTGGACGGCACCATCGACATTCTGAACTATGTGCCCCAGCCCCGTGTCCTTAAGCTGGAGCCTGAGAAGATCAACGGCCTGCTGGGTACCGACATTCCCGAGGCCGAGATGGTTTCTATCCTGAAGAAGCTGGACTTCCAGATGGATGGCGACCAGGTCACCGTCCCCTCTTGGCGGGGCGACGTCATTGGTATGGCCGATCTGGCCGAAGAGGTGGCCCGGTTCCATGGCTACAACAACATCCCCACCACTCTGATGCGGGGCCAGACCACCCTGGGCGGGTTCTCTCAGGAGGAGCTGCTGGAGCGCCAGCTGGGCTCTCTGTGCCGTTCCATGGGTTACGACGAGATCATCACCTACTCCTTTATCTCCCCCACTTGCTACGACAAAATCCGCTGGCCGGAAAACGATCCCCGGCGGGAGAGCTTCAAGATCCTCAACCCTCTGGGCGAGGACACCTCCATCATGCGCACCACGGTGCTCCCCTCCATGCTGGAGACTTTGACCCGGAACTACAACTACCGTAACCAGGATGTGCGCCTTTACGAGGTGGCCCGGGTCTACCTGCCCGGCGGCAACGACGGCCTGGCGGTAGAAAACAAGGTGCTGTCCATGGGCGTCTACGGCGAGGATATGGATTTCTACGCTCTGAAGGGAGCTGTGGAGGCTATTCTGAAGGATCTGCGGGTGGAGGATGTCCACTTTGAGGTGCCCTGTGTATCCAACCCCTCCTACCACCCTGGCCGGGTGGCCGACGTGTACGCTGGGGACCGCCGTCTGGGCGTACTGGGTCAGATCCATCCCCTGGTGGCTCAGAATTACGGTGTGGATGCCGCCTTCTACTGCGCGGAGCTGGAGCTGGTCCAGCTCATGTGCGCCAAGGGCCCCGACCCCGAGTATGTTCCCCTGCCCAAGTTCCCCGCCGTCACCCGGGATATTGCCGTGGTGTGCGACGAGGCGGTCACCGTGGGTGCTCTGGAAGACTGCATCCGTAAGGGGGCCAAGGGCCTGCTGAAGGACTGCAAACTCTTCGATATCTACCGCGGCAAGGGCGTGGACGAGGGCAAGAAGAGCGTGGCCTTCAACCTGGTGCTCCGGGCCGACGACCGCTCCCTCACCAGCGAGGAGGCCGATGAGGATGTAAAGAGCATTCTGGCCGCTCTGGAGAAAGAGCTGGGAGCCGTCCTGCGCTAATCTTTGACTTGTCAAAGGGGCGCGCTGCAGAATAAAAATCTGCAGCGCGCCCCTTTTTCGCAGTTGGAAAACGGCATCCGGCATGGTATGATGGGACGGAACACAGGCCGGGACGGGCCCGGTTTTGCCTGTCAGGAGGAAACCGCCATGAACATACCAGACTATTATGAAACGGATATTTTATCCTATTTTGGAGACCACACCAAAGAATTGGCACTGTATCAGGCCATGTTTGACCGGATGTCAGCGGTGGTGCCAGACGCCTCCGTCAAAGTGCAGAAAAGCCAAATCAGCTTTTATGGCCGCCACCTGTTTGCCGCCCTCTCCCTGCCGGTCCGCCGCAAAAAAGACTGGCCCCAGCATTGCCTCCTTGTTACCTTTGGTTTGGCTCACCGGGTAGACCATCCTCGGATCGCGATGGCTGTGGAGCCCTACCCCAACCGCTGGACCCATCATGTGGTGCTTTCCTCCATGGAGGAGATGGATCTGCAGCTGTTAACATGGATCAAAGAGGCCTATGATTTTTCTCAGTACAAATAACATGGCCGCAACGCACCCTTAAACTTGGGGCAGGATGGGAAACAGGCTTTGGGTAAGCGGCTGTTGACAGCTCATTCGCCGGGTGCTAAACTGTTTGTATCCAAATTATTTTGGAACCTGTGTATATAAGAGGTGTATCTCATGGACTACAGTTTCCATTATCTGCTTATGGCGGCTCAGGCTCTGTTTCAGCGCAGCGTCATGGCGGAATTGAACGGCTCCGGGCTGACCGCCGGTCAGCCTAAGGTGCTGGACTACCTGGGCCTCCACGACGGCAGCGTTCAGAAGAGCATTGCGGCAGGCTGTCAGATCGATCCGGCCACCCTGACCGGCCTGCTCAACCGCATGGAAGAAAAGGGCCTGATCCGCCGCTGCAATGAGCAAGGGGACCGGCGCTCCCTACACGTCTATCTGACGGATCAGGGACGGGAAAAGCAGCGGGAGGTCCGGCAGACTTTGGAGCGCCAGACCCAGACGGTACTGGCCAAGCTGGATGAGACGCAGCGGGCGCAACTGCTGGATAGCCTGTTTCAAATTTGCTCCAGCATGGCGGATATGGAGGGCCTTCAATAGAGAGACAAACCGCTTTTCTTTATATATATAATGTAAGAAGTGGACCGTAAACTGCCGCGGCCCACTTCTTTTATTTTAGCAGCAAAAAACAGTCTATACAGCGCCCGTCCACCACCGTAAAATAAAAAAAGAAAGACACGCTTTACAGCGTGTCTTTCTTTGGCGGAGAGAGAGGGATTCGAACCCTCGAGACGCTATTAACGCCTACACGATTTCCAATCGTGCGCCTTCGACCAACTCAGCCATCTCTCCATGGTGAGTGCTCTACCGGCTGCTCGTTTGGAACAAGCAACGGATTACATTATAGCAGATTTTTTTCAGTCGTCAAGAGGTAAAGCGAAAAAAGTCTAAAAATTTTTCCGGTCTTTCTCTGACCGGAAAGACCTCTCCCCTTTTGAAACAGACTAGGCCATTATTTTACCGGCCAAAACACCCTATTTCGAACAGACAGAGGACAGGTCTAAGGCTGTTTCTTTTTGTTATTGTTTGTATCCATTTTCAGCAGTAATCTATGGCAAAATGTTGCCCTGCAAAAATTTTTTTCTGCTGAACCCCTTGCGGCGCAACGGGTTCAGAAAGAGATACAAAATTTCCTATTGACTTTTCACGCCAGAAGTGGTTACAATACGGTTACAAACCAGTGACCAACAAGTAACAGTTTGTAACAGGAGGAATCCTAGTAATGAAGAAACGAGCCCTTTGCGCGCTCGCGGGTCTGGCCCTTTGTGTGTCTCTGACCGGCCCTGCGTACGCTGCTGAGAGCGGCGTCAGCTTTGAAGTAAACGGTACGCCCCTTGTCCAGGAATTTACCAGCAAGGTAGAGAACGATACGACGTACGTTTCCTATTGGCCCATTGTGCAGGCCCTCTATCCCGACGCCACCGCCGTGTGGGCCAATGGCCAGGCGGAAGTGACCGCCTCCGGCCTGAAGCTGGAACTCAAGCCCGGCGCCAAGTATATTGTGGCCAACGGCCGCTGCTTGTATGTGCCCACCGGCGTAAAGCTGGAAGACGGCTGTGTGATGGTTCCAGTCCGCACCCTGTGCACGGCCCTGGGCGCTCAGGTAGTCTGGAACGGAGAGGACGGCAGAATCGCCATCACCTCCGGCAGCGGCCCTATCACGTCCGGCGACAGCTTTTACAATCAGGAAGATCTGTACTGGCTCTCCCGGATCATCTATGCCGAAAGCGGCAATCAGTCCCTGGAGGGTAAGATCGCTGTGGGCAACGTGGTACTCAACCGCGTGGCCAGCACCCAGTTCCCCAACACGGTGTACGATGTAATCTTCCAGCGCAACCAGTTCACCCCCGCCTCCAATGGCCGTATTCAGAAGACGCCTACTGCGGAGTGTGTGATCGCCGCCAAGCTGGCGCTGGAGGGCGCCAATACTGCGGGCAATGCCCTGTATTTTATCAACCCCTCCATCTCTTCCAGCAGCTGGTTCAGCCGGAACTGCACCTATGTGGCCACCATCGGCGCCCACGCGTTTTTCGCCTGATCCCAATTCCCGCCGCACTTCTGTGTGGCGGGAATTTTACTGTCTGCCCCGAATTCAAAAGGTCCATTTTAAAAAATTTAAAAAAACGATTGACAAGGCCGTTTCGCTATAGTATAATTCTTTTTGCATTTGACCTGGACAGGGCGTGGAGAGATGTCCGAGTGGTTGAAGGAACCGGTCTTGAAAACCGGCGATGTGGAAGCATCCGTGGGTTCGAATCCCACTCTCTCCGCCACATTTTTCAATAGGATTGTTTGATTCGGCATGCAGAAGTACCCAAGTGGCCGAAGGGGCTCCCCTGCTAAGGGAGTAGGGCGGGAAACCGTCGCGAGGGTTCAAATCCCTCCTTCTGCGCCAAAACCCTGCACTCTTCGTGATTGCAGGGTTTTTTCCTGCCTTTCTTGCCTGCCCCACAGGCACACACCATATTTTTCAGGGGGACGACCACAGATGCGAATGAGAAAAAAGCCCAACCTGGCGCCGCGGATGGAGCGCTGCGCCCGGGTCCTGATCTCCGACCCTCTTGCCCTCCGGGGCCGGTGGCAGAGCCTGATGCCCCAGGCGGAGGCCGTCTTCCTGGAACTGGGGTGCGGCAAGGGGCGCTTTACCGCCGAGACCGCTGCCCAGAATCCCCAGGCCCTCTATCTTGCGGTGGAGCGGGTGCCTGACGCCATGGTCATCGCCATGGAGCGGGTATGCGCCATGGAGCTGCATAACGTCTTTTTCATCGATGGAGACGCCGCCAACCTGACCGACCTCTTTGCCCCCAGCGAGATAGACCGCATCTATATCAATTTCTGCGATCCCTGGCCGGGCAACCGGCACGCCAAGCGCCGCCTCACCCACCCCGACTTTCTGCTGCGCTACCGGCAGGTACTCTCCCGAAAGGGGGAGATCCACTTTAAGACCGACAACCACGATCTTTTTGAGTGGTCCCTGTTCCAGTTTCCCAAGGCCGGGTTCCTGCTCTCTCAGGTCACCCGGGACCTCCACGCCAACGGTATCTGCGGCGTGATGACCGACTATGAGGAGAAATTCCACAGCCTGGGCACTCCCATCAATCGCTGTGTGGCCTCTGTGGGGCCGCTGTCCAATCCGCCTGCCCCCTCTTATCTTTAAAAAGCAAGGCTTCCCTAGCGGGAAGCCTTGCTTTTTCTGCTGTGAGACGGATCAGCCCGCCTCTTCGGCCAGATTTCCGGTGTAGAGCTGATAGTACCTGCCCTTCTTCTCAATGAGCTGGTCGTGGGTCCCCCGCTCGATGATACGGCCCTGCTCCATGACCATGATACAGTCAGCATTGCGGACTGTGGACAGCCGGTGGGCAATGACAAAGGTGGTCCGGCCGGTCATCAGGGCGTCCATACCGTCCTGCACCAGCTTTTCCGTCCGGGTATCGATGGAGGAGGTGGCCTCGTCCAGAATGAGCACCGGCGGGTCGGCCACCGCCGCCCGAGCAATGGCCAGCAGCTGCCGCTGGCCCTGGCTCAGGTTGGCCCCGTCTCCGGTGAGCATGGTGTTGTAGCCGTCGGGCAGGCGGCGGATAAAGCCGTCGGCATTGGCCAGGGTGGCAGCGGCGATACACTCCTCATCGCTGGCCTCCAGATTGCCGTAACGGATGTTGTCCATCACCGTACCGGTAAACAGATGGGTATCCTGAAGCACAATACCCAGGGAGCGGCGCAGATCCGCCTTTTTGATCTTGTTGATGTTGATGCCGTCATAGCGGATCTTGCCGTCGGCGATGTCATAAAAGCGATTGATCAGGTTGGTGATGGTGGTCTTTCCTGCACCTGTGGCCCCTACAAAGGCGATCTTCTGCCCCGGCTCGGCCCACAGGCTGATGTTGTGAAGCACCATCTTATCCGGTGTATAGCCAAAGTCCACATCGTCAAAAACCACGCTGCCCTCCAGCCTGGTATAGGTTACGGTGCCGTCAGCCTTGTGGGGATGCCGCCAGGCCCACACGTTGGTGCGTTCCTGCGCCTCACTTAGCTGGCCGCTGCCATCCTCCTTGGCGTTGACCAGCTCCACATAGCCCTTATCCTCCTCGGGCTGCTGGTCCATCAGGTCAAAGACCCGCTGGGCACCGGCGGCGGCGGTGACGACGAAATTCACCTGCTGGCTCACCTGAGTGATGGGTTGGGTAAAGCTCTTGTTCAGGCCCACAAAGGTGATAACGGTGCCCAGGGTCACCCCAGCCAGACTGTTGATAGCCAGCAGAGCCCCTACGATGGCCACAAAGGCATAGCTGAGCCAGCCGATGTTGGCGTTGATTGGCATCAGCAGATTGGCGTAGCGGTTGGCCTTATTGGCACTCTCCCGCAGGGCCTCATTCACCTTGTGGAAGTCCTCCATGGCCGCCTGTTCATGGCAGAAGACCTTGACCACCTTCTGTCCGTCCAGCATCTCCTCGATAAAGCCGTCTACAGCGCCCAGGTCCTGCTGCTGCCGGACATAATATTTCCCCGATAACTTGGAGAAACGGGAGGTAACCGCCAGCATTATCAGGGCTGTGACCACCGAAATCAGGGTGAGGAAGGGGTTGATCAGAAGCATGGTCACCAAAGTGGCGATCATGGTAATGCCCGAGTTGATGACCTGGGGAATGCTCTGGCTGATCAGTTGGCGCAGCGTATCCACGTCGTTGATGTATACCGACATGATATCGCCGTGGGCATGGGTGTCAAAATATTGGATGGGCAGGGACTCCATCCGGCGGAATAAATCGTCCCGCAGGTGCCGCATGGTGCCCTGGCTGATGTTGACCATGATGCGGTTATAGGCGAAAGCGGCCAGGATGCCAACCACCATAAAGCAGGCCAGTCTGGTGATATCCGCCGCCAGGCCGCTGAAGTCCCGGGAGCCGCTGTTGAGCATGGGGACGATGTAGTCGTCCACCAGCGTTTGCGGGAAGGTGGCCGCCACGACAGTGGCAACCGCGGAGAACAGGATACAGAAGATCACCAGGGCGAAGAGGGGGCCGTAGTACCGGAGCATATAGCGCAGCACCCGGCGGAGCACCCCGGTGGAGCCAGATTTTTGTTTCATAACAGAGACCTCCTTTTTACGCGGGCTGGTCGAAGTCGCCGCCGCCCTTGACCTGGGAGTCATAAATCTCCCGGTAAATGGCGTTGGTCTCCAACAGGTGTTCATGGGTATCAAAGCCACTGATCCGCCCCTCGTCCAACACCAGAATCCGGTCGGCGTGCTCCACACTGGAGACCCGCTGGGCAATGATGATCTTGGTGGTGCCGGGGATCTTTTCCGCAAAGGCCGCCCGGATCTTGGCGTCGGTGGTAGTATCCACGGCGGAGGTAGAGTCGTCCAAAATCAGCACCTTGGGCTTTTTCAGCAGGGCCCAGGCGATGCACAGCCGCTGCTTCTGGCCGCCGGACACGTTGGCGCCTCCCCGCTCGATGCGGGTCTGGTAGCCGTCTGGGAAACGGTCGATAAACTCGTCGGCGCAGGCGGCCTGACAGGCCTGGACGCACTCAGCCTCGGTAGCCTTCGGCTTGCCCCAGCGCAGATTATCCAGAATGGTGCCGGAAAACAGGGTGTTCTTTTGCAGCACTACCGACACCTGATTGCGCAGGGCCTCCATATCATACTTCCGCACGTCCAGACCGCCCACCTTGACGGCGCCCTCACTGACGTCGTACAGGCGGCAGATCAGATTCACCAGGCTGCTCTTGCCCGAACCAGTGCCGCCAATGACCCCGATGGTCTCGCCGGACTTGATGTGCAGGTCAATGTCGGACAGCGCGTTCTTTCCGCTGCCCTGCTTGTAAGAAAAGCTGACGTGGTCGAAGTCGATGGAGCCGTCAGCCACCTGGAGCACCGGCTGGTCGGGCTCCTTCAGGTCGGGGGTCTCGCTAAGTACCTCGCTGATACGGCGGATGCTGGCCATGGACATGGAGATCATGACCACCACCATGGATAGCATCATCAGACTCATCAGCAGGGACATGATGTAACTGAACAGGCTGGTCAGATCACCGGTGGTCATGCTGCCGCTCACGATAAACTGAGCGCCCAGCCAGGAAGCGGAGAGGATGCAGAAGTAGACCGCCAGCATCATAGCCGGGTTATTGAAGGCCAGCAGCCCCTCCGCCTTGACAAACAGCTTATACAGGTTGGCCGACGCTTTGGCAAACTTGCTGTTTTCATAGTTCTCCCGGACAAATGCCTTTACCACCCGGATGGCGGAGATGTTCTCCTGTACACTGGCGTTCAGGTCGTCATACTTCTGAAAGGCCCGATTAAAGATCTTCAGGGTGACTACCATGATGACGCCCAGCACCACCACCAGAAACACCACGGCGATGAGGAACATCAAGCTCATGGGCGGGCTGATGATGAGGCACATCACATAGCTGAAGATCAGCATCAGCGGGGTCCGCACCGCGATACGGATCACCATCATAAAGGCATTCTGTACATTGGTGATGTCGGTGGTCATACGGGTCACCAGACCGGGTACGCTGAACTTGTCGATATTGGAAAAGGAAAAGGTCTGGATGCGGGCGTAGATCGCCTCCCGCAGATTGGCCGACAGCCCGGAAGATGCGCTGGCAGCAAATTTTCCGGCCATCGCGCCAAACAGCAAGCTGCACAGCGCCATAACCACCATAACGGCGCCATAGCGGTATACCACGGAAAGATTGGCCGCCTCCAGGCCCTTATCAATGATGATAGCGGTGATGAAAGGCAGCAGGATCTCCATAAAGACCTCCAGCGCCGCCATGGCAATACACAGGAAGGTATCTTTGCGATACCTTCCCAGCTGTTGTAATACGTTTCTCATTTGGTTGAAGCCTCGTTTTGTATGCAAGTCTGGTACTGGGACAAATTTTGCAGCATACGCTTCTGCAAGTGATCCAGTGTGGACAGCTCCTGGCTGGAAAAGCGAGGCTGTCCCAAACTTTGTGTAAACCTCCTGTGTGGTGTAGAATAGAAGCACCACACAGGAGGTTTACCATATGG
>NZ_CALWXV010000026.1 GCF_944385615.1 uncultured Flavonifractor sp. | reverse complement strand
GTGACCACCTGCCAGAAGTGCATCCGTACCGGCGACATTGAGAACATCGGCCACACCGCCCGCCACGGCACCTATTTTGAGATGCTGGGCAACTTCTCCTTCGGCGACTACTTCAAGAAGGAGGCCATCCACTGGGCCTGGGAATTCCTGACCAGCCCCCAGTGGGTGGGTCTGGACCCCAACCGGCTCTATCCCTCCGTCTTTGCCGGTAACGAGACCACCCCCGCCGATGACGAGGCTTTCCGCATCTGGAATGAGGAGATCGGTATCCCCGCCGATCGCATCTTCAAGTTCGGCAAGGAGGACAACTTCTGGGAACACGGCTCCGGCCCCTGCGGTCCCTGCTCCGAGATCTACTATGACCGGGGCGAGCAGTGGGGCTGCGGCAAGCCCGGCTGCACCGTGGGCTGCGACTGCGACCGCTATATCGAGGTGTGGAACGTGGTGTTCTCCCAGTTTGACAATGACGGCGAGAACCACTACACCGAGCTCAAGCAGAAGAACATCGACACCGGCATGGGCCTGGAGCGCCTGGCCTGTGTGTGCCAGGATGTGGCCTCCCTGTTCGACGTGGACACCGTGATGAACATCACCAATAAGGTATCCGAGATTACCCACGCCCACTATGGCGAGACTGCCGCCAAGGACGTGTCCCTGCGGGTTATTACCGACCACATCCGTTCCGCCACCTTCATGATCTGCGACGGCGTGCTTCCCTCCAACGAGGGCCGGGGCTATGTACTGCGCCGCCTGCTCCGCCGGGCTGCCCGCCACGGCAAGCTGCTGGGGGTCAACGAGCCCTTCCTGTATGAGGTGTGCGACACCGTCATCCACGAAAACGAGGGCCATTATCCCGAGCTGCGGGAGCGGCAGGACTATATTACCAAGGTCATCCGCACCGAGGAGGAAAACTTTGCCCGTACCATCGACGGCGGCATGAAGATCTTCAACGACCTGCTGGCAGGCCATAAGGAGAAGGGCGAGACCGTGTTCTCCGGGGCCGACGCCTTCAAGCTGTACGACACCTACGGCTTCCCTATCGACCTGACCATTGAGATGGTGGAGGAGCAGGGTATGACCGTAGACCAGGACGGCTTCCAGAAGCTGATGCAGGAGCAGAAGGAGCGGGCCCGGAAGGCCCGGGAGGCTCTGGGCGACCTGGGCTGGGCCGGCGTGGAGTTTGGTAAGGACGTGCCCGAGACCCAGTTTGTGGGCTATGACCACACCTCCATCGACGACGCCAAGGTGGTGGCTCTGGTGGTGGAGAATGAGCAGGCCGAGGAGCTGATGCCCGGCGTGGAGGCCATTGTGGTGCTGGACAAGACCCCCTTCTATGCCGAGATGGGCGGACAGGTGGCCGATCACGGCGTTATTACCACCGCTGGCGGCGCTCAGTTCCAGGTCACCGACGTACAGAAAAACAAGGGCGGTAAGTATATGCACTCCGGCAAGCTCACTGCCGGCACCCTCAAGCTGGGAGATACTGTTACTGCCTCCATCGACGTGCCCCGCCGGAAGGCCGTCATGCGGGCCCACTCCGCCACGCACCTGCTGGACAAGGCTCTGCGCACCGTGCTGGGAGATCATGTCCATCAGGCCGGCTCTCTGGTGGAGCCAGACCGGCTGCGCTTTGACTTCACCCACTTCTCCGCCATGACCGCCGAGGAGCTGGCCAAGGTTTCTGCTATGGTCAACGAGGCGGTGCTGGAGGGGTACGACGTCCACACCGACGTGCTGCCCATCGAGGAGGCCAAGAAGAAGGGGGCCATCGCCCTGTTCGGCGAGAAGTACGGCGACACAGTCCGGGTGGTGGACATGGGCGAGGGCTACTCCGTGGAGTTCTGCGGCGGCACTCACCTGGACAATACCGCCAAGGTGGGCGTGTTCCACATCGAGAGCGAGTTCTCCGTGGCCTCCGGTGTGCGCCGCATTGAGGCTACCACCGGCGCTCTGTCCCTGAAGATCATGAATCAGAACCAGCAAAAGCTGTTTGAGGCCGCCGCTGTGCTCAAGGCCAAGCCCGGCGAGCTGCGGGAGAAGGCCGAGCAGACCATCAACGAGCTGCGGGACCTGCGCCATCTGGTGGAGGGCTTCAAAGCCAAGGAGGCCATCAACCAGGCGGGCAACTTCCTGATGGGGGCCAAGGATGTGGGCGGCCTGAAGGTGCTCACCGCCACCCTCAACGACGCCGACGCCGACCGTCTGCGTAAGATGGGCGATTTCCTGCGGGACAAGGATGCCAGCGTGGTAGCGGTGCTGTCCAGCGTGAAGGACGGCAAGATCACCTTCCTGGCGGTGTGCGGCAAGGAGGCGGTATCCAAGGGTATCAAGGCCGGCGAGCTGGTCAAGCAGGTGTGCTGCTGCTGCGGCGGCAAGGGCGGCGGCAAGCCGGACAGCGCCATGGGCGGCGGCTCCGACGTTCTCAAGCTGGACGATTCCTTGGCCAAAGTGGACGACTTTGTCGCTGAAAAGCTGGGCGTTTAACCGGCATTCACAAAACAGACAGGAGGCGCGATTTTATGCTTCCCCAGGACCCTATGATCCTTTTCAGCTATGTAAACACCAAACTCCGGGACTGCTACTCCTCGCTGGAGGCATTGTGTGAGGATCTTCAGGCTGATCCGGATGAGATAACCCAGAAGCTGAGTTCCATTGGCTTCCAGTATGATCCGGCACGCAATCAATTTGTATCCGCGTGATTTTACAAACAGGCTTCAGGTCAAATTGACCTGGAGCCTGTTTGTATTTGCGTGGAGTTCCGTTTTGAACAGAACAACGTCCACCCATGTCGTTTCTCCTATGATAAGTTCATGAAATAGTCTAAATAGCCGTTTTTTCCAGTATATTGCCGTGTAATACTTTTTAAAAGCTCACCACTTTTACGCATTCCGACCCAGTTTTCCCAATATATGGTCTATACTATCTTTGATACCACGGGCAGACAAGCCCCGGGAGCAAAGGAGACAGGGACCATGTCTACAAAAGAAACGCTGAAAACCAAGGCGGCCCGCCTGCGGGAAGAGGCCCGGGAGACAGGGAAGGTGGTGTTCCGGGCTCCGGCACTGGTGCGCTCCGCCGAGTGTGTCATCCGCTTCCTGCTGGGGGCCTTGCTGGCGGGGGCGGAGATCTTCGGCGGCTATGCCCCCTTTGGGCTGGGAATGGTAGGGGCCTCCGGCTCGGGGCTGGACGGACTGTGTGCCCTGCTGGGGGCCTGTTTTGGCTATCTCACCATGGAGGGCTTTGTGGAAGGCCTGCGGTATGTGGCGGCCAGTGTGCTGGTTTTTTCGGTGGCCTTTGCCTTTTTTGATGTGGGGGCCTATCGGAAGAGCTGGTTCATGCCTCTGGCCGCCGCCGCCATCGACGGTGTCACCGGGTTTATTTATTTATCCGATCAGGGCTGGACCCAGGAGACCCTCATCTTCTTCGGCACGGAGCTGCTGCTGTGCGGCGCCTCTGTCTACTTTTACCGCATCGCCTTTACCCCCTGGACCGAAAAGCGAGAGGAGGAGGGGCTCACCCCACGGCAGACCATCAGTCTGCTGCTGCTGGCGGGCAGCCTTCTGCTCACCCTGTCCAAGCTCACCCTGCTGGGAGATCTGTCGGTGGGCCGCTTTGCCGCCGCTGTGGCGGTAATGGCCGTGGCCTACAAAGGAGGCGTCAGCGCCGGGGCCACCGCTGGGATCGCAGTAGGTCTTGGAATGGACCTGTCTGCCGGTGGTATGCCCTTCTATGCCATGGCCTATGCTCTCTCCGGCGTCATGACTGGGGTCTTCCACCGGCAGGGCAAGCTGGCCGCCACCCTGGCCTATGTGCTGTCCAACGCTCTGGCGGTGCTGTGGACCTGGAAGGACGGCCTCCACATCTCCCTGCTTTATGAGGTCTTTGCCGCCTCGGTTGTCTTTCTGCTGCTGCCGGACAAGCTGCTGCGGCAGGTAGGGGCGCTGGTGGTACGGGAACCCAAACACGGCACCCAGGAGCGGGCCATGGCCTATGTGAAGGGACGGATGGAATGCACTGCGGCCGCCTTCAAAAGCCTCTATGAATCCATGCGTGGTACCCTCCGTCCCTGCCGTCCCAATGACAGCGACGCCGCCAGCGTCTTTGACCGGACGGCGGAGCGGGTGTGCAAGCACTGCCCGCTCCAGACCTCCTGCTGGCAGCGGGACTATGTTTCCACCTACAACGCCCTCAACGATGCTCTGCCCGCCATGCTGGAGCGGGGCAAAGGGGAAGGCGGCGATTTCCCCGCTTATTTTTCCAACCGCTGCATGAAATTTTCAGACTTTCTGGCTGCGGTCAACGAAGAGCTGGCGGGACTGCTGTACCGGCGGCAATATCAGAACCGGTTGAAGGAGAACCGGGCAGCGGTGTGCCGCCAGTACGGGGACCTGGCGGAGGTGCTGGGGGCGGCGGCTGCGGAGCTGAGCGCCGAGCTCATCCCCGATCCGGTGCGGGAAAAGCGGCTGCGGCAGTATCTCACCGCCCAGGGCGTGGAATGTGAGCTGGCGGTCTACTACGATGAGGCGGGCCACCTGCGGCTGGAGCTGGAGGGGGCAGGCCTGTCCCCCCTGCGCCAAAGCAGTCAGGTAGAAAAGCTGTCCAAGCTGATGAATTTCCCTCTGCGGCTGGTGGAGGATGGACGGCGGGACCAGCTGGTGCTGGTGCAGTGCGAGCCGCTGATGGCAGTGGCCGGGGTGGCCGCCCGGAAAAAAGACGGCCAGACCGTATCGGGAGATACCGGGGCCTGGTTCAAGCACGATGACGGAGCCCTCTATGTCCTGTTGTGCGACGGTATGGGCTCCGGGCGGCTGGCCGAGCGGGAGAGCACCCTGGCGGTGCGGCTGCTGGAGCAGTTTTTGCGGGCGGGGGTCCAGCCGGTCAACGCCCTGCGTACCCTCAGTGCCGCCCTGGCTCTGCGGGGGGAGGAGGAAATCGGCTTTACCACCATCGACCTGCTGCGGGTGGATCTGTTTACCGGCGAGGGAGATATTTACAAATACGGCGCCGCTCCCAGCTATGTGAAAAAAGGGACCAGCGTCAGCCGGGTCACCGGCTGCGCCCTCCCTGCCGGGCTGGCTGGAGGCGAGGGCGGCGCCCCTGATGTGACCCACCTGAAGCTGGATGCGGGAGACTGTGTGCTGCTCATTACCGACGGCGTCACCGGCGGCGGAGCCGACCAGTGGGTGCGGGATCAGCTGGCCGCCTTTGACGGAGCCAGCCCCCGGGAGTTGGCCCAATCCCTCATTGACGAGAGCGAGCAGCATGGCGGCGGGGCGGACGATCGTACCGCTTTGGTCCTCAAGCTGAGCAAACGATAAATACCATATTGGAACACAAAAATACCCTCTGACACGGACAGATCGTGTCAGAGGGTATTTTTTAGTCTTCCCATATCTGTACATCCACATAGGCGGAGGTGGTGGCGTCCAGTACCGCCATATAGCCGCACCGGAAGGTCAGCCAGTCCCCCACCTGTACCTGTCTGCCGCAGTCCTCCACGTCCACGATCAGGTGGTCGGAGCTGGCCCCGATCATCTCCGCCCCCGGCAGCATGGGGGTGAGGGCGGCCCAGGCCACATCCTGCTTACCTGCGGCACAGATGGCCCGCAAGCGCACGCCCCGGTCAGGATATTCCGGCGTGTCCCCCTTGCCGTCCCGGCCCAGCTCTCCAATGGGCACCGATGGCTTGCGCCGCAGCTCCACCACCTGTGCTTTGAAACGAAAGGCGTCCTGGTGATAGCCCTCCAAAAAGCGGTTTCCGGTGGTGTCCTCTCCGTAAAGCACCGCCTCCCCCACCCGCAGTTGATTGATACCGGCGGGCATGCTCCCATCCTCCAGCAATTTCAGGGCGCAGGTGCCCCCCGCCGATAGGACGGAAATGGAAAAGCCGTATTTTTTATGGAGATAATCCCGCAGCTCCACCAGAACGGCGGTGTTTTCCACCGAGGGCAGAACACTGCCATAGCACCCCACATTGGTACCCAGCCCCACCAGCTCCACTCCGGCACAGTCCTTGATCTGGGGCGCGATCTCATCCAACTGTGCCCGGCCAAAGACCCCCTCCCGCAGGTCTCCCACGTCGATCATCAGAATGATGGGGTGGATCTTGCCCTGCCGCAGGGCAGCCTCCGATACCGCCTTTATCACCTCGATCTGGCTTTGGAGGCTCCAATCCGCCCAGCGCACCACGTCCTCGGCCTCCATGATAGCGGGAATACGGATCAGGAGATACTTCAGGCCAGGGATAGCCTGCTTGGCCGCCCGGATGTTTTTCAAGCGGCTGTCTGCAAAGGAGGTAATCCCCCCGGCCAGCGCCGCCCGTATCACCTCCGGCCGGGCAGAAAAGCCTTTGGTCACAAAGGTCAGCTCCACCCCTCGCTGGTCACAAAAAGCATGGAGTTTTCCGGCATTTTCGGTCACTTTTTTGGTGTCGATCTCCAAGATAGGCGCATACATGGTACATTCCTCCTCCAAACCACTTTACCCCATCATACCGGGTCCGCTCCCCTCTGGCAAGAAAATCTTTCCTATCCCCTTGACAACCGTGTATCTATATGTTATTACTGTATATGTCAAGTATATACAGTATGACAACACGAGGTGCACCATGGATATCATCATCAGCAATTCCGGCGGCGTGCCCATCTATGACCAGATCACCCGGCAGATGAAGTGCCTCATCCTCCGGGGGGAGCTGCGGGAGGGGGAGGCCCTGCCCTCCATGCGGCTGCTGGCCAAGGAGCTGCGCATTTCCGTCATCACCACCAAACGGGCCTATGAGGAGCTGGAACGGGACGGGTTCATCACCATGGTTCCGGGCAAGGGGTGCTTTGTGGCCCCCCGCAACCTGGAGCTGGTCCACGAGGAGACCCTCCGCCGGGCGGAGGAGCATCTGTCCCAGGCGGTGGACATTGCCAAAACCGGCGGGGTTTCTCTGGCCGAGCTGACCGAGACCCTCAGCCTTCTGTATGGAGAGGATTCTTATGAATAATGCATTGGAAGTATCTCATCTCACCAAGGACTATGGGTCCTTCAAGCTGGACGATGTGTCCTTCACCGTGCCCGGCGGTACCATTATGGGCCTCATTGGGGAAAACGGGGCGGGCAAGTCCACCACCATCAAGTGCATTTTGAACCTGGCCCACCGGGATGCTGGAGAGATTTCTGTCTTTGGACTGGATACCATCATCGACGAGCGGGCGGTCAAGGCCCAGCTGGGGGTGGTACTGGACGACAGCAGTTACTTCAACCCCTTTACCCCGGCACAGATCGACCGGATTCAGAAGGGGCTTTATCCCCAGTGGGACAGCGCCATATTTCAGCACTATCTGGACAAGTTTTCTCTCCCTGAGCGAAAACTCATCAAAGATTTTTCAAAAGGAATGCGCATGAAGCTGGCCCTGGCGGCGGCCTTCGCCATACATCCCAATCTCCTGCTTTTGGATGAGGCCACCTCCGGCCTGGACCCGGTGGTACGGGATGAGATTTTGGACGAATTTCTGGACTTTATCCAGGATGAAACCCACTCTATTCTCATTTCCAGCCACATCACCAGCGACCTGGAAAAAGTGGCCGACTATGTGACCTACCTTCACAAGGGCAAGGTGGCGCTGACCGGGGCTAAAGACGAGCTTCTGGACACCTACGGTAAGCTGGTGTGCGGCCGTACCGATCTGGAGGGGGTGGACCCCTCCCTGCTGGGCGGCCACCGGATGGGTCAGTTTGGCTGTGAAGCACTGGTCAAAGACCGCCACGCCTTCACCCGCCGCTACCCCGGCCTGACGGTGGAGCCGGCCAGCTTAGAGGACATTATGATCTTTACCGTAAAGGGGGATGCACAATGAAGGGCCTCATCTATAAGGATATTCTGGCCATGCGCAGACTGGCGGGGACCTATCTGCTTTTCTTCCTGGTCTATGGCGGTCTGGCCATTGCAGGCGTGTTTGACATCAGCGTGCTGGGCGGGATGGTGGTGCTTCTGGGCATGATGATTCCCATGTCCTCCATCAGCATGGATGACACCAACGGCTGGGCCCGCTTTGCCGTGGCCTCCCCCGTGGGACGCCAAGGCATCATCAAGGGAAAGTATCTCTTCACGCTCCTGACTCTAGCAATCAGCACGGTATTAGCGGGTCTTCTGATGGCCGCAGCCACGCTTTTGGGTATCGGTGAGAATAGTCCCATAGACTGCCTGCTCATCACCCTCTGCTGTACTGGAGCAGGGCTGCTGCTGGACGCTGTCCTTCTACCCCTGACCTTTCAATTTGGTACAGAAAAAGCCCGTATTCTCAATGTGATCTTTTTCGCTGTGTTGTTCGGCAGCATGGTGCTGTTGGGGGGAGCGGCCAGCCACAATCTGTCTCTCCTCCAGCCCCCCGCCTGGCTGCTGGCCGCCCTGCCGGTTCTCTTTGCTTTAGTATCCATTGGTGGCTTTGCAATCTCCTATTGCATCTCCCAAAGCATCTATGCCAAAAAAGAATTTTAAATCCCACAAAAAATCACCCGGAGGACGACCTCCGGGTGATTTTTCATCACTGAATATGGACGTGATTGTGGATATGCTCCGAGCAGTAGCAGTAGTAGCCGTTGCACTTGGAGCAGTAGCGGAACTCCTCGTCGGGATAGTCGGTATCGGTCTTTCCGCATACCGCGCACTTGTGGATATAACCGCGGGTCTCCTGGGCGTGCTTGGTGGCCTGCTTGAAATTCACCGTCTGCCGGGAAGCCCGGTGGGCGGTCTGCCGCTTGACCCGGCCCAGGCTGGCCATCAGATCGTCCCAGAAGAAGATCAGATAGTTCAGGATGGCTACGATGGGAGCCACCACGCCCACCAGAGAAAAGATACTTACGGTAAAGGTCATGACCAGGCTTTTCAGGATGGAGTAGGTAAACAGAGCCGCATCCAGCCAGGCCAGCCACTTGACCTTGATAGGAATGATAAAGAAGAGAAGCACCTGCAAATCAGGATACAGCGTGGCAAAGGAGAAAAAGAGAGACAGGTTTACATAGGTCATGGAGGCGGTAGCTCCGGGCAGGGGTACGAACAGGTAGATGATAAATCCTGCAATGATATTGAGCGCCAGCCCCAGCAGATAGAACACCGTGAATTTAGCCGTCCCCCACTGCCGCTCCAGCACCGAGCCGATCCAGTAATAGAAATACAGCGAGATGGCCAGCAGGATCAGACTGTTGCTCTCCGGCACAAAGACGAAGGTGACCAGCCGCCACACCTCGCCCCGCAAGATATAGTAGGGGGCAAAGCTCAGGACAGAGGACAGAGAAAAGCCCCGGCTGAACTGGTCCAGCAGCCACACCAGCGCATTGCCCACCACGATCACCAGCATCAGATTGGGAATGCCGAACCTGGGGTGCTTATAACAGAACCGGTCCAGCCATCGTTGAATCGCACGCAAAGAATACTACCTCCCGAGGGACGGCATACCGTCCCAGTATCAATGTGCCCAGTGTAGCAGGGCCACAGAAAAAATTCCCAAACAAATTGTAAATTTTACATTCGTTATTTCAGGATCTTGCGGATCTTCTCCTTCATGCCCGGCGTCAGCACCTTGGCCGCCGCCCGGTAAGGCAGGGGCGGCGGGGTGAGATACCGGCGCTCCACCTGGTCAAAGGGCATGGCGGCAAAAGCAGAGAAGAAGGCCGCCCGTTTGGGATTGTGGGTCAGAGGATAGGCCAGCCGGGGATTGCCCGCCACCGCCTCGGCCACAGGCCGCTCCACCTGTCCCAGCTTGTCCGCCAGGGCGTCAAAGACCTTTTGCCCCTTGGCGCTGTTCACCAGGACCAGGGACACCCCCCGCTCCCGCTCGGTAGGCAGATTCAGCTTGGGGTCCAGCCCCCAGAAGTCTCCCAGGGTCAGATCCGCCGGGCGGCTGGTGCTGGTGTACCGGCACTTGCCGCACACCGGCCGCAGGAAGAGCTGCATCCCAAAGCCCCGGCCAAAGGTGGTTCGATGCAGGGGTGTGGTGGTAGTGCCGCCATCGGCAAACCGGACGGTCATATGGGAGTGGGACCAGCCGTGGGCTTTGTCCCGGAAGCGCAGTCCGGTCACCGGAGCCCCGTGTTCCGCCCCCAGCTTTTTCAGATAGGCCTGGAATACCGCCGGGGAGGGTACGCCGTTGCACACCAAGTCGCAGGTCAGCAGGTTATCATAGTCGTGGTCCAGGTAGTGCTTGAGGCCGTCCACCTGGCAGGCCAGACCGGTAAAGAGCACCTGCTTGCCCGCCTCCAGCTGTTCCTTTACCTGACGGAAGGTATCCCCCAGGTCGCTCTGCACATATTTGGAGCCTCGCATGGCCGCCAGCTCCTTGTCCGTGGCGGCGCTGGTGTGGCGCACCGCCATATAACCGTCAAAGGCCGCGCCAAATACCACACCTCCCTGGTCCAGCACATACCCGGCCAGCAGAGAGAACATACCGCCGGAGGAGCTGTCCGTCCGGACTGCTTCGCTTTTGTTCCACACGGCATGGGCACAATTGGGGTCCGGCCCTTTCACCGGCTGGGTCAGGGCAGGACAGACTTTTTCGCACTTGCGGCAGAGGATACAGCTCTCCCCCACCACCGGCCGCAGAAAACCCTCGTGGTCGGGTTTCATCTGGATGGCGTTTACCGGGCAGACCGAGGCGCAGGCAGTACAGCCAGTGCAGTCCTCCGCCTTGCACAGGTTGGGCTTGGGCACCTCCTGGGCCGCCCTCTCCTCTTCCGGCAGGGCCGTCCCCTCCACCGCTGCCTTCAGATAGGCCAGAGAGTCGGCCCGGGCGGCGTTCAGCCGCTCATAGACCTGGTCGTAGTCCATCTTGGCGTCAATGGGGGCGGTGCTGTCCAGGCCGATGATACGGTCGGCGCACCCCAGCCGGGACAGCAGGCTGTAGATTCGGGAGAAGGTGGGTTCCCGCCGCTCCTTGGGGGACATGGAGGTGAAGAAGGCCTTTTTGAACTGGAGGGAGAAGGCCGCCCCATGGAAGGAGTTGGTCACCACAGCGGCGGCGTGCTGGAACAGGCCCAAAAACTCCCGGGGGCCTGCGTCAAAGACGATCTCCTTGGCCCCGTCGATCTTCCGACGGGCCCCCGCCAGCTGCACAATGGGCCAGCCCGTCCGCTTGGACAAAGCCTGGGCATAGGGGGCCGCCTCGCCGGGATCGGAGACAAAATAGCACAGGATATAGGGCCCCTGATGTCTGGGCGGCCGGGCAAGCTTGCCCCAGTCCTCTCCGTTGAGCAGCAGGGTGGGGTCCAGCACCACCCGAGCCTGTCGGCCCGCCGCCTCACGCACCAGCACCTGGCCCCGCTTCTCCCGCACCGAGAGGGCGGAGAAGGGCTCCAGGAACCGCTTCAGCTCCGCCGCTTTGTCCTCGGGCAGCTGGGGTACTCCCAGGCTGGGGGCGTAGGAGATCCGCCGGCCCTCCCGGACAAAATCCAGCAGAAAGGCCGGGTCAAACTGCTTGTTCTGGAAGATATAGGGGTTCCAGATCTGGTCGCTGCCCGCCACGTATACGTCGTAGGCGGGGGGCGCCTCCCGCAGCTGGGCAAAGGCGGTATACCGCTGGGAGGATAGGCTCATTTCCTCCGCCACAAAAGCCTCAAACCGCTGGAACCGCCGCTGGAAAGCGGAGTAGTGGAGGGCGGTGTGGGCGTCGGAGGCCATATCACGCACGGCCCGGCTCTTTTTAAACAGCTGGTTGGTCCGTGTGGTATGGGGCAGGCGGTAATCAATGATCTGGCAGTCATGCCCCAGGCCCTGAATGGCCTTCATAGTGGCCAGGGCCTGGAGCTGGGCGCCATAGTGATGAGCAAAATGAAATGTAATGAGTCCGGTGCGCATAGGCTCACTCCTCGTTTTCAACTGTTCCCTTTGATTTGCTCTAGTATACCACAGGTCCGCCCCATTTGTATATCGCAAGATGGCCCCGCTTTTTGTCGCTTTGGATGGACGCCCCCGTTTTTTCTCCAAAATACCGACAGCTTTTTCTTTTTGTCTATGGCATTGCAGGATGAAAAACAGTATGATATGATTATCTTATTCTAAACTGGCCCTGTTCCATTTTGGTACAGGTTCGTTTTTTCTATATAGAGCTGTGAAAGGAGCGTATACATCCATGAGTATACCGGCCCGGCTCAAGGCTTTTGGCATCGCAAGGGCACTGGACTATCTGGATCGTGACCCGGACGCCAACCTCCCTAAGCTGATGGAGTGGCTGGACAGATTTGCAGGGGATCGTCTCCCATCCCCCTACCAGGAGCTGTTTCACAGGGCGATGACCGACCCGGACAACAACTGGCATCGGTTGATTCGCAGTATGTATACCGACATTGATACCAGAGTGCTGAAAAAGATCTTTGAAAATTTCATCATCCATGGCGGACTGTTGGAATGGCCGGCCAAAAAGCAATCCGGCGAGCTCAGCCAGGACAAGGCCCCCTGGTCGGTCATCATTGACCCCTCCTTTCCCTGTACGATGGACTGTACCGGCTGCGGCGCCTCTATCTTCGGTGTGCGCCCCTCCATGGAATTTGACAGTCTGGACGCGGCTCTGGAAGCCCGCAAGGCCAGAGGCTGCCACCTGTTCATTTTCAGCGCCGGTAACCCCCTGGCCCCCCAAGAGGAGATCATCGCCTTGTGCAACAAACATACCGACTGTGTGTTTGCCGCCTTTACCCCGCCAAACGCCATCACCCCTTCCCTGTGTCAGGATCTGCTGCGGGTGGGCAACCTGTTCCCCGCCATTCAGGTGGACGTGGACCCGCTGGATGCCCAGCGGGCATCCGATCTGCTGAAAACGGAAAAGCTTCCCTTTGGAGTGGCCTGCCGTTGTACGGCAGATAATGCAGAACGGGTCGCCACCGAGGAGTATTATGACCGCATCACCGCCAGCGGCGCCAAGTTCTGTTGGTTCTTCACCTGTCCCGCCTATGGCGGAGCGTCAGCGCCTTCGGCTGAGCAGCTGCTGGATCTCCACCGGCGAATCCAGGCCTTCCGCAAAACCAAGCCCCTGCTTACTTTAGATTTTTGGGACGGACCCAGCCTTTCCGCTGTGGTCCCCCAAGGAGGTTTATTAAAATGAGTATTGTAAAAGATTCCTCTCTGGCCCCTTCCGGCCGCCGAAAGATCAGCTGGGTGCGGGACTTCATGCCCGCTCTGGGCGGCATTGAGGCTCGCTTTGAAAAGGAGCAGCCCTTTGCCGGTCTGCGGGTGGCGGTATCCGTCCATCTGGAGGCCAAGACCGCCAACCTGGGCTATGTACTGTCCAGAGGCGGCGCCGAAGTGCGGCTCACCGGCTCCAATCCCCTGTCCACCCAGGACGACGTAGCCGCCGGGCTAGCCGATCTGGGGGTGGAGACCTTCGGTATCCACGGCGCCTCCGCCGAGGAGTACGAGAGCCACCTCATCGAGACCCTGAAGTTCAAGCCCCACCTGATCGTGGATGACGGCGGCGATTTGGTCCACCTGCTGGGTGGGAAGTGTGCCGATTTGGGGGAAAACCTTATCGGCGGCTGCGAGGAGACCACCACCGGCATCCTGCGCCTCAAGGCCCGGGAGCGGGAGGGGATTCTGCCCTGCCCCATGATGGCTGTCAATGACGCCAAGGCCAAGCACTACTATGACAACAAGTACGGCACCGGCCAGAGCGTGTGGGACGCCATCATGCACACGGCCAATCTGGTGGTGGCGGGCAAGACCGTGGTAGTGGCCGGATACGGCTGGTGCGGCAAGGGCGTTGCCATGCGGGCCGCCGGTATGGGCGCCAATGTGATCGTCACCGAGATCGACCCCTTCAAGGCCCTGGACGCCACCATGAACGGCTTCCGGGTCATGCCCATGGACAAAGCCGCCCAATACGGTGACATCTTCGTCACTGTCACCGGCTGCAAGGACGTTATTACGCCCCGCCACTTTGATGTGATGAAGCACAATGCCATTCTCACCAACGCTGGACACTTCGACTGTGAGGTGGACGTGGCCGGGCTCGCCGAAATGGCGGTCAAGCGGGAGATGCGTCGGGACAATATCGAGGGCTTTACCCTGCCCGACGGCCGCACCCTGAATGTGATCGGCGAGGGCCGGCTGGTGAACCTGGCCGCCGGCAACGGTCACCCCGCCGAGATCATGGATATGTCCTTTGCCGTCCAGGCTCTGGCTCTGGAGTGGCTGACCAAGCACAAAGACAGTCTGGAGAAAAAGGTGTATCAGGTCCCCGCCGAGATTGACGACGAGATCGGCCGGGTGAAGCTGGCCGCCATGGGACTGGAGATCGACGAGCTGACTCCTGAGCAGGAGGCTTATCTCAACGGCTGGAAGGCGTAACCGCTCCATTTATACAAAGCTTTGATTTTGTCTATTGAAAAAGTGGGAAAATGTCGATAGAATACCCACAGTCAATTGAATAGCCTTATCGAGAGCGGTGGAGGGAACGGCCCGATGAAACCCGGCAACCTGCAATGCAAGGTGCCAAATCCGGCGAGGAAATCGAAAGATGAGGATGGAAGAGCCCAACGCGCTCCGCCGTCCGGCGGAGCGTGTTTTTGCTCAAATCAGAAAGGAAGGTAATTACCAATGGCAAACCGTCTGTTTACCTCGGAGTCTGTCACCGAGGGTCACCCCGACAAAGTATGCGACCAGATCTCTGATGCCGTCTTGGACGACATTCTGGCTGCCGACCCCACCGCCCATGTGGCCTGTGAGACCTTCACCACCACTGGTATCGTCACCGTTATGGGTGAGATCACCACCAGCCACTACACCGACATCCCCTCCATCGTCCGCCGCACGGTACAGCGCATCGGCTACACCGATCCCGCCTACGGCTTTGATTACCGCTCCTGCGCGGTGATGACCGCCATCGACGAGCAGTCCCCCGACATCGCTATGGGCGTCAATCAGTCCTTTGAGCATCAGGAGGGCGGCACCGATGCCGCCGACCTGATCGGCGCCGGCGACCAGGGCATGATGTTCGGCTACGCCTGCGACGAGACTCCCGAGCTGATGCCCGCCCCCATCTCCATGGCTCACAAGCTCTCCCGGCAGCTCACCGACGTGCGCAAGGCTGGTAAGCTGAAGTGGCTCCGCCCCGACGGCAAGAGCCAGGTCACCGTGGAGTATGATGACAACGGCCAGGTCCTCTCCTGCCCCGCCATCGTGGTTTCCACCCAGCACGACCCCGACATTGCTCTGAAGGACCTGCGGGAGGCCGTGGTGGAGGAGATCATTAAGCCCATCATTCCCGCCCAGTACATCACCAAGGACACCAAGTTCTATGTCAACCCCACCGGCCGCTTTGTGGTAGGCGGTCCTGTAGGCGATACTGGTCTCACCGGCCGCAAGATCATCGTGGATACCTATGGCGGTTCCGCCGCTCACGGCGGCGGCTGCTTCTCCGGCAAGGACCCCACCAAGGTGGACCGCTCTGCCGCCTATATGGCCCGCTACATCGCCAAGAATCTGGTGGCCGCCGGTCTGTGCCGCAAGTGCCAGATCGAGCTGGCCTACGCCATCGGCGTGGCCCATCCTGTGTCCGTGCTGGTGGATACCTATGGCACCGGCGTGCTCTCCGAGGAGAAGCTGTCCGACATCGTGAACCAGTGCTTTGATATGCGTCCGGCCAAGATTATTGAGAAGCTGGACCTGCGCCGTCCCATCTACGAGCAGACCGCCGCTTACGGTCATTTCGGCCGCACCGACATCGACCTGCCCTGGGAGCACACCGACATGGTGGAGCAGCTGAAGAGTTTCCTGTAAGCCTCTGTTTCTTCTATACCGACAAAAAATGGCTCTGTCTTATGACAGAGCCATTTTTCTATTCCCGTGTTATACCGTTTGCGTTCCGCAGTCAGGACAGAACTTTCCAGCCACCATCTTGCGGCAGGTGGGACAGAACCGGTCACCGGCAGGCTGCGCGGCCTGAGGCTGGCCCATGGGCTTGCCGCACTGGGGGCAGAACTTCACCACTGTAGGGCTGGTATAGCCGCAGGCAGCACAGACACAGGCGGCTTGCTGAGGCTGAGGGGCGGTCTGCTGCCCCATCATGCCCATCATCTGCCCTGCCATCTGCATCCCCATGGTCATGCCCATCCCTGCGGCTGCCGCCGAACCGGCGCTGCCGGGGGTGGACATACTGTCCGCCATGCTGACAGCGGTATATTTCCCCATATCCGTGATAAAGGACTGGGCCGCTATCTTCTCCGCCATTTTCTGCACTTCAGGGGGATAGTTGAAGGCCAGAATATTGACGTCGGCCACCCCCAGGCCAAACTCACTCAGCTCCTTGTCCAGCTCCACCTGAATGGCCTTGCCCAGTTTCCGGCTGTTCTGTTGAAGGCCGATCAGGGCGTTCAGCCCCATCTGACGCTCCCCGCCCAGGATGGCCTCCGCCACCACAGGGTTGAGCTCTCCCATGATCCGATCGGCTACATCCTCCAGGGAATAGGTCTCTTTTACGCCCGCCACTTTGTTAATGAAGGTCTGGTAATCCCGGAATTCAATGATGAGGTTACCGTTACAGCCCACCGGAATACCTGTAGGCACTTCCGGCGTGGGGATCATGATCCGCTGGCGGGTGCCCCAGGGCAGGGTCAGCTCCTTGGCGTTGACAAAGTAGACCTCAGCCCGCATACCGGTGTCTCCCCGCAGAGAGAACCATCCCTGAAGGGTGGAGAAAAAGGGCACAATATCGGTGTAGATATCAAAATTGCCCGGATTTTCAAAGACGGCGCCCACCATGCCGTCGGAGTAGAAAATAGCCTTTTGACCGGGGCGGAGGATCAGCCGGGAACCCCGCTTGATCTCCTTGGCCGGCCATTTGTAAAACAAAACGTCGTCCCGAAATTCTTCCCATTCAATGGTATCTTTTCCCTGACCAAACCATGCCATGGCTGTTCATCCTTTCTCTGTCTCAAGTACCTGGTCCCATTCCTGCCAGGGCGATGGCTCCTGACACATGACGGCATAGGACTGGGTGCGGCTTTCTTCCTGTACAGGGTCGGGCTCACTGACGCCGCTCAGCAGGATCACTGCGGCGATCACCGCCGCTACGCCTACAGCTACCGCCGCCGCGATCTTGGGCACACTGTAGGGCCGCTGTCCCCCTACCTTGCCGCTTTCGCCGTTGATGATGTACATATACTGTTTCCCATTGTAGGCAAAGGCAGAGGTCCAGGCTGGCAAAAGCACGTGCTTATAGGTGATTTTGTGGTAGTGGATATCCACATTGCTGACCCGGGCCCGGTCAAATCCCCGCCGGAGGATGTCGCTCTCCGCCTCACTGGTCTGATCTGCCCGGATCTGGTCCTTGGCGGTCTCCACTGCCTGGGTAGCGGGGATGGCGTAGTGCTCCGCCAAAAAACCGGACAGATAGCTGCTGGAAAAGGGGATGGTGTTGTCACAGGTGTTGTAGGGCAGGACCTTTTCCACCACCTGGCTGGCAGTGTTCAAGGTGGCGCACACCTGTAAATCGTCATAGCTGCCCCCTACTGTGCCGCTGACCGGCCGCCAGCGCACTTCGGTGTGGGTATGTCCATCATCATCCCGCTCGGTATGGGTCCGGCCACCCTCCCCCCGATAGGTGCTGGTGACCTCCGCGTCAAAGGTCCAGAAAGGCAGATAGATCCCCTGGAGCTTGCCCCCCTGATAGGCCCGCTTCAGCCGGTTGGGGGCAAACCAGCGGCTTTTGACCCACTTGGAGAAATTCTGCTGGGCGGTCTCCCGGTCAATGCGAAAGGGGATCACCCCGTCCGGCGGGACCCCTGCCTCCTGCCGGCTCTCCAGCAGATGGGTCGAGCCGCACATGGGACACACCGTAGCGGTACAGTTCTCATCTACCGCGATCTGAGCGCCGCAGGTGCCGCAGGCAATGATGGTGTTATCCGGAAAGGAAACCCGTTTGCCCTCCCGCTGGACATATCCGTCAAAGTCATGCTCTTCCACCCGTTCCACCGTGGTTTTGGCCTCATAGGGCGTGCGGCAGGAGGAGCACTCCAGCTGCTGTTTGGCGATGTTCCATTTGATGGTGCCGCCGCAGTTGGCGCACACCTGCCGGTCTACTTTTTCCTGATGTTCTGCGTTCATACTGTCCCTTCTTTCACTTCAAGGGGCTTTTTGTTCCAACCGGTCTGATACAGACGCCGGTATGTTTTGTATTATACTCTGTACAAACGGGTTCTTGCAACTCTTTCCAAAAAACGACTTTTCCGTCTGAAAAATGAAAAGGGTGTGTTGCGGCTTGTACCGCGACACACCCTTTGGGTTTCATACAAACAAAATCACATCAGCCGGACCGTGTGGTACACAGCCAGAATCAGCAGCCATGCCACCAGCACACCGTACAGCAGAGCCAGACCGCCCAGCACCATGGCCGCGATTACGATGGCGGCTACCAGCACGCAGGTCACATAGAGGAGGATATAGTTGGCGTTGCCAGCCAGCATCTCCACCGTTTTCCCCTTGATGGTCATCTGACCCTTGTGAGACTGGAGATACCGGAAGAAGACAGCCGCCGCCAGCAGAATCACCGCCAGCCCTACCAGATAACCATAGCCGGTCAGAGGCATGGAGGATGCCTCAGGCGCGATGCGCACGCCCACAAGGCCCAGCGCGCCCAGTACCGCCGCGAAGAAGAACTCCCGCTGATACAGGTAGTAGATCAGGGCGAGCACAGCCACCCCGGGAACCGCCGCGCAGAGGAAGTTGATGGCCTTGTCGTAGTAGAGGTAAATCAGCACCACACACACAGCCAAAGCCAGCATGATCTTGGTCAGCACGCCGGGCAAACCATAGGGCTTGCCGCTCTTCCAGGCCATCAGCGTCCAAATCAATAAAAGCACAAAGCAGATGGGCAGCACAATGGCCAACACCTGGAACATACCCAGGAGGGCCACAGCCACCCCAGCCTGTTCACCAGTATAATTCACATAGAACTTGTTCACCAGAAGGAGCAGCGCTTCCAAAACAACAGCACCCAAAATCCACCAAAGGACCTTGGTCAGAACAATATCTTCCTCCCGTGCGCGCTGCGCGTTCTGTTCTTTCTTGTTCATGTATCCATCTCCTGTAGCTGAGTGCCCGCCGCGGCTTGGCAAGCAATTCAGAATATCAATCTATTGTAGTGTACCAGAAATCCTCGCACTTTGCAAGTGTAGATTCCCTTTTCTCTTTTCAATTTGTGAAAACTGTGTTAAAATGAAATCTGTTTGACGGTAGGTACTCAGTGTTCTCACCTGAAATATCATGTTATTCTTGCAAAATATATCCTTTTTCGCCTCCATTTTTCCTTTGTGTTGTACTTTTCGCACGTCAAAAAACGTCCTGTTACGAGATCCGTAGAATGGAGTCTGCCATGAAGCGTTTTCTTCCCTTTTTCCTCTGTCTTTTGCTTCTTTCGGGATGCGCCGCTCTCTCCGGAGAGGCGGAACCCGCCCAGGTACAGTTCTTTTCCATGGATACCGTCATGTCCATCCGGGTCTATGATGGCGGCGGTGAGGACGCCATTCAGGCTGCCCGCCAGGAGGTGGAACGGCTGGACAAGCTGCTCTCCCGCACCACCACGGACAGCGAGATCTCCGCTCTTAACAGCCATGCCGGGGACGGCACCCTGGTTTCCATGGAGCCGGAGGTCATCCAGCTGCTGGCCTTCGCCCAGTCGATTTCCCAGCTGCTGCCCGGGGACTTTGATATCACCATCGCCCCGGTGATGGACGCCTGGGGCTTCACCACCGAGGAGCAGCATGTCCCCTCCGATGCCTCACTCTCCGCCGCTATGGCCCTTGTAGACAGCAGCCTGCTCACTGTGGACGAGGAGGCCTCCGCCGCCCGGCTGGAACAGGCGGGAATGGAGGTGGATCTGGGCGCCGTGGCCAAAGGCTTCGCCGCCAGCCGGGCCGAGGCCGTCCTTCGGGAGCACGATGTCACCTCCGCCCTTGTGGACCTGGGGGGAAACATCACCGCCATCGGCGGCAAGCTGGACGGTTCCCCCTGGCAGGTGGCGGTGAAAGATCCCCAGAACACCTCAGAGGCTCTGTGCGTCCTTTCTTTGAGCGATCAGACCGCCTCCACCTCTGGTGGCTATGAGCGTTATTTTGAGCAAAATGGCGTGATTTATCACCACATCATCGACCCCAAGACCGGCTATCCTGCGCAAAGCGGTCTGCTGTCGGTAACGGTGGTTTCTTCCAACCAAATGCTGGCCGACGCCCTCTCCACCGCCCTGTTTGTGGCCGGCGAGGAGGACGCTCTGGCCTTCTGGCGGAGCCGGGACGACTTTGAGCTGGTGCTGTGTACGGAAGATAACCGGGTTATCGTCACCGAAGGTTTGGAGGCGGGCTATCGCCCTGCCGGGGAGGAACGGGGGTATACGTATGAGATCGCCCGCCGCTGAGCGCCGCCGCCCCACGGTGTGGGATGGACTGGTGGTGCTGGCGGTGGTGCTCTTGGCCGGGGTGCTGGTATTTCTGCTCCGTCCGTCAGAGGGCTCCGCCGTCACCGCCGTGGTCACTTTGGACGGAGCGGTGGTGGCTCAATACCGGCTGGACCAGTTGGAGGAACCAGCCACCCTCACGTTGCAGGAGGCGTCCTATCCCCTGACCATCCAGGCTGAGCAGGGCCGTATCTGCATCGCCCACAGCGACTGCCCCAGCCAGGACTGTGTCCGCACCGGCTGGATCAGCCGCCCGGGCCAACAGATCATCTGCCTGCCCAACCGGCTGATCATTTCCCTATCAGGCGCAGAGACTGATGGCTTTGACGCTGTAACCGGCTGAAAAGTTCCCCTTCTTTTCTAAACATTTTTCCAGAAAGGAGGTCTTGCTGTGTCGGTGTCCCTGCGGCGGCTCACCCGCTCGGCGGTGCTCACCGCCCTGGCCCTGGCCCTTTCGGTGGCGGAGGGACTGGTGCCGCTGACCATTCTCTTTCCCCTGCCCGGCCTGCGGCTGGGCCTGGCCAATCTGGTCACAGTATACGCCCTGTGCCGCCTGTCCGGTCGGGAGGCGCTGCTGATCCTGGTGGCCCGCTGCCTGCTGGGTGCTCTGCTAGGTGGAAATCTGATGGCCCTGGCCTTTTCCCTTACCGGCGGCCTGCTGGCTCTGGGGGGCATGGCCCTTCTGCTGCGGCTGCCCGGGCTGTCCCTGTTCGGGGTATCCATCGCCGGGGCCGCCGCCCACAATACCGGCCAGATCCTGGCCGCCATGGCAGTGCTGGGGACCTCGGCCCCTCTGGTCTACCTGCCCCCCCTGCTGCTGTGCTCTCTGGTCACCGGCGCGGTCACCGGCGGGGTCTCCATTCTGCTGGTCCACCGGGTCCCCTTCTCCGGCAGGATATGAACGGGGAGTTGTCACCTGAAAAAAAAGGTGGTAGAATGAGAATCCACACGCATTCTACCACCCTTTTATTTTGATTGGAGGGATTTCCATGACTGACCAAGACCTGGTGGAACTGGCCTTCACCATGCTGGAGCGTTCCTATGTCCCCTATTCTCACTTCCCGGTGGGCGCCGCCCTGCTCTGCGGGGACGGCATGGTGTTTACCGGCTGCAATGTGGAAAACGCCGCCTACGGCTCCACCATCTGCGCTGAGCGCACCGCACTGGTCAAGGCGGTAAGCGAGGGCCACCGTGACGACTTTGTCTGTCTGGCTGTGGTGGGCAATTCTACCGACTACTGCTGGCCCTGCGGCTCCTGCCGGCAGATGCTCTACGAATTTGCCCCCGATCTCACCGTACTGGTGGCCCGAAAGGATCGGCAGTTCATCCGTCTCCCCCTCCATGAACTGCTCCCCCATGGATTCGGGCCCAAATCCCTGGACTGATGGGATACCAGGTTTTTGCCGTCCCCTGCGCCGATTACGCCGGGGCGGAGGCCGCTTTGCGGGAGGCGGTAGGACGTATGGGTGGCATGGAGCGCTTTGTCCGCCCGGGGGAGCGGATTCTGCTCAAGGCCAATCTGCTGCGGCCTGCGCCGCCGGAGACGGCCATCTGTACCCACCCGGCGGTGGTGGAGGCCATTGCCAAGCTGGTGGCGGAGGCCGGAGGGACCGCTCTCATCACCGACAGCCCTGGCGGCTATGTGCAAAAGGAGTCTGTCCTGCGCAATCTTTACGAGAAAACCGGCATGGCACAGGCCGCCCAAAACAGCGGTGCGGAGCTGTGCATGGACCCTTCCGCCCGGCTGGTGGACCTGCCCCAGGGCCGTGTGCTCCGTCAGGCGGAGATCATCGCCCCGGTGCTGGACTCCGACGGCATTTTTGATTTGTGTAAAATGAAAACCCATGTCTTTATGGGTATGACCGGGGCGGTAAAGAACAGCTTTGGCATCATCCCCGGTCTGACCAAGGTAGGCTTTCATGGCTCCCACCCTAGCCAGGCCCAGTTTGCCCAGGTCCTGCTGGACCTGATCGGCTTTATGGCGCCCCGGCTGTGCGTGATGGACGGAATCCTGGCCATGGAGGGAGAGGGCCCCGGCTCTTCCGGCACACCCCGTCCGGTAGGACTGCTGCTGCTGTCGGACAATCCCCTGGCGTTGGATGTGATCGCCGGGGAGATCATGGGCCTTCCCAGAGAGCGTAACCCTCTGCTGCTGGCCGCCCAGGAGCGGGGGCTTGCCCCCACCCGGCCGGAGGAAGTGGAGCTGATCGGCCCGCCCCTAGACCAGCTGCGCATTTCGGATTATCAATTTCCGGCTAATGTGCGGAGCAATCTGATGGAGTTTTTAGGACCTCTCACCGGGGCGGCGGGGCGGCTGTGCAAAAGCCTGCTGTCCCAGACCCCCAAGATCCAGGAAGATCTGTGTGTAGGCTGTGCCATCTGCAAAAACGCCTGTCCCGGCAAGGCCATCACTATGACAGGCTCCGGCGGCAAGGCCAAAGTCCATCCCCGCTCCTGTATCCGCTGCTACTGCTGTCATGAGCTCTGTCCCCAGAAAGCGGTGGAACTCAAGCGTGGCTGGCTGGGCAAGCTGCTCAGCGGCGGCTGAGCCCTTACTTTTGATTCATTTTTGTATATTGCGCGTAAAAGAGGATATGCTATGTGCGGTATCTCAATTTGGAGGAGGCAGCATATCCTATGATCCTGGACAAAATTGCCCTGACTCTTGCCATCATCGGCGGACTGAACTGGGGCAGCATCGGACTTTTTCAGTTTGACCTGGTGGCCTTTCTGTTCGGCGGACAGGCCAGTGCCTTCAGCCGCGTTGTCTATACCCTGGTGGGTGTGGCAGCTCTCTGGTGTATCACGCTGCTTTTCCGCGACCTGCGGGACAGAGACCACACCTAAGACTGAGCAACAGGGCCTGCTGCAAGTGTTTTGCAGCAGGCCCTGTTCTATTTTCATATATACTCAATCCTGAGCTTCTGTCTTGTTTCCTGTCAAAAGCTCCAGAGCGGCCTCCAGCTGGGCATCCCCCTCCCCGGTGAGATAGACCTCCTTGTCCAGGGTCAGACCGGTGCCGATCAGGGAGGTACCGCTGCCGGTAAAGTAAGCCCCGGTGGAAATGGCCATGGCGCTGCCGTCAGGCAGCTGGAAGGTCTGCTGGGAATAGCCCTTGCCGCTGGTGGGCTCTCCCACGATGACCGCCACTCCCTGCTCCTGGAGCTCGGCGGCAAAAAACTCAGCGGCGGAATAGGTATCGGCGTTGACCAGCACCGCCATGGGCAGGTCCACACAGGAGGCATCCGACTGGGTAATCTCCTCATTGCCCGCCCGGTCCCGGCTGATAAAGATGGGGCCCTCCGGCAGCAAAAAGTCCAGCATGTCGGTGAGCTGGCTCAGATAGCCGCCGCCGTTGTTGCGCATATCAAAGACCAGGGCGGTCGCCCCCTCCTCCTGGAGCCGGGTAACCTCCTCCTTCAGCCGGTCGGCACTGTGGTCGTAGAAGTTGGCCAGGCCCACATAGCCCACATTCCCCTCCAGCATCTGGGCGGTCACCGGGTCGGTCTCCAACCGGGTACGGGTCAGCTCCACAGTCCGGGTCTGTCCGTCAGCGCTCCGGACCTCCAGGGTAACGGTGGTACCCTCCTCTCCCTGAATGCGTTCGGCTCCCTCATAGCGGGCCTCTCCCGCCAGAGAAAACCCGTCCACGGCAGTAATCAGCTCCCCGGCCTGAAGGCCGGCCGCCTCAGCCGGTCCACCGGCGGTCACCTCTATGATTTGGAGTCCTTCCTCCGACTCGTAGTTGACGGTCACGCCCACACCCACATACTGATTGGTGCGGCGCTGGTTCTGGGCTTCGTACTCCTCCTCTGTCAGGTAGTAGCTCCAACGGTCGCCCAGACCTTCCACCATACCTTCCAGGGCGGCGTCCACCACCTGGCCCTCGTCATACTCCCCCACAAATTTCTCATTGATGAGGCTCAGCCCTTCCAGCAGGGAAAGCCCCTCCTTCCCTACCGTCTGGTATAGGATGCCCAGCACTGCCGCCGCCGTCAAAAGCACCGTTACCGGCAGCAGAATCAACAGATGGATCAGGGAAAACCGTTTTGTTCGCACGCAGATCATTTCCTTTCTGAAGGGAATATAAAAACAAGGGAGGAGGGGTCACCCCCTCCTCCCTTGTTTCTGATGTAATGATACCCTATTTACCAGGGGGCAGTCAAATTCAGGCTGGGATATTTGCTCTCCGGGTCCACCCGGGTATAGTTATCCCGCACCTCAAAGTGCAGATGGTTGCCGGTGGAACTGCCGGTGGTACCCACATAACCAATGACCTGCCCCTGGGTCACCATCTGGCCCTCGCTCACCGCCCGGGAGCGCATGTGGGCATAGAGGGTGGAGTTGCCATTGCCATGGTCAATGACCACATAGTTACCATAGGAGTAGTGGTAGGCAGATGTGACCACCTGGCCGCTCTTGGCCGCCAGAATGGAAGTGCCACCCGATGCGGGGATATCAATACCGGTATGGCTGTGGGCCACGCCGGTGATGGGGTGGATGCGATAGCCAAACTGAGAGGACAGCCGGTAATAGCCGGGCAGGGGCCACAGATAGCCGGTCTCCGAGGAGATCACAATGTTCTGCTGCTTGCGCTGTTCCTCCAGCTGCTTCTGCTTCTTGGCGATCTCCGCCTGGATATCAGCGGCGGCGGCGCTCTCCTCGTCCAGCTGCCGGTTGACCTCTTCAATGTTGGCGTTGATCTGATCCAGCAGCTTCTGGGCCTCCGCCACCTTGGCCTGCTGCTCCGCCTTCTTGGCCTCCTGCTGTTCCTTGGCGGCCTGCTCCTCCGCCCGGGCGCTCTCCAACTCAGCCTGGAGCCGCTCCAGCTCCTGCCGGGTGGCGATGAGCTGATCCATGACCGCGTTATCATAGTCCATGACCGCATCCACATCAGCGATACGGTCCAGCAGGTCGGAAAAGTTTTCGGCGTTGAAGAGGATGGACCAGTAGGATACGGTGCCCTCCTCCTCCATCAGACGCACTCGCTGGCAGAAGAGCTCATACTGCTCCTGCTCCCGGGCCTCCGCCTCCTTGCGCTCTTCCTCCTTCTGGGCGATCTCGCCGTCATAATAGGCGATCTGAGCGTCAATGTTCTTGATCTCGGCGTTGATGGCGTTGAGCTGCTGGGTGAGCAGCTCCCGCTTTTGCTGGGCGGCCTGCTGATCCGCCTCCACATCGGCCAGCTGCTCCTTCAGCTCCTGCTGCTTGGCCTGACTTTCCTGCTGCTCCTTCTTCAGCGCGTCGATCTCACTCTGGGTCACAGCGCTGGCGTTGCCCGCGATCATACTGAAGATGGGCAGTAGCATCAAAAGCGCCAGAACCACCGCCAATACGCCCACCACAATCCGGCGGGAATCCCATCTGCGGACATTGGTTTTCTGATTTGAATTCTTGCTGTTTTTTGCCACGATTCTTTCTCCTTTTCCGGGATGCCTCATGCATCATTACACCTGCAGGAATTTACGAATGGCCAGCACAGAGCCCACCACGCCGATGACCAGACCGGTGACCAGGAAGGCCGCCAATACCCACAGGGCCATGGGCTGGAAGGGCAGGATCTGAATGAGCTGGATGGTATCGGAGGTGCTGATGGCCTGACTTACCAGGGCATACACACCCCACTGGAGGAAAAAGCCCACAATAGCGCCGGTGAGGCCCAGGATCATACCCTCAAACACAAAGGGCCATCTGACAAAGGCATTGGTGGCGCCGCACATCTTCATGATGGCGATCTCCTCCCGCCGGTTGAAGGTGGCCAGCTTGATGGTGTTGGAGATGATGAACAGACTGACCAACAGCAGGATGGCCACCAGGATCACAGCCACCGCGCTGGCGATGTTGCGGATGACGGTAAATCCCTCGGCGATCTCGGGAGCCGACTTGGTGGAGGCCACCCCGTCCACCTGCTTCACCGCATCCTCTGTCTGGGTCAGAAGGCTGATATCGTCCAGATAGATGTGAAACCGGTCCCGGTAGACGCTGGAGGGCAGTCCCTCAAACAGCGGGTTTCCGTCATAGTCGGCCTCAAACTCCGTCTGGGCCTGTTCCTTGCTCTCAAACTCCGCCCGGGCTACATTGGGCACCGCCTCAATGTCATCCTGAAGGGCCCGGGCCTCCTCCTGGGTAAGCGCTTCATCTATGTATGCCGTAAACTGGTTTTCCTGCTCTAAGTCGCTGAACATATTCTCCGCGTTCACCGCCACCAGAGAAAAGGAACCCATAATGAGCAGACAGCACACAATCATGCACACTGCTGCAAAGGACATAAATCCGTGGGTAAAAATGCTGTGAAATCCCTCGGAAAACAGATAGCCAAAACTATATCGTTGTCTCATTGTTATAATACCCGCCTGTCTCGTCGCTGATGATTCTGCCGTTTTCAATGGCCACCACCCGCTTGGAGAAGCGGTCGACCAGTTCCCGTTCGTGGGTGACCACCAGTACGGTGGTGCCCAGCTCATTGATGCGCTCCAACAGCATCATGATCTCCAGAGAGCGCATGGGGTCCAGATTGCCGGTGGGCTCGTCGGCGATGATCATCTGTGGATTGTTGACCAGGGCGCGGGCAATCGCCACGCGCTGCTGCTCACCGCCGGAGAGCTCGTCAGGGCGCTGATTCCCTTTGTTCAGCAATCCCACCAGATCCAGCACATAGGCCACCCGCTTGCGGATCTCTTTGGGGGAAGCACCCACCGCCTGCATGGCAAAAACCAGATTCTCCTTCACGGTTTTTTTCTCGATCAGGCGGAAATCCTGAAAGATGACCCCCAGGGTACGCCGCATGTGGGGCACCTGACGGGGCGTAATGTTATTCAGATTGTAGCCGTTGACCATCAGCCGCCCTCCGGTGGGGGCGATCTCAGCAGTAATCAGCTTCAGAATGGTAGACTTACCCGAGCCGGACGGTCCCACCAGAAAGACGAACTCGCCGTCGTCAATGCGCAGATTGACCCCTTTCAGGGCCTTGGTCCCGTTATCATAGGACTTTTGAATGTCGATCAGACGTATCACGCTGTATACCTCTTTTTATGGATTGGGGACAAACTCACGTGCCGCAGAAGACATCAGGGGCGATGTCCTCTGCGGCTCGCAGTCTGGGTTCAGTTATCGATGCCCCGGGAGATCAGATACTTTTTGACCATCAGCGCCACCTTGAAGGTGATGGCGTCGTCAAACTCCCGCAGATCCAGACCGGTCAGCTTCTTGATCTTCTCCAGCCGGTACACCAAAGTATTGCGGTGGACAAAGAGTTTCCGGGCGGTCTCGGACACGTTCAGGTTGTTTTCAAAGAATTTGTTGATGGTGAATAGGGTCTCCTGGTCCAGAGCGTCGATGGGGTTCTTCTTAAAGACCTCCTGGAGGAACATCTCACACAGGGTAGTGGGCAGCTGATAGATCAGCCGTCCAATGCCCAGGTTCTCATAGTTGATGATGCTCTTTTCGGTATCGAACACCCGGCCCACGTCGATGGCGATGCCGGCCTCCTTGTAGGCCCGGGCCAGCTCCCGGATGTGGCCCACGATGGTGCCGATACCGATGACCACCCGGATATGGAGCTCCTCGGTGATCTTATCCTCGATCTGTTTGGCGATCTTGTGCAGATCCCGAATCTCCGCCCCCTCGCTGAGCTGCTTGATGAGGGCAACGTCGGTCTCGCTGATGGAGAGGACAAAATCCACCTGATTATCGGGGAAGAGCGCGTGGACCACGTCGATCAGGGCGGGGTCGGTGGTCTCCACCTGCCGGATCAGGAAAACCGCCCGGGGCGCCTCAGAGACAAAATGGAGCTCCTTGGCCCGGACATAGATATCCCCCAGCAGAATGTTGTCCGAGATGATGTTCTTGACAAAGGTAGCCTTATCGTGCTTCTCCTCATAATAGGTCTTGGCGCCGTTGAGCGCCACTGTGGCCATCGAGCACACCATGTTGGCCTCGGCATCCTCGCCCTTGGCAAAGACGGCGTAGTCAAACTGGGAACCCCAGCCGGCCAGCGCCTTAAAAGTACGCCCTTCAAAGCGCACGGTGTCTCCTTCGCCCCGGTTGACCGCCTCAACCGCACCGGGCCAGTGCTCCCCGATACAGCTGAGCTCATTACAGGCCACAACCGTACCCTCAGAATCGATGACACCAATGGCCCGTTCTGTGCTGTCTTTCATCTGCAAGACAACGCTCTGAAAAATTCTGCTGGACATGGTCGTATGCCTCCTTATATTCATCCCTGGCTCAGGATCTCTGCCTCTCATTCAAATAACACACACAAGGGCGTTCCAACTCCGCCCGATCTGGATAGACGCGGGATTTCTTCCTTAAAATCCCGCTTTGTTGTCGTAATCAACCGGGTCCTGCCCGTCAAATTTGAGACAAAACAGGCCCTGTTTCCGCCAGAAAACGGCTCCGGCAGACAAGTTCATTCAACAGCCACTATTATACCGGTTTTTTTTGCTCTTTTCAATAGCTTTTTTAAAGTTTTTTGGTGATATTGACTAAAAAGGGGTGGCGTACAGACCAAGGGCCTCCCGGCATCCGCTCAAAGTCCTGCAACAGTACGCAGCGCGGCCAATTCTTCCCCGGTCAGCGGCCGCCACTCCCCTCGCTTCAGAGCTGGGTCCAGGGACAGTGGCCCCATGGTCAGACGCTTGAGGTAACGTACCGGTTTGCCACGGCTGGCCAGCATCCGCTTGATCTGATGGTACTTTCCCTCCCGCAGGGTAACGATAGCGGTATCCGCTTCCTCCAGCAGCTCCAGCCCGGCGGGCATACACACCAGGCCGTCCCCCAGAGTCATTCCTGTGGAAAATGCCGCCGTGTCAGCGGTGTCCAGCGCCCCCTCCACCCGGACAAAGTAGGTCTTGTCCACATGGCGGCGGGGAGAGAGCAGCCGGTGAGCCATCTCCCCGTCGTTGGTGAGCAGCAATAGGCCCTCAGTGTCCTTGTCCAGCCGCCCCGCCGGAAAGAGTCCCACCCGCTTCAGATGCTCCGGCAGCAGCTCCAGCACTGTGGGCTGCCGGGGGTCTTCCGTGGCGGACACCAGCCCGGCGGGCTTGTGGAGCATCAGATAGACCAGCCGCTCCCCGGAAACCGGCATACCGTCTATCAAAAACTGAGCGGCCGGGTCCCACTTCTCCTCAGGAGACGCGGCAACGGCTCCGTTTACCGTCACCCGGCCCGCCCGCACCAGCTCCCTCGCCTCTTTCCGGGACCAGCGGCCGGTATTGGCTAAAATCTTATCCAGACGTTCCACTGACAGACCTCCTTGTCCGTTTCCCCATTTCCCGGCATAAGCTGCCTGCCGGATACATACCCTTTTTATACCAGCATTTTGGGAAAGGGGCGTTGCGCTGTGTTTATCATTACCGCCAGGGTCCGAAAAGGGCCGATTCTGGCTGTGGCCGCCGCCGCGGCGGTTGTATGCGGGATCCTGCTGGCTGCGGCAGGTCTGGGGGGGCAGGATACGGCGGTCTCCGGCGTGGTCAGCCCCACCGGGATCAAGACCAACGAGGACCGTGTGGCCTATCTGGAAAGCTACGGCTGGCAGGTCTCCCAGGAGCCCACGGCGGTGGAAGAGCTGCTGATCCCGGAAACCTTTGATGAGAGCTATACCCAGTACCTGGATCTTCAAACCGCTCAGGGCTTTGATCTGACCGACTACCAGGGCAAGCGGGTCAAGCGCTATACCTATGCCATCAACAACTATCCCACTGGTGAAACCGGCATCCAGGCCGGTTTGTTGATCTACAAGAATACAGTGATTGGCGGAGATGTGCTGTCTCCTCAACTGGGAGGCTTTATCCATGGGCTGACCATGCCCGGCTGACAGAATGTGCGGCGCTCCCTAGGGCGCCGCACATATCATCTCCCCTATTATGCTTGTTTCTCCGGTGGGATCAGGTGGACGTTTAAATGATTGTACGGGATCTCGATGCCCCGTTCGTCAAAGGCTTTTTTCACCTGCTCCAGCAAGTCATAGTAAAGGTCCCAATAGTCCGCCGTGGCACACCAGACCCGGATACTGTATTCAATACTGCTGTCCTTATAGGCGGATACCCGCACAAAAGGCTTTGGGGTAAAGAGCGCCTTGGGATGGGCGCTGATCACCCCTTTGATGGCGGCGAGCACCTGCTCAGCGGGGGCGTCATAGGAGGCATCAAACTTCAGATCCACCCGGCGCTGCTCGGCGGTGGTGTAATTGATGATCTTTTCTGACGAAATCTGTCCATTAGGTACGGAAATCACTTTATTGTCAATGGTATTCAGCTTGGTATAGGCCAGTCCCACCTCTTTCACCGTACCGCTGACGCCGCCGGCCTCCACAAAATCCCCCGCCTTAAAGGGCTTGGATACCAATACCTGAATACCGCCGGCCAGATTGGAAAGGGTCCCCTGGATGGCCAGAGATACCGCCAGACCGATGACTCCCAGCACTGCCACCAGACTGGTCATGGGCACGCCCACATAGTCCAGTACAATGCAGACCGTAATGAGCCACAGGATCACCCGCAGCGCAGCGTGGAGAAAGGTGTGGAGACTTTTCTCCACTTCCAGCTTGCGGAAAGCCCGGTCGGTTACTTTCAAAATGATCTTCATAGCCACCATACAGCCCGCAAAAAGCAGTATGATGGTGATGATTTTTTGCAGGTTCAGGTCGCTGAAAAAGCCGGTCACCGTCTGGATGGTCTCCTCGGCCTCCTCCGGCGATATACTGGTCAAATTTGTAAGCATAGCTTTCTTCCTTTCTACGGCTGCGGCTATTTTATCATAGCTTTCCGTCCTGGACAAGCCCCACTCTTTTCTCCGACCTTAAAGGCAGGCAGCCATAGATTATGGCGGGCCCCTCCTAACAAAAAGAGAGCCAGCCTCTTGGCTGGCTCTCTTCTGACAGGAGTAGATTACTCCTCAATATCAATAACAACGCTTTTCCTTCGAACGGACACCCTCCTACGCAAAGAAGACCTGCCTTACGGCAGGTCTTCTTTGCAAAAGGAGTTAATTACTCCTCGATCTCGATAACAACGCCGGAACCCACGGTACGGCCACCCTCACGGATAGCGAAACGCAGGCCCTTCTCGATGGCGATGGGGGTGATCAGCTCCACCTTCATGTCGACGTTATCGCCGGGCATGCACATCTCAGTGCCCTCGGGCAGAGTGATGACGCCGGTCACGTCGGTGGTACGGAAGTAGAACTGAGGACGATAGTTGTTGAAGAAGGGGGTGTGACGGCCGCCCTCGTCCTTGCTCAGGACGTACACCTGGCCCACGAACTTGGTGTGGGGGTGAATGGAGCCGGGCTTACACAGAACCTGGCCACGCTCGATGTCGGTCTTGGCAATGCCGCGCAGCAGGGTGCCGATGTTGTCGCCAGCCTCAGCGTAGTCCAGCAGCTTGCGGAACATCTCGATGCCGGTGACGACGGTCTTCTTCTTCTCGTCGGTCAGGCCAACGATCTCGACTTCCTCGTTCATCTTGATGACGCCGCGCTCCACACGACCGGTAGCAACGGTGCCGCGGCCGGTGATGGTGAAGACGTCCTCAACGGGCATCAGGAAGGGCTGGTCAGCCTTACGCTCGGGAGTGGGGATATAGGAGTCGACAGCGTCCATCAGCTCCTTGATGCAGGCGAAGTCGGGATCGTCGGGATTGCCGGACTCGCAGGTCAGAGCGTTCAAAGCGGAGCCCTTGATGATGGGAATATCGTCGCCGGGGAACTCATAGTTAGACAGGGTTTCGCGGACCTCCATCTCAACCAGCTCCAGCAGCTCCTCATCGTCCACCTGATCGCACTTGTTCAGGAAGACCACGATGGCGGGCACGCCCACCTGACGGGCCAGCAGGATGTGCTCCTTGGTCTGAGCCATGGGGCCGTCGGTGGCGGCGATAACCAGGATAGCGCCGTCCATCTGGGCAGCACCGGTGATCATGTTCTTGATATAGTCGGCGTGGCCCGGGCAGTCAACGTGGGCATAGTGACGGGCATCGGTCTCGTACTCCACGTGGGCAGTGTTGATGGTGATGCCGCGCTCGCGCTCCTCAGGAGCCTTATCGATGCTGGAGTAGTCCTCGTACTGAGCCTGACCCTTCAGAGCCAGATACTTGGTGATAGCAGCAGTCAGAGTGGTCTTGCCGTGGTCAACGTGGCCGATGGTGCCGATGTTGACATGGGGCTTGGTACGCTCAAATTTAGCCTTAGCCATTTTAAGTGTCCTCCTTAATGATTCAAATTAAGATGGGGTTATTTCCACATAAATGCGAAAATATTGTATAGCATTGCAGAATAAAATGCAATACCTTTGTTGCGGGAATTATGACGCAAGAAAAATCAGTCTTCCTTGCGGCCGCGCTCGGCAATGATCTTCTCGGCAATGCTCTTGGGGATCTCCACATAGCTGTGGGGCTCCATGGAGTACTGACCGCGGCCCTGAGTAGAGGAACGCAGGTCGGTAGCATAGCCGAACATGCTGGCCAAAGGCACCAGAGCGTCCACCTGAGTGGCGCCGGGGCGGCTCTCCTGGCCCTGGATCATACCGCGGCGGCTGGTCAGATCGCCGATAACGTTGCCCAGATACTCGTCGGGCACGATGACGGAAACCTTCATGACGGGCTCCAGCAGAACGGCGTCGGCCTTGCGGCAGGCCTCCTTGAAGGCCATGGAGCCGGCAATCTTAAACGCCATTTCGGAGGAGTCAACCTCGTGATAGGAGCCGAAGGTCAGGTGGACCTTCACGTCCACCACGGGATAACCGGCCAGGATACCCGCCTGCATGGCGCCCTGGATACCGGCGTCGACCGCGGGGATATACTCCTTGGGGATGACGCCGCCGGTGATCTCGTTGAGGAACTCATAGCCCTTGCCGGGCTCGTTGGGCTCCACAGTGATGCGGACATGGCCGTACTGGCCCTTACCGCCGGACTGACGGGCATACTTGGTATCCTGCTCGACAGACTTCTTGATGGTCTCCTTATAGGCGACCTGGGGTGCGCCCACGTTGGCCTCCACCTTGAACTCGCGGAGCAGACGGTCCACGATGATCTCCAGGTGGAGCTCGCCCATACCGGCGATGATGGTCTGACCAGTCTCCTCGTCGGTGTAGGTCTTGAAGGTGGGGTCCTCCTCGGCCAGCTTCACCAGAGCCAGGCCCATCTTCTCCTGACCGGCCTTGGTCTTGGGCTCGATGGCCACCCGGATCACGGGGTCGGGGAACTCCATGGACTCCAGAATGATGGGAGCCTTCTCGTCGCACAGGGTATCGCCGGTGGTGGTGTTCTTCAGACCCACGGCGGCGGCGATATCGCCGGAGAAGACCTCCTCGATGTCCTCACGGTGGTTGGCGTGCATCTGAAGGATGCGGCCCATACGCTCCTTCTGGTTCTTGGTGCTGTTGAGCACGGAAGAGCCGGTGGTGAGCTTACCGGAGTACACACGGAAGAAGGACAGACGGCCCACGTAGGGGTCGGTCATGATCTTAAAGGCCAGAGCGGAGAAGGGAGCGTTGTCGTCGGCGGGACGCTCGTCTTCCTCGTCGGTCTCGGGATTGGTGCCCTTGATGGCGGGGATGTCCAGAGGAGAGGGCATGAAATCCACAATGGCGTCCAGCAGCTTCTGTACGCCCTTGTTGCGGTAAGAGGTGCCGCAGGTCACGGGAACCAGCAGGTTCTCGATGGTGCCCTTACGCAGGGCACGGCGCAGCATATCCTCGGGGATGGGTTTCTCCTCCAGAGCAAGCTCCATGATCTCGTCGTCGATGTCGGCGCAGGCGTCCACCAGCTTGGTGCGGTACTCCTGAGCCAGCTCCATCATGTCGGCGGGGATCTCCTCCACCCGCATGTCCTTGCCCAGCTCATCGTAGTAGATGTCGGCGTCCATCTCCACCAGGTCGATGATGCCCTTGAAGGTATCCTCGGAGCCGATGGGGAGCTGGATGGGCACGGCATTACACTTCAGGCGGTCGTGGATCATGTTGAGCACGTTGTAGAAGTCAGCGCCCATGATGTCCATCTTATTGACGTAGATCATGCGGGGGACCTTGTAGTGGTCGGCCTGACGCCACACGGTCTCGGACTGAGGCTCAACGCCGCCCTTGGCGCACATAACGGTCACAGAGCCGTCCAGCACGCGCAGGGAGCGCTCCACCTCTACGGTGAAGTCCACGTGGCCCGGGGTGTCGATGATGTTGATACGGGTCTGGGGGAACTGCTGCTTGGAGCCAGTCCAGTAGCAGGTGGTGGCGGCGGAGGTGATGGTGATGCCGCGCTCCTGCTCCTGCGCCATCCAGTCCATGGTGGCAGTACCATCATGGGTCTCACCGATCTTGTAGTTAACGCCGGTGTAATAGAGGATGCGCTCGGTAGTGGTAGTCTTACCGGCATCGATGTGGGCCATGATGCCGATGTTTCTGGTATTCTCTAAGGTAACTTTCCTAGGCATACTCTAACTCCTTACCAGCGATAGTGAGCGAACGCCTTGTTGGACTCGGCCATCTTGTGGGTGTCCTCACGCTTCTTGACCGCGGAGCCAAGGTTGTTGGAGGCATCCATGATCTCACCGGCCAGCCGCTCCTTCATGGTCTTTTCGCTGCGGTTGCGGGAGTAAGTGGTGAGCCACCGCAGACCCAGGGTCTGCCGGCGCTCGGGCCGAACCTCGATGGGCACCTGATAGGTGGCGCCGCCCACACGGCGGGCCTTAACCTCCAGGGACGGCATGATGTTCTCCAGAGCGGTGGTGAACACGTCCAGGGGGTCCTTGTCGGTCTTTTCCTTGATGATGTCGAAAGCTCCGTAGACCACCTTCTGGGCCACGCCCTTCTTACCGTCCAGCATGATGCTGTTGACCAGCTTGGTCACCAGGACGGAATTGTAGATAGGATCGGGCAGAACCTCCCGCTTGGGTACGTTTCCTCTTCTGGGCACTTTGCTTCCCTCCTTCATAGT
>NZ_CALWXV010000025.1 GCF_944385615.1 uncultured Flavonifractor sp. | reverse complement strand
CCAATGTTACGATACAAAGGAGCATCACTATGGCCCAGATCAAACCCCGTACCCTCTCCGGTTTTATGGAGCTGCTGTCCCCAGCGGGTCTGTGACCCGCCGGGGTCCCCTGGATTTGATTCAAATAGGCCGAAGTGAATTCGGCCTATTTCAAGGTTTTGCTGCGCAAAACGCTTGACGCCGCACTTGCGGCGTTGGCAGGCAGCAGCCTCTATTACTCGACAAAGGAGCATCACTATGGCCCAGATCAAACCCCGTACCCTCTCCGGTTTTATGGAGCTGCTGCCTGCCCGTCAGGTGCAGTTTGACCGGATGGTGGACATTCTGCGCAAAAGCTATTCCCTCTACGGCTTCACCCCCCTGGACACCCCGGCCATCGAGGCCAGCGAGGTGCTGCTGGCCAAGGGCGGCGGCGAGACCGAGAAGCAGATCTACCGCTTCACCAAGGGGGACACCGACCTGTCCCTCCGCTTTGATTTGACCGTCCCTCTGGCCAAGTATGTAGCCCTCCACCAGAACGAGCTCACCTTCCCCTTCCGCCGGTTCCAGATCGCCAAGGTCTATCGGGGAGAGCGGGCCCAGAAGGGCCGTTACCGGGAGTTCTATCAGGCCGATATCGACGTCATCGGCGACGGCGCCCTGGACATCACCAACGAGGCCGAGATCCCCTCCATCATCTACAAGACCTTTACCGCCCTGGGCCTGCACCGCTTCAAGATCCGGGTGAATAACCGCAAGGTCTTAAACGGCCTTTTCGCCCTGCTGGGGCTGGAGGCACAGGCCGGGGACGTGATGCGCACCATCGACAAGCTGGAGAAGATTGGCTCGGAGAAGGTGCGGGCCATCCTGGTGGATGACTTTGCCGTCCCCGGCGAGGCTGCCGACGCTCTGCTGGCCCTGCTGGCGGCGGAGGACCCCATGGCCGCCCTGGAGCCCTACCAGGGCAAAAACCAGCTCTTTGACCAGGGCGTGTCCGAGCTGTCCACCGTGGTGAAGTATATGTCGGCCTACGGTGTGCCGGAGGACCACTTCATGGTGGATCTCACCATCGCCCGGGGGCTGGACTACTACACCGGCACCGTGTATGAGACGGTGATGCTGGACCACCCGGAAATCGGCTCCATCTGCTCCGGCGGCCGGTATGACAACCTGGCGGAGTATTACACCGACAAGCAGCTGCCCGGCGTGGGCATCTCCATCGGCCTGACCCGGCTGTTCTCGGTGCTGGAGGCCCAGGGCTATCTGAACGACCAGATGAACACCGCCCCAGCCGACGTGCTCATCCTGCCCATGACCGAGGACCTGTCCCCCGCCATCTCCTTCGCCACCGCCCTGCGGGAGGCGGGCGTCCGGGCCCAGCTCCACTGCGAGAAGAAAAAGTTCAAGCAGAAGCTGTCCTACGCCGACAAGCTGTCCATTCCCTTTGCCGCCTTCCTGGGCGAGGACGAGATCGCCCAGGGCAAGGTGACCATGAAGAACCTGACCACCGGAGAGCAGCAGACCGTCACCCCGGCGGAGGCGGTGGCTCTGGTGCAGGCGTCTCTGGCCGGTCTGTCCGGCAGCGTGCCCATCGTGGATCAGCCCTGAATGGAACTTTCCCCCTTTCAAGCCGTCTATAAAAGGCAACCCAACGAGATTTGACAAGGAGGAACCCTTTTATGAAAAAGCTTGCCGCACTGGTCCTATCCGCCGCGCTGTTGGCCGGCTCTGCCGCCGCCATCTCTCCCGAAGAGGCCTTCCCCAAGGTCAACGAGTACCCCGGCTTCATTGACGTGGAAGCCGGCTCCTGGTACGCCGACCCCGCCCGCATCTGTGCCGAGGTGGGTCTGATGCAGGGTACCGGCCAGGCGTTTGCCCCCGACCAACTGCTCACCGTGGGCGAGGTGGCCGCCATCGCCGCCCGGATGAACGAGGCCATCACCGGGGAGCCTATCATCATGGCCACCCCCAAGCCCGGTGAGACCATGCCCTGGTACTTCATCTATGTGGACTACCTGGAGCATCTGGGCATCGATGTGCCCAACCCCACCAAGCAGGCCACCCGGCAGGAGTTTGTTACCTTGCTGGCCGCTGTGGTACCACAGGATATGCTCTCCCCCATCAACACCATCACTACCCTGCCCGACAGCACCGACCCTGACGTGCTGGCCTTCTATAACGCCGGTATCCTCACCGGCGTGGACACCTGGGGCACCTTTGCCGCCGACAAGACCCTGACCCGGGCGGAGACCGCCGCCATGGTGGCCCGCGTGGCCCGGCCCGCCCTGCGCCAGTCCTTCACCCCCGCCGACTACACCCCCTTCACCGCCGCCGGGCTGACTCCCTCTGACGTGCTGTTCACCAACGGCACCACCGCCGGGGCCTGGCTGCCCTATGTGCAGGAGCTGATCGACGGCCTGGAGACCGACTGTGCCGCCCAGGGCATGGAGTTCAACTGGTTCAACACGGTGGATGGCGTTACCTTTCTGGACTATGTGAAAAATACCGCCCTGTCCCACTTTGGCGTGACCGCCAAGGAGGGCACCGATCTGTACAAGAACTTTGACGTTCAGGTGTACTACTGCAAATACATGGACCTGTATACCGCCCATTTGGAAGACAAGTATGACCTGGACAAACCTGAAACCCAGGGATAATCGCAGCATTTATATTTCAATTTGGAGTTGATACAACATGGCAAATGTCAAAACCGCCTACCGCACCCACACCTGTGGGGAGCTGCGGATGGAGCATGTGGGCCAGACCGTCACCCTGGCCGGCTTTCTGGAAAACTTCCGTGAGGTAGGGGCCAGCCTGGGCTTTGTGGTGCTCCGGGACTTCTACGGCACCACCCAGGTGGTGGCCGAGACCGAGGAGATGGTCAAGACCATCAAGGCCCTGAACAAGGAGTCCACCATTGCCGTCACCGGCGTGGTGCGGGAGCGGGATTCCAAAAACCCCAAGCTGCCCACCGGCGAGATTGAGGTGGTGCCCGAGAAAATCGAGGTGCTGGGCCGCTGCCGCCACAATGAGCTGCCCTTCCAGGTCAACCGCAGCCGGGAGGCCGACGAGACCCAGCGGCTACGTTACCGCTACCTGGATCTCCGCAACCCGGAGGTCAAGAACAACATCATCCTCCGCTGCCAGGTGGTGGCCGCCCTCCGGGCCGCCATGATCGACCACGGTTTTATGGAGATCACCACCCCCATCCTGACCGCCTCCTCCCCCGAGGGCGCCCGGGACTATCTGGTACCCAGCAGAAAACATCCCGGCAAGTTTTACGCCCTGCCCCAGGCTCCCCAGCAGTTCAAGCAGCTGCTGATGGCCTCCGGCTTTGATAAGTATTTCCAGATCGCCCCCTGCTTCCGGGACGAGGACGCCCGGGGCGACCGCTCCCCCGGCGAGTTCTATCAGCTGGACATGGAGATGGCCTTTGCCGGTCAGGAGGACGTGTTCGCCGTGCTGGAGGACGTGCTGCCCCCCATTTTTGCCAAGTACGGCGCCTATAACGTGGCCTCCGAGGCTCCCTTCCGCCGCATCTCCTATCTGGAGGCCATGGACAAGTACGGCTCGGACAAGCCCGACCTGCGCATTGACCTGACCGTCACCGACGCCACCGAGGTACTGGGCTCCTGCGGCTTCGGGCCCTTTGAGGGCAACACCGTCAAGGCTGTGGTGGTCACCGGCTTTGAGGGCACCCGCAAGCAGATCGACGGCATCTGCAATGAGGTGGAGGTCCAGTCTGGCAACAAGGCCTATTGGTTCCGCCTGGACGAGAAGGGCGAGGTGGTAGGCGGCATCGCCAAGTTCGTCCAGCCCATCAAGGACCAGGTGGTGGCCGCCCTGGGTCTGGAGCCCGGCTGTTTCGTGGGCCTCACTGCCGGCAAGCTGCTGGCCGCCCAAAAGACCGCCGGTGTGCTGCGCTCCAAGCTGGGCGCCTTCTGCCCCAACCACATGGACAAGGAGCGGTATGAGTTCTGCTGGATCGTGGACTTCCCCATGTACGAGATCGGGGAGGAATCCGGCCAGCTGGAGTTCTGCCACAACCCCTTCTCCATGCCCAACGGCGGCCTGGAGATCCTGAAGAAAGCGGCGGAGGGCCAGGTGGACCCCCTGAGCATCACCGCCTATCAGTACGACCTGGTGTGCAACGGCGTGGAGCTGTCCTCCGGCGCAGTGCGGAACCATGACCCGGAGATCATGATCGAGGCCTTCCAGCTGGTGCGGCTGGGCGAGGACGACGTGAAGGCCAAGTTCCCCGCCATGTACAACGCCTTCACCTACGGCGCGCCCCCCCACGCCGGTATCGCCCCCGGCGTGGACCGGATGGTCATGCTGCTGGCTGGCGAGGAGTCCATCCGGGAGATCATCCCCTTCCCCATGAACAAGAACGCCCAGGACCTGATGATGGGGGCCCCTTCCTTCGTCACCCAGGCCCAGCTGGATGAGCTGAACATCGTCTGCACCAAGAAAGAGGACGAGGAATAAAAAAATGCTCCAAAAAGACCAATGGTCTTTTTGGAGCAGAGATTGCATGACAAATGGGGTTCGATTTCTTGTGAAATTGTCACCCCATTCGTCATGAGAAGTGTCCTTTCCGAGGCGCATGTCCCCGGAAAGGACGGATTTTGATTTCATTCCACCGCCTGCGGGCGGTGGAACTCTGCGAGGCTCCCCTAACAAGGGCATTTCTTTTGACACAAGTTACCCCCGGCGGAAGTTCCGCCGGGGGATTATTATGCAAAAAGGCTGTTGGTCTTTTGGGCACGCCGCCCTTCTCCCGCTTAAAAATGCCGCCGTACCCGTCCCGGCCGGTCCAGGGTATAGCCCCCCATCTGTTCCAGCCGGGTCCGGAAGGCCGGACTGGCCAGCACCGCCAGCAAAGCCTGTACCGGCGGGGTGTCCCAGGCATAGTCGGGGATGAGCAGGTCATACTGCTCCACGCACACCGGCAGAAAGTCCAGCCCGTACAGCCGGGCGGCGGACAGGATGCCCATACCGGCGTCGGCGGTACCGGCAGCGATCTGGGCGGCCACCGAGGTGTGGGTCAGCTCCTCCCGCTCGTAGCCGTACACCGCCGACGGGTCCACCCCCTCCTTCCGGCACAGGTAGTCGGCCAGGATGCGGGTACCCGAGCCCTTCTGCCGGTTGACATACCGCAGGCCGGGCCGGGCAATGTCCCCAAAACCGTTCAGCCCCAGAGGGTTGCCGGGGGCCGCCATCAGGCCCTGGGTACGGCCCACGCACTCCACCTGATATACCCCGCCGTTGGGAAAGTATTTTTCCAGATAAGCGGTGTTATAGCTGCCGTCGGTCTCGTCCAGCAGGTGGCACCCCGCCCCGTGGGCCTCTCCCCGGCGCAGGGCCATGATGCCCCCCATGGAGCCCACATGGGTGGAGCTCATATACAGCTGGGGATATTGCTGGTGGAGCAGATCGGCCACCTCGTCCAGCAGGGGGTCGTGGCTGCCCATCATCACCAGGGTGTGGTCCAGATCCTGCCGGGGCCGCAGCAGGGAGACGGTGACCTTCTCCCCCGCCTCCACGCCTTCCTTGCCCTGGGGAATGTCCAGGATGCCGTCGGCCTTCAAAAAGGAGGTCACCATCCCGGCTCCCCGGGCCAGGGGGGAGGCCACCAGCTTTTCCCCCACCTTGCCCAGCCGCACCCGGACAAACTCCCGGTATTTCAGACCCGACACCACCCGCCGGGACAGCACCGCCTGGGCCTCTTCCCGCCTGGGGGCTTTTCTGCCGGTCCAGCCCTCCACCAGAGGGCGGAGCAGGTGCTCCAGCACCAGGATACCGCTGACCGGATAGCCGGGCACCCCCAGCACCGGCACCGGACCGCACCGGCCCAGAATGGCAGGCTTGCCGGGGCGGATGGCCAGCCCGTGACACAGCACCTCCCCCACCTGCTCCATGACGGCGGCGGAATAGTCCTCCCGGCCCGCTGACGACCCGGCGTTGACCACCACCAGGTCACACTCCTTGACCGCTCGGGTGAGGGCGGCGGTAAGGGCGTGTCTGTCGTCCTTCACAATGGGGTAAACTCTGGCCTGTCCGCCCCATTCCTCCAGCATGGCGGAAAAGATAGCGGAGTTGAATTCCAGCACGTCTCCCGGCTGGGGGTGGTCTGTGGGGGGCACCACCTCATCCCCGGTAGGGAGGATGCCCACCACCGGACGGGTAAAGACCTCCACCTCCAGCACGCCGCCGGCCAGCATGGCCCCGATGGCGGCGGGGGTGATGGGGGTGCGGGCGGGCAGGAGCATCTCCCCGGCGCATACGTCCTCCCCGATCTGCCGCACGTGCTGCCAGGGGGCGGCGGCCTCATGGAGGACGGCGCTCTCCCCCTCCCACAGCACATCCTCGATCATCACCACACAGTCGGTCTCATGGGGCAGCGGGTCGCCGGTGTCCACCACGGTAAACCGGCCGGGGGCCAGGGTGACCGGAGTGGTCTCGGTGGCCCCGAAGGTGTCCGCCGCCTGTACCGCGATGCCGTCCATGGCGCAGGCGGGATAATGGGGGGCGCACAGGCTGGCGTAGACCGCCTGGACGGTCACCCGGCCCGCCGCCCGGGCCGTAGGCAGGCGTTCCGTCTTGGGGGCAAAGCCCCCCTCCGCCAGCCAGAGGGGATAGTCCCGCTGAGCCTGCTCCAAAGGCAGATTGGTCAGATAGGTAAAGGACATGGGATACACCTCCTGAGATTTTAGGGCGTGTCAAGCGCGCTCCGCCCTACCGGTCAAAAAGGGACACCTCCACCCACTCCCCCGCCGGGATGCCCTCCCGGTTCCGGGGGACGCAGAAAAACCCGCTGGCCCCCGCCAGGGTGGTGATAAGCCCCGACTTGCCCCAGATGGGGACGGCCCACAGCCCGTCGGGCTTGTCCTCCAGCATTACGCCGGTGTACTGGGCCCGGCTGTGGTTGGCGGGGACGGTCTGGCTCAGCCGGGCGGACACCGTCCGTCGCTCCAAGTTTCTCCCCTCCAGTTGGGCCAGCAGGGGGAGCAAAAACAACTTTGCGGTAAACAGGGCGGCCACCGGATGGCCCGGCAGGCCCAAAATGGGCTTGCCTTCTGACTGACCCACCAGGGTGGGCTTGCCCGGTTTCATGGCCACCCCGTGGCACAGCACCTCCCCCAGCTGCTCCATCACCCGGCAGGCCGCGTCCTTTTCCCCCACCGAGCTGCCCCCGGACAGCACCGCCACGTCGCACTCCCCCAGGGCCTTCTTCATTGTCTTATGCAGCAGCTCCTCCCGGTCTGGGACAATGCCGTAATGGATGGTCTCCGCCCCCGCCTGAGCCAGCAGAGCGGCCACCAGAGGACCGTTTACGTCCCGGACCTGTCCGGGGCCGGGGATCTGGTTTGGGAGCACCAGTTCGTCCCCAGTGGACAATAGGCCCACCTTCAGCCGGGGGACCACCGGTACCTGGGTCACCCCCAGGGCCGCCAGTGCCCCGATATCCTGGGGTTCCAGCCGACGGCCCCGGCGCAGCACCCGGTCCCCCGGCTTTACATCGTCCCCCCGAAAGATCAGGTTGGCCCCCGGGGCCACGCTTTTGACAATGCCGATCTCCCCGCCGCCGTAATTCTCGCTGTACTCCACCATCTGTACGCTGTCCGCCCCTTCCGGCAGGGCGCCCCCGGTGGGGATGGCGGCGCACTGGCCGGGGCCGATGGCAAAGCCGGGGGCCTTTCCCATCTCCACCGCCCCCACGCAGGTGAGCAGGGCGGGCAGCGCCTCGCTGCATCCAAAGGTATCCGCTCCCCGGAGGGCGTAGCCGTCCACGGTGGAGCGGGCAAAGTTGGGCACAAACTCCGAGGCCGTAAGGTCCCGGGCCAGCACCCGACCCAGGGCCCTGTCCAGCTCCACCTCCTCCGGCGGCCGGTCCAGGGGAGAAAACCGCCGCTCCAGCAGCTCCAGCAGCTGGGCGGGGGTCATGACGGTCAGCATAGCCTCTTCCCTCCTGTTCCCATCTGAAATTCCCTGCAATCAGGGCGGTTTTGATCGGTATTATTATAAATCCCGCTCTCCCCAAAAGCAACGGCCTGGGACCGCAGGCGGGAGAGCGCAAAAAAATATCCGGCACACGGTTGGTGTGCCGGATATTTTGATCCGTTTCTTCAGTTGAGGTAGGCCAGGGGGTTGACCGAGGTGCCGTTGATCTTCACCTCAAAGTGGCAGTGGTTGCCGGTGGACCGTCCGGTGGAACCCACACGGGCGATGGGCTGACCCTGGTAGACCTTGTCGCCGGTGGAGACCAGCAGGCTGGAGCAGTGGGCGTAGTAGGTCTGCACGCCGTTGCCGTGGTCGATGACCACATAGTTGCCGTAGCTCCAATAGCTGCCGGTGCCGGTGCCGGACCAAACCACGGTACCGCCGTCAGAAGCCTTGATGGTGGTGCCGTAAGCGGTGGCGATGTCCAGGCCGCTGTGATAGCTGTAGGAGCCGAAGATGGAGCGGTAGCCGAAGGAGGAGGTGATGTTGCCGTACACCGGCCAGATATAGCTGCCGGTGGGCAGCCAGGAGGGCCGTACCTTGGTACCCACGGCGATGACCTTATTGGTGGCCTCCCGGGTGACCTCGGTGGAGAGCACTTCCCGCTCCTGCTCCACGCCGTTGAGGTAGGCCACATCGGCGGTGACCACCTGCTCGCCGGGAGTACCGGCGTCCAGCACCTTGGACTCACCCTGGTACATGGTATCGTCCTCCACCTCCACCACCGGGCAGGCAATGGACTCGGTGTAGGTCACGTGGTCCACGGTCTTGACCGACAGGAAGGGGATCTCCTCTTTCACGTTGAGGATCTGGCCGATATAGATGACGCTGCTGTCCACATCGGGGTTGAGAGCCTCCAGCTCGGACAGGGTCATATCGTTGGCGGCGGCGATGCCCACAAAGGTGTCGCCCTGCTTGACCTCGTAGGTGGTCTTGCCGTTGGTGTTGGAGGTGAGGGTGGCCAGCATCACGTCGGCGTCCTGGTTCACATTGGCGGCGGTGTACTCATGGGTGATGTACACCCCGGAAGTGAACTCGGCGGAGATGGTGTTCTCATTGATATAGGCCGCCTTGATCTGATCCAGCACAGCGGTGAGGGTGTCCCGGTCCTGGGAAGCACCGATAAACTGGCCGTTGACGGTGAGCACATAGTTTTTCATCACATCGCCGATCTGGTCAAAGAGATAGGTCTCAAAGCTGGCGGTGGGAGTGAGGTTCTCCGGCTCAATGAGGGCCAGGGAATAACTGATGTCTCCGTCCAGGGTGTAGTCATAGCCCAGGATGCTGGTGGCCCGGGCCTCCACCCGGTCAAGGGCCTCCTCAAAGACCTGGGGCGAGGTCACGGTGCCCAGGGCCACACCGTTGAGCTCCACCACATAGGCGGGGGTGTACACGGTGGTGACCACTGCGGCCACGCCCAGCACGGCGGCGGCGGCCAGGAAGTGCAGGGGGCTGATGATCCGGCGGCCGCCCGCGGTAGCGGTGTCGGTCCAGCGGCGGAACCGCTCCGCGCCGGTCCGCAGAGCCGCACCGGCGGTCTCCGCTCTGGCACGGAGCCGGGCGGTCAGCCGTTCGCCGCCCTCCTCCTGCTGTGGAAGATGAAGAATTTCATCCATGGGGGAAATTCCCTCCTGTTTTTGGAATAAACGTCCGCCTGTAGCCGGTCTGTATCTGAATGGTAACAGGTAGAAACGAAAGAGTTACAAATGGTTACAGCCGTAATCATACACGCGTCTTTTGAAAAAGTCAAGTCTTTCCGGGAAAAATCGACCGGATTCATCCAAATGACGAAAGAAATTTTCATTCCGACAGGTCATAGCAGGTGGGAACAGCGCCCGCTTTTATCCTATTTATAATCTTGTCTCCCCCACAGCCGCAAAAAACCGGAGCGCCCCTTGCGGGCGCTCCGGCTTGATGTACCTTTTTGTTGTCATACTCCGCCTGTTCGCGATGCGGTTCTAAGCCGCTCCAACTCCGAAAACAAACCACCGGGCCTGTGGCCCTGTCGGTTTGTTTCCTGCGTTCCGCGGCTTAGCCCGCTGCTCTCGACGGCTCCGCACTTCTTACTTACGCCAGAGCCGCGGTAATAATAGCCATGGAGTAGACCTCCTGGGCGTTGCAGCCACGGGACAGGTCGTTGATGGGGGCGTTGAGGCCCAGCAACACGGGGCCGTAGGCGTCAAAGCCGCCCAGACGCTGGGCGATCTTATAGCCAATGTTGCCGGCGTTGATGTTGGGGAAGATAAAGGTATTGGCGTAGCCGGCCACAGGAGAGCCGGGGCACTTGAGCTGACCCACCTTGGGGGACACGGCAGCATCGAACTGCAGCTCGCCGTCCACGGCGAAGTCGGGGTTGGAGGCCACTACCTTCTCATAGGCGTGACGCATCTTGTCCACGGTGTCGCCCTTGCCGGAGCCCTTGGTGGAGTAGCTCAGCATGGCCACCTTGGGGTCGATGCCGAAGGTACGGGCACAGTGGGCCACCTCGGTGGTGATTTCCACCAGCTCGTCCTCGTTGGGGTCAATGTTGATGGCGCAGTCGCCCATGGCCAGCACGGTATTCTCGCCCACGCCTTCCCGCACCAGAATGAAGCAGGAGGACACGATCTTGTTGCCCGGCTTGGTCTTGATGAGCTGCAGGGCAGGACGGACGGTGTTGGCGGTGGAGTAGGTGGCGCCGCCCAGCAGGCAGTGGGCCACGCCCATCTTCACCAGCATGGTGCCGAAGTAGTTGCCGTGCTGCAGGGCAGCCTTGCACTCCTCCACGGTCATCTTGCCCTTACGCAGGGCCACCATCTCCTCCACCATTTTGTCCATGTCGGGATAGGTGGCGGGGTCGATGATCTCGGCGCCCCGGATGTTGTAGCCGGCCTCCTCGGCGGCGGCGTGGATCTCATCCACGTTGCCGATGAGCAGAGGGGTCAGCCAGGTACCGGCCAGCAGGCGGGCGCTGGCCTCCAGGATACGGGGATCGGTGCCCTCGGTGAACACGATCTTCTTGGGACTCTTCTTCAACGTGTCGATCAGTTGCTGAAACATATGAATAGCCACGGGAATCTCCTCCATTTCAATGATCCGTACTTTTGCCACATACTCGGCGGTATAAGTATTATACACCCATCCTTAGAACAATCACAAGGACCTGAGCGAAAAAATATTGTGAAAAAACGCTCTTTACTTTTGGTATTTTTGCATTTATACTATACACACTGTTTTTTAGGAGAGGTGTATTATGACGTCTGATTTTTCCCGCTGTCTGTCTCTTCTGCGGCAGGAGAAGGGGGTATCCCAGCGGGCGGTAGCCAAAGAGCTGGGGATCAGCCAGGCTCTGCTGTCCCACTATGAAAACGGCGTTCGGGAACCGGGCCTTGCCTTTGTCATCAAGGCCTGTAATTATTATAATGTGTCGGCTGACTTTTTGCTGGGCCGTACCCTGAGCCGGGACGGCACCACCATCGCCGCCGAGGAGCTGTACGACTACTCCACCGAAAAGGACAACGTGCTCCACGGCTCCATCCTGGCCACCCTGAATAAAAAGCTGCTGGTGAACTCCACCGGGGTGCTGTTCGACCTGCTGGGCAAGACCGGCAAAAAGGAGGCCATCAACGCCGCCGCCGACTACCTGGGCACGGCCATCTATAAGCTGTTCCGCCACCTGTACCGGGCGGACGGCACCCAGAACGAGGACTTCTTCTCGGTGTCTCCCCAGCAGTTTGTGGCAGGGATGCCCTTTGCCGATATGATCTGCGCCGAGGCGGAATATACCGAGGCCCTGGCCGCCCACGTCAAGGACAAGGGCAGCTTCCCCCCCATGAACAACGACGCCCTGATGGAGAACTATCCGGGGCTGTACCAATCCCTGCTCCAGATCATCCACAACACCGGCGAGCGCATCAACCGCCGCTCTGCCGAGCGCAGGGAAAAATAAAAGATCCAATAAAATCTGATCAAAACGGGAGGTATCCACTTGACCGACCAATCTAAAATCCGTAATTTCTCGATCATTGCCCACATCGACCACGGCAAATCCACCCTTTCCGACCGGCTGATCGAGCAGTGCAACGCCGTCACCGCCCGGGAGATGGAGTCCCAGCTGCTGGACAACATGGACCTGGAGAAGGAGCGGGGCATCACCATCAAGGCCCGGGCCGTCAAGCTCAACTATCAGGCGGAGGACGGCAACATTTACGAGCTCAACCTCATCGACACCCCCGGCCACGTGGACTTCAACTATGAGGTCTCCCGTTCCCTGGCGGCCTGCGAGGGCGCGGTGCTGGTGGTGGACGCCGCCCAGGGTATCGAGGCCCAGACCCTGGCCAACACCTTCCTGGCCATGGAGCACGACCTGGAGATTTTGCCGGTGGTGAATAAGATCGACCTGCCCGCCGCCGATCCCCAGCGGGTGAAGGATGAAATTGAAAACATCATCGGCATCCCCGCCCAGGACGCCCCCGAAATCTCCGCCAAGGTGGGCATCAACATCCCGGCGGTGCTGGAGGACATTGTGAAAAACGTCCCCGCCCCCAAGGGAGACCCCAATGCCCCTCTCAAGGCCCTGATCTTCGATAGCCAGTATGACGCCTACCGGGGTGTCATCGTGTACTTCCGGGTGATGGAGGGCACCATCAAAACCGGCATGACGGTCAAGATGATGGCCTCCGGGGCCTCCTATCAGGTCATCGAGTGCGGCCACCTGCTCCCCCTGGGCATGGAGCCCTGCCAGGAGCTGATCGCCGGCGAGGTGGGCTACTTCACCGCCTCCATCAAGAACGTGAAGGATACCCAGGTGGGCGACACCGTCACCGGGGCGGAGACCCCGGCGGCGGAGCCTCTGCCCGGCTACCGCCCCGCCCGGGCCATGGTGTACTGTGGCATCTACACCGAGGACGGCAGCAAATACCCCGATCTGCGGGACGCGCTGGAGAAGCTCCAGCTCAACGACGCCTCCCTGTCCTTCGAGCCTGAGTCCTCCGCCGCTCTGGGCTTTGGCTTCCGGTGCGGCTTTTTGGGGATGCTCCATATGGAGATCATCCAGGAGCGGCTGGAACGGGAGTTTGACCTGGACCTCATCACCACCCTGCCCTCGGTGATCTACCGCATCACCAAGACCGACGGCACGGTGGTCATGGTGGATAACCCCCACAACTACCCCGACCCCGCCAATATCGAGCTGGCGGAGGAGCCCTACGCCAAGGTGTCCATCGTCACACCCCCGGACTATGTGGGCAACATCATGCCCATGTGTCAGGACCGGCGGGGCGAGTACAAGGATATGCAGTATCTGGACACCAATCTGGTGGAGCTGCACTACTCCATGCCGTTGGGCGAGATCATCTATGATTTCTTTGACACTCTAAAGGCCCGCACCAAGGGGTACGCCTCCCTAGACTACGAGATGGACCGGTACGAGCCCTCCGAGCTGGTGAAGGTGGATATGCTGCTCAACGGCGACCAGGTGGACGCTTTGAGCTTTATCGCTCACAAGGATAAAGCTTATCCCCGGGCCCGGCGGCTGTGCGAAAAGCTGAAGGAGAACATCCCCCGCCAGCTCTTCGAGGTGCCGGTGCAGGCCGCCATCGGCGGCAAGGTCATTGCCCGGGAAACCGTCAAGGCCATGCGGAAGGACGTGCTGGCCAAGTGCTACGGCGGCGATATCACCCGAAAGAAAAAGCTGCTGGAAAAGCAGAAAGAGGGCAAAAAGAAGATGCGCTCTCTGGGTACTGTACAGATTCCCACCGAGGCGTTCATGGCAGTATTGAAGCTGGACGAAGAATAACCAAAAAGACCTGCTGTACGTTGCAGCAGATCTCAGCTTGTCAAAAGACTTCCCAACAAGGAAGCCTCGCAGAGTTCCGCCGCCCATAGGCGCGGAATCAAATCAAAATCTGTCCTTTCCGGGGACATGTGCCTCGGAAAGGACGCTTCTCATGGCGGATGGGGTGACAATTTCGCAAGAAATCGAACCCCATCCGTCATGCTGCTCTTTGTCAAAAAAGACCTACAGGTCTTTTTTGACAGGTTCAGCTTAAATACAGCTCCACATCCTCCACTGTCAGTCCCTCCTGAAGGGCCAGGTTGATGCCAAACCCCACCACCTTGGCCAGATCGGTAACCTTGGCGTCGATGTCTCGTGGGGTGACCAGCACCCCCTCCCCCGCTCCCTGGAGGGTCTGGGAGTCCAGGTCTCCCTGCCCCGCCTCGGCCAGCAGATCGGCGGCCAGGGTGGCCCCGTCCACCACTGTGGGCACCCCCACGGCGATGACAGGCACTCCCAGGCTCCGCTGGTCCAGGGCCGCCCGGGCGTTGCCTACCCCGGAGCCGGGGGTAATGCCGGTGTCGGCCAGCTGGATGGTGTTGCACACCCGGCTCAGGCTGCGGGAGGCCAGGGCGTCCACCGCAATGACGCTGGAGGGCCGGATCTTCTCGGTCACCGCCTTCACCAGCTCCCCGCTCTCCACGCCGGTAGTGCCCAGCACCCCCGCCGCCAGCGCCGCCACCGGCCGGAAACAGCCAAAATGCTCTGGCACCTGTTCCACCAGATGGCGGGTAACCATGGTGTGGTCGGCGGCGGCGGGGCCGATGTTGTCGGGGGTAATGGCCCGGTTGCCCAGCCCCACCACCAGAACGGGGGCCTTTTGGGGCAGCTTCAGCAGGGCGGACAGCTCCGCCGCCACCGCTCGGGCCGCCCGGCCGAAGGCGTCCTGCTCCCGGCGGGCCAGCCCCTCCAGGGTGAGGGTCACATAGGTGCCCACCGGCTTGCCCAGGGCCTTGGCCCCCTGGTCGTTGAAGATACGCACTGTGGTCACCGGGTAACCCTCCCGGACGGATTCCGTTTGCTCCACGCCGGGCAGCTCCCCCTCATTGCCCCCTTCCCGCCACAGCTGGGCGGCCTCCACCGCCAGGTCCGTCCGTCGTTTTTCCATAACCGTCCTCCTAAATACCCCAAGATATGGTGTTTTGTGTGCCGCTTTCCTCTATTTTTTGCGCAGAGCGGCCCCATATTCAAAAAAGGTGAAAAAATTTGAAAAAAACAGTTGCAATTTTCATGCCTTCCTGCTAGAATGTAAAAATGCACAGGGCAAACTATGTGTATTACTATCGTCATCGGAGGAGGTGTTTGGTTTGCCGAATATTAAGTCTGCCAAGAAGCGTGTCCTGGTGAATAAGACCAAGGCCATGCAGAACAAGGCCGCGAAGTCCGCCCTCAAGACCGACATCAAGAAGTTTGAGGCCGCGGTGGTCGAAGGCAACCGCAGCGAGGCCGAGGGCGCTTACAAGGTGGCCGTTAAGGCGGTCGACAAGGCCGTGGTTCATGGTCTGCTGCACCGGAACAACGCTGCGCACAAGAAGAGCGCCATGACCATCAAGCTGAACAAGCTGGCCTGATCTGTGGTCAAACATGAAACCGCCTGCCGCGCAGGCGGTTTTTTGCTGCCCAAAAACCAGCAAGGACCAGGAAGACGCCCTTCCTTGTCCTTGCATTGGATTCCATTTTATGGTATATTCAAGAGGAACCTGTATGGTGGGAGGTGTGCCCATGCCCAAAGGGCTGCTGCAAAAAAAGCCGGTCAGATTTGTGCTGGAGATGGCTGAGCTCTATTTTTCCAAGCACATTTCCCGTTCCGCCGCTGAGCTTGCCTATTTCCTCATTCTCTCCTTCTTTCCTCTGCTCATCTGCGTCAACGCCTTCATCAGCCTGCTGCCGGTGGACCTGGACGCGGTGCTGGAGGCCTCCGCCCCCCTGCTGCCCCCTGCCATCCTGAGCATTTTAAAGGAATACGTCTGGTACATCACCTCCAATCAGTCCACCGGACTGCTGATCGCAGGCCTTTTTATGACCCTGTTCTCCGCCTCGGCGGCCTTCCGGGCTTTGATGAACATTATGGAGGAGATCTATAGCCGCAAGGGTTACCGGGGTTTCCGGCAGATTCTGGCCAGCGTGCTCTTTGCGGTGCTGCTGCTGGTCACCATCTGCCTGTCCCTTGTGGTGCTGCTCACCGGCGGATGGCTCTTTCAGACGGTGGAGCGGCTGCTCCAGCTGGATACCCATACCCTGCCCTGGGACTGGCAGTGGTTTCGCTTTCTGCTGCTCTTTTTGCTGGTCTTTCTCTTTGTGCTGCTGGTCTACCGGGTGGCCGCCCCGGCCGGCAGGCCCCGGCCCCCCGTTCTCACCGGCGCATTTCTGGCCTCGGTGGCCCTGTCCGCCTTCTCCATCCTCTTTTCCTGGTTTATCGGCCTGTCCTCCCGGTACTCCCTGGTGTACGGGTCCCTGGCCTCCATCATCATCATGCTGGTGTGGCTCTACCTGTGCGGCAATATTTTAATTTTGGGCAATGTCTTTAACTGCGTGTGGTACAAGCACAAAAAACTCAAGTTGCTTCGGGAATCCAAGCAAGAAGACCGATAAAAAACGGCACGCTGCATCAAGCGGCGTGCCGTTTTTTAGCATTGATTGCGTCTCCAAATCTCCGCCAGCCCCAAAAAGGTCAGGTTGGGCTCCCAGGCGGTGGAGATCTCCAGCAGGGGCCGCACCAGGGTACTGTTGCCCCCGGTGAGCACCACCGTCAGCGGGCCATATGTTCTCTCCAGCCTCCGGACAATGCCCTCAATGGCACCGGCGGCGCCGTAGAGGGCGCCGTGCTTCATACAGGACACCGTATCGGTACCCATGAGGCCCTCCGGCGGGGTCAGGGTGATGGGGGGCAGCTGGGCGGCCTTGGCGCTGAGGGCCTCCAGAGAGAGGGCCAGCCCGGGCAGGATCATCCCACCCAGGAAAACGCCGTTTTTGTCCGCTGCCGACAGGGTGGTGGCGGTACCCATGTCAAAGACCGCCACCGGGCCGCCGTACCGGGCCAGGGCGGCCACACAGTCCACCACCCGGTCCATGCCCAGATGAAAGGCATCATACCCCCCCAGATCCAGACCGGTGGGGGTGGTCCTGCCCACCACCAACGGGGTGCGGCCGGTAAGGGACGCCAGGGCGGCGGTCACCGGGCGGGTAAGGGCGGGCACCACCGAGGAAAGAACGGCCCCATCCGCCTCTCTCGGGTCCACGCCCTCCCCTTCCAGCCGCTGCCGGAGGGTATTCGTCCAGGCGGCTGCATCTCTGCCGCAATCGCTGGGCAGGCGGATCACAAAAGCGGGCACATCCCCCCGCAGCCCCGCCAGAGCCACGGTGGTGTTGCCAATATCGACAGCCAGCAGCATATCAGGCGGGCTGGGCGGCGGCAGGGGCCTTCTCCAGCTTGAGGGCCCGCACCATGGGGACGCACACGGCGGGGGTGATGACGGCGGCCACAATGGCCTCGGGGATGCCGTTGGCGGCCACGATGCCCAGAATAAAGCCCATCACCGCGTCGGCGGGGATGCCCTGGGCGGCGGCGTAGGCCTCCGTAAAGATCACGCCGATGGAGCCCATCACCAGGGCGGTGTTGGTGAGGGCGCCCACGATGCCGGCGATCACCATGCCCACAGTCTGAACACCGGCGTTGGACTTCCGGAACAGGAACTTAATCAGGGTGTACACCAGCCAGGGGGTGACGCCCACCAGGATACGGGGCACAAAGCAAATAAACAGCGCCCAGGGGCTGCCCCGGTCCAGGCCGGGGACGGGGATAAAGGGAGAAAAGACAAAGGAGGACAGACCGGGCACCAGCGTGTTTTTGATGAGGCTGGACAGACCAAACATAGCGCCCAGAAAAGCGCCCTTCTTGGGTCCCAGCAGAATGGAGCCGATGATGACCGGTACGTGGAGAATGGTGGCCTTGATGACAGGCAGGTCAATCATGCCGATGGGCGTAAAGGTGAGCAGAAAAATAATGCCGGTAAACATGGCCAGAATGGCCATGCCCTGCACCTGTTTGCTCCGTTGGGACCGGGTGAGCGCTTGTTTCATATGCAATTACCTCCAGCTGCCGTTCCCCCTTGGGGATACAGCGCGTATTTTGGACGGCTGTTTCCCATGGGTTGGGACCTGCCGTCTCTTGGGAGTACAGCGGTCCCGGATGTGGAAACAACCGGAGCCATTATACTTGCTTTGTCCACAAATTGCAATGGGAATGTGGAAAAGTCCGGCCCGGTCTGATATAATGGCGGGGCCAATGGGCAAAACGGCGGCAGTTTTCCGCCGTCCCAGCCCAGAAAGGAGACACACGCCATGCAATTAAAGGGGAAAACTGTGCTGCTGGGGGTCACCGGCGGCATTGCCTGCTATAAATCCGCCAATCTGGCCTCCGCCCTGGTGAAACAGGGGGCCAACGTCCAGGTGGTCATGACCAAAAACGCCACCGAGTTCATCGGCCCCCACACCTTCGAGTCCCTCACCGGCAACCGGGTTAGCGTGGACACCTTCGACCGCAACTATCAGTTCCAGGTGGAGCACATCGCCCTGGCCGACCAGGCCGACCTGGTGCTGGTGGCCCCCGCCACCGCCAACGTGCTGGCCAAGCTGGCCCACGGGTTAGCCGACGATATGCTCACCACCACCATTCTGGCCTGTACCTGTCCCAAAATTGCCGCCCCGGCCATGAACACCAAGATGTACGAAAACCCGGTGACTCAGGACAATTTAAACACCCTGCGCCGGTACGGCTGGGAGATCGTGGAGCCCGCCAGCGGCCGCCTGGCCTGCGGGGCGGTAGGCAAGGGCAAGATGCCCGAGCCGGAGGACCTGCTGGAGTGTGTCCTCCACGCCCTGAGCCACGAGAAGGACATGGAGGGGCTTAAAGTGCTGGTCACCGCCGGGCCCACCCAGGAGGCCCTGGACCCGGTGCGCTATGTAACCAACCACTCCACCGGCAAGATGGGCTATGCCATCGCCAGAGCCGCCGCCGCCCGTGGGGCGGCGGTCACCCTGGTGTCCGGGCCGGTACACCTGAAAAAGCCCCCTTACATGGAGGTGGTGGACATTGTCTCCGCCCAGGATATGTTTGAGGCGGTGACCAGCCGGTCAGCCGAGCAGGATATCATCATCAAGGCCGCCGCCGTGGCCGACTACCGCCCCGCCCATCTGGCAGAGGACAAGATCAAAAAGAGCGGCGGCGACGCCGACCTCTCCCTCCCCCTGACCCGCACCCAGGATATTCTGGCCTGGCTGGGCCAGCACCGCCGTCCGGGACAGTTTTTGTGCGGGTTTTCCATGGAGACCAGGGACATGGTGGAAAACTCCAAACAGAAGCTGGAGAAAAAGCACCTGGACCTGATCGCCGCCAATAACCTGAAGCAGGCGGGGGCAGGCTTTGGGGTGGACACCAACCTGCTCACCCTCATCTCCCCCGACGGGGCCAAAGAGCTGCCCCTTATGAGCAAGGAGGAGGCCGCCCACGCTCTGCTGGACGAAATTCTCCGCCGCCGGTGAGGCTTCGCCCCTTTTTTCCTTGACGGGTGGGGGAAAGCATGATAGAATAGCCCGCGATAAGGCAGTGACCGGGAACAGTACCCCCAAATTTCCGCCCCAGAGAGAAGCCGGACGGTGCAAGGCTTTGGCGGAGCTGGCGAGAAGGCGCCCGTGAGCCGCGGGGAGGCAATGCCCCGCCGGTCCCCCACCGTTACCGGGTTTGAGTGCGGACAAATCGTCCGAATTCAGGTGGTACCACGGATTTTTTCCGCCCTGAGCGTAGGCTCAGGGCGGTTTTTTCTTAGCCTTCCCCCGGTGTAAGGTGGCTGGCCAAAGGCCAGATGGATAGGGGAAACGGTACCATATATGCAAAATTACAAACAAAAGGAGTTTGATTGTACCATGAAAAACACCGACAAGACCATGGAGCAGATCGTTACCCTGTGCAAGGGCCGGGGCTTCATTTTCTCCGGCTCCGAGATCTACGGCGGCCTGGCCAATACCTGGGACTACGGCCCTCTGGGCGTGGAGCTGAAGAACAATGTGAAAAAGGCCTGGTGGAAGAAGTTCGTCCAGGAGAACCCCTACAACGTGGGTCTGGACGCCGCCATCCTGATGAACCCCCAGACCTGGGTGGCCTCCGGCCATCTGGGCGGCTTCTCCGACCCTCTGATGGACTGTAAGGAGTGTAAGGAGCGTTTCCGGGCCGACAAGCTCATTGAGGACTGGTGCGCCGAGAACGGCGTGGAGCTGGAGAAGCCCATCGACGCCTTCTCCCAGGAGGAGATGAAAGCCTTTATCGAGGAGAAGAACATCCCCTGCCCCTCCTGCGGCAAGCACAACTTTACCGACATCCGCCAGTTCAACCTGATGTTCAAGACCTTCCAGGGGGTCACCGAGGACGCCAAGAACACGGTGTACCTGCGGCCCGAGACCGCCCAGGGCATTTTTGTCAACTTCCCCAACGTCCAGCGCACCACCCGCAAGAAGCTGCCCTTCGGCGTGTGCCAGATCGGCAAGTCCTTCCGCAACGAGATCACCCCCGGCAACTTCACCTTCCGTACCCGGGAATTTGAGCAGATGGAGCTGGAGTTCTTCTGCAAGCCGGGCACCGATCTGGAGTGGTTCCAGTACTGGCGCTCCTTCTGCAAGGACTGGCTGCTGAGCCTGGGCATGAAGGAGGACCACCTGCGGCTGCGGGACCACAGCCCCGAGGAGCTGTGCTTCTACTCCAAGGGTACCACCGACTTTGAGTTCCTCTTCCCCTTCGGCTGGGGCGAGCTGTGGGGCGTGGCCGACCGCACCGACTACGACCTGACCCAGCACCAGAACACCTCCGGCAAGGATATGACCTACTTCGACCAGGAGACCGGCGAGCACTATATCCCCTATGTGGTGGAGCCCTCTCTGGGCGCCGACCGTGTCACCCTGGCCTTCCTGGTGGACGCCTACGACCAGGAGGTGGTGGGCCAGGACAAGAAGGGCAACGACGATGTGCGCACCGTGCTGCGTTTCCACCCCGCTCTGGCCCCCTTCAAGTGTGCCGTGCTGCCTCTGAGCAAGAAAGAAGTGCTCTCCGGCCCCGCCCAGCAGCTGCGGGACGAGCTGGCCCGTGAGTTCATGGTGGACTACGACGACGCCGGCTCCATCGGCAAGCGTTACCGCCGCCAGGACGAGATCGGCACCCCCTTCTGCGTCACCCTGGACTTCCAGACCGTGGGCGACGAGAACACCCCCGCCGACCACTGCGTCACCGTCCGCGAGCGGGACACCATGGAGCAGGTGCGTATCCCCATGGATCAGGTAAAAGCCTATATTGCTGAGCGCATCAAGTTCTAAAAAACCAAAAAACGCCCTGTCGCATAAGCGACAGGGCGTTTTTCTGTACTTTTACGCCTGCATGGCCTCCCGGGCAAAGTCGGCGGCCTGCTCCAGGTCGCTCTGGTCCGGGTGGGTCAGGGCCAGGTCATAAGCCTGGATCATGGATTTCAGCTTGGCATTCTCCGGGTCGGCCTTCAGCTGGGCCTCGTACCGGTCCCGCACCGCCTGGGGCATCTTGCCGGTGCAGAAAAAGGTGCTCACTACCTGGTTTCCCTTGGGCACCTCCCCTTTGAAGCGGTCGGCCAGGGAGGCAAAATACAGCTGGGAAATGCCGAACCCGGCGGTACCGAACAAGGCCACCCGCTTGCCGTACAGGGTATGTAAAAATTCCTGCATGGCGGGGGTACAGCTCCCCTTATCGGTCCAGGACCCGGCAAAAACCAGCTCGGCCTGGTCCACATTCTGGGGCGGCGGGCCAAAGGAGACGATCTCCTGGCCCTCACAGGCGGCCTGGATGGCCTTGGCCACCTGGGCAGTGTTGCCGGTCTGACTGTCGAATACAATGGCGATTTTCATACGTCCTCCTTTGGACCATGGGCGGGCCCATGCGGGCCCTTACTTATACTTCCGGCTCTCCGCCACCGCCAACTCGTCGCATCGGTTGTTAAACGGGTTGTCGGCGTGGCCCTTGACCCAGTGGAGGTGGACGGTGTGGTAATCGCACAGCTCCAGCAGGGTTTCCCACAAATCCGGGTTCAAGGCGGGCTTTTTGTCCGACTTCACCCAGCCCTTGGCCTTCCAGCCCCTGGCCCAGCCCTTTTGGAGGGCGTCAATGACATACTTGGAGTCGGAGTACAGCTCCACAGTGCAGGGCTCTTTCAGGGCCTTCAGGGCGGTGATAACGCCGGTCAGCTCCATGCGGTTGTTGGTGGTGTGGGCCTCGCCGCCGGAGAGCTCCTTTTTGTGCGCGCCGTATTGCAGGATAGCCCCCCAGCCCCCGGGGCCCGGGTTGCCCGAGCAGGCCCCGTCGGTATAAATGGTAACTGTTTTCATGTGCCTCCTTGTTTAACGGCCCCTTTGTATTTTCTTGCGCTTCTGCCGGTATTCCTCGTCGGTGTAAAGCCCCGCTTTCCACAGCTGCTTGAGCTGTTTCAATTTCTGGCGGGAATCAGAGGGCGGCGGGCCGGGCTTTTCGTCCAAGTCCTTGGATTTGGGCTTGGCAGGGCGCTTTTTGCGGTCCTGCCTCTTTTCTTTGTACTCCTGCCAGGGAACCCAGATCACATAGCACAAAACGCAGAAGATGAGCAAGATCCACATGGACTGGCTGGGAGAGGAAAAGATCGTGAAGAGAGAGAAAAAATCCAGTACCATCCTGTCTTCTCTCCCCCCTTCCAAACAAGGCCTTTGCCGTTACAGCTCCTTCAAAATCTCCCGCCGCTTCTGCTCGTACTCCTCCTGGGTGATGAGCCGGCGGTCATAGAGGGACTGGAGCTGTTCCAGCCGCTGCTGCGGGGTGCCCTTGGACTGGTCGGCCGACACCCCGTCCTCCTCAATGTGGATCTCGGGGCCCATATACTTCTTTCCAAAGCCCTGATAAAAATTAACAACGGTCATGATGGCGGCGATGGCTGTCCAGGCGATGCCGAACAGCAGGGCAAAGCCCCCCGCCATGGAAAACTGGGGAATGATGACAAACAGGCCGATGAGCACGAACACGCAGCCCACCACGCCGCCCATCACCGACCCGGCCTTGCTGGGCCGGTAGGTCACCTTTCTTCTGGACATCCGTTATTCCTCCCCTTCCGAAGCGCCGGTGTCCTCCTCTTCCTCCTCATGGTCTGTACGTGCAAAGGAAATAACCTTTACACCATCCTCCAGATTCATGATCTTGACCCCCTGGGCGGTGCGGCCGTAGGTGGAGATGCCGGACACAGCCATGCGGATGATGACGCCCGCGTCGTTGATGACCAGCACGTCGTCGTTGTCGTTCACCACCTTGACCCCCACCACGGGGCCGGTCTTGTCGGTGACGTTGTAGCCCTTCAGGCCGAAGCCGCCCCGCTTCTGGGGGCCGTCTGCACGGATATACTCGTCCATTTCGGTGCGCTTGCCGTAGCCGTTTTCGGTAATCATCAGCACCTGATGGTCATATTTGGCCCGGGCAGCGCCCACTACAAAGTCGCCCGCCCGCAGGCTGATGCCCCGGACGCCGCAGGCGTCCCGGCCCATGCACCGCACGTCGGTCTCCTTGAAGCAGATGGCCATGCCGTCGTGGGTGACGATCAAAATGGCCTGCTCCCCGTCGGTTTCCCGGACGCAGATCAGCTCGTCCCCCTCGTCCAGGGTGATACAGCGGATGCCCGCCTTCCGGGCGGTGTGGATGGAGGAGAGCTGGATACGCTTGACGGTGCCGCTGCGGGTGACCATCACCAGATACCGATCCTCGGGGAACTCCCGCAGATGGATCATGGCGGTGACCTTCTCGTCCTGCTCGATGGGCAGCACGTTCACCAGATTGGTGCCCTTGGCGGTGCGGCCCGCCTCGGGGATCTGGTAGCCCTTCTTCCGGTGGACCCGGCCCTTATTGGTGAAGAAGAGGATATAGTCGTGGGTGGAGGCGGTAAACACCGTGTCCACATAGTCCTCTTCCTTGGTGGACATGGCGGTGATGCCCTTGCCGCCCCGGCGCTGGGTCCGGTAGGTGGAGGCGGGGGTGCGCTTAATGTAACCCCCGGCGGTGAGGGTAAAGACACACTCCTCCTCCTCGATCAGGTCCTCAATGTCGATCTCGTCCTCCACGTCCTGGATCTCGGTGACCCGCTCGTCGCCGTACTTGTCCCGGATGGCGGACAGCTCCTCCTTCAGCACCCCCCGGATCTTCTCCTCGCTGGCCAGCAGCTCATTGAAGTAGGCAATGCGCGCCTCCAGCTCCTTGTACTCGGCCTCCAGCTTCTCCCGGTCCAGGCCCTGGAGCGCCTTGAGACGCATATCCAGAATGGCCTGGGCCTGGACCTCGTCCAGGGCAAAGCGGCTCATCAGGTTTTCCTTGGCGTTGTCGTAGCTGGAGCGGATGATGTGGATGACTTCGTCGATGTTGTCCTGAGCGATGAGCAGGCCCTCCAGCAGGTGGGCCCGCTCCTGGGCCTTTTTCAGGTCGTACTTGGTGCGGCGGACGATGATCTCCTCCTGGAAGGCGATGTACTCGTCCAAGATGTGCCGCAGGGAGAGGATCTTGGGCTGGGACTGGTCGTCCACCAGGGCCAGCATATTGATGGCAAAGGTGGTCTGGAGCTGGGTCTGGGCGAACAGGCGGTTCAAGACCACCTGGGGGTTGGCGTCCCGCTTGAGCTCGATGACCACCCGCATACCGTTGCGGTCGGACTCGTCCCGGATGTCGGAGATGCCCTCCAGGCGCTTGTCCTCCACCTGGTCGGCCATGTTTTTGATGAGCATCCGCTTGTTGACCTGGTAGGGAATCTCGGTGACGATGATGCGGGTGCGGTTCTGGCCGAACTCCTCAAACTCGGTGCGGGCCCGGACGCACACCCGGCCCCGGCCGGTGGCGTAGGCCGCCCGGATGCCGGAGCGGCCCATGATGATACCCTTGGTGGGGAAATCGGGGCCCTTGACGTGCTCCATCAGGTCGGTCAGGGTGGCCTCCGGGTTGTCCAGCACGCAGATGGTGGCGTCAATGACCTCCCGCAGGTTGTGGGGCGGGATGTTGGTGGCCATGCCCACGGCAATACCCGCCGAACCGTTGACCAGCAGGTTGGGGAACCGGGAGGGGAGCACCCGGGGCTCCTTCCGGGACTCGTCGAAGTTGGGGTCCCAGTTCACCGTGTCCTTTTCGATGTCCCGCAGCATCTCGTCGGAGATCTTGGACATACGGGCCTCGGTGTACCGGTAGGCGGCGGCGGGGTCGCCGTCGATGGAGCCGAAGTTGCCGTGGCCGTCCACCAGGGGGTAGCGCATGGAGAAGTCCTGGGCCAGCCGGACCAGGGCGTCGTACACGCTGGCGTCGCCGTGGGGGTGATACCGGCCCAGCACGTCGCCCACGCAGGTGGCGGACTTTTTGAAGGGCTTGTCGGCGGTGAGGTTGTCCTCATACATGGCGTACAGGATGCGCCGGTGGACCGGCTTCAAACCGTCCCGCACGTCGGGCAGGGCCCGGCCCTTGATGACGCTCATGGCGTACTCGATATAGGACTGTTCCATCTCCTTCACCAAGGGCGAGGTGACGATGGTCTGGTCCGGGTACCGGATTTCCTCCGGGTCGTACTGTGGCTTTTTGCTCATGCTGTTGCCTCTCAATCTTCATGATAAGGTCAAAGGCGGGGCGTCGGAGACGCCCGAAGCCTTAATAGTCCAAATTCACCGCATACTTGGCGTTGCGCTCGATGAACTCCTTCCGGGGCTCCACCTTTTCGCCCATGAGGACGGTGAAGGTCTGGTCGGCCAGGACGGCGTCGTCCAGGGTGATGCGGCGCAGGGTCCGCTTTTCCGGGTCCATGGTGGTCTCCCACAGTTCATGGTAATCCATCTCGCCCAGGCCCTTGAAGCGGTTGATGACCACCTTGGTGTTGGGGTTGTCTCCCCGCAGCTCGGCGGCAATGCGCTCCCGCTCCTCATCGTCATAGGCCACCCGGGTGGTCTTGCCCCGGGTCAGCTTGAACAGGGGTGGCACGGCGGCGTACACATAGCCGTGCTCAATGAGGGGCCGCATGAACCGGAAGAAGAAGGTCAAAAGCAGGGTGCGGATGTGGGAGCCGTCCACATCGGCATCGGCCATAATGATGATCTTGTGATAGCGCAGCTTACTCAGGTCAAAGTCGTCCCCGATGCCCGCCCCCAGGGCGGTGATGACGGGGGTGAGCTTGTCGTTGCCGTACACCTTGTCGGCCCGGGCCTTTTCCACGTTGAGCATCTTGCCCCACAGGGGGAGAATGGCCTGGAACCGGCTGTCCCGCCCCTGGGTGGCGGAGCCGCCTGCGGAGTCGCCCTCCACGATGTAGAGCTCGGTGAGCTCGGGGTTGACCTCGTTGCAGTCCCGCAGCTTGTCGGGCATGGCGGCGCCCCCCAGGGCGGTCTTGCGGCGGATGGACTCCCGGGCCTTCCGGGCGGCCTCTCTGGCCCGGTTGGCCATCAGGGCCTTTTCCAGAATGGCCTTGCCCACCGCCGGGTTCTCCTCCAGGTACTCGGCCAGCTTTTCGGTGACGATGGAGTTGACCAGGGTGCGGATCTCGCTGTTGCCCAGCTTGGCCTTGGTCTGACCCTCAAACTGGGCTTCGGTGAGCTTGACCGAGATGACGCAGGCGATGCCCTCCCGGCAGTCCTCGCCGGACACCTTGTCGTCGTCCTTGAGCAGCTTCATTTTCTTGCCGTAGTTGTTGAGCACGGTGGTCAGGGCCCGCTTGAAGCCCTCCTCATGCATACCGCCCTCGGGGGTATGGACGTTGTTGGCAAAGGACACAATGGTCTCGTTGTAGCCGTCGTTGTACTGGAAGGCCACCTCCGCCATGGAGTCCTCCTTGCTCCCCGCCATGTAGATCACATCGGCGTGGATGGGGTCCTTGGAGCGGTTGAGGAAGGACACAAACTCCCGGATGCCTCCGGCGTAGTGCATGGTGTCCTCCTGCTCCTTGCCGGGGCGGTTGTCGACGGTGTGGATGCGCAGCCCTGCGTTGAGGAAGGCCTCCTCCCGCATCCGGGTATGGAGGGTCTCATAGTTATATTCGGTGATCTCAAACATCTCGGGGTCTGGCTTGAACACCACCTCGGTGCCATGGCGGTCGGTGTCCCCCACCACCTGCATGGGCTGGGTCACCTTACCCCGGGAGAACTTCATCTCGTAGATCTTGCCCTCCTTGTGGACCCGCACCTCCAGCCACTCGGAGAGGGCGTTGACCACGCTGGCGCCCACGCCGTGGAGGCCGCCGGACACCTTGTAGCCGCCGCCGCCGAACTTGCCGCCGGCGTGGAGGATGGTGAACACCACCTCCAGCGCGGGCAGGCCGGTCTGGGGCTGGATATCCACGGGGATACCACGGCCATTGTCGATGACGGTGATGATATCCCCCTCCCCGATGGAGACGGTGATCTCGTCGCAGTAGCCCGCCAGGGCCTCGTCGATGGAGTTATCCACAATTTCGTACACCAGGTGGTGCAGGCCGGACTCGCTGGTGGAGCCGATATACATGCCGGGGCGCTTACGGACGGCCTCCAGGCCCTCCAGCACCTGGATCTCGGAGCCGCCGTACTCGTGCTCCACCTGGGTGGCGCTGTTGTTCAGTTCTTCAGACATTTGAAAACCTCCATTGGAATCAGCGGGCGGTCAAAGGCCACCCCTACGTTCTCCCGTAGGAGCCGCCTTTGACGGCCCGAAGGATCGTTCACTCAAAGCTGTTGTTTTCCGCCCGCCGCAGCAGGGCGGCGGTGGAGAGCTGGCAGAGATAGACCACAGGGGGCCCCTCCTGCCCGCTGCACAGCACAAAGGACCGGGGCAGATCGTCGGACACGTTGACCAGCCGCCCCTCCTTTTCGGCCCGCTCCAGAAAAGACCGGGTCAGGCGGGAGGCGCTGGTATTGTCCAGATCGAAGAGCCCCACCACATCCCGAAAGGGGATGATGACGTTCTGACCGATATGCAGATACATTTACCGCCCCTCCCCCGGGTCCTGAATGATTCTGGGCCGCCACAGCCGCCGGTACAGCCGCCAGCCGGCAAACAGCCCCACAAAAAAGCCCAGGGCGGGCAGGCCGGGGATAAAGAGCAGCTGGGTCACCGGGGAGTCCTCCGACTCCCACAGGCCGAGCCGGTAGTACACCAGCAAAACGGTGACCAGAGCGGCCCCTATGGGGGGCAGCAGCTTCCACAGGCGGCTGCCCTTGCGGGTAAACTGGCACACCAGAAATTCCAGCACAAGGCCCCCCACCAGGGGAATGAGGGCCAAAATCAAAAGAATCATAGGCGTCTCCTACATACTGTCCACAATTTGGGCCGGGATTGTGGAAAACTCGGTGAAGATGGTTCCCCTCTCACAGGTCTGTTTTCACAGATATTTGATAACTATTTGTAATATATCTGCTGTGGAAAAACAAAAACAGCCTTTTTCCACCGGGTTGTTCACAATTCCACCAGGGCCCCCTCCCGGATGTGGAAGGTTTTCCCCTCCCCCAGCCGGTCCAGGCTCATCTCCTCACAACAAGTAATAAATACTTGTCCCCCGTTGATGCGTTTGAGCACAAACTCCTGCCGCCGGTGGTCCAGCTCGCTGAGCACGTCGTCCAGCAGCAGCACCGGCCACTCCCCCGTCTCCTGAAAGAAAATTTCCCGGGAAGCCAGCTTCAAAGATAGGGCCGCCGTCCGGGTCTGGCCCTGGGAGGCGAAGGCTTTGGCGCTCACCCCGTCCAGCTCCACCACCAGATCGTCCTTATGGAGTCCCGACAGACACTGCCGGGCCTCCAGCTCCGCCTTTCGGTGGGATGTTTGGTGCTCCACCAGCTGTTCCAGCAGGGTGCGGGTGGGAGCCAAAGGGTCGGAAATGGTGCTCACCGTGGTATACCGCAGCCCCAATTCCTCCCGTCCGCCGGAAAAATCCCGGTGGATGGGGGGGGTCACCTCCCGCAGCCGCTTGATAAAGTGGGCCCGGTAGTGGATCAGCAGGGCCCCGGTCTGGGCCATGCGCAGATTGAACTCCTCCAGGGTGTCCAGCAAAGAGGGATGTTCCTCCCAATCCCGCAAAATCCGGGTTTTGTGCTCGTACAGACGGCGGTATTCCGCCAGGGCCTCGGCATACCGGGGCCGCAGCTGACAGATGCAGTTGTCCAGAAACCGGCGGCGCACCGCCGCCCCCTCCCGGATGAGATACAGATCCTCCGGGCAAAACAGGACGGTGTTCAGCACCCCCGCCAGCTCCCCGGCGGTTTTTAACTTTACCCCGTTGGCAAAAAGCTGCCGCCGGGCCCCCTTTTGGAGCCTGGCCTCCAGGGTAAAGTCCCGCCCCCGGGAAAAGACCCCCGCCTTGACCGCGGCGTGGGTCTGTCCCATCTGGATCAGCTCCCGGTCATACCGGGCCCGGTGGGAGGAGGCGGTGGACAGATAGGAGATGCCCTCCAGCAGATTGGTCTTGCCCTGGGCGTTTTCCCCCCAGATCACATTGACATGGGGGGAAAAATGGTCCTCAAAATGGACATAATTGCGGAAAAAGTCCAGGGAAATGGAGGAAACGATCATACCACTTCCACGCGCAGGTCATCCAGGGCCACCACGTCGCCGGGGCGCAGCTTTTTGCCCCGCATGGTGCACACTTCCCCGTTGACCGTTACCTCACCGGCCTGGATACGCTCCTTGGCCTCCCCGCCGGTCTCCACCAGGCCCTCAAATTTCAGCAGGGATTCCAGTTTGATAAATTCCGTGTTGATTTTCGACTGAATGGTCTTCATTTCTCGGTTTTTCCCCCTTTATGGTACAGGGATTCCAGCAGCTGCCACAGCTCCGGCAGGGCTTTTTTCAGGGCCACCGGCCGGGCCTTGGCCCGGTCGTAAAAGAAGTGGCCGGAGGTGCCCTCCGCCCGCAGTTCCCCGGTGCCCGCGTTCACCATTTTGTAAGATAGCTGCAATTTGGCCGGGGACAGGGCCTGGACCGCCATGGTAATGGCCACCGTTTCCCCAAACCGGGTCATGGAGCGGTAGGCACAGCTGACGTCGGTGACGGCAAAGTCGATGCCCGCGTCCACCGCCCGGTGGTAGCTCCAGCCGATCTGGTTCATAAAATCGGTACGGGCCTCCTCCATCCATAGGATATAATTTCCATGGTGGACGATGCTCATGCCGTCTGTCTCGTAAAATTGAACCTTGTGCAGGTAAGGATGCAGTTCCAAACGGATTCTTCCTTTCCATGGGGGGATGGGCGGCCGTAAAGGCCGCCTGCTTTTACTCTCCTGCCTTCAAACGGACGGGCAGCACCATATAGAGGAAACGCTCCTCCCCTTCGGCGGGCAGGATGACACAGGGGGACACGCTGGTAGACAGCTCCAGCCGCACCTTGTCGGCGGGGGCAGCCTTCAGGGCATCCATCAAATATTTGTTGTTGAAGCCGATCTCCAACCCCTGGCCATCGCCGGTGACAGGGCACTGATCATAGGCGTCTCCAATGGCGGTTTTGGTGGAAATTTTCATCAATCCGTCCTCAAAGACGCACCGCAGGGGGCATTTCAGCTTCTCAGTGATGATGAGGGACACCCGCTCGATGGAGGACAGCAGGGTCCTGGTCTCCCCCTCCAGACAGATACCGTTGTTCCGGGGGATGGCCTGACGGTAGGCCAAAAATTCTCCCTCCAGCCGCCGGGTCACCAGCATGGTGGTGCCCGCCTTGAACATGACGTGCCGGGCGCCCTGGGTGACTGACACCGGCTCGTCGCAGTCGGAACAGATCTTTTCCACCTCGGACAAAGCGGAGCCGGGCACCACAAAGGAAAATTCTGGTGCTCCGTCCTTCCGGTCAATGGCCTCATGGCGGAGGGCCAGCCGGAAACCGTCCACCGAAACGATGGTAAGGCCGTTGTCGTCGGCCTCAAAGAGGGAGCCGGTGTGGACCGGCCGGCTTTCGTTGTCGCTGACGGCAAAAATGGTCTGGGAAATCATGGATTTCAGCTTGGACTGGGACAGGAGCAGGGAATTTTGGTACTCCACCGTGGGCAGTTCGGGGAATTCCTCGGGATCGGTGCCCAAAATGTTGAATTCACTGGGACCGCAGGTGATGTGTACCATATATTGGTTGGTCTCAAAGGTAATGACGTCGTCGGGCAGCTTTCGGATGATCTCGCCGAACAGCCGGGCAGCCAGCACCAGGGTACCCGGTTCGCTGATCTCAGCAGGGACAATGGTACGGATGCCGGTGTCCAGGTTGTAACCGGTGAGCCGCAGCTCCTGTCCGGCCTCTACCAGAATACCCTCCAGAGCGGAAATGGAGCTTTTGGGGGATACGGCACGGGAGGCGGTGGAAATGGCCGATTGCAGCAGGGCCTTTTCACAGGAAAATTTCATAAAACTTGCATCCTCCGTTTCATCGGGAGCGGAGACGCTCCGCTGGATTTCTCCCGCTCCTCAGGAGAGAGGAGGGATAAATGTCGTAATAGTAAGCCGTAGGGGAAAACATTGTGGAAAAGTGGAAAAACCCGTTGAACCGCTAAGAAAAATCTGTCCACAGGGGGTGTGGAAAAAAATCGGGGTCTTTCCACAGAAAAAGAAGGCGAAAAAAGTTTTCCACATTCCCCTTTCCACATATCCGCAAAACTGTGTGGAAATGTGGAAAACCGGCCCATGGAGAAGGGATCCGTTTTCTTGCATAAAATTCAATAAATATTCACTGATATGCAAGCCTCATCCAGCCCTATTCATAGCGGGCGTTGATGTTGGCGTTGATGTCCTTGATGACCTCTGCAATTTCCGGGCTTTGCTTGGTCAATTTCTCGATGCGGTCGATGGAGTGCATGACGGTGGCGTGGTCCCGGTTGTCAAATTCCTTGCCGATCTCCTTCAGGGACAGGTTGGTCATGCGGCGGATCTGGTACATGGCGATCTGCCGGGCCAGGGCGGTGTCCTTGGTGCGGCTCTGTCCCCGGAGGGCCTCCGGCTCGATGTTGTAGAACTTGCCCACCTCGTCAATGATGACCTCGGGGGAGGGGAGAAAGTCGGCCTTGTCCTTGAACATGTCCCGCACCGCCCGGGTGACGGTGTCTACGTCCACGCTCTCCCCCATCAGCTCCTGGAAGGCCAGGATCTTGTTGACGGTGCCCTCGATCTGCCGCACGTTGGAGGTGATGTTTTCCGCGATATATTGCAGCACCGGGTCGGGCAGGTTCATGCCCCGGCGGATGGCCTTGTTTTTGATGATGGCCACCCGGGTCTCGTAGTCGGGGGGCTGGATGTCCACAGGCAGGCCCCACTCAAACCGGGTGCGCAGCCGGTCGTCCAGCCGCAGCATCTCCTTGGGGGGGCGGTCGGCGGTGAACACGATCTGCCGTTTGGCCTCGTACAGGGTGTTGAAGGTGTGGAACATCTCCTCCTGGGTGGATTCCCGGCCGGCGATAAACTGCACGTCGTCCATGAGGAACACGTCGGCGGAGCGGTATTTTTCCCGGAATTCCGGGTTGCGGCCCTCCCGGATGGCCTGGATCAGCTCATTGGTGAAGGAATCGCCCTTGATATAGACGATGCGGAATTCCGGGTGGTTTTGATGGATCTTGTGGGCGATGGCGTAGAGCAGGTGGGTCTTGCCCAGGCCGGACTCGCCGTAGATGAACAGGGGGTTGTAGGTCTGGGCGGGCTGCTCGGCCACCGCCAGGGCGGCGGCGTGGGCGAACTTGTTGGAGGAGCCCACCACAAAGCGCTCAAAGGTATACTCCTCGGTGCCTGGGAGGAACAGATCGTCGTTTTTCTGTTGGCCGTAGCCCTCCAGCTCCCCTTCGCCCAGTACCACCACCTCAAAATCAGAGGAGAACAGCTCATGAAGGGCCTTTTGAATGGTGGGCAGATAGCGGGAGTTGATGATATCCCGCTTGAAGTTGGAGGGGGTGTGGAGCACAAACCGGTTGGACTCCAGGGCCACGGGGGTGGCGTCGTCAAACCAGGTGTTGATGGTGGTGGCTGTCATATCCTGCTCCATCAGGGAGAGGACCTTGGCCCAGAGATCGGCCGGCAGATTCACGGAAAGACCACCTCTTTCGTCAAAATGGATGGCCGGAGACGGCGCAGCAAAACAAGACCTTGAAAGCCTGGGCTTTCAAGACCTGAAGGTCTCTGTCTGGACTGCGCCCGCCAACGGCAGGTACCGGCCGCCGGAATTGGTCCGACCGCCGGAAGGATTGCAGATAATTTAACGCATATCATTATAGCAAATCCGCCGGTGGAAAGCAACGATACAATAATAAAAAGAAACCACTTTTCCACCGTGTTTTCCACAGGAACAGCCCCGGCAGGCCGCCCGCCCAGTTTTGCCGTCCACAGTTTGGAACGGTTTGGCGGCCCCGCTCCGCCCCTACGCCTGTCCCCGCCTCCTCCTCCGGCCACAAGATATGGTATTCCCCGGTTAAGGACAGAAAAAAACCAAAAAAGAAACCAAAATAGTGGTTGACAGGCCATTTTAAAATAGGCTATAATACCATGTGCATCGTGGAAAGCCATACGGTGTAAAGCAGTTTTTCTTGACGACCGCAGCCGAAAGGCTGTTGTGGTGGGCGGGGCGACCCGCTTGATTTTTGTACAGGAGGTGTCCCAACATGGTTCGTACCTATCAGCCCAAGAAGCGCCAGCGCTCCAAGGAGCACGGGTTCCGTAAGCGTATGCGTACCGCCAACGGCCGCAAGGTCCTGGCCCGCCGCCGCGCGAAGGGCCGCGCCCGTCTGACCCACTGATGGGTCCGCAAATGGAATAGGGCATTTCATAGGGGCGGGGGAGCTTTTCCCACCGCCCCTGCGCAGCATACGGAACTTTGGATCGGGAAAGGAGGACCGCCGTGGAGCACACCGTATCCCTGAAGCAGAACCATGTGTTCCGCCGCCTGTACAACAAGGGCAAAAGCGCGGTCAATCCCTGCCTGGCCCTCTACTGCCGGAAGAACAACTCCCCCCGCAGCCGTCTGGGCATCACCGTGGGGGTGAAGGTGGGCAAGGCGGTGATCCGCAACCGCACCCGCCGCCGCATCAAGGAGGCCTACCGCATCCATGAGGACCGCTTCCTGCCGGGCTATGACCTGGTGGTGGTGGCCCGGGTGCGGGCCGGCCACTGCCGGTACCGGGAGGTGGAGCGCAGCCTGCTCTCCCTGGCGGACAAGCTGGGCCTGCTCCGAAAGGAGGGGGCCTGAGTTGAAGGGCCTGCTGCTCTTTCTCATCCGGTTTTACCGCCGGTATATCTCCCCTGCCCGTCCCCCCTGCTGCCGTTTTATCCCCACCTGCTCCCAGTACGCGCTGGAGGCGGTGGAGAAATACGGTGCGCTCAAGGGGGGCTTTTTGGCCTTACGCCGTATTCTGAAATGTCAGCCCTTCCATAAGCAGAAATCCATCGAGTACGACCCCGTGCCGTAAGTTCACGCGAAACGGCAAGACAATGAACGCTTGGAGGCGCGCAAATGGAAATTATCCTCACCCCCTTTGCCTGGCTGCTTCAGCTGTTTTATAACTTCTGCGGCAGCTATGGACTGGCTCTGATCCTCTTTGCCGTGGTGGTCAAGGTGGTGCTCTTCCCCCTCTCCCTGAAGGGCAAGCGCAGCATGATCCAGATGAACATCCTGTCCGGTCAGATGCAGAAGCTGCAAAAGCAGTACGGCAAGGACCGGCAGAGATACAATCTGGAAGTGCAGAAGCTCTATGAGAAGGAGAAGATCAACCCCATGGGCGGCTGCCTGTGGTCCTTCATCCCCCTGATCATCCTGATGATCCTCTACCCCATCATCCGGGAGCCCATCCACTACATGATGGGCATCAACGACGCCGAGACCCTGAACACCATTGCCCAGACCGTGGGCTGGAGCACCCAGGCCGTGAACATGGGCTGGATCAAGGAGGCCACCGACACCTTCGCCAACAGCGGCTATAACCAGCTGTATCTGGCCTCCCTCATCACCCCCGAGAATCTGGAGGCGGTGAAGGCCGCCGTGGGTCAGGCCGGCAGCGGCATCATTGCCATCAACTTTGACCTGTTTGGCCTGGTGGACCTGTCTCAGGTGCCCCAGCTGCAATTCTGGACCATTCAGGGCGGCTTCGGTCTGTTCCTGCTGCCCGTGATCTCCGCCCTCACCGGCGTGGTCTTCTCCCTCATCTCCATGAAGACCAACGCCATCAACAAGCAGAGCGCCCAGACCAACAGCAGCTCCGCCAAGTCCATGATGATTATTTCCCCCCTCATTTCCCTGTGGATCGGCTTCACCATGCCCGCCGCTTTGTGTGTGTACTGGGTGGCCAACAACCTGCTGTCCATGGTTCAGGAGTTTTTGTGCAGCATCATCCTGAAGAAGGACTACGAGGAGGCCGCCCGCAAGCAGGCCGAGCGGGAGCTCCAGGAGAAGGAAGAGGAGAAGGAGGAGCGCCGCCGAAAAGCTGAGGAGCGGGCCCGCCGCATCGAGGAGGAGAAGCTCAACCGGGGCAAGAAGAAAAAGGCCGAGAAGAAGCGGGAGGACGAGGAGAAGGTCCCCGGCATTGTGAAGGAGTACAGCCGGGTGGGCATCCGGCAGTACGCCCGGGGCCGGGCCTACGATCCCTACCGCTACAGCGAGGAGGGTCCCACCTGCTATCCCGGTGAGGAGCCCATCTTTGCCAGAAAAGCCGACCAGGCCGCCGGCGGGGACCAGATGGAGGACACTCCCGCGCTGGACGCCCCTCTGGAGAGCGCCCCTGTGGAGGAATCCCCCGCCGCCCAAACCCCCGACGACAACGGGGAGACCAAGGAATAACGGCGTCTGCCGTGGATTCATAAGGAGAGATACCCAATGCTGAAATGGATCGAGAGCACCGGCAAGAGCGAAGAGGCAGCCATTGAGGCCGCCCTGCAAAAGCTGGGCATGGATCGGGACGAGGTATCTGTGGAGGTCCTGGAGCGGGCCAAGTCCGGCTTCCTGGGGATCGGCAGCTGCCCCGCCAAGGTAAAAGTGACCTATGAGGCCGCCAACGAGCCCGCCGCCCCCGCCCCTGTGGCGGAGGCGCCCGCCGCGCCCGCGGCCAAGCCCGTCCAGGCAGAGACCCCCGCCCCTGCTGTAGAGGCCCAGGCCCCCGCAGCACCTGCCGCCGCCCCTGCTCAGGGGGAGAAGGCCCAGCAGATCAACGACTTTCTCACCGGCCTGCTGTCCCACATGGGGGCGGACGCCCAGCCGGTCATTAAAATGGATGAGAACGGCACCTATCAGGTGGAGCTGGTGGGCCAGAACCTGGGCGGCCTCATTGGCCGCCGGGGAGAGACCCTGGACGCCATCCAGCAGCTCACCGGCTACGCCGTCAACCACGGCCAGCCCAAGCGGGTGCGCATCCATGTGGACGCCGAGGGCTACCGGGCCAAGCGGGAGGAATCCCTTATCCGGCTGGCCCACAAGGTGGCGGGCAAGGTGGTCAAGTACCGCCGCAACGTGACCCTGGAGCCCATGAACGCCTACGAGCGCCATGTGATCCACACCGCCCTTCAGGATACCGCCGACGTGACCACCTACTCCATCGGCACCGAGCCCAACCGCCGCACCGTGGTGGCCTATAGCCGGGGGGAGCACCGGTAAGCCATCAAAAAAGTGGCATAGCCACTTTTTGAGCAGGATGCAGCCCGCCGCGCGCATCATTGCTCCGCCATTGGCGCAGCAATGCTACACTTGCGGGCTGAGAAGTGTTTTCCCCGACGCGCATGTCGCCGGGGAAAACGGATCTTACTTTATTTGCGCCTGCGGGCGCAAACTCTGCGAGGCTTTTTTGACCATAAAAAACCACCTGAGCACTGAACTGCACCCCATTTGTTAGACAGTATGATATACTGAATAACAAGTGGGGTGCTTTATTATGCCAAAAAGAAAGC
>NZ_CALWXV010000024.1 GCF_944385615.1 uncultured Flavonifractor sp. | reverse complement strand
TCTCACCACCTATTGCTATTTTACCTCTTGCAAACGAAAAAGCCCAGCTTTCGCTGGACTTTTTCGACAGGCTGAGACGGGGCTCCATCATGGAGCCCCGTCTTGGGGCTATACCTCTGGGGCGGCCGCGTCGTCAGACCGGCACAGACAGCCGTCAAAGGCGGAAAGCTTGGAGTGGAGGATCATTTCCAGCCGGGATACGGCGTTGACCATGGATTCCACCGACTTGTTGGTGGCAAGCAGCACATCGGGGGTGACGTCCTGCATGGCCACCATCTTCTGGATCTTCTCACCCTCAGCGTTGAGGATGTGGGACAGGGCGGTCTCCTGCAACGCCACCGACTCAATGATGTCGGTGATGGCCTGAGATCTGGTGGTGGTGCTGGGGGTGATAACAGGTATTCCCATAATGACGAGTGCTCCTTTATTGGTATTGAGCCTTAGCTCGCAGTATGCTATGCCTGCCGGGGCATCTGTGTGACAGCGGTCTGAAGACAAAACAGGAGCGCTCTGCATGACGCAGAGCGCTCCTGAAAGGAAACGAGAATTACATCTTCTGCTCCAGGGACTTGGTGTCCACCTCGTCCTTCAGCTGGGCAGCAAAGGCATCGAAGGACATGACGGTCTGCTGGCCGTGACGGTTGCGGACGGCCACCTCGCCGCTCTCGGCCTCCTTGTCGCCCACCACCAGCATATAGGGGACCTTTTGCAGCTGGGCCTCACGGATCTTGAAGCCGATCTTCTCGCTGCGGTGGTCGGTCTCCACTCGGTAGCCCAGCTCGTCCAGCTTGGCGGCCACCTGGTCGGCGTAGTCGGCGGCCCGGTCGGTAATGGGCAGCACCTTCACCTGCACGGGAGCCAGCCAGGTGGGGAAGGCGCCGGCAAAGTGCTCGGTGATGACGCCGATGAACCGCTCAATGGAGCCCAGCACCACACGGTGCAGCATGACGGGGCGGTGCTTCTCGTTGTCGGCGCCGGTGTATTCCAGCTCAAACCGCTCGGGCAGCTGGGAGTCCAGCTGGACCGTGCCGCACTGCCAGGTCCGGCCCAGAGAGTCGGCCAGATGGAAGTCCAGCTTGGGACCGTAGAAGGCGCCGTCGCCCTCGTTGACCTCAAAGTCCTTGCCCATCTCCAGAATGGCCTCTTTCAGGATATCCTGGTTGTGCTCCCACTGCTCCACAGTGCCGATGTGGTCCTCGGGCATGGTGGACAGCTCGATCTTGTAGGGCAGGCCAAAGACGGAGTAGACCTCGTCAAACAGTTTGACCACGTTCTTGATCTCGTCCTTCAGCTGGTCCTGGGTCATAAAGATGTGGGCGTCGTCCTGGGTGAAGCAGCGCACCCGGAACAGGCCGTGAAGCGCGCCGGACAGCTCGTGGCGGTGGACCAGGCCCAGCTCGCCCACCCGCAGGGGCAGGTCCCGGTAGCTGTGGGGCTCGCTGGAATAGACCAGCATACCGCCGGGGCAGTTCATGGGCTTGATGGCAAAGTCAGTGTCGTCAATGACGGTGGTGTACATATTGTTCTTGTAGTGGTCCCAGTGGCCGGAGCGCTCCCACAGCTGCCGGTTGAGCATCATGGGGGTGGAGATCTCCACATAGCCGTAGCGCTTGTGGACCTGACGCCAGTAGTCGATCAGGGTGTTGCGCAGCACCATGCCCTTGGGCAGGAAGAAGGGGAAGCCGGGGCCTTCGTCCCGCAGCATGAACAGGCCCAGCTCCTTGCCCAGTCTCCGGTGATCCCGCTTCTTGGCCTCCTCAATGCGCTGGAGGTAGGCGTCCAGCTCGTCCTTCTTGGGGAAGGCGATGCCGTAGATCCGCTGCAAGGTCTCCCGGTTGGAGTCGCCCCGCCAGTAGGCGGCGTTGCAGGCGGTGAGCTTGATAGCGTTGCCCTTGACCCGGGCGGTGGAGTCCAGATGGGGACCGGCGCACAGGTCGGTGAACTCGCCCTGCTTGTAGAAAGAGATCACCGCATCCTCGGGCAGGTCGTTGATGAGCTCCACCTTGAAGGGCTCGCCCTTTTCCTCCATCAGCTTGAGGGCCTCGGCCCGGGGCAGCTCGAACCGCTCCAGCTTCAGCTTTTCCTTGCAGATCTTCCGCATCTCACCCTCGATCTGCTCCATGATCTCAGGGGTGAAGGGGAAGGGGGACTGCATGTCGTAATAAAAGCCCTCCTCGATGGCGGGGCCGATGGCCAGCTTCACCTCAGGGAACAGGCGCTTGACGGCCTGGGCCAGGATGTGGGAGCAGGTGTGCCAATAGGTCTTGCGGTACTCGGGATTTTCAAAGGTAAACTCGTTCTTGACTTCTTCGGACATATCAATTTCCTCCTTCTGTCCGTAGGCGGGCGCGATGTGCGCCCCTACAAAGCTGAGGGGCAAAACAAAAAACGCCTCACCCCTGATGTTCAGGGGTGAGGCGTAAAAAACGTCCCACGGTTCCACCCTGCTTGCATAGAGCGCGGAGGCGCCCGGGAGCAGGTGGCTAAGGCCGGAGCGAAGCGAAATACCAAAAAGCAGAAAGGCTTTTTGGTGTTTTGCGCAGTCGCAGGACTTAGGCGCCGTCGCGGAGGGCGCACAGCGTGACTTCATGCCGCTTGTGACTTTCTGTAACGGGAAAGCCCCGGCCCGGTCCTCCCGGGCGGCTCAGGAGTGGTACAGCCGCCGCGTGTCGCAGGACACTTCCACCAAAATGTGTCCCTCTCTGTCCGCCGCCGTGCGGGTTCTTCTCCGTCAAAGCCATTTTGACCAAGCCACTATATCACCAACCGGGGGGAGGTGTCAAGGGGGAGGAAACTTTTTTCTTGACCTGCCCGCTGTAGCGGTCTATCAGATATTGGCGGCAGGCCCAGCTGTCGGTCAGGGCGGGAACAGTATGACCGGTGAGGTAATATAGGACCTCCTGCCAGCACGGGCAGGTATACTCTCTGGCGGGGATGGCACGCAGCGCTTTGACCACAGGCGGACAGGGGCAGTCCAGGTAGCGCAGGTCGGAGAGATAGCAGCAGTTGGAGAGATAGGCCAGGCGTTCCAGTAATTCAGAGGCAGAGTTGGACATGATAGCCATGAAAAAGCACCTCGAAATGAAAGCAACAAGACATATTTTATTATAAAACAGGTAAAATACCGCGTCAAGTATAAAATACACTTTAAGATTATTTTTAGGGAAGGGAGGAATAGATAAAATGAACTTGACGTGAGGTGATGAGATGGGGATGGATTACCGGCAGCTCGGACAGCGCATTGCGGCCCGCCGCAAAAAAATGGGACTGCGGCAGGTACAAGTGTGTGAGCGATGCGACATCAACAATAACTACCTCTCCAACATTGAACGAGGCAGATCGATCCCAAGCCTGGAGGTGTTCATGCGCATCTGTGAGGCTTTGGAGGTTACGCCGGACCAACTGCTGCTGGGCACCCGCCGGGAGGAGGATTGGAGCCGGAATCAGGCGGTGGCGGAGCATCTGCGGGGGATGAATCCCAAGCAGCTGGAACTGGCGGACAGCTTTCTGCGCTGGCTGCGGGAACAAGAGTAGGATTGGAGATAAGCTCCGGACCATTGTAATTTACAGTTTATTCACAATGAATACATGGTTTAGCCTTATTTACAGGGTATGATACTCACAGATTCAGAAATGAATCTGAACGAGACCATCCTCCCAAACCAATTCCTCTCTTATCCCTCTCCAACACCTTTGCAACACACACAACACACACCCAAAAAGCCCCGGCCTTCTGGCCGGGGCTTTTTGGTGTAACCACTCAAATAAGTGGCATAGCCACTTATTTGAAAAGGACACAGCCCACTGTGCGCGGAATTTGTCCACTTACAGCGGACAAATTCCACACTGGCGGGCTGAGAAGTGTTTTTCCCGACGCACATGTCGCCGGGAAAAACCAGATATCACTTTGTTCACGCCTGTGAGCGTGAACTCTGCGAGGCTTTTGGTTTTAGCAGCAAAAAGGACCGGCGGGAGCCGGTCCTTTTTGGGGGGATATGGAGGTTATCTTACTTGCCGGCGTGAGCGGCCTTCCAGTCCCGGTTGAAGCGGTGCTCGTTTACGATGAGCACCAGCACCACGTTGACCAGGGCCACAGCGGCAAACACCAGGTAGGCCATCTTGATCTCGCCGCCGGTCATCTTCTGTACCACGCCGTTGACCAGGAAGCACAAGGCGGTGATGGCACCCTGGATGGGGAAGATGACACTGTTCACCTTGTCAAAGCCCTGACGGCCGAAGATGGAGGTGGGCAGAGAGGTGGTGAAGTTGGCGGAGCCGCCGATGCCCATGGCGATCATGAACAGGGAGACATACACCAGAGGGGAAGAGCTGTCGGTGGCGCCGAAGTTGCACAGCAGGGCGATGGCATACCATACGCCGAAGCCCACCATGGTTTTCTTGGTGCCGATCTTGTCATCGATGATACCGATGAGCCAGGAGCCGACCACGCCGCCCAGGGCCAGGATGGTCATAACGTTCATAGCAGCTTGGGGTGTGAAGCCCAGCTGAATGTTGCGGGTCACCAGCTGGCTCATGACGCCCACGGAGCAGATCTGGAAGAAGGCGGTGGTGATGGCGGCCAGCCACAGCTCCTTGGTCTTGAGCAAACTGCCGGTGGTCCAGCCGCCGTCGCCCTCGACCGCGTCCGTGGTGTCGTACTCGTTCTTATAGACCTCATCAGAGACGTTGTCGGGGTTGATGCCGCGCTCCTGGGGGGTATTGCGGATGAAGATCATACCCAGGATACCGAGAACGATGGCGGCGATGCCGATGGGAACGATACCAGCGGAGAAGTTTTCGCCCACATTGGCCAGCTCCGCGCCGCCCTTACTCACGACCACCGCGGTGGGCGCGATCAGGATGGCTACCAACTGCACATAAAAGGCGGAAGCGAAGTTGTGGCCCATGGTGGTGTAGCCCATGACCACACCCTTCTTCTTGGGGAACCAGGTGGCTACCAGAGTGCCGCCCGCCACATAGCCGGCGGACATGATGCTGCCGTACACAAAGCACATGGCGATGGTGTAGATAACAATGCTGGGGGCGTTGCAGGCCAGGATGTAAGCGATACCGGAGATAATGCAGCACACGCCGGAGGTGATGCGGGCACCCACCTTACGGTTGATCTGGCCTACAATGATGAAGAACGCCACGCCGACGATGCCGGCCAGGGAGTTCATGTTCATGATGTCGCCCTGCTCCAGGCCCAGACGGAAGGCCACGTTGGGGGCGGTGATGTTGGCGCCGTCGTTGCACATACCGACGTACAGGAAAAACATGAGCAGACAGTAGAGGATCACGAGCCAGCCTGCGCCGAAATTAACGACGGAGTTTTTGTTCCCGTCGCGAAGGTTTTGTTTCGCCATTGATCTTCCCTCATCTCTAAAATGGTTTGGATCAGGACATGTGCCGGCAAGTCCATTCCTTGTTGCAGGTATACTTTAGCGATTTGCGGCCTTTTGTGCAATACATACAAGTAAGTGAGTTACTAACCAAAAAGTGCATAGTAACTAAGAAGTAAGCGTCTTGTTTTATATAATCTGCCCAAAATAATAGTTAAAAAATTGACAAACTGCTGCGGGTAAATTACAGTATAAAATCTGTAATGTACAGTATGTATAATTTTAAAGCCAAAATTTTGTGGGGAGATGGTCAGGGGGCGGCATCCCGTCCAGGATACCTGAAAAAGCGCACAAAGCCGGGAGGGAGAAGGTGAAAATCAGACAGATGCTTCTGACGGCTTTCTGGCGGCGTGTGAGAGGGAAAATGGGGTTTAGCAGTATAGGAGACGGCTGAGAGAGAAAACGGCGTATAGGGGCGCTGGCGGGCTTGCAGGCATATCTGCCGAATCAACAGAAAACCCCCGTGGGAGCACCGGCAAAATGACCGTAATGCTCCCACGGGGGACAGAAAACGGGAAAAGGCTTACTTCAGGCTGAGGATCTCGCGGGCCTCGTCGGGAGTGGCCACCTGCTTGCCGAACTCCTCAATGACGCGGCGGGCGCGGTCCACGAACTGGACGTTGCTCTCAGCCAGCTGACCCTTGGCGTACATGACGTTATCCTCCATGCCAACACGGATGTGGCCGCCCAGAGCCACAGCGCCGTACAGCATGGTCATGGCGGAGTGACCCACGCCGAAGCAGCTCCAGGTGGAGCCGGGGCACAGGGACTCCATGGTCTCCTTCATGAAGATCAGGTTCTTCATGGTGCCGGGGATGCCGTTGGCGCAGCCCATGCAGAACTGGAAGTGCAGGGGCCCCTTCAGCACGCCCTTCTTCAGGTAGTACTGAGCGTTGGCGATCATGCCGGGGTCAAAGGCCTCGATCTCGGGCTTGACGCCCCACTCCTGCATATTCTTGCCCAGCTGCTCCAGGAAGGCGGGGGGATTGAGGAACAGGGAGGTGTGCAGCCAGTTCATGGAGCCGCAGTCATAGGAGCCCATCTCGGGGCGCAGCTCCTTCAGGTGGATCTGGCGGGTCTCGTCGGTGGCGTTCAGGTCGCCGGAGGTGGTCATGTTCAGGATGATGTCGCAGTCGGGGTGGTTGCTCCGCAGCAGCTCCACGGTCTGACGGAACTTTTCCTTGTCCATGGTGCCGTGGCCCTCGTCGTCGCGCATGTGCAGATGGGCGACAGCAGCGCCGGCCTTCCAGCAGGCGTACACATCCTCGGCGATCTCAGCGGGGGTCATGGGGACGTTGGGGTTGTTCTCCTTGGTGGGCCAGGCGCCGGTGGTGGCCACGGTGATAATAGTCTTATTCTTCAGATCAGCCACGGTCATTCAAGTCCTTTCTAATCAAATCAGGATACCGCATAAAGCGGCGGGCGACCGCCCGCCGCTTTACGCTTGGCATGGAATGGGAAGGGAATTAGGAAAGTATAGGAACGGATGCTTACTTGTTGCGGTTGAAGAGCTTCTGCATGTACTCCAGGCCGCTGCCGCCGTGGCCGGACTCGTCGGCGTAGCCGGTGCCGCCGTACTTGTAGGTGCGGTCGGACACGGAGGGATCAATGTTCTCCTCGTCGATGTAAGCCACGCAGCGGGACATGGCGCCGTCGCCCATGTACCAACGCAGGGGGAAGCAGAAGAACTGGAACACAGTGCCGGGCTTGATCTTGTCCAGATCGCCGCCCAGGTTCTCAACGCCCACGATGCCGTGGCCCAGCATCTCCTTGTGGCAGGGCTCCCAGGTGCCCCACACGCCCAGGTTCTCCAGCTCGCCGAACTTCTCGTCATAGGCGGCCTGGCCGTGGATGCGGATATACTCGAACTTGTCGAACTCAGCGTAAGCCTCCTCGCCGAAGAGCTCCTTGTACTCCTCGGTGATGGGCTTGCCGGTGGCGCCCAGCAGGTTCATACGGGTCATGCCGTTGTTGCCCATGGCGGTGTGCAGGGGGTGATCCAGAGCCTGGCTGTCCATGGCCACGCACTTCACGCCGTGCTTCACAAACCACTTGCCGGCGTCGATGCCGGTGCCGATGGAGTAGTGATAGTAGGCCTTGGAGTCGTCAAACAGGCGGTGCATACCAGTGTTCAGGCACAGGACCTTGCCCTTCAGATCGTCGGGATTCACGCCGCACTTCTGGCAAGCCTCGTCCAGGTGCTTGTCGGTGATGAGGGTCCAGGGTTCCACGTCCAGCTTGAGCACCACAGCCTCGCCGGTGTAGGCGTCGATGGGCATCTCGTGGGTGTAGCGGGCCCGACGGCCGTCGAATTCGTACTCCATGACGTGGCGGGGGGCGTCGCAGTGGGTGCCGGTGTGCATGGTGCAGGTGATCTTGGAGGTCAGCACGCCGCCCTTGGCCATGGTGTGGGCGTTGGTGATCTCGGGCTTATCAAAATAGGGCCAGCGGGGAATCTCCGCGCTGAAGGGGTGGGTCAGATCAACATATACTTTACCCATAACAGGTGCCTCCTTAAATAATGGTCAAAATGTTTGGGGGAATGACCGGATGGCTTACTTGCCGTACAGCATCCGGATCAGGTACTCGTTCAGGTCGGCGTTGGACTTGGCAACCTGCTCAGGGGTCCACTTCTGGAAGCCCTCGCCGGTCTTGAAGCCGATCTTGCCTTCGTCCCGCAGCTGCTTAAGCAGGGGGGAGGGCTTGTGGGAATCCTCCAGGTCCTGGAGGATGTAGTCGTGAATGTTGTAGGTCAGGTCGGTGCCCACCATGTCGGCGTTCTCCATGGGGCCCAGCTGGGGCAGCCGCAGGCCGAAGGAGTAGCGCACCGCCTCGTCCACGGTAGCAGCGTCAGCAATGCCGTTCTCCACAATGGAGATAGCCTCACGCCACAGGGCGTGCTGCATCCGGTTGGCGATGAAGCCGGGCACGTCCTTTTTGCACAGCACGGGCTTCTTGCCCACGGAGCGCAGCACCTCCATGACGGTCTGGGCCGTCTCATCGGAGGAGGCGTCGGACTTGACCACCTCCACCAGGGGGATCAGGTGGCCGGGGTTCCAGAAGTGGGTGCCCACGAAGCGCTCCCGGTGCTTGAGCTCGGCGGAGATCTCGCTGGGGCTCATGACGGAAGAGTTGGTGCAGAAGATGGTATCCTCGGCACAGCGCTCCTCCAGCTTGGCGAAGGTCTCGCGCTTGATCTTCATGTCCTCGAACACGGCCTCAATAACGAAGTCGGCGTTCTTGACGATATCGCTGTCCATGTCGGTGGTAAAGGAGATGCGGGAGAGCCGGTCGCTGAGCTCTTCCTCAGTGATGACGCCCTTGTCCACCAGCTGCTTGGAGTTGGTGCGGATGCCGGCCTCCACATCGGTGGGGTACAGATCGTACATACCCACCTGGAAGTCGGGGTTGGAAGCGAACACGAAGCCGATGTTTTTGCCCATCATGCCCGCGCCGCAGATCAGGATATTTTTAATCTGTTTCATTGCGTTATGCCGTCCTTCCCGTCAGCCGGACATTACACCACCAGGTAACCGCCGGAGCAGTCGCAGTTGCTGCCGGTGATGAAGTTGGAGGCGTCGGAGGACAGGAACAGCGCGTAGCCAACGAAGTCGTCGGGCTCGCCCAGGCGGCCGATGGGCTCGCGGTTGAGGAAGTTCTTGTACACGGCGGACTCGGGGTCGAACATCCACTCGGTCAGATCGCTGCGGAACACGGTGGGGCAGATGGAGTTGACGTTGATGTGATACTTGGCGGATAGGTCGCAGGCCAGGCAGGAGACCATCAGGTCCGCGCCGCCCTTGGAGGTGCAGTAACCGGTGTAGCCGGCCATGCCGCGCTTGGAGCGCTGAGAGGTCACGATGACCATCTTACCCCGCTTGGTGTTGTCGGCCTCGTACTGGGCCACCATCTGATGGGCCACATACTTGGTGACGATGTACACGCTCTTACAGTCGGCGTCCATGATGTACTGCCAGTCGGCAACGGACTGCTCCAGCACGTTCTGGGGCTTGTTGTAGCCGTGAGAGACAGCCAGAATGTCGATGCAGCCGTACTTGGCCACGCAGGCCTTTACCAGAGCGTCCACATCCTCTTCCTTGGCGGGGTCGGCCACAAAGTAGGCGCAGTCGATGCCCTCGGCCTTGAACTCGTCCTCCAGGGCCTTCAGCTTGGCGTCGTTGCGGCCGGTCATGAAGACCTTGGCGCCGGCGTAGCCGTAAGCCTTGGCCAGCACGCAGCCCAGAGCGCCGGTGGCGCCGGTGACCAGAGCGACCTTATCCTTGACGGAGAACATATTCTCAACAAAATCCTTCTTAACAGGAACCATGATGATTTTCCTCCTTGATATCGTTCAGAAGCGCCCGTTGAATCAGGCGTTGGGATAGTTGATGATGACCAGCATACGGGCGGGCAGGTTGCTCTCGTTCTTCAGGCCGCGGCCCTCATTGGGGGGGAAGGAGATGGACTCGTTGGCGTGGATGACGTACTTCTTGCCGTCCTTATCGGTGACGGTCATCTCGCCCTCCAGCACGTAGTAGACCTTCTCCAGCGGGTTGTCCTCGTAAGCCCACTCAGCGCCGCCGCCGGGCAGGAAGGTGGAAACGCCAACCCAGAACTTCTCAGCGCCGGTCTCCTCCTTGCCGTGGATGCGCATGGCGACACAGCCAAAGTGGCCGGCGGCCTCATAAGTCTTCAGTTCCTCAACAGTGCGCTTAACCATTTGAAATCCGCTCCTTTAACCTATCATTTATGAATTTCATTGGGGAAATACGCTTTGCCGGGCCTCCATGGGCCTCAGCACTTTGTCTGGTTATAGTGTAGTCGTGGGGCGGCTTTTGTGCAATACACACAATTATGTAAGTAGGTAACTTGCTGGTTTGCACCCACCAAATGGTAAGTGGCGGAAAATTGTGAAAATCGCCCAAACAGCAAGGATAAAAATATGCAAAACGGCTGAAATACCGGGCGTGAATGAGAATTGTTGTTGAAAGTACACAAATTCTTTGTTAAAATTTTGGCATAACCACCCCGGAAGGTTCCAACGCCGCCTTGTGGGGAGCGGGATGCTGTGTTATCATGATAACGCGGGGACAACGGTCGGTCCCTGCGCGTAAATCCGGGAGAGAAAGAGGTAACTGCTTGTGTGGAACGATCATTTTGACACACCGACAAATCCCTACCACTATGTGCTGCACTGCATTGGCGGGAAGTGGAAGATGACCATCCTCCATGAGATCCACACCTACGGGAGCATTCGCTTCAACCAGACGTTGAAGGCTCTGCCCATTTCAGAGAAGGTGTTCAGCCAGCAGCTGCGGGAGCTGGTGGAGGCGGGGCTGATCCGCCGCATTTCCTACGACACCATTCCGCCCAAGGTGGAGTATGTGCTCACCCCCAGTGGGGAACAGCTCATTCCGGCGCTGGACGCTCTGTATATCTGGAGCATCCGGCAGATGGACGAGCGGGGCATCCCCATCGACTCCGACGCCTTTGTGGTGCATACCTCCAGCAAGTACACCGAAGAGCTGCAGGATATCATGAAGGCCAACGACTTTGAGCCCGGACGGACCCGCCAGCGGCGGGACCGGAACGAAAACCGGGACTGAACGGTCCCATCCATGAAAGCGCCCTGCCTGGGCCGGCGTTTGCCGGGCTCCGGCAGGGTTTTGTTCTTCCGGACTGGCGGGCGTTGCAATCGGGAGCGGTTTGGGGTATCATATTTGCATGGAAAAGATCCCTTTTGTAAGGAGGCGCTGTGTATGCGCGATGGATTTGTAAAAGTGGCCGCCGGGACCCCCAAGATCCGGGTGGCGGACTGCCGTTATAATGCCGAGCAGATTTTTACCCTCATGCGGGAGGCGGACAAGCAGGGGGTGAAGGTACTGGCGCTGCCCGAGCTGTGCCTCACCGGCTATACCTGCGGGGACCTGTTCCTCCAGTCCACCCTGCTGAAGGGGGCGGAGGAGGGACTCCGCACCATCCTGGAGGCCACCAAGAATCTGGATATGGTGACCGCCGTAGGCCTGCCTGTGTGGAACAAATGGGACAACAAGCTGTATAATTGTGCGGCGGTTATCCAGAGCGGGGAGATTCTGGGCCTGGTGCCCAAGACCTATCTGCCCAACTACGGGGAGTTCTACGAGGGGCGGTGGTTTGCCTCCGGTGCGGGCGTGCAGGCAAGTTTGATCCTGTGCGGGCAGGAGGTGGGCCTGTCGGACGGCGACCTGTTTGCCTGTAAGGACCTGCCCAATCTGGTGATCGGCGTGGAGATCTGCGAGGACCTGTGGGCCCCGGAGCCCCCTTCCATCCGGGCGGCCCGGGCGGGCGCCACCCTGATTTTGAACCTGTCGGCCTCCAATGAGCTGGCGGGCAAGGCCGCTTACCGCCGGGGTCTGGTGTCCGGTCAGAGCGGGCGGCTGGTGTGCGGCTATGTGTACGCCGACGCTGGCGAGGGGGAGTCCACCACCGACCTGGTCTTTGCCGGGCACAATATTGTGGCGGAAAATGGCTCCATTCTGGCTGAGCGGCGCTTTGCCTCCGGTCTGACCATCAGCGAGATCGATGTGGATCGGCTGGTCTATGAACGGCAGCGGATGAATACCTATCAGGCCGACCCCAGTCGGGAGTGCTGGCGAGCCAGCTTCCATCTGCCGGTAACCGACACCCGGCTCACCCGGCCCATCTCTCCGACCCCCTTTGTCCCCCAGGACCAGAATGACCGGGCGGAGCGGTGTAATGAGATCCTGTATATCGCCGCCATGGGGCTCAAAAAGCGGTTGGAGCACACCAACGCCAAGACGGCGGTGGTGGGCCTGTCCGGCGGACTGGACTCCACCCTGGCGGTGCTCATTACGGCGGTGTCCATGCAGATGCTGGACCGCCCCGCCACCGATATTATCGCCGTCACCATGCCCTGTTTCGGCACCACGGACCGAACCAAATCCAACGCCGTGCTGCTGGCCGAGCGGCTGGGGTGTACCCTCAAAACCATCGACATTGGGGAGGCGGTACGCCGCCACTTCAAGGATATCGGCCAGTCCATGGAAAACCACGACGTGACCTTTGAAAACGGACAGGCCAGGGAGCGGACCCAGGTGCTTATGGATATCGCCAATCAGACCGGCGGCCTGGTCATCGGTACTGGCGATCTATCCGAGCTGGCTCTGGGCTGGTGTACCTACAACGGGGACCACATGAGCAACTATGCCGTCAACGCCGGTATCCCCAAGACCCTGGTGCGCCATCTGGTCAGCTTTATCTCCGATGACAAGGAGGAGGAGGACCCCCAGCTGTCCGGAGTGCTGGCCGATATTCTGGATACCCCCGTATCCCCGGAGCTTCTTCCCGCCATCGAGGGGAAGATCACCCAAAAGACCGAGGATCTGGTGGGGCCCTACGAGCTCCATGACTTTTATCTCTACTATGCCATTCGCTGGGGCTTTGGGCCCCGGAAGGTGCTGCGGCTGGCGGAGCAGGCCCTGGGTGTCCGCTATGACCGGGCCACCCTGCTCAAGTGGCTGAAAAACTTCTACCGCCGGTTCTTCTCCCAGCAGTTCAAGCGCTCCTGTCTGCCCGATGGGCCCAAGGTGGGCTCGGTGGCTCTGTCCCCCAGAGGCGACTGGCGGATGCCCTCCGACGCTGTAGCGGCCCTGTGGCTGGAAGAGTTGGAGGGATTGGAATGAAAAAACTGGTTTGGGCCGCCAGTCGCCCGCGAGCGAAAGCGAGCCGCGCCTATGGCGCGTCCAAGGCTTTTCCGCGTCGCGGAAAAGCCTTGCCGCAGGCGGGATTCACTCCCGCCGAGGAAGTAAAAAGAAACAGGGCCCCCATGAAAGCCCGCTTTCATGGGGCTGACTGGCGGATGCCCTCTGATGCCGTGGCTGCTCTTTGGCTGGAAGAGCTGGAGGGACTGGGCTGACATGAACCTCTATTTCGACCTGTTCTGGACCTTTGCCAAAATCGGCGTATGTACCTTTGGAGGCGGCTATGCCATGCTGCCCATCCTTCAGCGGGAGCTGGTGGAGAAGCGGAACTGGACCACCGAGGGGGAGCTGTCCGATTATTTTGCCATCGGCCAGTGTACCCCCGGTATTATCGCCGTCAACACCGCCACCTTTGTGGGCCACAAACTGCGGGGGGCTTTGGGCGGAGTGGCGGCCACCCTGGGGCTGGTGTTCCCCTGCCTGGTCATCATCATGCTCATCGCCGCCTTCTTGCAGAATTTTGCCGAGCTGCCGGTGGTGGTCCACGCCTTCAACGGCGTGCGGGCCTGCGTGTGCGCCCTTATTCTGTCCAGCGTGCTCAAGCTGCGCAAGAGTACGGTGGTGGACCTGCCCACCGCTGTGGTTTTTGCGGTGGTGGCCGTGCTGGCGGTGGTGGGTAACTTTGTCTCCTTTCCCACCGGGACCACCCTGGCCGCGGTGATGGGCTTTGTTACCTCCCCCATTGTGCTGGTGGTATTTGCCGGCGTGGCCGGGCTGTGTATCCGGGCCGCGAAAGGAGGGGGGAAGGCGTGATTTATCTCCAGTTCTTTTTTGAGTTTTTCAAGGCGGGCCTGTTTGCCATCGGCGGCGGGCTGGCCACCATCCCCTTCCTCACCGACATCGGCAGCCGCACGGGCTGGTTTACCTCCGGTGATCTGGCCAATATGATCGCTATTTCCGAGTCCACCCCCGGCCCTATGGGGGTGAACATGGCCACCTATGTGGGATTCCACACCGGCAGCCTGACAGGCGGCGCGGTGGGCGGCATTTTTGGGGGGATCGTGGCCACTCTGGGGCTGGTGTGTCCCTCTATCATCGTCATTCTCATCGTCGCCGGATTTCTGAAGAAGTTCCGGGAGAGCCGGGGAGTGGACGCGGTGTTCTACGGCATCCGTCCCGCCTCCACCGCCCTCATTACGGCGGCCCTGGTGGAGGTGTGCGCCATTGCTCTGGTGAACACCGGGGCGGCCTTCGGGACGGTGGACTTCTTTCACTGGAAAGCCATTCTTCTGGCGGTGGCGGTGTTTGTCTGTCTCCAGGTAAAGCCTCTGAAAAAGCTCCACCCCATTGTGTTCATCGCCGCCTCGGCGGTGATCGGTATCGTGTTTCAATTCTGACAGAACGCGGGGGCTGTTGCGGCCTTGTGCAGCAGCCCCCGCGCTCTCTTTCACAGGAGAATCTATATGCGTATCGCAAATACCGTGTCTGACTCCATTGTGGACGGCCCCGGCCTGCGGTTTACCGTGTTTACCCAGGGGTGCCCTCACCACTGCCCCGGCTGCCACAATCCCAATACCCACGACCCCGCCGGAGGACAGGAGGTAGAGGTGGCGGAGTTGGCGGAGAAGATGAGCGCCAACCCCCTGACCGACGGGCTCACCCTGTCCGGAGGGGAACCCTTTGACCAGGCGCAAGCGTGCGCCGCTCTGGCAGAGCTGGCCAAAGAGCGCGGTCTGAATGTATGGACCTACACCGGATATACCTGGGAGAAGCTGCTGGAAGGAGGGGACCCCGGCGTGCTGGCCCTGCTGGCCCACACAGATGTACTGGTGGACGGGCCCTTTGTGGAGGGCCTCAAGTCCTACGACGCCCTTTTCCGGGGGAGCACCAACCAGCGGCTCATCGACGTGCCCAAAAGTCTGGCGGCGGGGCAGGTGGTGCTGTGGCAGCGGCCCGACCCGCTGGCCCACTTTACCCGGCCGGAGTCGTAGGACGTGGGTTTATCTCCGCTTTACAGTGCGCCGTTTTGGCGCAGGCCTGCCCCGGTGCGCACCCCCAGCAGAAAGGCGTGGGCAGCGGCAAAGGCTACCACCGCATCCACATCCCGCTGGGTCTCCTGGGTCTGGTTGCCCTCGCACAGGGAAAAACGGAGGGTATCCCCGTCGTCCCGGGGCTGGCGGTCCAGATAGGGCTTGATGTAGTCGGTGTAAAGGAAGGACAGGAACTCGTTCATAACACCACCTCCAATGTTGTGTTTATTATACACCACATAAAATGTTGTGTCAAGGGAGCGTCACCGGTATGGATAAAATTATGGAGCCATTTGGAAAACGGCTCAAAGAACTGCGGAAACAAAAACACAAGACCCAGGTGGAAATGGCGCAGCTGTTGGACTGTACAGACCGGCATTATCAGCGGATGGAGTATGGCTATATCAATGTGCCGTCGCTGACCCTGATTAAATTGGCCGACTATTTTCAGGTGACCACCGACTACCTGCTGGGCCGGGAGGAATGATATGACCAGAGAAATTGACAGGGAGCATTGGGAGCGAAAAGAGCATTACGCTTTTTTTGCGCCCATGTCTCACCCCTTTTACAGCCTGACCTTTCCGGTGGATGTGACCCCGCTGCGGCAGCGGTGCAGGCGGGAGGGTCTGCCCTTCTATCCCGCTATGGTTTTTGCTGTAACAAAAGCCATGGAACAGGTGGAGGCGTTTCTTTACAAGGATCGGAACGGCACCATTGTCCGCCATGACCGGCTGGTGCCCAGTTTTACCGATCTGAAACAGGGGAGCGAGCTTTTCCATATTGTTACCCTGGAGGCGGGAGAGGACTTGTCCGATTTTTGCCGCCGCGCCAAGGCAGCCTCGGCGGCTCAGACGGAATTTCTTCCCACCGGACCCTGGGCAGAGGATGAGCTGATCTACTTTATCTGCTTACCTTGGTTTCCCATCACGTCACTGACCAACGAGCGGGATATGGTGCCCTGGGACTCTGTGCCGCGGGTCAGTTGGGGCCGTTGGGAGGAGCAGGGGGACAGGACCATGCTCAGCCTGAGTCTGGAGTTAAATCACCGCCTATTGGATGGGGTACACGTAGGAAAATTTTATCAGACTCTTTGTGATTGGATGGAGAAAGGATGACTCTGGCCGATTTTCAGGCCCGCTGGGCGGGCCACAGCCCCCAGGTCCAGGACGTGAAGCGGGCATACGCGGTATTGGCGCCGTTGGTGGAGGGACCGGAAGGGTTAAGCCTGCTCTTTGAAGTGCGGGCGGATACTCTGTCCCACCAGCCGGGGGAGGTGTGTTTTCCCGGCGGCCGGGTAGAGGCGGGGGAGACCCCCCAGGACTGCGCCCTGCGGGAGACTTGGGAGGAGCTGGCCATCCCACCGGCGGAGGTGGAGATCATCGCCCCCCTGGACCTGGTGGTACAGCAGGGCAAATTTGTCATGCATCCCTTCCTGGGGGTGGTGAGCCAAGGGGGAATGGCCGCCATGCGCCCCAGCCCCGCCGAGGTCAAACGCACCTTTCTGGTGCCGCTGGACTGGCTGAGGGACAACCCGCCCCAGGTCTACTCCTATGAGCTCAAGCCCCAGGTGGGGGAGGATTTCCCCTATGACCGCATCGGTTTTCCCCAGGGCTACCGCTGGCGGAGCGGGGAGGTGTCAGTGCCGGTCTACCCGTGGCCGGAGGGGACCATCTGGGGCCTCACGGGCCGCATCGTCCGCCATCTCATAGAGGAGATGACATGAGAGCGCCCGAGCAGCTGGGGCCCTACCGCTACCGGCAGTCGGACACCTGCTTTCCCCTGGGACAGGACAGCCTGGCCCTGGCCGCCTTTGCCACGGTGCGGCGGGGGGACGTGGTGTGTGATCTGGGCTGCGGCGGGGGGGCGCTGTTGCTGCTGCTGGCCGGGCGGGAATCCACATTGACCCTGTCCGGTGTGGAAATCTCGACTGAGGACAGCGCCCTGGCCCGGCAGAACCTGGCGGAAAACGGCCTTACGGGGACCATTTACACCGGGGATCTCCGTCAGGTGTGCAAAACGTTGCCGGCGGGTGGATACTCCCTGGTGGTGGCCAACCCGCCCTATTTCCGAGCGGGCAGCGGCGGAGACGGCGGCGCCGCCCGTATGGAGGAGGCCACGCTGGACGACTGGTGTGCCGCCGCCGGGCGGCTGGTGAAAAACGGCGGGCGGTTTGCCCTGGTCCACCGGCCGGAGCGGCTGGCGGAGCTTTTTGCCGCCCTCACCGCCCACGGACTGGAGCCCAAACGGCTCCAGCTGGTACAGCATGACCAGGATACGCCCCCCTCCGCCGCACTGGTGGAGGCGGTACGGCAGGGCAGGCCGGGGCTGAAGGTTTTGCCCGTACAACTGAGAAACCGGAGGTAATGTTATGGCCGGAATTTTATATCTGGTGCCCACCCCCATCGGCAATCTGGGGGATATTTCCCAGCGGATGGCGGACACGCTGGGGGCGGTGGACTTCATCGCCGCCGAGGATACCCGGGTGTCCCTCAAGCTGCTCAATCACCTGGGGCTGAAAAAGCCCATGCTCTCCTACTACCGTCACAACACCGAGACGGGAGGACAGGCGGTGCTGGACCGTCTGCTGGCCGGGGAGAGCTGCGCCCTGGTCACCGACGCGGGCACCCCGGCGGTGTCCGACCCCGGCGAGGACCTGGTACGGCTGTGCGCCCAAAACGGGGTGGAGGTGGTGGCCATTCCCGGCCCCTGCGCCCTCATCACCGCTCTCTCTGTGTCCGGCCTGCCCACCGGCCGCTTTACCTTTGAGGGCTTTCTGGCGATGAACAAGAAAAACCGCCGGGCCCACCTGGAGGAGCTCCGGCAGGAACGGCGGACTATGATCTTCTACGAGGCCCCTCACAAGCTGACCGCCACCCTGGTCGATCTGGCGGAGGTCTTTGGGCCGGACCGGCGCATCTCCCTGTGCCGGGAGCTGACCAAGCTCCACGAGGAGGTACGCCGCACCACGCTGGGGGAGGCTATGGCCTGGTATGAGGAAAATCCCCCTCGGGGCGAGTTCGTTCTGGTGGTGGAGGGGGCGGCCGAGGGAGCCAAAGCCCAGCCCACTCTGGAGGAGGGACTGGCCCGGGTGGCCCAGCTGCGGGAGGAGGGCCTGTCCCTGAAGGACGCCGCCCGGCAGGCCGCCAAGGAAACCGGTTTGCCCAAAAATGAGCTGTACGGAAAGGCAGTAGAAAGAGAACAGTGTTAAGTTAATGAACAGAATCAAATATTACGAATCGTATATTTTTGGTAGTAAATAGCTCAGTCGAATTTGAAAGAAACCGGTCGAATATCCACGGAAAAAGGGAAAAAGTTGGCAAAAAACAACACAAAATTGCAAATAACTTTTAACCTGTGTTAACTGTAAAATAATTGGTAAAAAGAAGAAAAAAGGGACTCCCCTGGCCGTGCGGCCTGGGGGAGTCCCTTTTTGTACCAGCCAGGATTACTTCAGCTGAAGCTCGCGGATACAGTTGGTGCAGACGTTTTTTCCCTTGAAGTTAATAACATCCTTCGCATCATCACAAAAAATGCAGGCGGGCTGATACTTTTTCAGCACGATAGAGGCGCCGTCCACATAAATCTCCAGAGAGTCTTTCTCTGCGATATCCAGCGTGCGGCGAAGTTCGATGGGCAGGACGATGCGGCCCAGCTCATCTACTTTGCGTACGATTCCAGTTGACTTCATAAATGCTACTTCCTTTCCCTATTAGCTTCCAATTATCCCCTTCATTAACTAGAAACTGACACAATTATAACACAATGTATTGTTGTGTCAAGCGTTACCACAAAAACTTCCGCAAAAATCCGCCCAAATTCGCCCATCAATTGGGTATATTTTCCAAGGAGAGCTCGTATAGATAGCCCATGCGGAATGATTGGGCTGGGAAAGGAAGGGATGACGGATGGCGATGGCGGCAATCTGGACGGGCATGGTGCTGATTTCCATTCTCTGCGGGCTGGCCACCGGCAACGGCGGGGCGGTAGGGGCGGCGGCGCTGGAGGGAGCCGGGGCGGCGGTGGACCTGTGCCTGGCCATGGCGGGGGTGCTCTGTCTGTGGATGGGGGTCATGGAGATCATGAAACGCTCGGGGCTGTCCGCCGGGCTGTCCAGGCTGCTGCGCCCGCTGCTGGCACGGCTCTATCCTGAGTTTGCCGGGGACAAGGAGGTCATGGACAGCGTCTCGGCCAATGTGTCGGCCAACCTGCTGGGGCTGGGCAACGCCGCCACCCCTCTGGGCATCCAGGCCGCCAGAAAGATGAGACGCCGCACGCCGGGGGTGGCCTGCGACGGGATGTGTATGCTGGTGGTGTGCAACACCGCCTCCATCCAGCTCATCCCCACCACTGTGGCGGGGGTGCGGCTGGCCGCCGGGTGCGCCACCCCCTTCGATATCCTGCCGGCGGTGTGGCTGGCCTCCGCCCTGTCGGTGTGCGTGGGAATCGCAGCGGCCAAGCTGCTGGCCCGGGTGTGGAGGGATTGATATGAGTACCTTTTTTACCATGCTGGTGCCCATCATCATCGGGGCGGTGGCCCTGTGGGGAATGGTGCGGAAGGTGGATGTGTACAGCGCCCTTATCGCCGGGGCGGAGGAGGGGCTGGGGGTGCTCATCCGCATTGTGCCCGCTCTGGTGGGGCTGCTGACGGCGGTCTATATGCTGCGGGCGTCGGGAGCGTTGGAGCTGGCGGCCCAGGCCCTGGCTCCGCTTCTGAATGCGGTGGGGATTCCGCCGGAGACGGTAGCCCTGATGCTGGTGCGGCCGGTCAGCGGCAGCGCCGCTTTGGGGGTGGGCTCGGAGCTTATCGCCACCTACGGCCCGGACTCCACCATCGGCCGTACCGCCGCCGTCATGCTGGGCTCCACCGAGACCACCTTTTACACCATTGCCGTCTACTTCGGGGCGGCGGGCATTGTCAAGACCCGCTATGCTGTCCCCGCCGCCCTGTGCGCCGATCTGGCCGGGTTTTTGGCTGCCGCCTGGGCGGTGCGGCTGCTCTTTTGAAAAGAACAGAAAAATAGACCCGCTGCCGCAGGCAGCGGGTCTTATTTTGGGTTACAGCGTAAAATCTTCGTCCTTCAATTTCCCCAGATCCAGCGCCACCGGCGGGGTGGGGACCCGTTTCAGCGGGTCGTACCGGAAGGAGCGGCAGCTGTCTCCGGGGGAGACCACGCCCTTTTTGACGCAGAGGATCTGCTCCTCGTTCAACTGGGTCCCCCGCTGACAGTAGCAGCAGCGGGGCTCAATGTCTTTTTGAAACAGCATGGGTTCCCTCCCGTCCTCCCGGATGAGGACCTTTACATAAAATTCCGTATTGTTTATTATACCACAGGCCGTCGCTTCTTGCCAAGATTTTTTCGTGTGCCCAGCGCCGCCGCCAGCAGAAAGCCCAGAAAGATGAGCCAGGCCGCCAGGATAGAGGCGGTGAGGGCGCTGTGAAATTCCATCCCGGCGATGCCGGCCACCTGATCGGCCAGATAGTTGGAGACAGGGGCGGTGAGGGGGATGAAGCGGACCAGCACCCACACAAAAAGGGCGGACAGCCCGCCATGGAGCAGCTTGCCCACCAGATAGGTCCGCACCGACAGGCCGCTGCCGCCGATGAAGGAGAGCACCTGACAGTGGACCGAGATGCCCGCCCACCCCAGCATAAAGGCGGCCATGGTGAGCCGTCCGGGAAGGGGACCTCCCCCCGACAGGGTGGAGACGCCGGAGGAGATTTCCAGCGCGCCGGTGAGCAGCCGCTGGGCCCACTCCGGGGTCAGGCCAAAGGGGGCCAGCACGGTACCCAGGGCCTGGGCCAGACCGGGCAGAAAGCCAGAGCGCATGAGCAGCTGGATGACCACCGTAAAAAACACCACAAAGGCACAGATATTCAAGGTAGAGAGAAAGGCGTTTTTCACCGAGTCGGTAAAGGCGGTGGAAAAGCGTTTGGCCTGGATCTGGGGGGCGGGCCGCCGCCGTCCGGTCTTGCCGCTGTCGGTACCGGCCTTATAAAACCGGAAAAGCAGCCCGATGCACACCGAGGCCAGGGCGTGGGCCAGGTAGAGGGCCACCCCCACTGTGCTGCTGGCAAAGATGCCCGCCCCTACCACCCCTAAAATAAAGGCGGGGCCCGAGTTGTTGCAGAAGGCCAGCAGCCGCTCGGCCTCGGTACGGGTACACATCCCCTTTTCATATAGGCTGATGGCGGTCTTGGCCCCCACCGGGTAGCCCCCCACAAACCCCAGGGCGAAGGCGGAGGCGCAGGCGCCGCCCACATGGAACAAAGGCCACATGATCCCCTCTAACAGACGGCCTAGATAGCCCGCCAGCCCCAGCTCCACCACCAGGGAGGAGAGCACAAAAAAGGGAAACAGAGAGGGGATAATCACATTGTAGCACAGCTGGAGGCCGGTCCGGGCCGCCTCCATGGATGGCTTGGGATAGAGCATCAGCGCCAGTGTGGCGCACAGCAGGACCAGGCCCAGGAGCAGATCGCGGACTCTGGCTTTGGACAGCAGCCGAGACATGGCACACACCTCCTTCCCAGAAAGGTATGCGCCAAACGGAACAAACTTGCCTGTTTATATCATGTATCAGCCGGTGCGGAACACATGGCTGAACAGGGTGTAGTCCTGTTCCAGCTTGGCCAGCAGACGGTAAGAGCCCCGGTGGAGGGCCCAGTCAATGACCACCCCCCGGAAATGACGGAATAAAAAGTCGGCGGTCCATTGGGCGGACCAGCCGGGCAGCAGCCCGCCCTCCGCCTCCGCCTGTTCCAGGCAGCTGGCCATGGCCCGCAGGGTAAAGCGGCTGGAATCCATGGAGGCGGTGTCGTCAGGGGCATCCAGCCGCCGCTGATAGTAGCGGGCCACCAGCTCCCAGCCCAGGTTCTCCAGAAATTCCGCGTAGTTTACCAAAAGCCGGCGCAGCCGCAGGGCGGGAGGCTCATCCTCATGACCAGCCAGGGACTGCTCCAGATAGCTGTCCAGAGGGGCAAAGCCCCGGGAGAGCAGGTCCTCCTTGGAGCGGAAGTGATGGTAAAAGGCTCCGGTGGTGATCCCCGCCTGCTGGCAGATCTCCCGGATGGAGACCTTGTCAAAGCTCTGCTTCCGGGACAGGTCCATGGCGGCCTGTAAAATGGCCTGCTCGGTCTGCCTGGCCTGGGCTTTTCTGCGGGAACGGTAGTCCTCCATGACTTCCACCTCTTGACAAAAGCGGTCCCCTGCCGCTATACTTGAAACAGGTCACATAACAAAGTTACGTCAGTCCTATAATCTTGATTATAGAGCAGGGTGATGAACTTGTCAAACGCTGAGAAAATTGCATTGCTCACCGATTCCACCGCGGATCTGTCCCCCGCTCTGGTGGGGGACAAGCCCATCTATGTGGTCCCCCTGAAGATCGTCTGCGCCGACGGGGAGTACTCCGACGGGGTGGATATCTTCGCCCCCGATGTGTATGACCGCCTGCACCGGGGGGAGCTGCCCAGAACCTCCCTGCCCGACGGCGGCAGTATCAGCGACACCCTGGACCGGATCAAGGCCGACGGCTATGAAAAGGTGCTGGCGGTGATGCTCTCCTCCGGCCTGTCGGGTACCTATAATATGGTGCGCCTCCAGGCCGAGACCCGCCGGGACCTGGAAATTGCCGTGTTTGACTCCAAGAGCGGCTCGCTGGGCATGGGGATCATGGTGCTCCAGCTGTGGGAGGATATCCAGGCGGGGGCCAGCTGGGACTGGCTGGTGGAAAAACGGCTTCCCAGCCTGATTGCCAATACCTTCCCCTTTTTCTCGGTGGATACCCTGGAATACCTGAGCAAAGGCGGGCGGATCGGCAAGGTGGCCGCCTTTGCCGGCACCCTGTTAAGCATCAAGCCCATCATTTCCTTTGCCGAGGACGGCCAGCTGCAAAGCGTGGCAAAGGTACGGGGGCGGCGGCAGGTCCAGGACAAGATCCTGGATCTGATGGAACAGCGCCTCCGGCCTGGCGTCCGGTACAATCTGGGCGTGGCCAACGGCGGCGCGCCCGAAGAGATGAAAGAGCTGGCCCAGCGGATCAGAGAACGCTTTCCCAACGCCGAGCATATCTGGGAGGGGGCCATTGACGCCACCCTCAGCGTGTATATCGGCGACGGCGTGCTGGGGGGCGGTATCCAGCTGCTGGAGTAATGACAGGTAAAGACAGAAGCCGAGAGTATTTGCCGATAACAGGGAATGTTATGAAATTAAGTGTAATATCCTACAAAAGTTCCACCATCTGTTTTTAAAACAGATGGTGGAACTTTTACTTGGACGCTAAACATATAAAGTATATAGCTATAATAATAATAGCAATAAGCATAATTGTGGGAATCAAAAATAAGAGTATAATTTTTATTTTTGGTAACCTAGCCGTTTTTTTGAGATCTGCAAAAAATGCATCTTGATTGAGAATATAATCATCCGAAAATTCTTTTTGCTTATCAAGCATAATGGGGTCATTCGTGTAATTAAATAAGAACTTTAAACTAAGCTCCAATTTCTGATAGTTAAAAAGCCAGTAAGTAAATCGGCTCAATTCTTTTAGTTCTAAAATGGATTCCAGGATTTCTTCTATCTGTCCTCGCTGTTTTTCAATGCAGTTTATCATTAACGAGGTCGGCATGAGATCCCCTATGTATTTGCGAGGATCATCATAGTTCCTTGATAAGCGCAGAATTGCCTTGTAAATCTTCATATGCGCTTGATACGGTACAATTATCAGAGTACCCCATAGACCGATGATAATTGTTGAAATCAGGGTGGAAATGATGCCGATAATCAAATCGTTCATTATATTTTTTTGCTTCTTTCTCCTTCTACTAGTTTCTGATACATTCTCATCAGTTCCGCCACACAAGAGGTCTCGGTGGTGGTTTTGATGTCAAAGCCGTAAGCCTGCATGACGGCCCGGTCATTTTGCTGGTGGGCTTTCCGCAGCTCCGGGGGCATGGCTACTTCGTCGTAGAGGTCGGCCAGGGAGCAGTCCGGGTACAGCGCCCGGGCGTCCAGGATGGCCTGGGCGGTCTGCTCGATTTTGGCTTTCTGCTGTTCGGTGGGGTTGGGCCAGGGGAAATTGTTGTAGACAATATTAACTGAATAACGGTAGTCGCTCTTAATTCTTCCACAAACTATACGGATCCATGCGTTATGTACATTTGACATCAATATACCGAAATGAAATAAGGTAGCATGAGACATTAATAAGTTAGCATCACCACAAATAATTTCAGGACTTACAAATCCAATAGGAATATATCGCCTATTTTGAGAGGAATGTCTTGGAATAATAATATACTGAGTATCAGGTTGCCTAATTTCTCCAAACAATGTTGGTGTTTGAGCAAGCTTTTTTGTTGCTTGGCGCTTGCTATCTTCTCGCATTTGCTGTACTGCTCTAACTGCATCTAGTACCGGCGGTACTTTTTTCAGCATCACAGGAGAAATACCTTTGAGCCACAAGCACCATCGTTCTTTATTGTGTAAAAATTCTGATGCACCTAAGAAAAGTTTGAACATATCTGCTGCATCAGGATAGGTATTAATAATTGCATTTTTTTGCTCTGTAGAGTAATCACAAAGATATCCGCCGTCATTAGGCATATTTCCAAATACAACTGCTGGTACGTTGTATATAGGGCGATTACGGCTGTCAATTAAAACATTTGGGCCGTCTATCAGGTATGGATTAATGTTTTTTGCTATTTGTGGTCTGTCTGACGAAAAAATAAATTTTCTTTTGCTATTAGAGCAAGTGCTAAAACCTATGATTACACAATGCACATGAGCTTTGATCTTAGCCTCGCTATCCCACTGAAATGTACGATGTGCAAAATCAATATGAATACCTTTATCAAATAAATCTTTCCATAAAATCGGAACTTGTTCGCCTTGTGTAATTGAATTTGTTGACACTAGGGCGGCATGAATTTGACTATTTTGCATTAAAATAGATGCTTTTATATACCATCCAGCAACATAATCTAAATTTCCTGCTTTTTTATGCCCTAAAAATACTTCGGCTAAGTCTTCCTTTTGAGGGTTCTTCATTAGTCTTGCGCCGACAAACGGCGGGTTGCCCATAATATAATTTAGCTTTCCCTTGGGCACCACGCTCTCCCAGTCCATCCGCAGGGCGTTGCCCTCGATGATATTGGCGTAGGATTTCAGGGGCAGAAAATCCAGCGACAGACGGACGATATCCTCCGTCTCCTTCATCATCTGGCTTTCCGCGATCCAAAGGGCGGTTTTCGCCACCGACACGGCAAAGTCGTTGAGCTCGATCCCGTAGAACTGACCGATGGAGACTTGAATGGGATTGGTGACATGGCCCAGAGAGACCTGGTTATGTTGCAGCAGGGCAATGACCTGGTTTTCCAGCCGCCGCAGGGACAGATAGGTCTCCGTCAAAAAGTTGCCCGAACCGCAGGCCGGGTCTAAGAAGGTCAGCCCCGCCAGCTTGGCCTGAAAGGCGTTTAACCGGGCTGTGCGGGTCTTGTCCACCGGGATCTCCTTGATTTCCTCCCACTCGCTCCGCAAATCGTCCAAAAACAGCGGGTCGATCACCTTGTGGATGTTCTCAATGCTGGTATAGTGCATTCCGTTCCTGCGGCGGGTCTCCTGGTTGAGGGTGCTTTCAAATACAGCGCCGAAAATGGTGGGACTGATGACCGACCAGTCAAACTCCTCGCTGGCCTTGTGGAGGATCAAATCCACAATGGCCTGATCCAGCCGGGGGATCACAAGGTCCTCCTGGGCAAACAGACCACCGTTGACATAGGGGAAGGCCGCCAGATCGTCGTCCATATAGGGGTCCCGGTCCTCCGGTTTGGTGTCCAGCACCTGGAACAGGTCGATCAGCGCCCGGCGGGCATCGGAAATATGGCGCTGCAAATAGTTGTGGAACATATTGCGCCCGCCAAAGATCCCGGCGTCCTCGGCATACAGGCAGAAGACCAGGCGCACGCACAGGGCGTTCAGGCTTTTCAGCGTCTCCTCGGCCTCCGGGTCCTTGTACTGCTTGAGCAGCGCGTCGTACAGCACGCCCACGATCTCGCCTGCTTGCAGGGAGACTTCCATCTCCTTTTTGATGTTGGTGTCCCCGGTGTCCACCAGGAATTGGAGCCGGTAATACTCCTTTTCCAGGTCTTTGAGCTGGATGATCTCCGGGTCGCCGGTGGGGCGCTCCATATCGTAGACATAGAACTCGGCAAAGTTGCAGGTGACGATCCACCGGGGGCGCTGGGAGTAGGGCAGCTCGGCGGCGTACCGCTTGGCCTGCTGGAAGGGGGAGAGCAGGGTACCGTCCGACTGCCTGATAGGCTTGTTCAGCTCTTTTCCCAGGCTTTTCTGCTCGATGAGAACGTGGGTGGACGGAATCAGACCGTCAATAAAGCTGGTGTGGTCCAGAATGACCTGATCTTCAAAAGTGATGAACTGTTCGGGGTGCTCCACACCGTACACATCCCGAAGCAGAGAAAGCCAGAAGGGCTGGCTGTGTCCCTTTTCATAACCTTTCCCCGCCCAGTCGGCGGAAAACTGTTTGGCAGCGGCGCGGCGTTGGGCTTCTGTCATGGCGGATAACCTCCTATTTTTGTCTCTGTTTGCTTTAGCATACCACAAACCGGCAAAGGATGCCAGACAACAGGGGTAAGCGCATAGAAAAGTCCTGCCGCGAGACTTTACGGCAGGACTTTGGGTTGGATGTTAGGTCTTGGGGGTGGTATCCTTGGACGGCGCCAGCCGCTTATGGATGTCCCGGCGGAGCAGGGTATAGAGCACCGAGGCGATGGGGACCGCCACCAGCACGCCGGGCAGGCCCAGCAGACTGCCGCCCACGGTGACGGCGGCCAGCACCCAGATGCCGGGCAGGCCCAGAGAGGTGCCCACCACCCGGGGATAGATCACGTTGCCCTCCACCTGCTGGAGGATCACCAGGAAGACCACAAAGATCAGAGCCTTCAGGGGGGAGACCATCAGCAGCAGAATGGCCGACACGATGGCCCCGATGTAGGCCCCCGCCACCGGGATCAGGGCGGAGGCGCCCACGGTGACGCCAATGAGGGGGGCGTAGTCAGGCTGGATAAAGAGCATCCCCAAAGAGCACAGGCTGCCCAGGATACAGGCCTCAATACACTGTCCGGTAATGAACTTAGTAAAGGTGGCGGCGGTCAGATCCACCACATCGGAGAGGGGAGAGACCACCTTGGCGGGGACGTAGGCCTTCAGCAGCCGGCGGCACTGGCCCAGCAGCTTATCCCGGCCGGAGAGCATATAGATGGAAAAGACCAGCGCCAGCACTCCGGTAACCAGGATGGACACCAGACCAGTGGTGAACTCCACCAGCTGGGGGCCCAGGTTGGAGAGGAAGTTCAGGGCCTTGCTGAACAGACCCTGCAAGGTGGTGTTCAGCTTGGACAGATCCAGCTGCTCAATGTCCAGATTCAGATAGCCAAGCAGATGGTTGATGGAGTTTTGGGCGTTGGCAATGTACCCGCTCAGGTTCATCACAAAGGTCTGGATGCTCTCCACCAGCTTGGGCAGTACAAAGGAGAAGATGGCCGCGATGATGATGATGAGGGCCAGATAGGCGGTGAGCACCGCCAGAGGCCGGGCGGCAGATTTGTTCAATCCCCGGTTGTACAGCCGGAAGAAAAACTGACAGGGCCGGTTGAGAATAAAGGCCAGGCAGAAGCCGATGATGAGGGGCTTGAACACCCCCAGCACCGTACCGGCGGCAAATGCCACCACATCCAGCCGGGCCAGCACCATCACCAGCACCACGGCATAGGTGATAATCAGCAAAATGCTTTTAAACAGCTTTTTATCCATGGCGGACCTCAATCTTAAATGATAATAGTAACACCACTATAGCACCCCTGTTCCCTTCCGTCAACGGGAAAGCGAAAAGATGGAAAAAAAGGCCCGGGACGAAAGATTTTACTTGACAGCGGAAAAGAGTAGGCTTATAATCTAGTAAACAGATAGGAATTGAGTAAATTTCAGAAAGGAGCCACCCATGCCAGAGAAATTTATTTACGTCGATCACGCGGCTACCACCGCTGTTACCAATACTGCCCTAACCGCCATGCTGCCCCACTTTACCCAGGCGTATGGCAACCCCTCCAGCCTGTACCGCTTTGCTCAGGAGGGCAAGACCCACCTGGAACAGGCCCGGGCCCAGGTGGCTGCCTGCCTGAACGCCAAGCCTGAGGAAATCTATTTCACCTCCGGCGGAACCGAGGCCGACAACTGGGCCCTGCGGGGTGTGGCCGAGCTGATGGCCCTCAAGGGCAAAAAGACCGGCCACATCATCACCAGCGCCATCGAGCACCACGCCGTGCTCCACACCGCCCAGTACCTGGAGAAACAGGGCTATGAGGTGACCTACCTGCCGGTGGACGGGGACGGCTTAGTGGATCCCGCCGCCGTGGAGGCCGCCATCCGGCCCGATACCATCCTCATCTCCATCATGGCCGCCAACAACGAGATCGGCACTGTGGAGCCCATCGCGGAGATCGGAGCCATTGCCAAAGCCCACAAGGTGCTCTTCCACACCGACGCCGTCCAGGCAGTGGGCCATATCCCGGTGGATGTGGAGGCCTGGAATGTGGACCTGCTCTCCCTGTCCGGCCACAAGTTTGGCGGACCCAAGGGGATCGGGGCCCTGTATATGAAAAAGCCCCTGCGGCTGCCCGCCCTCATTCAGGGAGGCGGACAGGAGAAGGGCCGCCGCTCGGGCACGGAAAACGTCCCCGGCGCGGTGGGTATGGCCGCCGCCCTGAAAGAGGCGGTGGACAAGCTGCCCCAGGAGGCCGCCCGCCTGTCCGCCCTGCGGGATAAGCTGATGGCCGGACTGACCGCCCTGCCCTACGCCAGAAGCACCGGCCACCCGGACAAGCGGCTGCCCGGTACCGCCTCCTTTGTCTTTGAGGGGGTGGAGGGAGAGGCCCTGCTGCTCCATCTGGACGCCAAGGGCATCTGTGCCTCCTCCGGTTCCGCCTGCTCCTCCGCCTCTCTGGACCCCTCCCATGTGCTGCTGGCCATCGGCCTGCCCCACGCCATCGCCCACGGGTCCCTCCGGCTCTCCCTGGGGCCGGACAACACCGAGGAAGAGGTAGACTATATTCTGAAAGAAGTGCCCGCTGTGGTGGCCTACCTGCGGGAGATGTCCCCTGTTTGGGATCAAGAGACCCAGAAACCCACCTGGGAGCTGTAACAAGATAGAACTGCTGAAAAGGAGCAACTGCTATGCTGTATTCTGATAAGGTTATGGACCATTTTGAGCATCCCCGCAACGTGGGGGAGATCGAGAACGCCGACGGGGTGGGCCAGGTGGGCAATCCCAAATGCGGCGACATTATGAAGATGTATCTGAAGATTGACGGCGATGTCATCACCGACGTGAAGTTCAAGACCTTTGGCTGTGGTTCCGCCATTGCCACCTCCTCTATGGCTACTGAGATGATTAAGGGTAAGACCATCGGAGAGGCCATGAACCTGACCAACGCCGCCGTGGCCGAGGCTCTGGACGGCCTGCCCGCCTATAAGATGCACTGTTCCGTGCTGGCGGAGGAGGCCATCAAGGCGGCTCTGGCCGACTACTACCAGAAGAAGGGGGAGCCGGTGCCCGATTCCCTCCGCCTGCCCTGTGAGGAGGGGGAGCACTGCTGCGCCTCCTGTGGATGATAAAAACCGCGCTTGCCAATCGGCAAGCGCAGTTTTGTTATACCGGCGGCAGCGGAGGCTGGGCATCCTCCGGCGGCGGGGCCAGATGGAAGGTAACGGTGGCCTTGAACAGGTCCCCGTCGATGCTGAGATCAAACTGCCCCTGTTGCAGTTCGGTGAGGCTGCGTGCGATGGACAGCCCCAGGCCGGAGCCGTCGGTGGTACGGGAGCTGTCCCCCCGGACGAAGCGTTCCATCAGCTGCTCGGGAGGGATGTTGAGCTGCTGGCGGGAGATGTTTTTCACCGAAAAGACCGCCTTTTCTTCCTGCCGGGCGATCTCCACATATACCCGGGTACCCTCCAGGGCGTACTTGTTGCAGTTGGACAGCAGGTTGTCGATGACCCGCCAGAGGTGGTGGCCGTCGGCCAGGATCCAGACCTCCTCCTTCGGGTAAAGGGTGACCGGCGTCAAACCGCTCTGGGCAAATTTTTCCTCAAATTCCCCCAGGGCCTGCTGCACCAGCTGTACCATGCTCAGCCGCTCCAGATGGACCGACAGGGTGCCGGTGGAGGCTTTGGAGGCCTCCACCAGATCCTCGGTCAGCTTTTTCAGCCGTAAGCTCTTCCGGGTGAGCACCTCGATATAGGACTGGATCTGAGGGTTGTCGATGGGCTCCTTTTTCAACAGGTCCACATAGTTGATGATGGAGGTGAGGGGGGTTTTCAGGTCGTGGGACACGTTGGTGATAAGCTCGGCCCGGAAACGCTCGCTGCGGATGCGCTGGTCCACCGCTTGGCTGATGGTGTCGCCCAGGTCGTTGAGCTGCCGGGCGTGCTCGGCCAGGTCGTGATAGAGCCCCTTGGTGTCGATCTTGAAGCTGGGGTCGCCCCCCAAAATCTGTTCCGCCCCCTGCCGTACCCGGCTCCATTGGATGGTCCACCGGCACAGCAGCCACAGCACCAGCCCCTGGTAGACGGGGATGAGCACCAGGGTCAGGCCGGTAAGGAAGGTGCCCAGCAGATAGAGCAGGAAAAAGGCGATGGTGCGCCCGGTGAGGGGCCAGCTGCGGACCAGGCTCTGCACGGCCAGGCCCAGCACCCGAATCAGCCGCCACACCAGAGTGTTGGACCAAAGGGTATGGGCCCGGGCCCGGACGATGAGGGTCAGCAAAGAGGAGAGCAGACACAGTCCGATGCCGCAGGACACCAGGGCCAGCCCCACCACCACGTCGGTGGAAGGACCGTTGGCGTTGAGGGCCACGGACATGGGGTCCCCGCCGGCCAGCAGCAGAATGACCGCCCATATCTCCAGCAGCAGCAACAGGTCCAGGGGGATGCGGTCAAACCGGCTGAGTACGATGCCTTCCCGGTCAGGCCGCCGGCCTGCCGTGCGGAAAAGGAAAATGCACAGCAGCACACAGGACAGGTCCAGCACCGCCGTCAGCACCGCCATGGCGGGCAGATAGCGGGCATACTCGTTAAAGTCCTGAGCGCTGTCCCAAAAGTCGTCCTGCACCTCCAGGGGAGAGGCCACACCGTACTCCACCGCCAGCTCCACATAGAGCAGCCGGGTGTCCTGGGCCTGGTTGTAGTCCCAGGAGTTTCCGTTAAAGGTATAGCCATACTGGGCGGCCAGGGCGGCGTCGCTGGGGGTAATGAGCTGTTCGTTTCCATCTTCCAGCACCACATAAAGCAGATAGTACTGCTTTTCCCCGTTCCATACAAAGTAGTCCTGACGGCGCTGGGTGCCGTCGTTGTAGGCCAGGGAAATGGAGTCTCGGAATACGGTATGGACGCTGCTCTCCATCGGGGTGCTGTCCTCCAGATTGGAGTAGATCAGCGCACCGGTATCGTTGCGCCGGATGGAAAACCGGAAATTGGTGCGGCTGGCGTCCAGATCGTATTCCAGATCGGCCAGCCGCTTCTGGTCCAGATAGGACAGCTTGGCCTCCCAGTTCTGATACTGGAGCAGCCGGGCCAGCTCGGATACCTGGTGAAAGCGGATCTCCATGTACTGATAGCAGGAATTGCTGGAGTAGTAACCCACGCCGGTCCACAGGGTGTCCCACTGGGAGAGGATGAACAGAGAGGCCCACACCCCTCCCACACCGGTGCCCAGGGCCAGGAGAAAGGCTATCACCTTCACCGCCAGCCGGCAGGCCAGTTGTTTCATGGTATCACAACTCCTTATCTATGCGTTGGGTCAGAGCTTTTCCATCTTATAGCCCAGGCCCCACACCACTTTGATGTACCGGGGGTTGGCCGGGTCGATCTCAATCTTTTCCCGCAGGTGCCTGATGTGTACCGCCACCGTGTTTTCCGAGCCCAGAGAGGGATCGTTCCACACCAGCTCATAGATCTGGCTGGTGGAAAAGACCCGGCCGGGATTTTTCAGCAGCAGCAATAAGATATTGTATTCCAGCGGGGTGAGGTTCACCTGGTCCCCGTCCACCGTCACGGACTTGGCGCTGTCATCCAGGGCGATGCCGCCGTTGGTAAGCAGCTTGGTATTTTCTCCGCCGCCGCTTTTCCCGCCCAGACTGGTGTACCGGCGCAGCTGGCTTTTCACCCGGGCGATGACTTCAATGGGGTTGAAGGGCTTGGTGATGTAGTCGTCTGCTCCGATATTCAGCCCCAGCACCTTGTCGGCGTCCTCGCTTTTGGCGGTAAGGAGGATGATGGGCACATTGTACTTTTCCCGCAGCTTGGCGGTGGTGCGGATACCGTCCAGGCCGGGCATCATAATGTCCATCAGGATCAGGTCTACTGTGTGGTGTTCCGCCTCCTTCAGGGCCTCCAGCCCGTCGTAGGCCTTCACAGTGCGGTAGCCCTCGCTGGTCAGATAGATGTCCAGAGCGGACACAATATCCTTGTCATCATCACAGATGAGAATGGTATACATAGGCTCACCTCGTTATACGCAAAGATTAGCAGATATCTTTTAAGGGAAGGGCGGGGAAATGGTTAAGAACCCTTTAAGATACAGGCCCGCTCTTCCAGCTGATGGGTGTGACAAGAAATATTCTACCCCCAACCAGTCCCAAAAGCAATGATTCCGGGGAGCGGATGGAAAAAGTTAAAAAATACTTGCGAGACCTGAAATATCCCGGTATAATGTGGAAAAATAAACTGTGCGGCGTCCCTGCCGTACCGCGGAGCGGACGGTGGGGGTCGCCGCTTTTTACAGCGGAGGCGGATATGGAACTCTGGATGGAGGAAGGGGACGCCTGGGCCCTGCTGGCCCGGCTGCTCAAGGAAAGGTTTGCGCTGGAGCGGCTGCCCGCTGTTGCCCGGACAGCGGAGGGCAAGCCCTGGTTTCCCAAGTACCCCCAGCTTCACTTTAATCTGAGCCACAGCAGAGGTCTGGCCCTGTGCGGGGAGGGGGGGTACCCTCTGGGGGTGGATGTGGAGCGGGTGCGGCCCCGGCGGGAGGGCCTGGCCCGGTATGTGCTTTCAGCGCTGGAATTTGCCTGGTTTCAACGCCAGGGCGGGGATTGGGGGAGCTTTTGCACCCTGTGGACCCTGAAGGAGGCCAGAGTAAAGTGTACCGGCGCCGGTCTGCGGCAGGCCCCCCGGTCCATTGCCGTGCCCCTGCTCCTGCCCGGACAGAGCGGCAGTCTGGACGGACTGCGCTTCCGGGCCTATGGGGGAGAGGGCTGGCGGGCGGCGGTGTGTACCGCCGGGACCGAGGCTCTGCCGGAGGCTGTTCAGAGGCGGGAATGACAAACTGTTTCTTAATCTTAATATCTTTTTAAGAAACAGGCGCTGATTTTCTAAAGGAACACCCGCTATACTTGATGCTGAGAAAGAGCATCATGAGGAGGGAGAGGCGTGAACATTCTGATCGTGACAGGAAAGTTCGGTATGGGCCACTGGTCGGCCTCCATGTCCCTGCGTCAGCAGCTGCTGCGGGCTTTCCCGGAGGCGCAAGTGGAAGTGATGGACTTGATTGCCTGCACCAGCCACAACCCCGAGTCCATGTACAAGTGGTTTAACGTACTGGTGACCAGGGGCAGCGGGCTGTTCAACCTTTATTATAAGTTTACCCAGAACAAAGACTCCGACCAGCGGCCCCTGAACGATGAGCAGTGTCCCGAGCGGGTGGAGGAGGTCTTTGCCCACAAGCGGCCCGATGTGGTCATCGCCACCCATCCTATCTGCGCCCGTATGGTGGCCCGGTGGAAACGGGAGACGGGCAGCAGCCTGCCCCTGGTGACCTGCATTACCGATCTGACCAGCCATTCCGAGTGGATCCACCGGGACACCGACTGTTATCTGGTGGGTACCCAGGAGATCCGGGAACGGCTGGTGGCCAAGGGGGTCAACCGGGAGATCATCTGTGTCACCGGCATCCCCGTCCGGGCGGAGTTCAAGCTGCCTGTCCACCGGGGAGACCGGCAGGAGCGCAATCTGCTCATCATGGGGGGCGGCCTGGGCATGATGCCCCGGAAGGATTCCTTCTATGAGGCCCTGGATACCATGCCCGGCGTACACACCACCATCATCACCGGCCGAAATCAGAAGCTGTATGACCGGTTGGTGGACAAGTATCAGAACATCAAGGTGGAGGGCTTTACCGACCGGGTCTATGAGTACATGGCGTGGGCGGATCTGGTGCTCACCAAGCCGGGCGGTATCACCGTCTTTGAGAGCATCTTCTCCGAGCTGCCCATTCTGGCCTGGGAGCCTTTCCTGGAGCAGGAGAAGCGCAACGCCCGCTTCCTGGTGGAGCGGGGCATGGGCCGGGTGGCAGGCAAGGAGCCCGACGAGTGCCTGACGGCCATCCGGGAGCTGATCTATGACGACTACACGCTGGCGGATATGTCGGCTAAAATGCGCGCCATGAAGGCCCAGCTGGAGCAGGAGAGCCTGATCCATATTTTGTCCCGGCTGACTGCGGGGAGAGGAGTGTGTGCCTGATGGACAAACGGAAGAGCCTGGTGGGGATCGGGCTGATTCTGGCCCTGATGGCGTTTACCGGCTATATGCTGCTGCGGGACATGTCCTTTTCCCGGCTGGCCGGTACCCTGCGCCAGCTTAACCCCCTGTGGCTGCTGGCGGGGCTGGGGATGATGTTCCTCTTCGTGGGCAGCGAGGCCATGTGCTCCCGCGTTATCCTGGGGCGGCTGGGCCATCCGGTGCGCTACCGCCGCTGCCTGGGCTATTCCTTTGTGGGCTTTTACGTCAGCGCCATCACCCCCTCTGCCACCGGCGGACAGCCGGCGCAGGTCTACTATATGTCCCGGGATCAGATCCCCGCCGCCCACGGTGCCCTCAATATGATGCTCATTGCCGTGTGCTACCAGGTGGTGGTCATTGGCTACGCCCTGGCGTCGGCCCTGCTCCACTTTGATCTGGTGCAGAATCTGGGGGGCGGTCTGGGACTGCTGCTGCTCTACGGCGCTCTGGTCAATGGGGGGCTGACGGCGGGGATGCTCTGCCTGATGTTCCTGCCCAACGCCGCCCGCAAGCTCACCGGCGGCGTGCTCAAGCTGCTGGTAAAGGTGCATATTATCCGCAATGAGGACAGCGCCCGCCAGCGCCTGGAAAAGCAGATGGAGGAATACCGCCGGGGGGCGGAGTGCGTCAAGCGCAACCCCGGCATGGTGCCCGCTCTGCTGATTCTCACCGTGGTGCAGCTCACCGCCCTGTTTTCCGTCCCGGTGGCGGTCTATTACGCCTTCGGCCTCAGCGGCAGCAGCCCGCTGGAGATCATCGCCACCCAGTCACTGGTGACCCTGGCGGTGTCCAACCTGCCTCTGCCCGGGGCAGTGGGGGCCTCTGAGGGCGGGTTCGTTACCGCCATGGCCCTCTTTTTCGGCACCAGCCTGGTGACCCCTGCCGTGCTGGTCTCCCGGGGCATCAGTTTTTATTCCTTCCTGCTGCTCAGTGCCGTCATTGCCCTTCTGGTCCACCTGCGGACCCACCGCAAGCGGCGGATGGAGGGACCGGCGCCTTACCCTAAGCAGGCCCGGGGGCCTATCGCAACCTGAAAAAAGCAGCGTCCATAGGACGCTGTTTTTTCTCTTGTGCCGCCGGGTCTGGTGCGTTATAATCAGGGGGTAAGAAAAAGGAGGCGGGATGATGTATTATTTGGGGATTGATCTGGGCGGTACCAATGTGGCCGCCGCCGTGGTGGAGGAAAGCGGTAAGCTTTTGGGCAAGGTCAGCCTGCCCACCCCCCGGGATGGTACCGCAGAGCAGGTGGCCGACCAGATGGCGGCGGCCTCCAGAGCGGCGGTGGAGCAGACCGGCCTGTCCATGGATGAGATCGCGTCGGTGGGCATCGGCTCCCCCGGCACCATTGAGCCGGATACCGGCGTGATCCGCTACTGGTCCAACCTGAATTTCAGCAATGTGCCCCTCACGTCCCTGATGGCGGAGCGGCTGCACAAGGAGATCTATCTGGAGAACGACGCCAACGCCGCCGCACTGGGGGAGTTTGCCGCCGGCGCAGGCAAGGGCAGCCAGTCTATGGTGGCCATCACCCTGGGTACCGGCGTGGGCGGCGGCGCCGTCCTCAACGGCAAGCTGTATACCGGCTTCAATTACGCCGGTATGGAGGTGGGCCATTTTGTGATCGAGCATGACGGCCGGCCCTGTACCTGCGGCCGGAAGGGCTGTTTTGAGGCCTACTGCTCCGCCACTGCCCTCATCAAGCGCACCCGGGAAGTGATGGAAGAGGACCGGAGCTCCAAGCTGTGGGAGCTGGCGGGCAGCCTGGAGGCGGTCAATGGCCGTACCCCCTTTGACGCCGCCGCGCTGGGCGACGCCGCCGCGGGAAAGGTCATTGACGAATATCTGAATTACCTGGGCTGCGGCGTGGCCAGCTTGGTCAACATCTTCCAGCCCGAGGTATTCTGCATTGGCGGCGGGCCCTCGGCTCAGGGAGAGACCCTGATGGCCCCGGTGCGCTATATCCTCAATCGGGAGGACTACGCCCGCAACAGCGTCCACCGTACCCGGCTGGTGCGGGCGGCGCTGGGCAACGACGCCGGTATCATCGGCGCGGCCCTGCTGCCCCTGTTCCGGTAATGCCCCACAGGGCCCGCCAGATGGCGGGCCCTGTTTGCTTCGTCTGACCTTATTCCACCGGCTCATACCCGTCGCAGAAGTCGGGCTGCTCCGGTTCGCTCTCCTCCTCCGGCCGGGGAAAGAGGACCAGGGACAGACCGTAAAGAGCCGCCGCGCTCAGGGCAATGACCTGGAGCTTGTGCTCCTCCAGCCAGGGGTGGTGTTCCTCCAGGGCGGGCAGCTTTGCCGCCGCCCCATACAGCAGGGCCGCCCCGCCGCCGCACAGGGCCAGCCGGACCAGGGCCTGCGTTTTGTCCGAAAGTTGCTCCATGGATACCCCTCCTTCTGTTCCAGTATAGCGGAGAAAACGGGACGCCATGCCCCCGCTTTAAGAAATTGTGGAGAAATGGTTAAGATTTATGCAGCGGCCTTGTATCGCTTCTGGAAATCAGCTATAATGTGACAAGATTTTGGAAGATAGTTATGTTCCAGACAGAATTTTGCAGGATTGAGGGCGAATACATGAAAGGCAAGCGAAAACAGCGTCCTGTCGCCCAGGAGGGGCCACGGCCCCGCCGGGATGTGCCGCGGGCCAACCCGGACCCGGAGCAGGGCCTGACCATGGCGCAGGTGAAGGAGCGCCAGCAGAACGGCTGGGCCAACGACCCGGTACAGTCCCCCACCAAGACCGTGGGCCAGATCGTGCGGGCCAACGTCTTCACCTTCTTCAACTTTATTTTCGTGGTGCTGGCTGTGCTGCTTATTTTGGTGGGCTCGGTGGAGGACCTGCTCTTTTTGTTTATCGCCCTTGCCAATACCGGCATCGGCATCTTGCAGCAGCTGCGCTCCAAGCAGACCATTGATAAGCTGAACCTGCTGGCCGCCCCACGGGCCAACGTGGTGCGGGAGGGACAGCTGGGCTCGGTACCCGCCGCCCATCTGGTGCGGGACGACGTGGCCGAGCTGGCCGCCGGGGACCAGATCCCCGCCGACGCCACCGTCCTCTCCGGTCAGATCCAGGTCAACGAGGCCCTTATCACCGGCGAGGCCGACGCCATTGTGAAAAAACCGGGGGATGAGCTGCTCTCCGGCTCCTTTGTGGTGGCCGGGCGCTGCCGGGCCCGGCTGGACCGGGTGGGGGCAGAGTCCTACGCCGCCAAGCTGACCCTGGAGGCCAAGAAGGACGTCACCGTAGGTAAAAGCGAGATGATGTCCTCTCTGGACAAGCTGATTCGGGTCATTGGTATCCTGCTCATTCCCATCGGCATCGCCCTGTTCGCCAAAGAATTTTTCCTGGTGGGCCGCACGGTGCAGGAGACAGTGGTATCCACCGTGGCCGCCCTCATCGGCATGATCCCCGAGGGGCTGTACCTGCTCACCAGCGTGGCTCTGGCGGTAAGCATGATCCGCTTGGCCCGGGGCAAGGTGCTGGCCCAGGATATGAACTGCATCGAGACCCTGGCCCGGGTGGACGTGCTGTGTGTGGACAAGACGG
>NZ_CALWXV010000023.1 GCF_944385615.1 uncultured Flavonifractor sp. | reverse complement strand
GTGGGCTCCTGGTCTGACGCTTCTGAGGAGGGCAACGCCGCCCAGGCCCTGTGCGACGCCGGGTGCGTCATGATCTCTCAGCACTCCGACAACACCACCCCCGCCACCGCCGCCCAGAACAACGGCGCTTTCCACACCGGCTACAACAACGACATGATCTCCGTGGCTCCTGATGCCTCCCTCATCGGCACCCGCATCGACTGGTCCGTGTACTTTGAGTACGCCATCGAGGCCGTGGCCAACGACCAGCCCTTCGACCAGGATTGGTGCCATGGCATGGACGAGGGTGCCGTGGTCATGACCGACCTCAACGAGGATATCGCCGCCGAGGGCACCGCCGCGAAGCTGATCGAGGTGGAGGAGCAGATCCGCTCCGGTGAGCTGCAGGTCTTTGATACCACCACCTTCACCGTTCAGGGCGCTGAGCTCACCACCTGCCTGGCTCTGGATACCGACGGCGACTTTGTGGCCGACTCTGAGGAGGCCGTGTTTGACGGGGCCTTCCACGAGTCTTACTTCCAGTCTGCGCCCTATTTCACCGTGCAGATCGACGGCATCGAGTGGCTCAACTCCGCCTATTGATGACCTTGACCCAAAAGAGGGCTGCACCAGCAGCCCTCTTTTCCGTCTTTCCCGGGAAATGGGGGAGGGGCCGACCCGCCCCATATCCCGTATCGCTGTAAACCACGTCTGATTACAGGAAGGATGACAGCCTTGGAACCTGTCCATGCCATCGAACTCAGGCACATCACCAAACGCTTCGGCAAGGTGGTGGCCAATGACAGCATCGATCTGACCATCAACCGGGGGGAGATTCTCTCCCTGCTGGGAGAGAACGGCAGCGGCAAAACCACATTGATGAATATGCTCTCCGGCATCTACCTGCCCGACGAGGGGGAGATCCTGGTGGAGGGCAAGCCCACCGCCATCCGTTCCCCCAAGGACGCCTTTGCCTGCGGCATCGGCATGATCCACCAGCACTACAAGCTGGTGGAGGTATTCACCGCCGCCGAAAATATCGCCCTGGGCCTGAAGGGGGAGGGCCACGACCGCAAGGCGGTGGCCGCCAAGGTCCAGGCCATCAGCGACAAGTACGGCTTCGGCATCGACCCCAACAAAAAGGTGTACGACATGTCGGTGTCGGAAAAGCAGACGGTGGAGATCGTCAAGGTACTCTACCGGGGTGCGGAAATTTTGATTTTGGACGAGCCCACCGCCGTGCTCACCCCCCAGGAGACCGACAAGCTCTTTGCCATTCTCCGGGCCATGAAGGCCGACGGAAAGGCCATCGTCATTATCACCCACAAGCTCCACGAGGTCATGGCCCTGTCCGATAAGGTGGCGGTGCTCCGCAAGGGCAAGTACATCGGCACCGTCAACACCGCCGACACCGACCCCCAGAAGCTCACCGAGATGATGGTGGGCCACGCCGTTACCCTCAACATCGACCGGCCGGAGGCCAAGTATAAGGACCTGCGGCTGGAGGTCAAGGGCCTCAATTGCCTGAGCAGCGAGGGCCTGCCGGTGCTGAAGGATATCTCCTTCCAGGCCTTCGGCGGGGAGATTTTGGGCATCGCCGGGATCGCCGGCTCGGGGCAGAAGGAGCTGCTGGAGGCCATCGCCGGATTGCAGAAGGCGGAGAGCGGCCACATCTTCTACTATCCGCCTCACCCCAACAGCGATATTGCCGGCCACCATGTGCCGGTGGACAAAGCGGGGGAGGAGCTGGTGGGCAAGACCCCCGGCCAAATCCGCAAGGTGGGGGTGTCCCTGGCCTTCGTGCCCGAGGACCGGCTGGGCATGGGTCTGGTGGGGGGCATGGGCATGGTGGACAACATGATGCTCAAGACCTACAAGGATACCCCCGGCCCCCTGGTGGACCGGAAGGCCCCCAAGGCTCTGGCCGAACAGCTCATTGACGAGCTGGAAATCGTCACCCCCGGGGTGTCCACCCCGGTGCGGCGGCTGTCCGGCGGCAATGTGCAGAAGGTGCTGGTGGGCAGGGAGATTGCCTCCACCCCCACGGTGCTCATGACTGCCTATCCCGTCCGGGGCCTGGATATCCACTCCTCCTACACCATCTACCGCCTGCTCAATGAGCAAAAGCTGAAGGAAGTGGCGGTGCTGCTGGTGGGCGAGGACCTGGACGTGCTGCTGGAGCTGTGCGACCGCATCTTGGTGCTGTGCGGCGGCCAGGTGTCCGGCATTGTGGACGGGCCTACCGCCACCAAGGAGGAAGTGGGCCTGCTCATGACCCGGGTAGGCGGGGGAAAGGAGGCACAACAAGATGCATGAATCCCATACGCCCCTGATCCGTCTGGCCAAGCGGGACGCCATGCCCCGGGGCCAGGTGTGGGCCATCCGGGGGGCCTCCTTCCTGGCGGCCATCCTTATCAGCGCCCTGATCTTTCTGGTGATGGGCCACAACCCCTTTGGAGCCTTCGGCACCATGCTCACCGGCTCTCTGGGCAAAAAAACCGCCATTCGCCAGACCGTGAAAATCGCCATCCCCCTGCTGGGCACCGCCCTGGCTATCGCCCCCTGCTTCAAGATGAAGTTCTGGAACATCGGCGCCGAGGGCCAGATCACCGCCGGGGCCGTGGGGGCCAGCTACTTCGCCCTCTTCTGGGCGGACAAGCTGCCCGGTCCGGTGCTGCTGGTGGTCATGGCGGTGGCCGGAGCCATCTGCGGCGGCCTGTGGGCCCTGGTGCCCGCCTTCTTCAAGGCCCGCTGGGGCACCAACGAGACTCTGTTCACCCTGATGATGAACTATATCATCATCGGCGTGGTGAAGTGGCTCCAGGGCGGCCCCTGGGAGGGCCGTCCCGGCTCCCAGATCATTCCCCAGTTTGACAATGCCGCCGTGCTGCCCAAGGTGCTGGGGGTCCACTGCGGCTGGATCATCGTGCTCATTCTGACGGTGGCTATGTTCTTCTATATGAAGTATACCAAGCAGGGCTATGAGATCGCCGTCATCGGCGAGAGCGAAAAGACCGCCCGGTATGCCGGGATGAACGTGGGCAAGATCATCATGCGCACCATGTTCCTCTCCGGCGCGGTGGCCGGTCTGGTGGGCTTTATTGTGGCCTCCGGTGCGGACAACACCCTCCACGCCGGAGTGGCCGCCGGGGTGGGCTTTACCGCCATCACCGTGGCCTGGCTGGCCCAGCTCAACCCCTTCGCCATGGTGGGTATCTCCGTGCTGCTGGCGGTGCTGGACAAGGGGGCCGACACCCTTCAGACCCAGCTCAATGTCCCCGCCTCCATCTCTGATATCATCACCGGCATTTTCCTGTTCTGTATGCTGGGCTGCGAGTTCTTCATCAATTACCGCCTGATCGTCCGGGGCGGCCATAAGGAGGGGGCAAAGGTATGATCAATCAAAACGCGGTGCTGCTCCTCATCATGGCCGCCGTCCTCAACGGCGTGCCCCTGCTCTTTGGTACCCTGGGTGAGATCCTGTCGGAAAAGGCGGGCAACCTGAACCTGGGCGTGGAGGGCATGATGTTTATGGGCGGGGCCATGGGCCTGGGCGCCGCCTTCTACTATGAAGCCGCCGGCGGCACCATCGGGGTGCTGGCCGTCATCCTGGCCCTGTTCTTCGCCTTCCTGGGGGGCGCCATCGGAGCCCTCATTTACTCCTTCCTCACCATCACCCTCAGGGCCAACCAGAACGTCACCGGCCTGGCCCTGGCCATCTTCGGCACCGGCGCGGGTCAGTTCATAGGCGAGTATATGCGGGTGACCTCTGGCGGCTATGTGGCGGTGAGCAACGATCTGAAGGCGGTGTTCCTCAATTCTCCCTTCCCGGCGGCGCTGCAGCAGCTGCCGGTGGTGGGACCGCTGCTCTTTGGTCACAGCATTTTTCTGTACCTGGGGCTGATTCTGGCGGTGGGGATGCACCTGTTTTTGAACAAGAGCCGGGCGGGCCTGAATCTGCGGGCGGTGGGTGAGTCCCCCGCCACCGCCGACGCCGCCGGCATCAACGTCACCGCCTATAAATACCTGGCCACCGTCATCGGCGGCGGCATTTCCTCCATCGGCGGCATGGTGTACATCATGACCATCGCCAGCTGCGTGTGGAACCATGAGGCCCTGTCCGGCGAGGGCTGGCTGGCGGTGGCGCTGGTCATCTTCTGCCTGTGGCGGCCCCTCAACGCCATCTGGGGCTCCATCCTGTTCGGGGCGCTGATGATCCTGTACCAGCGGCTCCACCTGGGCTTTATCCCCGATGAGATCTATAAGATCCTGCCCTATGTGGTGACGGTGATCGTGCTGATCTTTACCTCTTTGCGCAACAGCAAAGACAAGCAGCCGCCCAATTCTTTGGGTCTGCCTTATTTCCGGGAGGAACGGTAAATATTTTAAAAACCTGCCCCGGCGCATACGCGCCGGGGCAGGTTTTGTTATGTTATCAGTGCCAGCAGCCCACCCCAGTCCACCGGCTCGTCCAGGCGGTACAATACCGGGGTGTGGGGCCGATTCATAGGAGTAAGGGTACACAAGCCGTCGGTCAGCTCCAGATACAGCTGGTAGTCGGAGAGAAAGAGAGACAGACGCCGCTCCTCATCTTTGGGCAGATCCTGTCCAGTGGCCAGTTTGGTCACCGGCAGGGCAGACAGATAATCCAGCAGCTCCTCCCGGACCTGGGGAGAGAGATCGGCTCGGTACAGGTCAACATCATCCGTTTGTAACGAGACAGAGTCCACCGTCACCGTTCCGTAGGGGGCCAGCAGCACTTCTTCTATCGTGCCGTAGGTGCTGCTGACCGATAAAAAGCCAGAGCACAACATCAGCACCACCATAATTGCCCCCAACACAAAGGTGCCGGAGGATCGCTTTTGAGGCTTTACCACCCCTTGCAGCCGGTGGCGCAGCCCTTTGGCCGAGGCGGACAGACAGGTGGTGAAGCCCCGCTCGTCTCCTGCTGTCTCCAGCAGGAGCAAGGCATATTCTTGACGGGTCTTGTCCCCAGCTCCACATACCACCATCTCGTCGCAGGATAGCTCCAGATCGGCGGAGGCCTTTTTCAGGGCTATCCACACTAGGGGATTAAACCAGCAAAGGGCTTTGCAAAAGATGTAAAAGCACTTGGTATCCACGTCCCGCCGCTGGACGTGGTGGAGTTCATGGCGGAAAATCAGCCGGTACTGATCCAGGGTGTGGGACCGCTGCGGCAGCACCGTGCGCATGGTTTTGTTGAACAGGCCAATGGTCAGGGGGGATGAGATGGCCGGACTGGTTAACAGAGGAATGTGCCGCTTCAGCAGAACCAGACGCTCCTCCTCCCGCCACAGGTCCTTGACTTCCTGCACCTCCACGGGTTGGGCCTCTTTCAGGATCATCCGGCGAAACCGGAAATGGGAAATCAGGTGCCATAGCAAAACCGCGCCAAAGCCAAACATCCACAGCCACGGTAAAAGAGAGGCCAGAGCATGGGAAACCCGGAGCACCACCAGCGGAGGCACATACCCGCGAAAGGCGCACTGGCCATAGTAGACAAATACCGGAAGCAGCCACAAGGTGGCGCAAGCCCGGGCGGAGATGGTTTTCCGCAGCAGTGGGAGCAGGACCATCAGCACCCCGAAGTACAGGGTGAGCAAAGCCACCAGTTGGGTGGAGGATTCCATCAGGAAGGCGGTGCTGATAGCAGGACCGGAAGACAGGAGGGAGGCCAACCACAAAACAGCGATGAGGATGGGAAGGACCCAGGGGGAGAGCCAGATCACGGTGTCTCGTTTTTTCCCCTCTCGGGCGGTGCAGCTGGTTTGGGCCACCTGCTGCTCATAGCGCCACTCCTGGCGGAAGGCAAAGGCCACGGCCAGCCCAATCAGCAGGGAGAGAATGATACGGAAGACCCAGCTTGCAGACAGCGTCATAGTTGTCCCTCCTCCAGCATCTTACGCAGCTCCTCCAATTCCTCCCGGCTCACCCCGGCGTCCACCAGGGAGGTGGCCAGGGCAGCCACCGAGCCTCCAAAGAGCCGGTCCAGCACCCCCCGGCTGGCCTGGGCCAGATAGTCCCGCCGGGAGATAAGGGGGGTGTAATAGTTCACCTTGCCCCGGCGCTCCACCGCCAGAAAGCCCTTGTCGCACAGCCGGGTGAGAAAGGTGAGGATGGTGGTGGGGGCCAGGGGGTGCTCGCCTAGCAGCGCACCCTCAATGTCGGTGCGGGTCACCGGCGGCTCCTGGGCCCAGATAATCTGCATCAGCTCCAGCTCACTGTCCGGCAGGCGGCGGATCTCCTGTTTCATATCATACACCTCCTTATTCTTCTGTTGTAGAAGTTCTTCTTCTGTAGAAGATTATAGCCCGAAAAAGGGAGGCAGTCAAGGAGTGAACATAACAAAGCCGCCGGGCATCTGCCCGGCGGCCTGTACTCATTTACTTGTTTTGCGGCGTGAAGCGCACCTTCACCCGGCCCCCGCACACCATGCCCAGCTCGGCGGCGGCGTGGGACAGGTCGTACTCCACGACCTCCTCCGTCCCGCCGGAGCGCCACAGCTCTTGGGCGTGGCACTTGGCGGTATACTCCACCTGTCCGCCGCCGATGGTGCCTGCGCAGCTGCCGTCGGGCCGCACCAGCATCCAGGTGCCCACACCCCGGGGGGCAGAGCCGTGCTTTTCCACAATGGTACACAGCACCCCCGGCTCCCGGGGGGGCTTGACCATGTTGGGCCCCAGAGCGGAGCGCACCTGCACCAGCTGGGCGGCAATGGATACGGCGATCTCCGCCGGGGTCTGCCCCCCAATGGACAGGCCAATGGGGGCATACACCCCGTCCAGCATTTCCTGGGAAAAGCCCTCCTCCAGCAGGGCCTTGTTCACGGCCGCCACCTTGGTACGGCTGCCGATCATCCCCGCATAGGCGTACTTGCCCCGCAACACATGGGCCAGACAGTCCTTGTCAAAGGCGTGGCCCCGGGTGAGAATGGCGTAAAAGTCGCTCTCCCGGCTGCCCAGCTGGTCCAGGGCCTCCTCAAAGGGCATACAGAGCACCTGCGCCGCCATGGGGAACCGGGTCTCGTTGGCAAACTCCGTCCGGTCGTCCAGGACGACCACCTCAAACTCCAGCCGGGCGGCCATCCAGGCCAGCTCCAGCGACACATGGCCGCCGCCGCACAAAATCAGTCGTTCCACAGTGACAGTTTCCTCCCAAAGTACAAAATGCCTTCCAGCACGCCGCCGCCAATGGCCCGGGCCTTGTCCGACACCGTAAAGCAGTGGCGCTCCTCACACCGGGGGTCGATGTCCCCAGACTTCATCCCCGCCGTCACTGGGATACCGGCGGGCAGCATCCCCCGGACGATGCCGGTGAGCTGGGCGGCCACCGGTACGCCGTTGACCTTGGCCACCACATCTCCCAGGCTGACCTGCTGGCCGATTTGGGCCACCGGTTCAAAGGGGCCGTCGGCGGGGGCGCGGATGATGCGCTCCTTGGTGTAGCCCCCCACGTCGCCGGGCACGCCGGTGTTGGGGATGGCCGCCCCCTCCAAAATGAGCCGCCCCAGGTCGTGGCCCCGCTTGGTCTCAATGACCCCGTGGCAGTCCACCCCGGCGGTAAAGCCGGGACCCAGGGCCAGCACGATGGGGGCGTCGGTGATGGCGGTGCCCAGGTTTTTCTTGGCCAGAATGGCGTCCACCACCACGGTGAAGGGCAGCTGCCCCAGAATGGCGGCCTCCGGGTCACACAGCACCGGGATCTCCCCGGCGGCCAGAATGGCCTCCGCCTGGGCCCTGTCCGCCGCTTTGCGGCCGGTGATGCCCTCCACAGTGGTATGGCCGTCGTAGATGCACTGGGAGAAGGCCACCGTCCGCCGCACCGCCGTGGGCTGGGCAATGTCAGTCATGACCACCAAAAAGCCGGCCCGATGGAGCCGCACCGCCGTACCGGTGGCCAGATCGCCTGCGCCTTTCACTAAAATAAGCATAGTCCGCCCCGCTCCTCTTCTGTATAGTAGGTGATGGCGCTGAAAATGCCCTGTTGGGCCAGCAGCGCCTGAATTTCCTGCCCCATTGCCCGCCGGGGGTCGTCGTCCGCCTTGTTCAGCAGGCAGCGGTAAGCCATGGCGGGGGAGACCCCCTTGCGCCCGCCCTGGGGGCTGGCAAGCACCGCCGCCACGTCGGCGGGGGTGAGGATATGGTCCAGGCCTGTCCCCAGCAGGGCAGCCACCCACTCCGGCCGGTGGCAGATCTCCCCGATGGGCTTGCCCACACAGTCCAGACCCGCCGCCCCAATGACCGCATGGGTCTGAGGGGGGATCACCGGCTCATGGTCCGCCGGAGCCTTCAAAGGCCGCAGCTTGGCCCCGTCGGCCTCAATAAGCACCACGTCGGCCGCCGCCAGATCATCCGCCGGATCGCCCGCCCCGGTCAGCTTGCCCCGGGCGTCGTACCGGCCCAGGGTGACCACCCGGTGCTTGGCCAGCAGGTGGGGCAGGGCGGCGGGATCGCCGGTGAGAGGGAGCTTGGGATGGGGGAGAATGTGGGTGGTGGTGGTGACCACCACCGTTTTGCCGCTGTCGGCCGCCTGCCGGGCCAGGGCGTACATGGTGGAGGATTTGCCGCCGCCCCCCACCAGGGCCACCATCCGGTGGCGGTCCGGGTCCAGCTTCAGGGTGTCCCAAATGCCCATGGTTCAGCCTCCCATCGTGTGCTCGGCCAGAATTTTAATCCCGATGCCCACCAGCACCAGGCCGCCCACCAGCTCGGCCCGCCGCTGGAACAGGGCCCCCAGCCGTTTGCCCACCAGGCCGCCCACCACCGACAGCCCAAAGGCCACCACGCCGATGACCAGCGCGGAGACCAGGATATCCACTTTCATAAAGGCCATGGACACCCCCACCGCCAAAGCGTCAATGCTGGTGGCGATGGCCAGCAGGCACAGTCGTCTGGCGGACAGGTCCGGGGGGGCCTCCTCTTCCTCGCCCGCGCCCGCTTTCAGAGCGCCCCATACCATCCGGCCCCCGATGAGGGCCAGCAGGCCGAAGGCCACCCAGTGGTCCACCGCCTCGATGTACTGGCTGACGCTGCTGCCCAAAAACCAGCCGATCAGGGGCATGGCAAACTGAAAGCCGCCAAACCACACCCCCATTTTCACCGCCTGACGGCCGCCGAAGCCGGGGATGGAGATGCCGCTGGACACCGACACGGCAAAGGCATCCAGGGCCAGACTGACGGCAATGAGAAAAATTTCGATCAAATGAATCACCTGCAAAAAAGTAAGGTTTCCTTAAAATAGTATAGCATAGCCTGGTCAATTATGCTATAACAAATAAAAGAGAAATCGGCCAAGTAAGGAGGAGCGGATATGGAACACCAGGACTACATGGCCCAGGCCCTGGAGCTGGCCCGGCAGGCCATGGCGGAAGGGGAGGTGCCGGTGGGCTGCGTCATCGTTCGGGACGGGATGGTGGTGGGCCGGGGCCGCAACCGCCGGGAGACCGCCCGCACCGCCCTGGGCCACGCCGAGATCGAGGCCATTGACCAGGCCTGCCGCACGCTGGGGGGCTGGCGGCTCACCGGATGCACCCTCTACGTCACCCTGGAGCCCTGCCCCATGTGCGCCGGGGCCATCGTCAACGCCCGAATTCCCGTGCTGTACTACGGGGCCAAGGACGACAAGGCCGGGTGCTGCGGGTCGGTGCTCAACCTGTTTGAGGAGCGGTTCAACCACCACCCCCGCATCTACGGCGGCCTGCTGGAGGAGGAATGTACCGCCCTGCTCCAGGCCTTTTTTCAGGGATTGCGGTAATTTAATTGATTTGTAACAAACGCCCCTACCTTTTTTAACAACCCTTTGTTAGGATAACACTTGCAAGAGACAAGCTTCTTTTCATTCTATCCTCCAATCGTGAGAGCGGACAGCGAGCGCAACGCTGTCCGCTCTGCTTTTTTCCGTCCTGACAGGATCTTTACACAAATCCCTGTAGATTTAACGAAATTGTAACACCTTCCGTTTTTTTCGTTAACATCTCTTGGGTATGATAATTCCTGCAAGAGACAGTTTCTTTTCATTTCATTGTATCCTCTTTCCTTCGGCAGGGGCCGGACGCCAAGAGCGGGCGTCCGGCCCCTGTCGTTTTTCAGGCCATATTCGAAAAAATAAAGATAAAAAAGCGGCGCGCCGCACAAGCGGCGCGCCGGGCATATCAGGCTAAGAGAAAATAGGGGATTAGCCCTTCTCGAAGGTCATGGTCTGGCCGTTCTCCTCCAGCACGATGGTGGTGCCGGTGATGGTGCCGTTGGTGGTAACACCGTCAGAGGTGAGGGAGAGCTTGTCGCCGTCGGCAGTCCAGGTGCCGGACAGGCTCTGGCTGGCGTCCAGGGCGCTCATGTCCAGGGAGAAGTTGCCGTCGCTCTTCAGGTCCAGAACGATCTTCACTTCCACACCAGCGGTGGCGCTGAGCTCTTCGATGTTCATGGCGATACCGCCGGCGTTCATCTCGGTCAGGTTGTAAGTACCGGCCACATCGCTGCCGCCGCCGTTGCCGCCGCAGGCGGCCAGGCTGACCACCATGGCCAGAGCCAGGAACAGGGTAATCACGCGCTTCTTCATACTGTCTATCCATCCTTTCTTTTTCAGCCGCCACAGAGGCGGAGGCGAAATAAACGGAGGCCGTTTATTTCGTGAGCTAGATTATACCATACCGAAAGAGAGATGGCAACCTGAAAGAAAACTTAAAAAAGGCGCGTTTATGAAAAGAATTTATAAAAAGTTACCAGTCTTATTTCTGTACCGGCAGGTCCGCCGGGGTGTCCACGTCGGCCAGCTCCCGGGGGGAGGCGGCCTCCACCAACACCAGCCGGTGGGGGTGGCGTTTGACTATTACGCCGCCCCCTTTGTCCCCGGTGAGGGCGGCCAGCTCCCCAAACAGGTCGGCGGGAAAGAGGACGGGATTGCCCTGCTGCCCCTGCCAGGACAGGGCGCAGATGGCAGTTTTCGATTCCGCAAAGGCGTTTTTCAGCCTTATAATACTTTCCGTGGTCAAAAAAGGCTGGTCGCACACCGAAAACAGGGCCCCGTCCATGCCCGACATGCCCGCCGCTCCCAGCCGCACCGAGGCGGAGATCCCCTGGGCATAGTCCGGGTTATACAGGGGGAGAAAGCCCAGGGCCTCCCCGGCGGACAGCACCTCCTGATAGGGGGAGCACACCGCCAGCCGGTCAAAGCCCGCCCCGGCCAGGGCGGTCATGGCGCGGCGGTAGAGGGGGATTCCCTCTACCGCCGTCAACAGCTTGTTGGAGCCGAACCGCCGGCCCAGACCGGAGGCCAGCAGCACCGCGCCGATTTTCATCGCCAGAACTGGGAGGGGCCCCGGGACATATAGCGGCCCAGACCCTCCTTGACCACCTTGCCGCCGGACACCGCCACCTGACCGTCCAGCAGCACCGTGTCGGTGCGGCCCGCCATCTCCATACCCTCATAGGGGGTGTAGTCCACCCGCTGGTACTGGGCGACGGCGGTGATGGTCCAGGGGTGCTCCGGGTCGAAGATCACGATATCGGCGTCGCTGCCCACCTGCAAAGCGCCCTTCTGGGGGAACATACCGAAGAGCTGGGCGGGATGCTGGGCCAGGGCCAGCATCATCTGATGGGGGGTGATGCGGCCGGTCTTGACTCCGTAGGTGTACATCAGCGGGGGCCGGTGCTCGGTGCCGGGAATCCCGCCGGGGATGGCGGAGAAGTCCTCCTTGCCCAGCTCCTTGGTGGGGTGGAAGTTGAAGGAGCAGTGGTCGGTGCCGATGGTGTCGATCTCCCCCTGCTCCAGGGCCTGCCACAAAGCGTCCACGTCGCTCTGGGGCCGGGCAGGCGGGGCGCAGACATATTTGGCGCTTTCAAAGCCGGGCAGGTGGTACTTGTCCTCGGTGAGGGTAAAGTACTGGGGGCAGGACTCCAGATAGACCTTTTGGCCTCTGGCCCGGGCGGCCCGGGCGGCCTCCAGCCCCCGCTGGGTGGACAGGTGGACCACATTCACCGGATAGCCCGCCTGCTCGGCCAGGGCCAGCCAGCGGTCCACCGCCTCGGCCTCCATAACGGCGGTGTGGGACAGGGGATGGCTGGCGGGGGAGAGCTTGCCCGCTGCCTTCAGCTCGGCAATGGCGGCGTCGATGAGGTCGCCGTTTTCACAGTGGCAGCCCACAATGCCGCCCTCTTTGCCCACGGCCTTAATGACCTCGTAGGCCACCTTGTCGGAGATGCGGATATTGGCGTAGGCCAGATAGACCTTGTAGGAGGTGACCCCCTGGGCGGTCATCTGGGGGATCTCGGCGATAATGCGGGGGTCCCAGTCCTTGATGGTCATGTGGAAGCCGTAGTGACAGCTGGCGTGGCCGTCGGCCCGGGCGTGCCACTCATCCAGGGCGGACTGGAGGGAATCCCCCCGCACCGGCTCGGCAAAGTCCAGCACGCAGGTGGTGCCGCCGGCCAGAGCCGCCCGGGTGCCGCTCTCCCAGTTGTCGGCGGTCTCCCGGATGGTGCCCTTGTTCATCTCAAAATGGGTGTGGGTGTCGATGAAGCCGGGGAAGACCAGCTTCCCGGCGGCGTCAATGACCTGGCTGTCTCCCACGGGGAGGGCGGGGCCTATTTCGGTGATTTTGGTTCCCTCCACCCGCAGGTCGGCCTGGACCGGGCCTTCCGGACAGAGCAGGGTGCCGTTTTGGATGAGGATAGACATAAAAAAGCCTCCTTTGTTACAGCTGCATAATCAAAATGGGGACGATGATCTTCACCGCGCCCACAATGAGGGTCATAAAGGTGAGCAGAGCCAGGGCGCTGGAGCGTTTGCCGAAGGCATCCTGCCAGCGGTCCAGCATCCGGGTAAAGTTGGCGGTGCGGCGCTGGGGCCCCAGCAGGTCGGCCAGGCTGCGGAAGAGGGAATAGACCAGATAGCCCAGCCACACGGCGATAAGTACAAAGGTGAGACTGCCGTCATGGCGGGAAAACAGCAGGAAATAGAGGGACAGGACAAAGCTGGCCAGCGTCAGGAGCAGATACCCCCAGACGCCTGCCTTGGCGGCGCGTTCATTCATAGGCGGGATTCCTTTCTGTGTGTGATTTCAGGGGGAGAGGCAGGAGCGTCCCCGCCGTTTTCCCGGGCAATGGGGATGTTGTGCGCCAGGCCCTGGCGGTGGATGGTCAGGCCGGTCATGGTCACGCCTGCTTCCCGAGCTACTTACCAACATGATAGCACATGCAGGGCAGAAATCAAGCAAAACCAGCCGGGCGCGCCGTGTGATACGGCGCGCCCGGCTGGCTGTGATACGATCTTGTGGGGCTTGGAGTGGTTAATGCAAGGTGCTTTCCCCTTCGTTCAAGGGTTGGCTGTGGATCTCCCACAGGGACATCTGGGCGTTGGGGTAGTCCTTCAGCACCTCCAGGGTGTGGACGGCGCTCTTTTGCAGGGTAATGGTCACGCTGTAGGTGGAATCCACCTCCACAGAGGCACTGGGACCGTCAACCGATGCCGTACCCGAGGTAAGGGTAGCTGTGTCGGTGGAGGCAGGTCTGCGGAAGGTGAGCTCCAGGTCGGCATAACAGCAGTTTTCCATCCGCTCCTGGTCCTCCAGCAGGTAGCGCCGACCCAGATTGCCCTCCTGAATGTCGGTCTGGATGGCCTCCAGCAGGGGCTCCAGCAGCTCGGCGGGCAGAGGCTCGTCGTAGTAGATGTCATCCTCCTCGTTGTACAGGTTAATGAGAATGGCGTCTACCAACCGCTCATCCCCCTCCATCCCGCCAAAGTAGGAGTTGTATACCAGCTCCGGCTGGTTAATCAAGTCGCTCAGCAGGGCGGACGGACTGGACGGGTCCTCCAGCTCCTCCGCCAGAATGGGCAGGGTGTACTGCCGCTTCAGCACCGAGCCGTCGGTAAGGGTGTAGCTCAGCCACAGGTCGGTATAGGACTCGGTCATGACCTCCACGCCGGACTGGGTGGTGGACCAGCTGTCTCCGCTGCGATCGGCGCGCCATGCCTCCAGCTCATCCTTTCGCTGGGTGATGGCGGTGTGCAGGTCCAGGATCTGCTGGATCTGCTCCGGGTCGGAGACGTCCATACTCAAATAGGTACCGCTGTCAAAGGGGGCGCTGTCGGCGCCATGGATAAAGACCTCCTGGACCTGATCGGCGGCGGGTACTTTGCGCTCAAAGCGGAGCAGGTCCAGCTCCATAGCCCCGATGAACACCACCAGACAGGCCAGAAAGACCACGCAGCCCTTCCAGCTGTCTTTGAAGACCCAGAACCGCTTGCGCAGCAGCATTTCACCAATGAAGCAGCCGGCGGCGCCCCAGAGCAGCATCCAGATCAGCAGGGTCCAGGCGCTTCGGGGGAGCAGGGTGTAAAAGATATTGTAGAAGAAGAAGCCCAGGGCGATGGCGCTGCACAGAGCCACACCATAGCGGAACACCGGACGGACCCAGCCTACGGTGATGACGTCCCCCGCCCGCTCCAGCTGGCGGCGGCGGTAGAGCACCAGGGCGACGGCCACAAAAACGGCGCCCACCAGGGCGTACAGGGTCACCACCCCCAGGCCGTAAAAGTGGGTATCCGCGCCGCTGTAGTTGATACCGGTGCTTTGGCTCATCTTCAGCGCCGGGGTGAGCCAGGTGGCCCACCGCTCCGCCCAGTCCGTGCCAATAAAGCCATAGAGGAACAGCCGGGCGATGCCCTCCACCAGATAGGTCAGCATGTAGACCAGGAAGTTGAGGATAAAGTAAAAGGCGGGCAGGGCCAGAATGTGGCCGGTAAACATGCCGCAGAACACGGCGAAGGAGTAGAAGAAAAAGGCCATCAGGCAGGTGACCACCAGCCAGACGAAAAGGCTGCTGAACACCACCGCCCCGTTGAGGGCCTCCGCTATCAGGGCCAGCAGAAAGACGGCGAAGTTGGGGACGATGAGGAAGAGCAGGCCGGACAGGTAGTTGGTGAGGAAGAGCCCCTCCCGCCGCATGGGCAGGGCGTGGAGCATCCCCACAGAGCGGGCGGAGTAGAGATAAGAGAACACCGCCATGGCGCACAAAATACCAAAGAGGAAGGTCAGCACCAGGGAAAAGCCGCCGTTGGAGGCCAGGGCCAGCGGATAGGAACGGGCCTGCATGGCGTCCCAGTAGTCGGCCTGAAGCAGAATGCCCACCGGCAGCAGCAGCAGCCAGCTCAGGGCGTATACCCCCCAGATGGGCCAGAACCGGGCCAGGTTTTTGCCCAGCAGGGTGGTATTAAAGTACGATGTCCCGGACCGCATAGTCCTCACCTCCCAGCTCATAAATAAAGATCTCCTCCAGGGTCAGGGGCAAAGCGTCCATCAGGATGGGGGCGTAAGCCGCCAGCCGGTTGGTCACGTCGGTGGCGTTGCCCCGGATGATAAGGGTATGGATGCGGCCCACCTGGGACACATGGAGCACTTCCAGATCCTCGGGCAGCTGGGGCAGCTCCCGCTGCTGGAACACGATCTGCATTTTGACCACGTTTTCCTGCAAATCGGACAAGGAACGCTCGATGAGTACCTTGCCGTGGGACAGGATGCCCACATGGTCGCACACGTCCTCCAGCTCCCGCAGGTTGTGGGAGGACACCAGCACGGTGGTGCCGTGCTCGGACACGTCTCCCATCAGCAGGGACCACACCTGCCGGCGCATCACCGGGTCCAGGCCGTCCACCGGCTCATCCAGCACCAGCACGTCGGGGCGGCAGCACAGGGCCAGCCAGAAGGCCGACTGCTTCTGCATGCCCTTGGACAGGCGGCGGATGGGTTGCTTTTCGTCCACGTTGGTAAAGACGTCCTTCAAAGCCTCATACCGGGCTTTGTCAAACCGGGGATAAAAGCCCTTGTAAAAGCGCATCATGTCCTGGGTGGAGGCGGACAAAAAGTAGTACAGCTCGTCGGGAATGTCGGCAATGCGGGCCTTGGCGGCGGGGTTTTCATAGATGGGGTTGCCCTCCAGCAGTACCGAGCCCGAGTCCTGCCGGTACACCCCAGTGACATGGCGCAGCAGGGTGGACTTGCCCGCGCCGTTGGGGCCCACCAGGCCGTAGATGGACCCCTGGGGCACCGTCATGGTCAGCCCATCCAGAGCCCGAAAGCCGTCAAAGGTCTTGACCACGTTCTTGGCTTCGATCATGGTTTCCTCTCCTCTCTGGCTGCCTGAAGGGCGGCGGCCTCATCCAGGCGGCGGGCCAGCTCGCCCGCCGTCATGCCCAAAAAGAGCAGCTCCGCCGCCGAGGCGTCAAAATCCTTCAAAAGCCGCTCCCGCCGGGTGGCGTTCACATCGGCCTGGGGGGCGGCAAAGGAGCCCTTGCCCGCCACGGTATACAGATAGCCCTCCTGCTCCAGGGACTCATAGGCCCGCTGGATGGTGTTGGGGTTGATGGCCAGCGACGTGGCCAGCGCCCGCACCGAGGGTAATTTGTCCCCCGCCTGGAGCGCGCCCGTCACCACCAGGTGCCGCAGTCCATCCTTGACCTGTTCATAGATGGGCCGGGCGTCCCGGTAATTCAGCTGGATCATCCTGGCATCTCCTTTCCAGAAGTGTATGACACATCTTAGTACAGTCAGTATACACGACCGGGCGGGAGAGATTCTTAAAAAAGTGTGACGTTTTTCTTCCGGTTTTCGGCGGGGCACAAAAAAACGCCCCGCGGAAAACCGCGGGACGTTTGTAATGACGAGCTGCCGATCAGCACATGGGCTTCAGGTCGGGGGAGACGATCAGGGTGGCCTCGGTGGCCGCCTGGATCTGCTCCACGGTGAACTCGGGGTTGTACTCCACCAGCTCCAGACCCTTGTCAGTCACGTTGATGACACCCATCTCGGTGATGATCTTGGTGATGCAGTGGACGGCAGTGTAGGGCAGACGGCACTTCTTCAGGATCTTGGGGTTGCCCTTGGCGGTGTGCTCCATGGCCACGATGACGTTCTTGGCGCCCACCAGCAGATCCATGGCGCCGCCCATGCCGGGCACCTTCTTGCCGGGGATGATCCAGTTGGACAGGGAACCCTCCTCGTCCACCTCCAGGCCGCCCAGAATGGTGGCGTCCACATGGCCGCCACGGATCAGGCCGAAGGAGGAGCAGGAGTCAATGAAAGCGCCGCCGGGGCCCACAGCGGCGGGAGCGCCGCCGGCGTCGGTGACGTACAGGGGGTCCTTGTTCTCATCGGTAACGGTGCCGGTACCCACGATGCCGTTCTCGGACTGAAGGGTGACCTTCACGCCCTCGGGCAGATAGTGGGGGACCAGAGTGGGCAGACCGATACCCAGGTTGACCACGTCGCCGTCCTTCAGCTCCTTGGCGACCCGCTTGGCGATAAAGCCCTTGATCTCAGACTTTTCCATTACGCTTTCCCTCCATCCACAACGTAGTCCACGAACACGCCGTAGGTGTGCACGTTCTCAGGCTCGATCTCACCGATCTCCACAACCTGGTCGGCCTCGGCGATGACCAGATCGGCGGCGGTGGCCATGGGCAGGTTGAAGTTGCGGGTGGTGCCCTTGTACCACACGTTGCCGGCCTTGTCGATCTTGTGGCCGCAGATGATGGCCACGTCGGCGTGGACGGTCTTCATCAGCAGGTAGTCCCGGCCGTTGATGGTCTGCTTGCCCAGGCAGAAGTCCTTGTTGTCCTCCACAATGGTGCCCACGCCGGTGGGGGTGAGCACGCCGCCCAGACCGGCGCCGTCGGCCCGGATCATCTCAGCCAGAGAGCCCTGGGGGATCAGGTCCACCTTCAGGGTGCCCTCGTTCATCTGCTGGGCCACCTCGGGATTCAGACCCACATGGGTGGCGATCAGGTGCTTGACCTGCTTGTTGTGGATCAGCTTGGCGACGCCGTAGTAGTCCTCGCCCAGAGGACCGCCAGGCATGGAGCCGTCGTTGGAGATAAGGGTAAAGTTGCCCTTGCCGGACTTGGACAGAGCGTCAATGATCTTGTGGGCGTTGCCGCAGCCCATGAAGCCGCCGCACATAATGGTGGCGCCATCAGGGATGAGGGCCACAGCCTCTTCCACAGTGACAAACTTGGCCATTGGAGTGTCCTCCTTAAATCACATTATTTTCAAGCCGGACGGCGGAAGGGCCGCCCGGCCTGAATCACAGCATCAGCACTTCTCGAAAATGGTGGCGACGCCCATGCCGCCGCCGATGCACAGGGTGGCCAGGCCCTTCTTGGCCTCGGGCCGCTTCTGCATCTCGTGGAGCAGGGTGACGATGATGCGGGCGCCGGAAGCGCCAACGGGGTGGCCGATGGAGATGGCGCCGCCGTTGACGTTGACCTTGTTCATGTCGAAGCCCAGCTCACGGGCCACGGCGATGGACTGAGCGGCAAAGGCCTCGTTGGCCTCCACCAGGTCGATGTCGTCGATGGTCACGCCGGCCTTGGCCATGGCGTTGCGGGAGGCGGGCACGGGGCCCACGCCCATGATCTTGGGATCCACGCCGCCCTGGCCCCAGCCGACCAGCTTGGCCATGGGCTTCAGGCCGTACTTCTCCACAGCCTCGCCGGAGGCCAGCACGATGGCGGCAGCGCCGTCGTTGATGCCGGAGGCGTTGGCGGCGGTGACCCGCTGGACGTGCTTCTTGGCGTCGGCCTCATGGACCTGGGTAACCTCAAAGGTATGGACAATCTCGTCCTCCACGCCCTCGGGACCGGCGGGGAAGGCGCCGCGGAGCTTGGCCACGGACTCCATGGTCACGCCGGCCTTGGGGAACTCGTCCACCTTGAACTCCACCATTTCCTTCTTCTTCTTAATCATGACGGGGACGATCTCGTCCACGAACTTGCCGGCGGCCTGGGCAGCCTCGGTCTTGTTCTGAGAGGACACGGCAAAGGCGTCCATCTCCTCGCGGGTGATGCCCCACACATCGGCGATATTCTCGGCAGTGGTGCCCATGTGATAGTTGTTATAGGCGTCCCACAGGCCGTCCTTAATCATGGTGTCAACCACCTTCTTGTCGCCCATGCGGGCGCCCCAGCGCTCGGCGGGCAGCGCGTAGGGAGCGGCGGACATATTCTCGGTGCCGCCGGCCACGATCACGTCGGCGTCGCCGGCCAGAATGGCGCGGGCGCCCTCAATGACGCTCTTCATGCCGGAGCCGCACACCATACCAACGGTGTAGGCGGGCACGGAGTAGGGCAGACCGGCCTTCACACCCACCTGACGGGCGGGGTTCTGGCCCTGAGCGGCGGTGAGGATGCAGCCGAACATCAGCTCGTCCACCTGCTCGGGCTTCAGGCCGGCGCGGTTCAGGGCTTCCTTGACCACGACAGCGCCCAGATCGGTGGCGGGAGTGTCCTTCAGGCTGCCCCCGAAGGAGCCCACGGCGGTACGGCAGCAGTTGACTACGTAGACTTCTTTCATTGTGAATAACCTCCAGATAGTTTCGTTTTCTCCCCTAATAAACCCTTCGTTTCATTATACATCCGCCTTTTCTAAAAATCAACTGTGGAAAGTGCGAAAGGGGAAGGAAAGGGGAAATATCTCAATGATACCAGAAACCCGGGGACAGGATGGGGTTGCGGGGCGGATAAGGGAGCGATATAATAGGAAAAAACGGGTCCCGCAGGCGGGACGAAAACAAGGAGGGACCCCTGTGCGGGCAGAACATTGGAGGGCATATCTGGACTGTGTGGGCGAGCTGCTGGCCACCCCTCAGGTCCAGGCCATGAAGGACATCCGCCACCATCCCGGGGTGTCCTGTTTTGAGCACAGCTTATTTGTATCCTATGTGGCCTTTCGCCTGGCCGGGCGGTGGGGGGCCGACAGCCGGGCGGCGGCCCGGGCGGGACTGCTCCACGACCTGTATCTCTACGACCCCAGAAGCTTGCCTTCCTATAAGCAGTGCTTTGCCCATCCGGTGGCGGCGGCCCGTAACGCGGCGGCCCTGTGCGGCGGGCTGAGCGCCCAGGAGGAAAACGGGATTTTGGCCCATATGTGGCCCCTGGCGCCCAGAGCCCCCCGCAGCCGGGTGGCGGCGGCGGTGTGCCTGGCCGACAAGGTGTGCGCCACGGCGGAGGTGCTGGGTATCTGGCGGCGGCTGGAGCTGTACCGGACGGCCTGCGCTCCCGCCGCGCCTTCGGTGGAAATTTGGTAAAGAAGACACAGCCGGCGGCGGGGAAATTGTGCAAGGGTCCCAAGAGAGAAAAAATATTGTGATTTTTTCAAAATTCCGATGCATTTTTTCTGTCGCTTTGCTATAATCAACCATAGAGTAAAATCGGTCTGATTGCGGCCTATTGCTGGGCGGACCGGCAAATCCATTGTTTTTGAGGTGATCCCAAGTATGAGCGCGACTGGAGCGGTAGTGTTTCTGCCCCGGGAAGGGACCGGTACGTCGCGGATGCTGGAGGAGCTGCTCTTTGATCCGGCGGCCCTCTGGCTCACCGAGGCGCTGAAAAGCGCCGGTGTGGAGCGGTTTTTTGTGGTGTGCCACAGCGACGACCGGGAAAAGGCGGAGCCCTGTTTTCCCGCCGGTACCGAATTTGTCACTGGCGGCACCGAGGACGCCCTGGAGCAGCTGATGGCCTTTTTGAAGCAGCTGGAGGGCAAGGTGCTTATCCTGACCCGGCCGGTGCTCCTGTCCTGGCAGAACGCCCGGCAGCTGGTGGACGACAACGCCGCCGGGCCACTGGACAACAAGGATACCGGTGTGTGCCGCATCGACGCGGCCCTGCTGGCCCAGGCCTTGGCCGACGGCTCCGGCCTGGACGATGCCTTGAAGGAAAACGCCGACAAGCTGGGCGGGCGGAGCATCTGGTATCAGGGGGCCACCCTGCTGCGGTCCAGCCCCGAGGGACGGGTGGAAGGCGAGCTGACCGCCCGCAACTACGGGGCCTACCGGCTGCTGGAGGGGGGCGTGCGCATTCTGGACCCCAACACCTGCTATATCGGACCCCGGGTGAAGGTGGGCCGGGGGACGGTGCTCCTGCCGGGCACCATCCTGCGGGGAGAGAGCGTCATCGGCGCCGGCTGTGAGCTGGGCCCCAACACCATGGTGCGGGACTGCAAGCTGGGGGACAACGTAGTGGTCAACGCCTCCCAGATCAACGAGAGCACCGTGGACGCCGGTACCAAGATCGGCCCCTTCGCCTACATCCGCCCCAACTGCCACGTGGGAGCCAACGTGAAGGTGGGGGACTTTGTGGAGCTGAAGAACTCCACCGTGGGGGACGGCACCAAGATCTCCCACCTGACCTATGTGGGCGACTCCGACGTGGGCTGCCGGGTCAACTTTGGCTGCGGCACCGTCACCGTCAACTATGACGGCATCAGCAAGTACCGCACCACCATCGGGGATGACGCCTTCATCGGCTGCAACACCAACCTGGTGGCCCCCGTGAAGGTGGGCGACGGGGCCTATACCGCCGCCGGTTCCACCATCACCGACGAGGTGCCCGCCGATTCCCTGGCCATCGCCCGGCCCCGCCAGACGGTGAAAAAGCAGTGGGCCGCCCGCCGTCGGTCCAGAAGAAAGTGAGCCTTGTCCCCACGGGGGGACCAAAGATAAAAAACAGAGGATCCACCACAATTATTTTGAGAGGATGTTTACACAATGATCGCACACGGTAAGGACATCAAGATCTTTTCCGGCACTTCCAACCGCGCTCTGGCTGAGGCTATCTGCAAGGAGATGGGCATGGAGCTGGGCAACGCCGAGGTGGGCGCCTTCTCCGACGGGGAGAACTTTGTCTCCATCTACGAGACCGTCCGCGGCTCCGATGTGTTCGTGGTCCAGTCCACCAGCTCTCCGGTCAACGACAACCTGATGGAACTGCTCATTATGATCGATGCCCTGAAGCGGGCCTCCGCCGGGCGCATCACCGCCGTGATGCCCTATTTCGGCTATGCCCGCCAGGACCGTAAGACCAAGCCCCGCGACCCCATCTCCGCCAAGCTGGTGGCCAACCTGATCACCCGTGCCGGCGCCGACCGGGTGCTCACCATGGACCTGCACGCCAACCAGATCCAGGGCTTCTTCGACATCCCTGTGGACAATCTGCTGGGCAACCCCATTTTCACCAACTACCTCCACGACCGCTTTGCCGGCCATGAGGACGAGATCATCGTGGTCTCCCCCGACGTGGGCTCCGTGGCCCGGGCCCGGGCCTTTGCCCAGAAGCTGGGCATGGGTCTGGCCATCGTGGACAAGCGCCGCCAGAAGGCCAACTCCTCCGAGGTCATGAACATCATCGGCGACGTTCACGGCAAGAAGGTTATCCTGTTTGACGACATGGTGGACACCGCCGGGTCCCTGTGCGGCGCGGCTCAGGCCCTGGTGGAGATCGGCGGCGCTACCGACGTCATCGCCTGCGCCAGCCATGGCGTGCTCTCCGGCCCCGCCGTGGAGCGCATCGAGAAGAGCGTCATCAAGGAGCTCTACTTCCTGGACACCATCCCCGCTCGGGAGGGGGTCAACTGCGACAAGATCAAGTATCTGTCCGTGGCCCACATGTTTGCCGAGGCCATCGGCCGCATCTACGAAGAGGTGTCCGTGTCCAAGCTCTTCGTGTAAGAACCGTCCAGGGGGGACGTTGTCCCCCCTGGATACGAAACCACCGCGCCGCCACAGGGCACGGTGAAAAAGCCTCGCAGAGTTCGCGCCTGCAGGCGCGAAAAGGGGGCAATCTGTTTTCAGCCGCGACATGTGCGTGGCTGAAAACACTTCTCAGTCTGCAAGTGTGGGACCTGTCCGCTGAAGGCGGACAGGTCCTGCGCGCGGCAGGCTGCATCCCATTCAAAAAAGTGGCTGTGGCCACTTTTTTGACAAATTTAGGGCGGGGGCTTGCCCCCGCCTTTGCCTGTTTGAGGAGTATCTATGTTTTTCAACAGAAATCGAGCCTCCGGGGTGGAGTGGCTGGTGGTGGGCCTGGGCAATCCCGGCGACAAGTACGAGAACACCCGGCACAATGTGGGCTTCCTCACCATCGACCGCATCGCGGAGGAACAGCGTGTGCCGGTGCAGAAGCTGAAATACCGGGCTTTGACCAATACGGTGGAGCTGGGGGGCGCCAAGGTCCTGCTCATGAAGCCGGTCACCTATATGAACCTGTCCGGCGAGGCGGTGGGGGAGGCCGCCCGGTTTTATAAGATCCCCCCCGATCATGTGCTGGTCATTTCTGACGACGTATCCCTGCCCCTGGGCAAGCTGCGCATCCGCAAGGGGGGCTCCGCCGGAGGGCACAACGGCCTGAAAAACATCATCCAGCACCTGGGCACCGACCAGTTCCCCCGAGTGAAGGTGGGGGTGGGGGAGAAGCCCCATCCCGATTACGACATGGCCGACTGGGTGCTGTCCAAGTTTACCGGGGAAGATTTGAAGGCCATCACCGCCGCCATTGACAAAGCCGCCCAGGCGGCGGCCTGTCTCATTGCCGAAGGCCCCGACAAGGCTATGAACAAGTTCAACGGATAAAAACGGCGCGTCAGGGATGCCGCGCCCTACAAGTATCCATGCCCACCACCATTTCCCGGGGCATGGCGGGTCTATGACTTCCATATTTTTCTATATCATTGAGGTGAACCATGAAAAAGCTGCTCTCCGCGCTGGATGATATCCCGGAATACCGGGCGCTTACCGCCGCCATCGACAACGGGGCCTGTCCCGTGGCCTTTTCCGGCCTGTCGGCGGTCCACCGGGCCCATTTTGCCGCGGGGCTGCGCCAGTCGCTGGAGCGGCCGGTGGTGGTGGTGTGCGCCGACGAGGGGGAGGCCCAGCGGATGGGCCAGGACCTGGCCGCCCTCTCCGGGGAACCGGTGGCCGCCCTGTCCGCCCGGGAATTCACCTTCCACAACGCCGCCGTGGTGTCCCGCCAGTACGAGCACCGGCGGCTCAGTGTGCTCCGGGCCCTGGCGGCGGGGGAGTGCCCCCTGCTGGTGTGTACCATAGAGTCCATTCTCCAGCGCACCATCCCCAAAACGCTGTTGACCCAGGCCGCCCAGGTGGTGCGCATGGGGGAGGCCCACGACCTCAGCGACCTGACCGACACCCTCACTGCCGCCGGGTACGCCCGGTGCCAGCAGGTGGAGGGCGTGGGCCAGTTTGCCCTCCGAGGCGGTATCCTGGACTTTTTCTCCCCCGCCCACCCCAAGCCGGTGCGGGTGGAGTTTTTCGGGGACGAGATCGACGCCATGGGCTACTTTGACCCGGACACCCAGCGGCGCATTGAGAACATCAGCCAGGCCGAGATTTTGCCTGCCGCCGAGGTGCTGCCCCAGTTTACCCCCGGCGGCTGGGCCGGGTTGCTGGAGGGCCTGGACAAGCTCATTGCCCGGGCCAGACGCCGCAAGGGCGGGGAAACCCTGGCCCAGACCCTGGGGGAGGACCGGGAGCGGCTGGCGGCGGGGGCCTCCTTTCCCGCCCTGGACCGGTATCTGGGCCTCATCTATCCCCAGATGGCCACGGCGGCGGACTACCTGCCGGAGGACGGGGTGGTGCTCCTCAGTGAGAGCGGCCGGGTGGCCGAACGGGGGAAAAACTACCTGTGGCAGCTGGGGGAGGACACCAAGACCCTGATGGAGCGGGGAGAGCTGGCGGGGGAGCTGGCCGACTTGGCCCGTACCCCCGAGGAGCTGTGGCAGGTGCTGGACAACTGGCCGGTGTGCTACCTGGACGCCTTTGCCGCCTCCAGCTATCCCCAGCGGCCCCGGACGGTGCTCAATCTGCTGGCCAAACAGCTGCCCTCCTATGGCGCAAGCCTGGAGACCGCCGTGTCCGATCTGGCCCACTATCTGTCCGAGGGGTTCCGCACCGTGGTGCTGGTGGGCAGCGAGCAGCGGGCCCTCAATTTGCAGAGCCTGCTGCGGGAGCAGAAAATGACCACCGCCGTGGACTTCCAGCTCCACAATCTGCCCGGCTATGGCAAGGCGGTCATTGCCGTGGGAGGGGTCACCGCCGGGATGGAGTACCCGGTGGGGCGGCTGGCGGTGCTCACCGAGGGGCAGTCCGCCCTGGGTAAGCGCCGCCGGTCCAAGCCCGCCACCAACCGCCAGAAGCTCAAGTCCTACGCCGATCTGTCCCCCGGGGACCTGGTGGTCCACGAGCACCACGGGGTGGGCCGCTTTGTGGAGATGACCAAAAAAGTGGTGGACGGGGTGGAAAAGGACTATGTGAAGATCGCCTACGCCGGCACCGATACCCTGTATGTCCCCGCCACCCAGCTGGATCTGGTGAGCAAGTATATCGGCGGCGGCGAGGACGCCAACGAGACCAGAAAGCTGTCCCGTCTGGGGGGCGGCGACTGGGAGCGGGCCAAGTCCAAGGCCAAAAAGGCGGTGAAGGACCTGGCCAAGGGGCTTATCCAGCTTTATGCCCAGCGGCAGCGGCAGCCCGGCTTTGCCTTTTCCCCCGACTCCCCCTGGATGAAGGAATTTGAGGACCAGTTCGAGTACGCTGAGACCGACGACCAGCTGCGGTGCATCGCCGAGATCAAGCGGGATATGGAGACCGCCCGGCCCATGGACCGGCTCCTGTGCGGCGATGTGGGGTATGGTAAGACGGAAGTGGCCTTCCGGGCGGTGATGAAGTGTGTGCTGGACGGCAAGCAGGCCGCCATTCTGGTGCCCACCACCGTGCTGGCCCGGCAGCACTACCTGTCGGCCAAGCAGCGTTTTGCCAAATACCCGGTGGAGATCGACGTGGTATCCCGCTTCCGCACCGCCGCCCAGATGAAAGACACCCTGCGGCGGCTGGAGGCGGGGCAGATCGACCTTTTGATCGGCACCCACCGGCTCTTTCAGAAGGATGTGAGGTTCAAGGACCTGGGGCTGCTGGTCATCGACGAGGAGCAGCGCTTTGGGGTGCAGCACAAGGAGCGGCTGAAGGAGCTGTCCAAGCAGGTGGACGTGCTCACCCTCTCCGCCACCCCCATTCCCCGTACCTTGAACATGGCCCTCAGCGGCATCCGGGATATGAGCACATTGGAGGAGCCCCCCATGGACCGCCAGCCGGTGCAGACCTATGTGCTGGAGCACGACTGGGGGGTGCTGATGGACGCCGCCCGCCGGGAGCTGGAGCGGGGCGGACAGGTGTACTATCTCCACAACCGGGTGGACACCATCACCCGCACCGCCGCCCGCATCAAGGAGATGCTGGGGGAGGATGTGGAGGTGGCGGTGGCCCACGGCAAAATGAGCCAGGAGGAGCTCAACGAGGTTATGACCCGCATGAGCGAGGGAGAGGTGGATGTGCTGGTGTGTACCACCATCATTGAAACCGGCATCGACATCTCCAACGTCAACACCCTCATTATTGAGGACGCCGACAAGATGGGTCTGGCCCAGCTCCACCAGATCCGGGGCCGGGTGGGCCGGTCCACCAGAAGGGCCTTTGCCTACCTGACCTACCGGCAGGGGAAGGTGCTGACCGAGGTGGCTTCCAAGCGGCTGGGGGCTATCCGGGAGTTTGCCGAGTTCGGCTCCGGTTTCAAAATCGCCATGCGGGATTTGGAGATCCGGGGGGCGGGCAACGTGCTGGGCCCCGAGCAGTCCGGCTTTATGCTCAGCGTGGGCTATGACATGTACCTGCGGCTGCTGGAGGAGGCGGTGCTGGAGGAGCGGGGAGAGCCCATCCCCAAGCGGACCGAGTGCGCCGCCGACCTCAGCGTGGCGGCCTCCATCCCCGACCGGTATATCCCATCCCCGGAGGAGCGGATGGACCTGTACCGCCGCATTGCCGCCATCCGCAACGAGGCCGACGCCGACGACGTGATGGATGAGCTCATCGACCGCTACGGCGATCCCCCCCGGACGGTGAACAACCTGATCTCGGTGGCTCTGCTGCGGGCCGACGCCGCCCGGGGCGGGGTGACCCAGATCAAGCAGCAGGGGGGCGGGCTGCAATTCTATCTGGACAGCTTTGATCTCCAGCGGGTCAGCGCCCTGTGCGCCCTGGACAAATACCGGGGGCGGCTGCTTTTCTCCGCCGGGGAAAAGCCCTATCTGGCCCTGCGGCTGAAAAAGGGGGAGGACCCCCTGAAATGGGGCCGGAAGGTGATGGAGGATTTCAGCGGCCCGGCGGAGTGAGGGTCCGGGCCGGTGGGAGGGGGGGACGTCTCCCTGTGGCCCCGGCGATTTGTTCACAATTTCCTCTTTTTTCTTCTGGGGGCTTATGCTATACTAGGAAACTGAATCAATGTGAACAGCCACGCGCGCGGCGCGGTGGAGATCAGAAAGGTGAATGAAACCCATGGGACTGTTGAAAAAGCTGTTCGGAAGCAGCTCCGCCAAGGAGCTCAAGGCCATCAAACCCATTGTGGACAAGATCGAGGCCCTGGACGAGCCCTATTCCAAGCTCACCGATGAGCAGCTCAAAGCCAAGACGCCGGAATTCAAAGAGCGTCTGAAAAATGGAGAGACCCTGGACGATATCCTGCCCGAGGCCTTTGCCGCCTGCCGGGAGGCCGCCTGGCGTGTGCTGGGTATGAAACCCTACCGGGTACAGCTCATCGGCGGCGTCATCCTCCACCAGGGCCGGATCGCCGAGATGAAGACCGGCGAAGGCAAGACCCTGGTGGCCACCCTGCCCGCCTACCTCAACGCCCTGGCGGGGGAGGGCGTCCACATCGTCACCGTCAACGACTACCTGGCCAAGCGTGACTCCGAGTGGATGGGCAAGGTGTACCGCTTCATGGGCCTTACCGTGGGTCTGGTGATCCACGACATACAGCCCAAGGACCGGAAGGCCTCCTATGCCGCCGATATCACCTACGGCACCAACAACGAGTTCGGCTTTGACTACCTGCGGGACAATATGTGCATCTACGCCACCGAGATGGTCCAGCGGGGCCATGCCTTCGCCATCGTGGACGAGGTGGACTCCATCCTCATCGACGAGGCCCGTACCCCCCTCATCATCTCCGGCCAGGGGGACAAGTCCACCCAGCTGTACACCGTGGTGGACGCCTTTGTGGCAAAGCTGAAGGGCCAGCGGGTGGCCAAGGTGGATACCAAGGAGGAAGAGGACCCCGACGTGGACGCCGACTACATCGTGGATGAGAAGGCCCGCACCGTCACCCTCACCGCCCGGGGCATTGCCAAGGCCGAGGAGCAGTTCCAGATCGAGAACCTGGCCGACCCGGAGAACACCACCCTGTCCCACCACATCAACCAGGCCATCAAGGCCCGGGGCCTGATGAAGCGGGATATCGACTATGTGGTGAAGGACGGAGAGGTCATCATCGTTGACGAGTTCACCGGCCGCCTGATGTACGGCCGCCGGTACAACGAGGGCCTGCACCAGGCCATCGAGGCCAAGGAGCACGTCACCGTGGCCCGGGAGTCCAAGACCCTGGCCACCATCACCTTCCAGAACTACTTCCGCCTGTACAACAAGCTCTCCGGTATGACCGGTACCGCCATGACCGAGGAGGAGGAGTTCGGCACCATCTACTCCCTGGACATTGTGGAGATCCCCACCAACAAGCCCCTGGCCCGTATTGACCAGCCCGATGTGGTGTACAAAACCGAGGCGGGCAAGTACCGGGCCATTATCAAGCAGATCGAGGAGTGCCACCAGAAGGGCCAGCCTGTGCTGGTGGGCACCATCTCCATCGAGAAGTCGGAGCAGATCTCCGATATGCTCAAGAAGAAGGGCATCAAGCACAATGTGCTCAACGCCAAGTTCCACGAGAAGGAAGCCGAGATCGTGGCCCAGGCCGGTAAATTCGGCGCCGTCACCGTGGCCACCAACATGGCCGGTCGTGGTACCGATATCCTGCTGGGCGGCAACGCCGAGTTTTTGGCCAAGGCCGAGCTGCGCAAGGCGGGGCTGTCCGACGAGCTTATTGCCGAGTCCACCGGCTTTGCCGACACCGACGACCAGGAGATCCTCAACGCCCGGAAGATGTTCGCCGAGGCCGAGGCCAAGTACAAAGACGAGATCAAGGAAGAGGCCGACAAGGTGCGCTCCGTGGGCGGCCTGTTCATCCTGGGCACCGAGCGCCACGAGTCCCGCCGGATCGACAACCAGCTGCGCGGCCGCGCCGGCCGTCAGGGAGACCCCGGCGAGAGCCGGTTCTTCCTCTCCCTGGAGGACGACATCATGCGCCTGTTCGGCTCCGAGCGGGTTATGGGCATGATGGATAAGCTGGGCGTGGACGAGGACACCCCCCTGGACTCCAAGATGCTGTCCAACGTCATTGAAAACGCCCAGAAGCAGGTGGAATCCCGGAACTTCCAGACCCGAAAGACGGTGCTGGAGTACGATGACGTGATGAACACCCAGCGTAAGGTCATCTACGAGCAGCGCCGCAAGGTGCTGGACGGGGAGAACCTGAAGGAGTCGGTACAGAATATGCTGTCCACCGTCATCGAAAACGAGGTGGCGGCCCACATGGGCGAGAACAAGCACATGGACGCCGAGAACTGGCGGGAGGTGTGCGCCCAGTACCGTGGTATGTTCCTCACCCCCGAGGACTACAAGTTCACCGACGAGGAATTGCAGCAGTATGACGCCGACGCCCTGGAGCAGCTGCTGCTCCGCAAGGCCACCGAGGTGTACGCCAAGAAGGAGGCCGAGCTGGGCGAGCCGCTGATGCGGGAACTGGAGCGGGTGATGATGCTCCGGGTGGTGGACGAGTACTGGATGGACAACATCGACGCCATGCAGGAGCTGCGTCAGGGCATTGGCCTGCGGGCTTACGGCCAGAACGACCCGGTGGTGGAGTACAAGCGGGAAGGCTACGAGATGTTCGAGCGCATGATCGCCGCCATCCAGGAGGAGACCTTGCGGCGGATCTTCCTGGCCCGGCTCCAGACCGGCGCCACCACCGTCAAGCGGGAGCGGGTGGCCAAGGTCACCGGCGAGAGCGCCGGGGCCGACGGCACCGTGAAGAAGCAGCCGGTGAAGAAGGGCAAAAAGCCCGGCCGCAACGATCCCTGCCCCTGCGGCAGCGGCAAGAAGTATAAAAAGTGCTGCGGGATGAACGACGAGGAGTAAAAACTGTCTAGGGGGTATCCAATACCCCCTAGATACGAGTCTGCGTGCCGGCAAAAAGCCGGCGACTTGACTCGATACCCCCGGTTTCGCGCCACGTGGCGCGGGTCGAGGTATTTTTCCGGGAAATGAATTCCCGAAAAAATAGATTTAATGTCCATTCAGTCTGTAATTGGGCGGACCAATGCCTTTATTGGGCTCTGCAAATCCCCCAAACGGATCTGTTCCCCAAGGAGGAATCCCCATGAACATCATGGAACACAATCAAAATGGCCTGCTCTATTTGGCCGCTGATGGCTTTGAGGAAGCCGGCGGGGTGGCCCACGGCTTTTCCACCCGGCTGGGGGGCGTGTCGGAGGGGATCTATGACTCCCTCAACCTGGGCATGAACCGGGGGGACGACCCGGACCGGGTGAAGGAGAACTACCGCCGGTTCTGCGCCGCCATCGGGGCCGACGTCAAGCAGGTGGTATGTGCCAGTCAGGTCCATGGGGATACGGTGCGTTCGGTCACCTCCGCCGATCTGGGTATCGGCCTGGATCAACCAGAGCCCTGGCAGGCCGACGGCCTGGTCACCGACATCCCCGGGGTGGTGCTCACCGTCTTTACCGCCGATTGCCTGCCCATTTTGCTCTACGACCCGGTGCGCCGGGTGGTGGGGGCGGTCCACGCCGGATGGCGGGGTACCGCCCTGGGCATTGCCGCCAAGGCGGTAGAGCGGATGGTGGATTGCTATGGCTGCCAGCGGCTGGACATTCTGGCCGCCATCGGCCCCGGCATCTCCAAGTGCTGCTTTGAGACCCACGAGGACGTGCCCAACGCCATGACCGAGGCCATGGGGGCCTCCGCCCTGCACTGTATCCAGGTGCTGCCCACCGGCAAGTTCCACGTGGATCTGAAGGCCCTCAATGCCCGGCGGCTGGAAAACGCCGGGCTGGACCCGGCCCATATCGCCGTGTCTGCCGACTGCACCGCCTGTCTCCACGACAAGTACTGGTCCCATCGCTTTACCCACGGGGAGCGGGGGAGTCAGGCGGCCATGATCGCATTGCTCTAGGGGGTACCCAATACCCCCTAGATACGAGCCTGCGTGCCGGCGGAACGCCGGCGACTTGGCTCGATACCCCCGGTTTCGCGCCCCGTGGCGCGGGTCGGGGTGTCTTTCCGGGAAGTGAATTCCCGGAAAGACATTTTTTTATATAGCAAACAGACAAGGAGGGGCTGTCCTTGAAGAAACGAACACGACTGCGGCTGGCGGCGCTGGGGGCGGCCCTCTGTCTGGCCCTGACCGGCTGTACCGGGGGTGAGCCGCCGGTGGAGTCCGTCCAGCCCACCGCCAGCGTTACTCCCACCGCCACCCCCACAGGGCTGGAATTTGCCCTGGCCTGCTACCCGGAGGCGGGATTCCACCCCATTACCGGGGGCAACCGCACCAATCTGACCCTGGCGGGGCTGATGTATGAGGGGCTTTTTGTGCTGGACCAGCAGTTTGAGCCCCAGGAGCAGCTGTGCTCCGGCTATACCATGTCGGCCGACGGGCTGACCTGGACCTTTACCCTGCGCTCCGGCGTTACCTTCTCCGACGGAAGCCCCCTGACGGCGGCGGAGGTGGTGTCCTCTTTGGAGCTGGCCCGTACCAGCACCCTGTACTCTGCCCGCTTTACCGATATTACCGCCATCACAGCCGGGGAGGGGACGGTCACCATTACCCTCAAGCGGGCCAACGGAGCTCTGCCCGCCCTGCTGGATATCCCTGTGGTCAAGGAGACCGGCGGCACCCCCCTGGGCACCGGGCCTTACGTGCTGACGGGGAGCGGGGAGGAGCTGACCCTCACCGCCAACCAGAGCTGGTGGCAGGGGGAGGAGCTGAGCCTGGACGCCATCCCCCTGCGGACCATGCAGGAGGCGGACGATTTGATCCGGGCCTTTGACACCAAAGAGGTCACCCTGGTGAGCACCGACCTGACCGCCACCAATGCCCTGGGCTTTTCCGGCTCCTTTGACACGGTGGACTATCCCACCACCACTATGGTGTATGTGGGCTTCAACACCACCAGCGGTCCCTGCCGGGACGCGGGGGTGCGGAAGGCCCTGCTGCGGGCCTTTGACCGGGACTCGGTGGCTACCGCCCTCTTTTCCCGACACGCCCAGGCCGCCGCTCTGCCTGTCTCCCCTGCCAGCCCCCTGTATGCGGAAAGTCTGGCCGAGCAGCTGAGCTATTCCTCCCAGGCGGTAGCCGAGGCCCTTACCGAGGCGGGATGGACCCGGGGCGACAGCGGCTGGGTCAACGGCAGGCAGAAGCTCCAGCTGGAGCTGGTGGTGTCCACTGAAAACGCCGACCGGGCGGCGGCGGCCCAGCACCTGGTCAACGGCCTCAACGACATGGGCATCAGCGCCACCCTCACCAAGCTGGAGTGGGACAGCTATATCTCCGCCCTGGAAAAGGGGAACTTTGACCTCTATCTGGGGGAGGTGCGGCTCACCGCCGACTTTGATCTGACCCCCCTCATCACCGCCGGCGGGTCCCTGAATTACGGGGGCTACAGCGATACCGAGACGGCCCAGCTCCTTCAGACCTACCGGGCCGCCTCCGGCCAGGGCCGGGACCTGAGCGCCCAGCGGCTTTATGAGCGTTTGGCAGAGGAGCCCCCATTTGCGGTGCTCTGCTTCAAAAACTGGTCGGTGCTCACCCAGTGGAGCGTCCTGTCTGACCTGACCCCCACCCAGCAGAATCTATTTTACCAGTTTGCCCAGTGGAAAATTGAAAGCTGATTCAATATGTTGTAAAAATGCCTCCACCAACCGGTGGAGGCATTTTTACACACAGGCTTACCGTAGATGCTTGCCTTTTTCCGCCGCCTGCCAGCTTTCCCCCGTTTCCGGGGGACAGGCCTGCTATACTATATCCAAAAGCTGGAAAACAAAAGAGGCAAGGAGCGGGGGAGCATGGCACAATGGCATACGCAGAGTATCAAGCAGGCGCTGGAGGAACTGAGAAGCGACAAAAACGGGCTGACCGGGGCGGAGGCCGCCCGGCGGCTGGTGGCCCACGGGCCAAACCGGCTGGCCCACAGGCAGGAGGCGTCTTTTTTGGCCCGACTGGCGGGCCAGCTGAAGGACCCTATGATTTTGGTGCTGCTGGCGGCGGCGGCCCTGTCCCTGTGGGCCAGCGGGGGAGAGGATTGGCTGGACGCGGTCATCATTCTGGGCATTGTGGCGGTCAACGCTGTCATCTCCCTGTCCCAGGAGGACAGCGCCCGAAAGGCCCTGGAGGCGTTAAGTCAGATGTCCGCCCCGGCGGCCCACGCCCTGCGGGACGGGGTGGTGGTCCGGGTAGAGGCGGAAAAGCTGGTGCCCGGCGACGTCATCAAGCTGGAGGCGGGGGACCTGGTGCCTGCCGACTGCCGTATTCTGGAGGCGGCGGGCCTCCAGGCCGACGAGTCGGCTATGACCGGCGAGTCCGCCCCGGTGAACAAAGGGGCCCTGGGCCCCCTGCCCGCCGACACCCCCCTGGCGGAGCGGCGCAACCTGCTCCTCTCCGCCACGGTGGTCACCCGGGGGCGGGCCACCTGTCTGGTCACCGCCACCGGCATGGATACCGAGGTGGGCCACATCGCCGGACTGCTGTTGGAAAAGGGCGACACCCAGACCCCCTTGCAGAAAAAGATGGGGGAGATCTCCAAGACCCTGTCTTTTCTCTGCCTGTGCGTGTGCGCGGTGATGTTCGGGGTGGGGCTGCTCCAGGGGCGCAATCTGCTGGAGATGTTCCTCACCGCCGTGTCCCTGGCGGTGGCCGCCATCCCGGAGGGCCTGCCTGCCATCATCTCCATCGTGCTGGCCCTGGGGGTGAGCCGCATGGCCAAGCGGCGGGCCATCGTGAAAAAGCTGCCGGCGGTGGAGACCCTGGGGTGCGCCGGGGTGATCTGCTCGGACAAGACGGGCACATTGACCCAAAACAAAATGACGGTGGTGGATATCTGGACCATCCGCCAGGGGGAGCGGGATCTGGCCCTCACCATCGGGGCTTTGTGCGGCGACGCCGGGCTGGCTTGGAAGGGGCACACCCCGGTGTGTACCGGCGACCCCACCGAGGCGGCTCTGGTGGAGGCGGCGGCCCGGGCGGAGCTGGACAAAAACAAATTGGAGGAGGAGTGGCCCAGAAAAGGGGAGATCCCCTTTGATTCGGAACGAAAACTCATGACAACCGTACATCAAAAACCGGGGGGCGGCTATCGGGTGATGGTCAAGGGAGCCCCCGACGTGCTGGCCCGGAAGTGCCGGCTGGCCGAGGGCGCTCTGCGGCGGCTTACCGCCCGCAACGAGGCCATGGCGGACAAGGCCCTGCGGGTGCTGGGGGTGGCCTATAAGGACCTGGAGGCCCTGCCGCCCGCCCTGGACAGTCCCCACCTGGAAGGAGGTCTCACCTTTGTGGGGCTGCTGGGCATGATGGACCCGCCCCGGCCGGAGGTGCGCCGGGCGGTGGAGCAGTGCTACCGGGCAGGGGTGCGGCCGGTGATGATTACCGGGGACCACAAGCTCACCGCCGTGGCGGTGGCCCGGGAGTTGGGGATCTGCCGCCCCGGAGACCGGGCCCTCACCGGGGAGGACCTGGATTTTCTCCCTCAGCCCGCTTTGGAAGAGGAGGTGGACAAGTTTGCAGTATACGCTCGGGTATCTCCTGAGCACAAATTACGTATCGTAAAGGCTTGGCAGGCCAGAGGAAAGGTGGTGGCCATGACTGGGGACGGCACCAACGACGCCCCCGCCCTGAAGGCTGCCGACATCGGCTGCGCCATGGGGAAGAGCGGCACCGACGTGGCCCGGGGGGCCGCCGACATGATCCTCACCGACGACAATTTCGCCACCATTGTGGCGGCGGTGGAGGAGGGACGAGGGATCTATGCCAACATCAAAAAGGCCATTCATTATCTGCTGTCCTGCAACATCGGGGAGATTCTGACCATCGCCCTAGCCACCCTGTTCCGGTTCCCGGAGATGCCCTTGGCTCCGGTCCAGCTGCTGTGGCTCAATCTGGTCACCGACTCCCTGCCTGCCCTGGCTTTGGGGGTGGAGCCGGTGGAGCCGGGGGTGATGGACCAGCCGCCCCGGCAGGCGGGGGAGTCCCTTTTCGCCCACGGCTTTGCCTTCCGGCTGGCCTGGCAGGGGATTTTGGTGGGGGCCCTCACCCTGGGGGCCTATGTGCTGGGGGCCTGGGTGCTTCCCGGCGGCAGTCTGGCGGCGGCCAACACCATGGCCTTTGCCACCCTGACCTTGTGTCAGCTCTTTCACGCCTTCGATGTGCGCAGCGAGGAGGCCTCCCTGTTCCGGCTGGGGGTGACCTCCAACCCGGCCATGAACCGGGCCTTTCTCATCGGGCTGGCCATGCAGTTGGCGGTGCTGCTGGTGCCCCCCTTGCAGCGCATCTTTTCCACCGTGCCCTTGTCGGGCCAGGCCTGGGGGGTGGTGGCCGCTCTGGCCCTGGCGCCGGTGGTGGTGTGCGAGGGGGTGAAGGCCGCCCACCGAAGCCGCAGGCCGGGCAAACGGGTATCCCAGCCGATAACAGTGGGGAGGTGAACAGAGTCCATATGGGGCGGGGCTTGTCCCCGCCCCGGCAAACAAAAAAGGAAATTACCCCTTGACAAATGGAGAAGGGGGCGGTATACTATGCCAAACTAAATCGTCAAACCGATGACAAAGAGGAGTAGTCCGGTATCAAGGCCTCACAGAGAGCTGCGGGTGGTGGGATCGCGGCAGGCGGCGTCCGGGTGAATGGACTTTTGAGGGCACAGCGAACGGGAAACCAAGTAGCGAGACGGGGACTCCGCCCGTTATCAGGGGAGCGTGTGCTGAACGGCATACGAAAGTGAGCGGGCGCGTTGTTGGACGCGTCAATCCGGGTGGCACCGCAGAGGTTTACAGCCTTTGTCCCAGAGAAGTATTTGGGACGAGGGCTTTTTTCATACCCTCTCCCGCACAACAGGAAAAGGAGTGTTTGAACATGACCAAGATCCCTCACAAGCTGTTTTTGACCGAAGACCAGATGCCGCGGCAATGGTTCAACCTCCGGGCGGTGATGAAGGAACAGCCCGACCCCATGCTCCACCCCGGTACCCTCCAGCCGGTGACCGAGGCCGACTTGGCCCCCATCTTCTGTGAGGAGCTGGCCCGGCAGGAGCTGGACGAAACCCACGAATACATCGACATTCCCGAGCAGATTCTGGATATTTACAAGATGTACCGGCCTTCCTCTCTCATCCGGGCCTATGACCTGGAGAAGGCCCTGGGCACCCCCGCCAAGATCTACTACAAGTATGAGGGCAACAATACCTCCGGCTCCCACAAGCTCAACTCTGCCGTGGCCCAGGCCTATTACGCCAAGCAGCAGGGCCTGACCGGCGTCACCACCGAGACGGGCGCCGGTCAGTGGGGCACCGCCCTCAGCGTGGCCTGCGCCTACTTCGGCCTGGCCTGCGACGTGTACATGGTCAAGTGCTCCTATGAGCAAAAGCCCTTCCGCAAGGCCATGATGAACGTCTTTGACGCGTCCGTAGTGGCCTCGCCCTCCAACCTGACCGAGGTAGGCCGCAAGATTCTGGCGGAAAACCCCGGTACCAGCGGCTCCCTGGGCTGCGCCATCTCCGAGGCAGTGGAGGCCGCCACCGCCAGCAACGGCGCCAAGCGCTATGTGCTGGGCAGCGTGCTCAACCAGGTGCTCCTCCACCAGTCCATTATCGGTCTGGAGTCCAAGCTGGCCATGGAGCAGCTGGGGGAGTACCCCGACATTGTGGTGGGCTGCGCCGGCGGCGGCTCCAACCTGGGCGGCCTCATCGCCCCCTTTGTGGCAGACAAGATCCGGGGCGTGAAGAACCCCCGCATTGTGGCGGTGGAGCCCGCCTCCTGTCCCTCTCTCACCCGGGGCAAGTACTCCTACGACTTCTGCGACACCGGCCGAGTCACCCCCATGGCCCGGATGTATACCCTGGGCTGCGGCTTCATCCCCGCCCCCAACCACGCCGGCGGCCTGCGCTACCACGGTATGAGCCCCATCCTCTCCAAGCTCTACCACGACGGCTACATGGAGGCGGTGGCCTACGAGCAGACCAAGGTCTTTGAGGCGGCCCTCTTCTTTGCCAAGCACGAGACCATCCTGCCCGCCCCTGAGTCCTCCCACGCCATCAAGGGGGCCATTGACGAGGCCCTCAAGTGCAAGGAGACCGGCGAGGCCAAGACCATCCTCTTCGGCCTGACCGGTACCGGCTTCTTTGATATGACCGCCTATGAGAACTACCTCAGCGGCAAGATGACCGACTATATCCCCACCGACGAGGACCTGCAAAAGGGCTTTGACTCCCTGCCCGACATCCCCCAGAACAAGGGGATCTGATCCCTGCCGCCGCCGGCCGCCCGTATTCGGGCGGCCGGCGGTGCTTTTTTGGAAGCCGTTCCAGGGGTGGAGCTGGAAATGCCTTGTATTCTCCAAAACTATCCGGTATAATAATAGAACAAACGCCGCTGTGCGGTATCAATCGAAAAAGTGAGGGATCATCCCATGGAAATGAAAAATTTCGACGAAATTATCAGCCGTGTTCCCAAGCTGAATGCCCCTCTCCGGGTCGTACTGGCCGGCGCTGACGGCGAGAATATGCTCCAGGGCCTGTTCCAGGCGCAGAAGGAGGGCTTTGTGCAGCCTGTGCTGGTGGGAGACCGGGCCCGGACCATGGTGCAGCTGGAGAAGCTGGGGCTGGACAAGGAGCCCTATACCATGGTGGACACCCCTCCGGGACACAATGTGACCCAGGCCGCCATTGACGTCATCCACTGCGGGGAGGGCGACATCCTGATGCGGGGCAACATGCCCACCCGGGATTTCCTCATGCCGGTGCTGGACAAGAAAAACGGCCTGCGCACCGACCGGCTGATGAGCCATGTGTCTCTGGCCTCCATTCCCGAGTACCCCAAGCTGCTGGCCCTGTCCGACATGACCATCATCGTCAATCCCAACCCCACCCAGAAAAAGGCCATCATCAAGAATACCGCCGATGCGCTGAAGGCCTTTGGCTATGAAAATCCCAAGCTGGCTCTGATGGCCCTGGTGGAGAACGTCAACTTCCACATGCCCGACACCATCGAGGCCCAGCGGCTGGTGGCCGAGCAGAAGGCCCATCCCTTTGCCGATTGTGAGCTGTGGGGCCCCATTTCCTACGACCTCATCATCTCCAAGGAGGCCTGCCGCCTGAAGAACTATGACTGCCCCTGGGCGGGCGGCGGCTTTGACGGCATCATTGCCCAGGACCTGATTGCCGGCAACACCTTGGTAAAGAGCTGGCTCATTCACGCCCACGCCACCACCTGCGGCGCGGTGGTGGGAGCCAAGGTGCCCATCGCCCTCACCTCCCGGTCTGCCAAGGCCGAGGAGAGCTTCCTGTCCCTGGTGTTCTGCGCCGTCCTCAACGAGTGGCGCAAGACCCAGCAGGGGAAGTAATTGCCTTACCTATCACAAAAGGCCGGCGCGTCAGCGCCGGCCTTCAGCCTGTCGAGAAACCCGGTTTATGCATCAAGTATAAGCCGGGTTTCTGGCGTATAGAGGCCAAAGAAGTACAAG
>NZ_CALWXV010000022.1 GCF_944385615.1 uncultured Flavonifractor sp. | reverse complement strand
AACCATGTTGCCACATTACCAGAAGGCTATCGTCCGAAAGAAACTATCCCAGCACTTTGCGGGATAGGCGGGTTAGGTTCGGAAACTGGATATATCAAAGTAGATGCCAGTGGAAATGTATTTTTTGGGGTAGGTGAGCGAAGCACTAACATCGTTTTTGCGCAAGTTTTGTTCATAGGTTCACAATAAAAAGGGGTGGGCTATGGGTTATAAACACAAATGTGTCATAGATGCACAAAACCGCTATAAAACTTTGGTTCGTATGCTTCTAACAGAAAAAGGTGAGCAAATCCAGAACTATGAAATGCTGGAAGGTGAGTCGCTGGTGGACACCATTCCCCCTGTCATGCGGCCCTATGCAGGGATGGCGGGGTTTATCAGCCCCCGATGGGATGCAGGCACATCTGCCTGGGTCGAGGCCGCCACCGAGGAGGAGATCACTGCTTGGGAGGCGGAGCACCCCGCCCCGAAAAAGCCTGAGCCAGCCCCCACAGTGGAGGAGTTGCAGGCAAAAATCGCCGCCCTGACCACCTCCAATCAGATGCTGGAGGACTGCCTGGTGGAGATGGCGGGTGTCATTTATGCGTGACCTTTTGGGCCGGTTGGCCCTGGGGATATATTTTTTACTTATGAAAGGAGACAGAAACATGATGGCTATGTTGTTCGCGGTTCGGATTGTGGAGGAGCGTACCAAGTTTGACCAGGTGCCCCGGCTGCTGAAGCAGGATGTGGCCGATATCCTGGTCAAGGACTTCGGTATGCCCGAGCTGGTGCCCGGTGAGTTCGGCGGCAGCGCCCAGTAACCCGCAAGGAAGTACAAACCTACGATTTGCAAAGGAGTAATGAAAATGTCTATCAACTACAACCAGCTGACCCCCGCCTGCTACGCCATTGCCAACGCCAACGATGTGGACCTGGGCGTGGGCGACTCCATGCTCCAGAATAACATCCGGCTGGGCCGGGACGAGCACAAGGGCGCTATGGTGCTGCCCCGTGCCTTCCGCCCCGACTGGGCCGCGCTGCATGAGGCCAACCCTGACCTGGCTGCTGTCAATGACGACTACAACGCCTACATCCGCAAGCGTCAGTACCTGATGAAGCAGCTCAAGCCCCTGTGGAACGAGGGGGACTACCAGGGTATGATCGACCTGATGGAGGCCACCGCCGACCCCGGCCCCGTATCCGCCCACGCCCGGGAGGAGTGGGAGAAGAAGCAGGAAGAGGCCGCTGGTGACCATGAGTAAGCGCATCGCCCTGATCCCTCTCCAGTCCATTGACCGGCTGGAGATCGTGGTAACCAACTGCCGCAAGTCGCTGGCCCAGGTAAAGGGGGAGACGGGGGCCGACTACATCCTCAACGGCGGCATGTGGAACCCGGACGGCTCCCCCTGCCGGGGGCTGAAAGTTTCCGGCAAGCTGCTGTCCAATACTCCGTGGGGCAACGTCCCGGGCTATGCCTGGGACGCCCCTGGCGGGCTTCATCTGACCACCGACTGGCAGAGCAGCGCCAACTTTATCGCCGTGTCCCCCATGATCCGGGACGGCAAGGCCCTGGACATCCCTTATGCCGCCGCTCAGGGCGGGAAGCGGGGCCGGTCCGCTATGGGGCTGGTCAATGGCTGTCTGGGCCTGTACTGCTCCTCGGACGGCTCGGGGGACGCTTCCACGCCGGAGGACTTGCAGAAGAAACTGCTGGGCCTGGGCTGGGACTCCGCCATGATGCTGGACGGCGGCGGGTCCTCCCAGTGTGATTTTGATGGCCAGCAGATTACCGCCGCCCGCAAGGTCCACAACTGGATCTGCGTGTGGACCAAGGGAGCGGCCAAAGAACCGGATGAAAAGGAGGAAACCACTATGAGCAAGATCGTGTGCCTGGACCCCGGCCACGGGCCGGGCAACGTCAACGGCTCCCCGGATGGGGCATATAAGGAGCATGAGTTCACCTGGGACCTGTACACCCGCCTGAAGCCGCTGCTGGAGCAGCAGGGCGTTACGGTTGTCTGCACCCGGACCCAGAATGAGGTCCCCGGCCTCACCGCCCGGGCCAACGTCAGCAACCGGGCCGGGGCCGACCTGTTTGTCTCCCTCCACTCCAACGCCACCGGCGGCGGGGGCTGGAGCAGCGCCCGGGGCTTTGTGGCCTATACCTCCAGCGGCCCAGAGAGTGCCGAGCGCAACCAGGCGGCGGTGGATATCATCAACGCAGTGAAGGCTCAGGGGGTGGTGCTGTTCGGCAGCGGAAAACCCTATCATAAGTTGTTCACTGTACTTACCGCCACCACAGCCCCCGCCGTGCTGCTGGAGTGCGGCTTCCATACCAATAAAGAGGACGTGGCTCTGCTGTCTGATGCTACTTACCGGGACACGCTGGCCGCCGGCATCGCCAACGGTATCCTGGCCTATCTGGGCATGGACGCCGTGGAGCAGCCGGAGAGCGGCGAACCGGGTCAGCCGTCCTCCTGGGCCAAGGAGGCCTGGGAGAAGGCAGTGGCGCTGGGTATCTTTGACGGCACCAACCCACAGGGGCCGCTGACCCGGGAGCAGGCCGCGGTGATCCTGGACCGGCTGGGGCTGCTGTCCCAGAAGGGAGGTAGCTGATATGGAGCATGTCAACGCATTCAAGGCGGCTCTGGCCGCTCTGTGCGCCGCCCTGACCGCCCTGTGGGGGTGGTTCGGCTGGGTGGTGGTGGCGTGGATCGGCTGTATGCTCATCGACTACGCCACCGGCTCCGCCGCCGCTCTGCGGGCGGGGGAGTGGTCCAGCAAGTCCGCCCGGGACGGCATCTGGCACAAGCTGGGCAGCGTGGTAGCCGTCATCGTGGCGGCTATTCTGGATGTGGTCATCGGGCACCTGCTGGCCAACCTGCCGGGGGTAGAACTGCCCTTTGCCTACACGGTGTTGCTGTGCCCACTGGTGGTGATCTGGTACATCCTCACCGAGGCCGGGAGCATCATTGAGAACGCCGGGGCGCTGGGAGCCCCTATTCCGGTGTGGCTCAGTAAGATGATCGCCGCACTGGAGAACAGGGTGGATCAGGTAGGGGAGAGTGTTGCTAAGGACCAGAGCGACAAGAAGTAAATTGCCAAGCGATTAAAAATTTAAACGCCTCACAAAGCCGTAAGATTTGAAGGCGCTTTTAATTAAGTCGCTTAAACAATGTTTTTCATTCCATAAATTCGGAGAAAAATCGGTGCCCCCAAGAGTGCCCCGAAGTGCCAATAGTTTGCCCCAAAAGACAGTTAAAAAAAGAGACTGGAGACAAAAGAAATATAGTATAAAAAATCCTGTAACCATTGAGGCTACAGGATTTTTTCTGGTGGAGACGACAGAACTCGAATCTGTGACCCCTTGCGTGTGAAGCAAGTGCTCTACCGGCTGAGCTACGCCTCCATATTGGTGACCCGTACGAGACTCGAACTCGTGTTACCGCCGTGAAAGGGCGGTGTCTTAACCACTTGACCAACGGGCCATGTTGCCCAAGCGGGCCGAACGCTCGGAAAGGTGACCCCAAAAGACGGCGCGTGCCGTCTTTTGGGTCTGGTAGCGGCACCTGGATTTGAACCGGGGACACTACGGGTATGAACCGTATGCTCTAGCCAACTGAGCTATGCCGCCTTCTGTTGCCCGGACGAACAGGGCAAGAGATAGTATATCCGAAGTGTCCCCATTTGTCAACGCTTTTTTCGCAAGTTTTTCAAAAAATTTTGTCAGTCGATTTTATAGCCCACGCCCCACACAGTTTTGATAAAGCGGGGGTTGCGGGAGGGTTCGCCCATCTTCTCCCGCAGGCGGCGGATGTGGACCATGACGGTGTTGTTCCGGTCCAGGTATTTTTCCCCCCACACGCTTTCAAAAAGCCGCTCGGCGGAAATGACCTGCCCCCGGTTTTCCGCCAGCATCCAAAGGATATCAAACTCGATGGGGGTGAGGTTCAGTTCCCGGTCATATAAGGTACACTCGTGGGTGGACCGGTTGATAACCAGCCCGTTGAAGTCCAGAATATCCCGGCTGTCCCCCTTGTCCGCCTCGTTGTAGCGGGTATACCGGCGCAGCTGGGCCTTGACCCGGGCCATCAGCTCCAGTGGATTGAAGGGCTTGGTGATATAGTCGTCCGCCCCGATGGTGAGCCCGGTGATCTTGTCCAGGTCATCGGCCTTGGCGGTGAGCATAAGCACCGGGAAGTGGTGGTCCTTGCGGATCTCCCCGCACAGGGTAAAGCCGCTGATATCGGGGAGCATCACATCCAGGATGGCCAGGTCCACCGAGCGGCTGTTCACCACCGCCAGCGCCTGGGTGCCGGTGTTGCACTTGTAGACGGTGCAGCCCTCGCTTTGCAGATAGACCTCCACCAGATCGGCGATTTCGGGCTCGTCGTCCACCACCAGAATGTTGGCCTCCATAGCCATCCCCTCCTTTGGTCACGATTATACCGGCCCCGCTGTATTTCCGTCAAGCGGACGGAAAAAATGTAATAAAAACATAAGAGAACACCCCTGAAAAAAGTAGCATAACCGCTTTTTCAGGGGAATACAGCCCGCCGCGCATGTTGTCGGAAAAAGCAGAATTTTATTTGATTTGCGCCTGTGGGCGCGAACGCTGTAAAATGTTTGACAAACAGATAGAATATTTGTACGATGGGTCAGTGGTGACTTTTCCGCCGGTTGGTGGTACAATACTGCTTATCATTCGGCTCCAGGAGGGCGGCGTTATGCACGATCCCAATACCATGCTGGCCCGGGTCATCGCTCAGGCCAAAGCCCTGAAGATCCCGGTATCCCACCATATCCATCCCCAGGTCCGGCTCAACGCCCGGGCGGTGACCCGGTTCGGCTGCTGCTTCCGGCGGACCGACGGCAGCTACCTCATCGAGCTGTCCGCCCGGATGCTGGAGGCCCCGGAGGCATCCTGTCTCCAGACCCTGGCCCACGAGGTCCTCCACACCTGCCCCGGCTGCCGCAACCACGGCTCCAAGTGGAAGACCTACGCCGGACAGATGAACCAGGCCTATGGCTATCAGATCGCCCGCACCGGCACCTGCCAGCAGCTGGGGGTGGAGGACGCACGGAAGATCCGCCATCTGGTGGTGTGTACCCAGTGCGGGCGGCAGTTCCCACGGGCCAAGCTCTCCCCCCTGGTGGCCCACCCGGAGCGGTACCGCTGCAAGTGCGGCGGCCTGCTGCGGCGGGACTATTGAAAAAACAGCCGACCCTGTGAAGAAGAACGGAAGTGAGCGTCACGAAACAAAACAGAAAAACAGCGCTGTTCAACCGGATCTTTTCCATTGCGGGACTGAGCATCGGCGGGGCCATTCTGATCTATCTGCTGGTCTATGTAAAGCGCACCATGGACCTGCGGGCGCTGGTGGCCCAGGTGCGGCCCGGCTGGCTGCTGCTGGCCGCCCTGTGCATCCCCTTCAGCGAGAGCGTGGACGCCCTGCTGTTTTACGGCATGGGCCGCTCCGCAGGCTGCCCCATGAAGCTGGCGGGCTGCTTTGACGCGGCCTACATTGGGGAATTTTATTACAAACTGGGTCCCGCCGGGGCCCCTGTTCAGCTGAAGCTGATGTACGACGCGGGTATGAGCGCCACCTATACCGCCTCCATCTATACCTGGAAGGCGGTGGCCAACACCATGGTGTACACCGTCTACGCCGTGGCCGCCCTGCTCTATGAGGTGTTCTGGCGGCGGGAGGGCCTGGGGGCCGCCGTGGCCGGGGCGGGGGTGCTCATTGCCCTCTATCTCTTTTTGTGCGGCCTGGCGGTCTTTACCGCCGTGCGGCCTGCCCCCATTCAGCGGCTCATCCGGCGTATCCTCACCTTTCTCTCCCGCCACTGGAAGGTGATGGCCAGAGAGGGTATGGTGGACAAGGGTATGGGCAAGGTGGAGGAGTTCTGTCAGCAGCTCCGGGCCTTCCAGGGCAACAAGCGGCTGCTTGTCTGGCTGTATGCCGGGATGTTCCTGGAACTCACCGCCCTGTTTGCCATCCCTTATTTCCTCTACCGGGGCCTGGGGCTCACCGGCGTGTCCTTCTGGGAGCTGGTGATGGTCCAGTGCCTGGTGATGGTGCTCTCCCGTATCATCATGCTGCCGGGCAACGCCGGTGGGGCGGAGGGCAGCTTCTTCCTGTTCATGGGCCCCATCTTCGGGGAGCATCTGGCGGTGGGGCTAGTGCTGTGGCGGTTTGCGTCCTTTTTGGAGGTGCTGCTGCTGGGCGGCGTCTGGTCGGTGGGCCGGTTTGCCAAGCGCTCCGCCGCCCGCCACCATACCTGTGGAGAGGAGGGGACGGCGTGAAGGGGAAATACACCCGCCTGAAGCTGAAAATGCTGCTGCTGGTGGTGCTGGGCACCCTGGCCGCCGGAGCGGCGGGCATTTTCCTGCTGGAGGTGGTCATTGACGGGGTGCTCCAGGACCCCTTTGCCCGCTTTTTTCTGTGGGTGGCCCAGGCCCTCTTCGGTCAGAGCCAGGAGGACGCCGCCAACTGTTATCAGCTTTACATCCGCAACAACAAGTCGGAGATCCTGACCCTGTGCATCATGGTGCTGATGCTGGTGGCCTTCTATCTGGCCATGGGCCGGTTCACCCACTGGCTGGAGGATATCCGCACCGCCACCCGCCGGGTGGTGGAGGAGCGGGAGGAGCCGGTGGCCCTGCCCCGGGAGCTGTCTCCCATCCAGGACGATCTGAACGCCATCCGCATCCAGCTGGCGGCCCAGGCCCGGGCCGCCCGGGAGACCGAGCAGCGTAAGGGGGATCTGGTGGCCTTTCTGGCCCACGATTTAAAGACCCCACTGACCTCAGTGGTGGGTTATCTCACCCTGCTCCACGACGACCCGGGGCTGGACCCGGAGCAGCGGGCCAAGTTTACCGGCATTGCCCTGGACAAGGCCCTGCGGCTGGAGGAGCTGCTGGGGGAGTTCTTCGATATCACCAAAATGGACCTGGACAGCGGCGCCGGGGAGAAGGTACCCATCCAGCTGTCCATGCTGCTGGAGCAGCTGGCCGATGAGTTTTATCCCCTCTTTGCCGAGAAGAAGCTGACCTGTGCCCCCGACATCCAGCCCCATCTGGTGGTGCGGGGGGACCCGGACAAGCTGGCACGGGTATTTGACAACGTGCTGCGCAATGCGGTGAGTTACAGCATTCCCGGCGGGACGGTGGAGGTGCTGGCCCAGGCGGTGGGCAACGGGGCCGAAATCACCATCCGGGACGAGGGGCTGGAGATCCCCGAGGGGGAGCTGGCCAACATCTTTGAAAAATTCTACCGGCTGGACGCCGCCCGCTCCACCCGTACCGGGGGAGCCGGTCTGGGTCTGGCCATCGCCAAGGAAATCGTGGAGCTCCACGGCGGGTCCATCCGCTGTGAGAGCAACGGCAGGCTGACCAGCTTTGTGATTACCCTGCCGCTGTACCGGGGAGGCAGCGTATGAATCAGAGAGAGACCGCTCTGGCCCGGCTGGAGCGGAACAGACTGTTATATCTGGATATGTTGGAGGTACTCCGCCGGGGAACGGCCCAGGTGCGCCGGGCGGGGGAGGACGGGGTGCTGCTGTACGATCCCCCCAGTGAGGTGTGGTTTGTGGACGCAGATACCCCCGCCGTTCTGGAGGAAATGCTCCCCCTGATGGAGGGGTGTACCATCCTCACCGGCCATCAGATGTGGTATAAGGATACCCTGGCCGCCCATTTTGGCTTTCACACGGAGCAGATCTGCCGCCAGTCGGCCTGGCTGGGGGGTGAGCCCCCGGCCCCTCTGGCCTTTGGCGGGGAACTGCGGCGGCTGGATCGGAGCTGGGCGGTGTGGGCGGAGGCCCACTACAGCCATTCCTTCGGCGGGGTGTCCTACATGGAGGAGTCCATCGAGCGGGGGATGCTGGGGGCCTTTGTGGACGGCCAGGCCGCCGGGTTTGTGAGCTTCCATGTGGAGGGCTCCATCGGAATGTTGGAGGTGCTGCCCCAGTATCGCCGCCGGGGTATGGGGGAGGCCCTGCTGCGAGGGGCGGTGGCCCTGGCGATGGAGCAGGGAAAGTACCCCTATGGCCAGGTATTTACCGACAACGGACCCTCCTTGGCCCTTCAGGAAAAGGTGGGCATGACCTTGTCCCAGGAGCTATTGTTTTGGATATTTTGAGTAGACAGGAAAAAGCAAGGGGCTGTTGCAATATCATGCAACAGCCCCTTGTTCAGGTTTGGGAGGGAGCGACGCCATAGCCGAATTTGGTCCGATACCGCCACAAAAAGCCCAGGGACAGCAGGCAGGACAGCCCCTCCGCCGCCGGGACCGCCATCCACACGCCAGCCACCCCCAGTACCCGGGGCAGCAGGAGCAGCCCGGCCATCAGGAACCCAAAGGTACGGGCAAAGGAGATGAGAGCGGAGGTGCGCCCGTCGGACAGGGCGGTAAAGAGAGCGGAGGCAAAGATATTGATCCCGGCAAAGAGGAAGGTGGGGGCGAAGCGGTAAAACCCGTCCAGGGCCAGGGCGTTGACCTGGGTGCCCGCCGGGGAGAATACCCCCACGATGACGGGGGCCAGCAGCAGGGAGACGGCCAGAATGCCCACGGCGGCGCACAAAATAAACCGGGCGCAGTGCCGGAAGGTACTCCGCAGCCGGTCGTACCGCTCCGCCCCCTGGTTGAAGCTGAACACCGGGGCCACCCCCATGGAAAAGCCCAGGAAGAGGGCCACCAGCAAAAACTGGGCGTAGAGCACGATGGTGATGGCAGCCACCCCCGGCTCGCCCAGCAGCTCCAGCATGATGACGTTGAAGAAAAAGGTGGTGACGGCGGTGGACAGGTTGGTCACCATCTCGGAGGAGCCGTTAAAGCAGGCCCGCCCCAGCAGCCGCCAGCTCACCTGGGGGCGGGCAAAGCGCAGCCCTTCCTTCCGGCTCAGGAAAAAGAGCACGCCGCACACCGCCGGGATACAGTAACCGGTGACGGTGGCCATGGCCGCCCCCGAAATGCCCAGGGCCAGGGGACCCATGTACAGCCAGTCCAGCACGCCGTTGGTGAGCCCGGCGGCGATGGTGAGGCCCAGACCCAGGCCGGGCCGGCCTGCCGCCACAAAAAAGCTCTCAAACAGCAGCTGGAGCATGGCAAAGGGGGCGAACATCAGCAGGATGCGCAGATAGCATACCGTATCCGCCATCAGCAGATCGCTGGCCCCCAGCAGCCGGGCCAGTGATTCCGCGCCAAAGATGGCCAGCAAGGCGAAAACCACTCCGGCACATACGGCTGTGCAGGCCAGAAAGCTGAAGGTCTGGCGGGCCCCTTTCATGTCTCCTGTTCCCATGCGATGGGATACCACGGCGCTGCCGCCGGTGCCCAGCATAATGCCCACCGCCAGCACCGTGCTGACGGCGGGGTAGGCGATATTGATAGCGGCCAGCGCGTTTTCTCCCACCAGACGAGAGGCGAGCACCCCGTCCACGATGGTGTACAGCGAGGTCACCAGCATCATAATAGTGGTGGGCAGGGCGAAGCGGAGCAGCCCGCCCAGCGTAAAGTCCTGATCCAGCCGGTTTTTCATGGCCGTTTCCTCCTGTGTCCTGTGTGTTTACAAACAGTAAGGCATATGATAGACTATCGGGTAACCCGAAAGTCAAGAGGGAGGTTTCCGCCATGGCCCAGAGCGACGCCCGCTTTACCACCGGAGAGTTTGCCGCCCTGTGCGGCGTCACCAGGCACACCCTGTTCCACTATGACGCCATCGGCATTTTCTCCCCCGCCATCCGGGGAGAGAACGGCTACCGCTATTACGCCCCAGTGCAGATCGAGGTCTTTCAGGTCATCGCCCTGCTGAAGGAACTGGGGATGCCGCTGTCGGAGATCAAAGCCTATCTGGACCGGCGCAGTCCCGCTCAGCTGCTGGCTCTGCTGGAGGAGGAGGAAGCGGCGCTCGATGAAAAGCTGGCCCGGCTGCGGCGGCAGCGGAGCCTCATCCGCCGGAAGGCGGAGCTGACCCGGCAGGCCATGGCGGTTTGCCCCGGTCAGGTGACGGTGGAGGAATGGCCCCAGCGGTGGTATGTGGCCACCGACGCCCCCGGCCTCACCGACGCGGGAAAGTACGCCCACATCCTGGCCCGCCACCTGGAGTACTGCCAGGCCCACGGGGTGGAGAGTCCCTACGCCCTGGGGGCCATTCTGCCGGTGGAGGCCGCCCGCCGGGGGGATTGGGGCGGGTACACCTACTGCTATACCCAGGTGGACAAGCCGCCCCGGGGGGTGCGGTCCTTTTCTGCCCCCGCCGGGCCCTACCTGACCTATTGCCACGCCGGCAGCTTTGATACCGTTCAGGAGGGATACCGCCGCCTGCTGAACTGGGCGGAGTACCACCGGCTCAGGCTGGGGGCGCGGTTTTGGGAGGATGTGCTGCTGGACGAGCTTACCGGCAAGGGCTACGACCAGTACCTGCTGCGCCTGTCTGTCCCCATTTTCGAGGAAAATTGCCCTTAAACTTAGAACAAATGTTTGCAATTGGGGAGGGCGTATGGTATACTAAAGTCGGATGATACTGACAAGGAGGGTCTGCCATGAAAACGCTCTCGCCCAAGCAGCAGCAGATTTACGACTATATCATCGCCTTTTCCGCCGAGCACGGCTATCCCCCCTCTGTCCGGGAAATCGGGGCCTTTGTGGGGCTGAAATCCCCCTCCACCGTCCATTTCCATCTGAAGGGGCTGGAGACGGCGGGACTCATCACCAAGGCGGAGGGCAAGACCCGCTCCATCACCGTGGTCCAGCCCGAGGAGCAGACGGCGCCGGGGGACAAGGTGCCGGTGGTGGGCAGCGTGGCCGCCGGGACTCCCATTCTGGCCCAGGAGTGCATTGAGGATTATCTGACCTTTGACACCGGCGGACGGCCGGGGGAGTATTTTGCCCTGCGGGTCCGGGGAGAATCTATGAAGTACGCCGGAATCCTGCCCGGGGATCTGGTGGTGGTCCATCAGCAGACCGACGCCCACAACGGGGAGATCGTGGTGGCTCTTTTTGAGGACGAGGCCACCGTCAAGACCCTCCGCCGGAAGGACGGCCAGGTGTGGCTCATGCCGGAAAACCCGGACTATGAGCCCATTGACGGGGAGGGCTGCACCATTTTGGGCAAGGTTACCGCTGTGGTGCGGCGGTATTGACGTGGACCGCATCGTTTTTGACACCCCGGTAGGGCCTATGGCCCTGGAGGGGGAGGGGAACGCCCTCACCGCCCTTTATCTGCCCAACACCCACATGGCACCGGCGGGAGAGGAGACTCCCCTGCTGGCCCGGGGCAGGGCAGAACTGCTGGACTATCTGGCGGGGGACCGGCAGGCCTTTGACCTGCCCCTCTGCCCCAGAGGCACCCCCTTCCAACTGCGGGTGTGGCGTGCCCTGGCGGACATCCCCTATGGAACGGTCCTCACCTACGGGGAGCTGGCCCGCCGGGTGGGCAGCCCCAAGGGCTGCCGGGCGGTGGGACAGGCCAACCACCGCAATCCCCTGCCCATTTTTCTCCCCTGTCACCGGGTGGTGGGGGCAAACGGCGCCCTCACCGGCTACGGGGGAGGGCTGGAACTGAAACAATGGCTGTTACGACTGGAGGGCTGTTTATGAAAAAGCTGCTGTCTGCCGCCGACGCCTACATTGCCAAGATGAACTGGAAGGAGCTGGCCCTGGTCAAGCTGTGCCTGTGCGCCGCCGGGGTCATGTTGGGGCTGGCCGCCCCCAAAAAGCTGCGGAAGTGGGCGGCCCTGGGGGCGGTGATTGTCTTTGTGGCCACCTATCTGCCCCTGATGCTGAAATTCCTCCCCCATCTCATAAACTGGGGGAAAGAGGAGTACGACGGATGAAGCTGATTACCTGGAACGTCAACGGCCTGCGGGCCTGTTTGGGCAAGGGCTTTCTGGAGTTTTTCCAGCGGATGGAGGCCGACGCCTTCTGCCTTCAGGAGACCAAGCTCCAGCCCCACCAGATCGAGCTGGACCTGCCGGGCTATCATATTTACTGGAACAGCGCGGAGAAAAAGGGTTACTCCGGTACCGCCCTCATTACCAGAACAGAGCCCCTCAGCGTGACCTATGGCATCGGCATCCCGGAGCACGACACCGAGGGGCGGGTCATCACGGCGGAGTATGAGGACTTCTATCTGGTGTGCTGCTATACCCCCAACGCTCAGAACGAGCTGGCCCGCATCGACTACCGGATGGACTGGGAGGACGCCTTCCGGAGCTATCTCATGGCGCTGGATCAACAAAAGCCGGTGGTGCTGTGCGGGGACCTGAACGTGGCCCACCAGGAGATCGATTTGAAAAACCCCAAGACCAACCGGGGCAACGCGGGGTTCTCCGACCAGGAGCGGGAGAAAATGACCGCCCTGTTGTCCAGCGGCTTTGCCGACACCTTCCGGGCCCTCTACCCGGACAAAACCGGAGCCTATACCTGGTGGAGCTACCGGTTCAACGCCCGGAAGAACAACGCCGGGTGGCGCATTGACTACTTCATCGTGTCCGAGCGGCTGCTGCCCCGGGTAAAGGACCAGATCATTCACGCCGACGTCACCGGCAGCGACCACTGCCCGGTGGAGCTGGACCTGGAATAAAACCTGCAAAGCAAAACATCCCGTAGTTTCCGACCGGAAAATACGGGATGTTTTCTGTTTCTCATAAAAACCATTCAGGCGTCCGAGGCGTGCCCGCCTTTTCCTCCAGCATGGCGGTGGTGGCCTGAAGGGCGGGGGCGGGAATGGTCCGGGCCTTTCTGGGACAGAGCGACACGCAGCGCATACAAGTAATGCACCGCTCCGGGTCGGTCTCGTTGGGCTGACCTGTGGGAATGGCCCCCACGGGGCAGCGGGCGGCGCACAGGGCGCAGGAAATGCAGGCTTCTCCGGCGCTGGGGTGGAAGGGGACCCCCTTCCACTCCTTGTAAGGGGTATTTCCCGGCACTGTCACCGGAGCGGCAGGGGCCTGCCCGGCCAGCTTGTCCAGCAGGGCCTGACCAAAGCGGGCGGCGTTGTCCAGGTCGGACCCGTCCGGCCGGCCTTGGGCGATGGTGGGGGCGATGGAGTGCTGGGCGATGAAGGCGGCCGCCCCCGCCACCTGGAACCCGCCCGCGGTTAAGGAATCGGTCAGCTCCAGCAGGGCGTCCTCATAGGCCCGGTTGCCGTACACCACCACAGCCGCCGCCGGGCCTGATCCCTGTAAAGCGGCCAGCCGCTCCAGCGCCACGGCGGGGACCCGTCCGCCAAAGACCGGGACCACAGCCAGCATCAGGGCGCTGTCCGCCACCGGAGTATGGGGCACGGGCAGAGACAGGTCCACCACCTGCCCCTGGCCGCCGGTAATGGCCTTGGCGATGGCGGCGCAGCCGCCGGTAGGACTGAAGACGGCGGAGATCCAATGAGGGTTATTCATGGTCGGAGGCCTCCTTTTCGGCCGGATGTTTCCCGATGAACTTGTTTAAAATGTGGGTGGGGGGAACCGAGTCCTCTCGGGTCAGCAAAAATTTCTTGATGACGAAGATGAGGACCACCGCGGCCACCCCCAGCAGGGTGTCCACAGAGCTGGAGTGGCTCACCACCAGCTGTCGGGCAATGGCGAAGAGCAGCACGTCGGTGACCGCCTTGGGGGTGTGGAGCACCAGCATCTTGATAAACTCCAAGCCTACGACAACATTCATGACGCTGCCGAAAAACTCATAGAGGCTGAACTGTCCCAACAGCAGATAGTGGACGGAGTCCTTTCCTGTCAGGACCACCTGCAAGACTGTGACCAGTAAAATAAACAGGGCGATGAGCAGCTCCAGGACCCAGGCGGCCTTGAGCAGGAATTTTACGGTGGCGGCGTTCATGGCGGGCCCTCCTTTCCGGCCAATATTCTGCCCAGATTATACCGGAAAGGGCCCTTTTCGTCAACGCTGGGAGGATAAAATGGACAAAATTCGGGTAAACTGGCAAAATGAGATTGACTTGCCGGTCAAACTATGCTATGATGGCCGCAGTTGAAAAGGGAGTAGTTTAAAGCCATACCGTCAACACCACGGCCAGCTTGGCCTGGCGGTATGCACCCTATGGGTAACAAGACTTTTCGACAACTGCCGAGGTATGCCCGGCGGTTGGCGAAGGGTCTTTTTTCTTTTGCCCTTCGCCGGAAAACGATTGGAAGGGAAGAAAGCATATGACAGAGGCGTATTACCGAAAAACCGCCCAACAGGCCCTGGACGCCCAACAGGCCGGACCAGGGGGGCTGACCGATCAGGAGGCCGCCAAGCGGCGGGAGCAGTACGGCCCCAACAAGCTGTCTGAGGGCAAGAAAAAGAGTGCCATTCAGATCTTTGCCGAGCAGTTTAAGGACCTGCTGGTCATCATCCTCATCATTGCCGCCGTCATCTCCGCTCTGTCGGAGAACGTGGAGAGCACCATTGTCATCTTTGCCGTGCTCATCCTCAACGCCATTCTGGGTACCGTCCAGTACCTGAAGGCGGAAAAATCATTGGAAAGCCTGAAGGCCATGTCCTCCCCCACTGCCAAAGTGCTGCGGGGCGGCGTCCGGGTGGAGATCCCATCCGCCGACGTGGTGCCTGGCGACATCGTGCTGCTGGAAGCCGGCGACATGGTGGTGGCCGACGGCCGGGTGCTGGAAAACTTCTCCCTGAAAGTAAATGAGAGCTCCCTTACCGGCGAAAGCGAGGGTGTGGACAAGACTGCCGACGTCATCGACGCCGACCAGGTGGCCCTGGGCGATCAGAAGAACATGGTGTTCTCCGGTTCTCTGGTGACCTATGGCCGGGCCACCGTGCTGGTTACCGGCACCGGCATGAACACCGAGCTGGGCAAGATCGCCGCTTTGATGAACCAGACCCAGCAGCGCAAGACCCCGCTGCAGCAGAGCCTGGACAGCTTCTCCGCCAAGCTGGCCATCGTCATCATGGCCATCTGCGCGGTGGTGTTCCTGCTCTCCGTCTTCCGCACCGGTATGGGCGTGCTGGACTCCCTCATGTTCGCAGTGGCCCTGGCGGTGGCCGCTATCCCCGAGGCCCTCAGCTCCATTGTCACCATCGTGCTGGCCATGGGCACCCAGAAGATGGCCAAGCAAAACGCCATCATCAAGGACCTGAAGGCGGTGGAGAGCCTGGGGAGCGTGTCTGTCATCTGCTCGGACAAGACGGGCACCCTGACCCAGAACAAGATGACCCCCCAGAAGGTGTACGCCGACGGCTCTCTGCTGGAGGGGGACGACCTGGAGCTGGTCAACGATGTGCAGCGGCTGCTGCTGAAGGCGGCTCTGCTGGCCAGCGATGCCACCAACAACCAGGAGACCGGCGCCTCCATCGGCGACCCCACCGAGGTGGCCCTGGTGATGCTGGGCGAGAAGTTCGGCGTGGACGAGGAGGCCTACCGGGCCCAGCATCCCCGGCTGGGAGAGCTGGCCTTTGACTCCGACCGCAAGCTGATGAGCACCCTCCACGACATCGACGGCACCCCCACCCTCTTTACCAAGGGGGCCATCGACGTGCTGCTGGACCGGTCCAAGTGGCTGCTCACCCGGCAGGGCAAGGTGGAGCTGACCCCCGAGCGGAAGGAAGAGATCGCCCGGGTGAATATGCAGTTGTCCATGGAGGGCCTGCGGGTGCTGGCCTTCGCCTATCGGGAGCTGGACGGGGTCCGTCCCCCCACCCTGGAAGACGAGAACGACTTTACCTTTATCGGTCTCATTTCCATGATCGACCCGCCCCGTCCAGAGGCCATCCAGGCGGTGGCCGACGCCAAGCGGGGCGGCATCCGCACCATTATGATTACCGGCGACCACAAGGTCACCGCCTCCGCCATCGCCCGTCAGCTGGGCATTTTCCGGGACGGGGATGAGGCGGTATCCGGTCTGGAGCTGGACCAGATGACCGACGCCGACCTGGATCAGCGGCTGGACAAGATTTCCGTCTATGCCCGGGTGTCCCCCGAGCATAAGATCCGCATCGTCAACGCCTGGCAGCGCAAGGGCAAGATCGTCTCCATGACCGGCGACGGCGTCAACGACGCTCCCGCCCTGAAAAAGGCAGATATCGGCGTGGCCATGGGCATCACCGGCACCGAGGTGTCTAAGGACGCCGCCTCCATGATTCTGGCCGACGACAACTTTGCCACCATCGTTCGGGCGGTGGTCAACGGCCGCAGCGTATACGCTAACATCAAAAATGCCATCCAGTTCCTGCTCAGCGGCAACACCGCCGGTATTTTCTGCGTGCTGTATGCCTCCCTCATGGGCCTGCCGGTGCCCTTCCAGCCGGTCCATCTGCTGTTTATCAACCTGCTCACCGACTCCCTGCCCGCCATCGCCATCGGCATGGAGCCCGCCCGGAAGGGCCTGCTGGACCAGAAGCCCCGGGACCCCAAGGAGCCTATCCTGAACAAGCCCCTGCTCTCCCGCATCGGCGGCCAGGGTCTGCTTATTGCCATCGTCACCATGATCGCCTTTTATCTGGGCTATCAGGGCGGGGACGCCGTGCTGGCTTCCACCATGGCCTTCTCCACCCTCACCCTGGCCCGGCTGTTCCACGGCTTCAACTGCCGGGGCGCCGAGTCCATCTTCCGGCTGAAGCTGACCACTAACAAAGCCTCCATTGCCGCCTTTTTTGCCGGTGTGGTGCTGCTGATGCTGGTGCTCTTCACCCCCGGCCTGAAGGATCTGTTCATGGTATCCCAGCACTTCACCCTCACCAACCTGGGAGAGATGGTGGGCCTGGCCTTCCTGCCCACCCTGGTGATCCAGATCGTCAAGATCTTTGCCGGCATGGGCAAGGGCAAGAATTGATCTATATAAGCAAAAGGCGCGCCCGGCTGGGCGCGCCTTTTGCTTATGCAAGCCCCTTCCAATTAAGGAGCCTCGCAGAGTTCCGCCGCCCGCAGGCGGCGGAATAGAGTGGAAATCTGTTTTTTTCGAGGACATGAGCCTCGGAAAAAACACTGCTCAGCCCGCAAGTGTGGCCTTTGGCCATGGGCCAAAAGGACGCGCGCGGCGGGCTGCATCCCCCGCTCCAAAGTGGCTGGCCACTTTGGAGCATAAAAAACCGGGGCGCGGTGTTTCCACCGCGCCCCTTACAGGATCGGTTGTCCCTTTGTTCCTGCTCCTTTCGCCTTTCGCCAGAGGGTGAGCTCACCCGGCACCGGCTTAAAAGGAGATGCGGAACCAGTGGGTCATCCGGTCCACTGCTAGTATGCCCCCTGTTCCACGAAATTATCAGGAAAAAAACGGTATAGAACGGGGCATAATTGCCCAAACTGGACATAGGATAAAACGGGTAACAGCCCGAAGCAAGGAGGAGACCGTATGCCGGACGCCATCAAGCGCTTTGCCCTGCGCCGGCGGGAGAGCCAGGAAGAAGAGATCCGCCGTCTCCTGCTGGAGGGCGTGACCCAGACACGCGCCCTCATCACCCAGGCCTACCAGGGCTTTAACGACGCCCGGGACCCAGACCTGATCGAGTCCTATGTCTTTGAGATCAACGCCCTGCAATCCCGCCACTCCTATCTGCTGCGGCAGCTCAAGGAGCTGGATGGAGCGGCAGCGGCCCGCACCGGATAATGGGGTCCTGCCCCGCCGCCAAGGTCCTGGCAAAGGAAAAGGAGGTGGGGGCGGTGGTAGATCCTCTGCTCCAGGCCCTGCCCTGGATCGTGGGCGGGCTTTTGCTGGTGCTGCTGCTGGCGGTGCTGCGCCGGCCCCTGGGCTGGCTCATGCGGCTGGCCGCCCGGACCGGGGTGGGGCTGGGGGTGCTCTACATCCTGAGCTGGGCCGGCGGCCCGGTGGGCCTGTGTCTGGGGGTCAACCTGACCAACGCCCTGGTGCTGGGGGTGCTGGGCGCGCCCGGTCTGGGCCTGCTGGTGGCCCTGGACTGGGTGCTGGCCCCATAAAAACCCACAATCAAACTTCCGGCGGAGGCGAGCGGGCGCTCACCTTCGGCTGGAAGTTTTTTCTTTTTGTGGGCGCCGCTCTAGTGCCGGCTTATCGCTTCTTATGGAATAATTTATAATTGGGTCCTTTTGTGTTCACAGTTTTTTAAAATACGTATCGTAAAATGAAGAATATTCATCACCATGATGGAATAGAAAACGGACGAAAAACCGTTGGCGGATGGGGCGCATACGGCTTGTCTGTCCGTATTTTGATCGATAACGGTATTGGAACGGAAGGAGTGGACCCAGTTGAAACGAAAATTTGCGGCGCTGATGTGCGCCTTGACCCTATGTACCGGCCTGGTCCTGCCTGCCGCGGCGGCGGGTTTTACCGATGTGAGCGCCGGGTCCTGGTATGAGTCGGCGGTACAGGAAGCGGTGGAGCAGGGATGGATGACCGGCGTGAGCGACACCCTGTTTGCCCCCAACGGCGCGGTGACCAAGGCCACGGTGGCCGTGGCTCTGTGGCGGATGGAGGGACAGCCCACCCCCGCCCAACAAAATCACTTCCCCGACGTGGCGCCGGACAGCTGGTATGCCGCCGCCGCCAACTGGGCCTGTGAGGCAAAGATCATCCAGGGGACCGACAAGGGCGCCTTCAGCGACGGGGTGGTGACCCGGCAGGAGCTGGCGGTGATCCTCACCCGCTACGATGAGTACAAGGGGCGTACCCTGGCGGAGGGCGCGCTGAACCTGTACAGCGACGCCAATCAGGTGGCCGCTTGGGCAAAAGACGGGGTGGCCCACGCCATCGGTATGGGCTGGCTGGAGGGGAGCAACGGTAAGATCTCCCCCAAAGGCTCCACCACCCGGGCGCAGCTGGCAGTCATTTTACAGCGGATGAATACCGAGGCGATGGGTTGACGGCCTATTGTCTCCGCCCAATATAGAAAGGAGAACCTCCCATGGAAAAAGGCAACCTCTTTATATCCTACCTCCGGGTCACCCAGCACATGTCCCAGCAGTTTCGCAGCCACTTTGGGCGCATGGACCTGACCTTTCCCCAGGCCATGGTGCTCACGGTGCTGGGGGAGGACGGACCGGTGCCCATCAGCACCCTGGCCGAGCGCACCGGCAGCGCCAACAGCACAGTTTCCGGCATTGTGGACCGGCTGGAAAAGCTGGGCCTGGCCAAACGGCAGCGCAGCGAGACCGACCGCCGGGTGATCTATGTCAGCGCCACGGAAAAGTACGCCGCCCTGCGGGATAAGGCCGCCACCGACGTGCGCAGCTATTTTTCCACCCTGATGGAGCACATGTCGGAGGAGGACCGGGCTCTGGTGGCCTCCGCCCTCCAGAAACTGGAGGAGGCCCTGAACCAGGTGGAGGAGAAGAACAAGTGACCCACAGTGCCGCTCCCGTACCTACGGTGGCGGCTGCCTGTTGTACGGACAGGCGCCCAGCCCTGTTCGGGCGCCTGGATCAGAGTGAGGAAGAGAAGAGAGGTATCCTGTTATGAGGAGGAATGGTTACGATTCCTATCATGGGCGCCGGAGAGGGCGTACCGTGCTGCTGATTTTAATCACTGCGTTGCTGATTATACTGATGCTGTCCCTGGCGGCCCTGTTTTTCCTGGAACCCTACATCCACTATTCCAGCGACGGTGTGCGGATTGATTTGCCCCCCTTATTCCAGAAAACGGAGGACGACAATCCGCCCGACAGCACCGCCCCCCTGCAATTTACCACCCCCACCCCCGACCCGTCTGCCACCGCCACGCCTGAGGCGGAGACACAGACCACCTTCCGGGGCGTGGAACTGTCCCTGTCCGATCTGACCGGCGGCACCGCCCAGACCCAGGCGGAGAGCGCCGGGGCTGCCGCCGCCATCTTTGCCCTGAAGGACACCGACGGGGAGCTGGCCTACCAATCTCAGCAAAGTTTTGCTCTGGAATATGACCTGAACGCCGCCGACGGGGCGGTGAATCAGGCCATCCAGCAGGCCAACGGCGGAGAGCTTTACACGGTGGCCTATCTCTCCTGTTTCCGGGACGACATTCTGCCCCAGTGGAACCGGAGCCTGTCGGTCCACAGCTCGGGGGGCAACTACTGGGACGACGAGGGCGTCCGGTGGACCAGCCCCGCCTCGGCGGAGGTGCGGCAGTATGTCACCGGGCTGTGCCAGGAGGCGGCCGCCCTGGGCTTTGACGAGCTGCTGCTGGACAACTGCGGGTTCCCCACCCGGGGCAATCTGGACAGCATCAAGGGGGACAGCAATTATAATTCCGCCAACCTGACGGCGGATATGACCACGTTTTTCCAGCAGCTGGAGACCGCCCTGGCCGGCTACCCGGAGCTGAAGGTGTCGGTGGTGACCAGCCTCAGCGTGCTCAACGGCACCTCCGACGGCAGCGGCCTGACCCTGGACCTGCTGAAGCAGTATGCCGACCGGGTCTTTGTGGCGGTGCCCGACGGACAGACCCTTCCCACCATCGAGGGGCTGGAGATCGTGCCCATTGTGGCCCAGGGTACCGGCGAGGGCAGCTGGGCGGTGCTGCGCTGACGGAAATTATGCAAAAAAGCGGGAAATTGCTTGACTTTTAGAGGTTGCGCTGATATAATATCACAGCCGCTTTGAATGGGATTGAAAGTGAAGCCCTGCGTGATGTCACGCTCCGGCACGTTCGCGGCCGGGTCGCTAAGTACGTGCTCCGCGAAAAATGCCGCTGGCCTGCGGCCAGCCTGTTTTTTCGCCTGCGCACTTCCTTAGCTCCCCTGCTCACGGCCTGCGCGCTTCCTCCCCCGACAGCGAGCCCGTAATGAAGGAGTTGAAAACTACATGCATGCGATCATCGAGACCGGCGGCAAGCAGTACAAGGTGACCGAGGGCGATACCCTCTTCATCGAGAAGCTGCCCAACGAGGCCGGAGACAACGTGACCTTCGACAAGGTCCTGGCTGTCATCGACGGGGACAAGATCACCGTGGGCACTCCCGTGGTGGAGGGCGCCAAGGTGGACGCCTCCGTGGTGAAGAACGGCAAGGGCAAGAAGATCCTGGTCTTCAAGTATAAGCCCAAGAAGGGCTACCGGAAGCGTCAGGGCCATCGTCAGCCCTACACCAAGGTGACCATCGGCGCCATCTCCCTGTAAGAATGACCACCGTCTCTTTTCACATGGAGGGGGACCGCATCGTGGGCTTCACTGTGAAGGGCCACAGCGGTTACGCCGAGGCGGGGAGCGACATCGTCTGTGCCGCCGTCACCAGCGCCGTCCGCCTGACCGAGTGCGCCGTCAACGACGTGCTGGGCCTGGGGGCGACCGTGAAGGTGAAGGAGCGGGACGCCTCCGTCTCCCTGCGCATCCCCGGCGGGCTGAGCCAGACCAGCGAGAGCACCTGTCAGACCCTTCTGACCGCCCTCATGGTCCACTTTGCCAGTCTGCACGAGGAATATCCCGAACACATTCTCGTGGTGGAGGAGGATTGACCTCTCCCCACGGTAAGCTTTTAACACACAAGTTTGGAGGTGTGACACCATGCTGAACATCGGTCTTCAGTTCTTCGCCCATAAAAAGGGCGTGGGCTCCACCCGTAACGGCCGCGATTCCGAGGCCAAGCGTCTGGGCGTGAAGCGGGGCGACGGTCAGTTCGTTCTGGCCGGCAACATCCTGGTCCGCCAGCGGGGCACCCATATCCATCCCGGCGTCAACGTGGGCAAGGGCAGCGACGATACCCTGTTCGCCCTCAAGAGCGGCCGCGTGAAGTTTGAGCGCCTGGGCAAGGACCGCAAGCAGGTCTCTATCGTGGAGATCTCCCAGTAATTGCCCCAAATATGGGTACACTAAGCCCCGGACGGAATCCCGTTCGGGGCTTTTTTGTGGATAGATTGGCGGCGGGCGATTGATAATCGCCCCTACAGACAGGCCCCGGCGACGATGTAGGGGCGGCTATCAGCCGCCCGCCTGAAACACGAAGGAGGTTTTTATGGCAGCACCCTTTGTAGATACCGCCCGCATCACCGTCAAGGCGGGCAACGGCGGCAACGGCGCGGTGGCCTTCCACCGGGAGAAGTATGTGGCCGCCGGCGGCCCCGACGGAGGGGATGGCGGCCGGGGGGGCAATGTGATCCTGGAGATCAATCCCCACATGTCCACCCTGATGGATTTCCGCTACAAGCGCAAGTATGTGGCGGGCAACGGCATGGACGGCCAGGGCAAGCGCTGCTCCGGCAAGGACGGGGAGGACCTGGTCATCAAGGTGCCCCGCGGCACCGTGGTGCGGGACGCCGAGACCCAGGAGATCATCTGCGACATGTCGGAGACCGACCGCTTTGTGCTGGCCAAGGGGGGCAACGGCGGCTGGGGCAATAAGCACTTTGCCACCCCCACCCGGCAGGTGCCCCGGTTTGCCAAGGCGGGCCTGCCCGGCCAGGAGCGGCAGGTCATCCTGGAGCTGAAGCTGCTGGCCGACGTGGGACTGGTGGGCTTCCCCAACGTGGGCAAGTCCACCCTGCTCTCCGTGGTGTCCAAGGCCCGGCCCAAGATTGCCAACTACCACTTTACCACGCTCTTCCCCAACCTGGGTGTGGTGTATGTGGACGAGGGGGTGTCCTTCGTGCTGGCCGATATCCCCGGCATCATTGAGGGTGCCGCAGAAGGGGCCGGTCTGGGCCACGATTTCCTGCGGCACATCGACCGCTGCCGCTTGCTCATCCATGTGGTGGACGTGTCGGGCTGCGAGGGCCGGGACCCGGTGGCCGACTTTGAGGCCATCCAGGAGGAGCTGAAGCAGTACGGCCCCGATCTGGCCTCCCGGCCTATGCTGGTGGCGGGCAACAAGGTGGACATCGCCGCCGACCGCACCGGATTGGAGGCCCTGAAGGCCCATGTGGAGGCCCTGGGGATGCCCTTCTATGAGATCTCCGCCGCCGCCCAGCTGGGTACCCGGGAGCTGATGTTTGCCGCCGCCCGGGAGCTGGAGCATCTGCCCCCCATCACGGTGTACGAGCCCACCTATGTGGAGCGGCCCCCGGAGGTGGATATGTCCGAGCCCCTCAACATCATCCACGAAGACGATACCTGGATCGTGGAGGGCCCCTGGCTCCAGCGGCTTATGGCCAACGTCAACTTTGGGGACTATGAGTCCCGCAACTGGTTTGACAAGATGCTCCGTCAGTCCGGCCTCTTTGACCGGTTGGAGGAGATGGGCATCCACGACGGGGATATCGTGTCCCTGTACAACCTGGAGTTTGAGTATCAGCGATAAGAAAAACAGGGCCCGCCGCGTCTGCGGCGGGCCCTTGTGTTCACTGGTGAGGGACGGGGATGACCACATCCCCCACGGTGACCGAGGCCACCTCTTCCAGAGGACGGATGGTGTCGAAGATCACACCTTTGGTGCATTCAGTCCGACCGCTGCCTGAGTGGATGCTGCTATTGGCGCTCTTGATCTCCAAGGTGGAGCCGTCGGTGTAGGAGATCACCACGGGCAGATCCCGGAAGGGGGCGTAGGGGTCGGTTGCCTTGTCCGCCCGGCCGGTTTCCCGCTCCGTCTCCGGTACCTCTTGATGGACGGTGTACTCCACCATGATGGACAGGGGGGAGAGGGTGACGGAATCCAGGGTGGCGTCCATGCCCCCCACCCGGAGCGCCTGCCCGGAGGGGAGGGAGAGGGAAGCATCCTCAAAGGCCATGGTGAATTCCAGAGTCCAGGGGCCCTCTGTCAGCAGGGTCTTGTTCTCATAGCCGTCGGTGGTGTTGTAGAGGCCCCGGAAGGTGGCGGTGACCTTGCCGGAGCGGATGGGGGTATCGGAGGTCCAGAAGGTCACAAACTGGATGGTATTGTCGGTGGGGTCGGCGTCGTAGAAGTGGGAGAAGCCGCCGCCTCCGCTCCCTGCGGAGAGGGAGGCCAGCGGACCGCTGGGCCGCAGGTCGTAGTCCTCAAAGGAGAGGGGCAGGCGGCCCTCATATTCCTCACTGCCCGACAGGACCTGGCCGCTCACCAGGGGCTGACCGTCCTCCCGGGCGATGGAATAGACGATGGCATAGGAATAGGTATCCCCCACGATGGCGTCGGCGGTGATGGTGATACCGTCAGCAGTGGCCGAGGCCCCCACGGGGTAGCCGATCTGGTCGATGATCTCAGTCTGGGCGGCAGAGACACCGAAGAGGGCGGAAAAACTCTCCCCCACATCACTCAGTACGCCGGTGGCCCCCGCCACCCCCACGCTGAGGGCCAGTGCGGCGGCCACCCCCGCCACCGCCACCCGGCGGAAGGTGTGGGGACGCCGCACGGGGGACGCGGAGGCCTCCATCAGCTGATCCACCATGCGGGCTTTCTGTTCCGGGGTAAAGTGGAGCGAATCCATGGTATCTTGATAACGTTTCATGTCAAAGCCTCCTGTTCCAGATAGGTCCGCAGCTTCTGCCGCCCCCGATCCAGCCGGGTAAAGATGGTGGCGGGCTTTTCCCCCAGCAGGGCGGCGATCTCTTTGGCGGAATAGCCCTCGTAGTAATAGAGATAGAGGACGGTGCGGTATTTGGGGGGCAGCAACTCCAGGGCGGCCGTCAGGCTGCCCTCCTCGGGCTCCGGGGCGGGGACATGTTCCACCGCGTCCAAAGTCACGGTGGTGCGCCGCCAATGTTTTTTCAGCAGGTCCTTACAGAGATTGACGGTGGTGCGGATGATCCAGGCCCGCTCGTGTTCCGTGTTGTCAAACGAGCGGGGGGCCTGGAGCAGCTTAAGAAAGACGGTCTGGCAAATGTCCTGGGCGTCGCAGGTGCTGTTCAGATAGGTGTAGCTCAGCCGCAGAATCAGGTCGGAATAGGTATTTACCAGCCGTTCCGCCTCCACCCGGTCCGGTGTAAGGGGCATACGGGTCACATCCTTTCTATCAGGACTGAAAAGCGCTTTCACTGAGAATACGATTGGCGGCGGCTAGATTCTTCATTTTTGCAAAAAAATACGGAAGCCAGAGGCTTCCGCATGTTCAGGACAGGAAAAAGCGCCAGTACAGCCACCCGCCCAGGGCCAGCTGGGCGATGAGCATGACCGGCAGGCCCCACTTGAAATACCAGTGGCGGGTTTTGTGGTGAAAGGCGTACATGCCCAGGATGGCCCCCGGCGTGCCCCCCAGGAGAGCCACCAGAAAAAAGGTCTTTTCCGGCACCCGCCAGCGGTTGCGCTTGGCCTTCCACTTGTCCACACCCATGAGCACATAGTCCAGGATACTCCAGAAAAGGAGCCACAGGGCGATCCATTTCAGCATGTGGCAAACTCCTTTCCCGCACCCAGGGCCGATACAAAGCCACCCCGGGTCCTGGTGGTGGCGTACCACAGGGCCAGATCAATGGAAAGGGCATTGCCGCTGTCCAGAAGGGCGGCGGCGTCCCCATCCAGCCCAATGATGGTGACCCAGTGCCACCGGTCCAGCTCCTTCACCTTGCCGTTGTCCAGGTTGAGAAAGGCCACCGGGCAGTCGGCGGCCAGACTGGCGGCCACGAAGGAGCGCAGCTGGTCATAGGGCGGGCGTTTGGTGCGGGCGGATGGGAAGGCAAAGAGAGTGGGGGCCAGCGGGACTCCGCAGGCCGCTCCATAGGCCGCCATGCCCTCCACCATGTACTCCGGCCGGTTGAGGCCGTGGCTCCGGGGGGTGACGTACTGCCACACCTTGCACATGTGCTCAATAAATCCCACTTGGTCGTGGTCCATCGGAGAGCGCAGGGGGGAGAGGGCCGGGGACTGCTGGGCCAGATAGTGAAAAATAAGGGCGGCGGTGGTGGGGCCACACCCAGCCCGCTGCTGCCAGACGTCGGGGAACCAGTCCTGGTCCGCCCCGTGGGTTACCGTGCCGTCGGAACCGGTCAGGTCCATCCACTGGGGATGGGTGATGGAGAGAGCGCCCATGGGCTCCACCCCTTTCCTGTTTGATGTAATACCAGTATAGTATAGCATTCCTGTCAAGGCGGATGCCGGTTGCCAGCGGGGAAAATCTGTGCTATTCTGTGCAAAGAGCGCCACAGGAGGAACGATATGACCAAGACCGAACTGCTGAACAAGCTGGCCCGGGACGGGGAGGAGCGGCTGCTGCTGGCCCGGGCCATGGACAAGCTGGAGCTGGCCCGCAACCGGTCGGTGCCCGGCCACACCGGCTTTTTATCCCCCCAGGAGCGGGTGAGCGTGGAAACCCTGCTCAACGCCTGCGGCCATCCCCGGCACCTGTTTTACGGCGGGTTTGAAGGGGCGGAGCGGACGGTGTGCGCCTTTCTCCCCGACTGGCAGGAGGACGAGCTGTGGCTGGAGAGCGACTGTCCTATCCGGGCGGTGCGCTGCACCTGGTCGGGCGGTACCCTGAGCCACCGGGACTTTCTGGGTTCCATTCTGGGCCTGGGGCTGGACCGGGAGAAGATCGGGGACCTGCTGGTGGGAGAGGGGGAGTGCCACATCCTGGCCCTGGACGACGTGGCCGATTTTCTGGTGCTGAACCTGGACCAGGCTGGGCGGGTGCGCCTCAAAACCGCCCCCGTGGCCCTGTCCGATCTGAAGCCCCCGGAGGTGAAGATAAAGCCCATCCGGGATACCGTCAGCTCCCTGCGGCTGGACGCGGTGGCCGCCGCCGGGTTTTCCCTGTCCCGGGGCAAGGCCGCCGACCTGATCGCCTCGGGAAAATTCCAGCTCAATCACCGGGAATGTCTCAAGCCCGACCGCCCTGTGGCGGCGGGGGACGTGATGAGCTGCCGGGGGCTGGGAAAATGTGTCCTGAAAGAGGTGGGCGGCCCGTCCAAAAAGGGGCGAATCATGATTTTACTGGAGCGATATGTATGATGGATGAAAAAAAGATTGCCCGTATCAACGAGCTGGCTAAAAAGGCCAAAAGCGAGGTGGGGCTGACCCCCGAGGAGATGGTGGAGCGGGACTTGCTGCGGCAGGAGTATGTGGCTGCCTACCGGGAGAGCCTGGTGGCCCAGTTGGAGAACACTTATATCGTGGAGCCCGACGGCACCAAGCACAAGCTGGGGAAGAAGCAATAAGAAAAACGCCTGCCGGACACACACGGCAGGCGTTTTTTGAAGGCAAAACCCTTACTTTTCTTTGTGGAGCAATTTGCGGTAGGAGAAGTCGATGGCAAAGGCCCCCAGGGGAGCGGTAACCAAAATGGCGATGACCGCCACGGTGAGCACGATTTGTCCGCACCCCAGGCCCATGGCCAGGGGCACCCCGCCGATAGCCGCCTGTACCGTGGCCTTGGGCAGGTAGGCCAGTATGGTGAAGAGCCGCTCTTTCTTGTCCAGCTTGCTCCCGGCCACGCACAGCAGCACTCCCAACGCCCGGAAGCACAGCACCCCCAGCACAGTAGCCACGGCGGCCAGTCCGGCGGCGGCGGCATAGTTCAGGTCCACCTCGGCTCCCACCAGCACAAAGAGCATGATCTCGGCGCATACCCACAGTTTGCCGAACTTGGCGGTGAGCCGCTGGGCCACCATCAGCCGCCACCGGCGCAGGCCCAGGCCCGCGCCCAGCACCGCCAGCAGACCGGAGAAGGGCACGGGGATCACATCCTCCAGGGCCACCAGCAGGAAGGCCAGGGACAGGAGAATGACCACCTTCACCGAGTCCCGCATGTGGAACCGGGCGAAAAATTTAGCCAAGACAAAGCCAATGAGCAGACCCAAAGCGGCCCCCAGCACGATGGATACCGGCACCCCCGCCAGGGCGGCAGGGGAGAAGGAGCCCCCCTGGGCCATGCCGGTAAAGGAGGTAAAGAGAACGATGACAAACACGTCATCCACCGAGGCTCCAGCCAGCACCATCTGGGGGATGCCCTTCTTGACTCCGTAGCCCTCCTCCATCAGCTTGAGCATCCGGGGCACAATGACGGCGGGGGACACCGCCCCCACCACCGCCCCCATGATGGCGGCGTCCAGGGTGCTCACCCCCAGCAGCCGGGGGGCCAGTACCACCATGCCCAGCACTTCAAAGGTGGCGGGCAAAAAGCACATGAGAATGGCGGGCCGTCCCGCCCGGCGCAGGTCGTCCAGATCCAGGCTCAGCCCCGCCCGGGTGAGGATGATGACCAGGGCCAGCTGCCGCAGGTCGGCGGAGATGCCCAGCAGATTGGGGGACAGCAGGTTGAGCACGCAGGGCCCCAGCAGGATGCCCGCCAGCAGCATCCCCACCAGGGAGGGAAGCCGCAATCTGGTGGCCAGGGTGCCCAGCACCAGGCCCAGCAGCAGCACGAAACCTAAGCTTGTTAACATAAAACCATTCCTCTCCGGGGGCGGGCATAAAAAAAGCCAATGCCCCCTGCAAATGTTTGCAGAAGTCATCAGCCAAACGGCGGTTCGGGCAAACGCCCCGGGAGGACCTCATCCCCGTATACCGGGGGAAGTATACCACAGGCCCCGCCCCTTGTCAACCGGGGGAAAAGGGAGTATGATGAAGCAGAGAATGACCATAGGGAGGCAATTATGATCTTTGACACCCACGCTCACTATTATGACGACGCCTTTGACGCCGACCGGGAGGCCCTGCTGGCCGAGCTGCCCCAGAAGGGGGTGGACCTGGTGGTGTGCCCCGGCTGTGATCTGGACTCCTCCCGGCAGTCCCAGGCCCTGGCGGAGCGGTATGATTACCTCTACTTTGCCGCCGGCTTTCACCCGGAAAATCTGGAGGGGGTCACGCTGGAGCAGCTGAACGAGATCCGCGCCCTGTGCGCCCATGAAAAGTGCGTGGCGGTGGGGGAGATTGGCCTGGACTACTACTGGGTCAAGACCTCAGAGGACCGGGCCAACTCCCGGGACTTCTTCGACGCCCAGCTCTCCCTGGCGGAGGAGCTGGATTTGCCCGCCATCGTCCACGACCGGGACGCCCACAAGGACTGTCTGGATATCGTGCGGGCCCATCCCAACGCCCGGGGGGTGTTCCACTGCTACGCCGGCAGCGTGGAGGACGCCAAGGTGCTGGTGGACAAGGGGTGGATGCTGTCCTTTACCGGGAACATCACCTTCAAAAACGCCCGCCGGGCCCCGGAGGTCATCCGGTGGCTGCCCATGGACCGGCTCATGCTGGAGACCGACGCCCCCTATATGGCCCCCGAGCCCTACCGGGGCCGCCGGTGTGACTCCTCTCTCATCCCCCTGATGGCCCAGACGGTGGCCCAGCTGAAGGGGCTGACCACGGAGGAGGTCCTGCAAATCACGCTGGAAAACGGCAAGCAGTTTTTCAATCTGACCGTGTAAAATGCTGTAGGGCCGCCATATATGGCGGCCGCCGGGATACAAGGAGGCATTGCGATGGAAACCATTTCTTACGAATATGAAGGCGCCCTCTACGTCAACCTGACCAACCGGTGCGACTGCCGGTGTGTGTTCTGCCTGCGGCACAACGGACACAAGGGCTCCATTTACGCCGACGACTTGTGGCTGGACCACGAGCCCAGCCGTCAGGAGGCCCTGGACGACCTGCTGGCCCGGGATTACAGCCAGTACCGGGAGCTGGTGTTCTGCGGCTTTGGGGAGCCCATGTACCGCACCGACGATCTGCTGTGGCTGGTGGACCGGCTGAAGGAGCAGGTGCCCAATCTGCCCCCTGTCCGCATCAACACCAACGGCCACGCCAACCTGATTCTGGGCCGGGACGTGACCCCTGAGTTGAAGGGACGCATTGACACCATTTCCATCTCCCTCAACGGCTCCACGGCAGAGGAGTACTGCGCCGTCACCAAGCCAAAGGACGGGGTGAAGGCTTGGGAGGCTATGCTGGACTTTGCCAAGAAGGCAAGGGACTATGTGCCCCATGTGGTCATGACCATTGTAGATAAGGACAAGACGCCGGAGGAGATCGAGCGCTGCCGGAAGATTACCCAGGAGCTGGGGGTCACCCTCCGCATCCGGGCCTACATCGAGGATTAAAAAAATAACTGGGGCGCTGCTGATGCAGCGCCCCAGTTGTTAGTCTGCGGGACGGAAGGCGGCTACCGCCTGGTGGAAGGCCGCCTGGTCCCCGTCACTGCCGTGGAGGCGGACGGTGACCGGGCGGGACAAATCCAGAGAGAACAGCCCCATGATGGATTTCCCGTCCACCACATAGCGGCCGGAGAGCACGTCCACCTCACAGGGGGAGCGGGTGGCGGCGTTGACAAACTGGCGGACCTCCTCAATGGAGGCCAAAGAGACCTGAAATTCGGACATGGGGCACCTCCTGGAGAAATGAACTGTTTTCAAAACGGCTGGTTTGGTTTATAATGTGACCTGTCATTTTCCATTCTATTATAGACAGACGCCGTGGAGTTTTCAACCAAAATCCCCGGCGGGAGAGGAACCCGTATGCGCACAGCGATCTATACTCTGGGCTGCAAGGTCAACCAGTACGAGACCCAGGCCATGGAGGCCGAGCTGACCCGCCGGGGCCACACCCTGGTGCCCTTTGACGGGGAGGCCGACGCCTACATCATCAACACCTGTACCGTCACGGCGGTGAGCGACAAAAAATCCCGCCAGATGATCCGGCAGGCCCGCAAACGCTCCCCCCACGCCATCGTGGCGGTGTGCGGCTGCTACGCCCAGACCGACCCAGAGGCGGTGGAGGCCCTGGAGGTGGATCTGGTGATGGGCACCAACGACCGCATGGGGTTTCTGGACCGGCTGGAGGCGTTGAGCCCCGACGGGGGCCAGGTGGTGGAGGTGGACGACGCCCTCCGCCGCCGTACCTTCGAGCGGCTCCCCGCCGGGGGGCTGGAGGGCCGCACCCGCGCCATGCTCAAGGTGGAGGACGGCTGTGTCAATTTCTGCTCCTACTGCATCATCCCCTACGCCAGAGGGCCCATCCGCTCCCTGCCCGCGGCTGAGGCCGCCGCCCAGGCCGCCAAGCTGGCAGAGGAGGGCTACAAGGAGCTGGTGCTCACCGGCATCGAGATTTCCTCCTGGGGCCGGGACCTGCCGGATAAGCCGGAGCTGATGGACCTCATTGAGGCGGTGTGTGCCGCCGCCCCCGGCTGCCGGGTGCGGCTGGGGTCTCTGGAGCCACGCACCATTACGGAGGACTTTTGCCGCCGGGGGGCGGCCCTGCCCAATCTGTGCCCCCATTTCCATCTGTCCATGCAGTCGGGCTGTGACGCCACCCTGCGCCGGATGAACCGGAAATATGATACCGAGCGGTATTATGAGAGCGTCAAGTTACTGCGGGAACACTTTGACCGCCCCGGTATCACCACCGATCTCATCGTAGGCTTCCCTGGGGAGACCGAGGAAGAGTTTGCCCAGACCCTGGACTTTGTGAAAAAATGTGCCTTTTCCGCCATGCACATTTTCCCCTACTCCCGCCGCACCGGCACCCCGGCGGCCGCTATGCCTGACCAGGTGCCCAACGCCGTGAAGGAGGAGCGGGCCCACCGGGCGGGGGAGGTGGCCCGCCAGCTGCACCGGACTTGGCTGGAAAGCTGGGTGGGACAGACCCTCCCTGTCCTCTTTGAGGAAGAGAAGGACGGCCTGTGGCGGGGCCACACGCCCAACTATACCGAGGTCTTTGCCCCCGGCGAGGGATACCATAATGTGGTGAAAGATGTGGAAATTGTGGAGGTTTTTCAGGACGGCTTGAAAGGAAGGGTATGAGATGAAAAAACGCCTGCTCCCCCTGGCCCTGTCTCTGGTTCTGATGGCCGGCTGTACGCCGCCGCCGGAGCCATCGCCTTCTCCCACTCCCACACTGGAGTCCGCTCCCACCCCCGTGGCCGGGATGGACTTTGACGCCTTTCTGGAGGAGGTCAATACCCGCCGCGAGGCGGTCATTGAGACGGAGGCTGCTCTGGATATCAGCCAATGGACGCCCGACTTCACCGGCCAGAATGACACCTATACGGAGGAGGAAATGGAACTTCTCCTGACGCCCCACGACCTGACGGAGCCGCTGACGGTAGAGACTGCCCAGGAGGATATCGAAACTTTCTTTACCCTGTTGCGCACCACCTACGGGGCCTACGAGTATTTCGGCGGCGATGAGGTATTTGGCCCACTGAAGGAACAGGCGCTGGCGCAGGTCAAGCAGGAAGCGGGGGATGGGAAAATCCTGTTGAGCAGGACCGTTCAGGACATCCTGGCGGATGCCCTCTCCCCTATTGTCCAGGACGGGCATTTTGCCATCGGTGGACAGCCTCTCATTGAACCGCATCGGGTCTATATGTACTATGTACCCGGCCTGTATCTCTCCAAAGCGGAGGGGCTGGACCCGAACTATGTGAAGCCTACCATTGGCCCGGAGGGGCAGATCTGTTATGGTTTCTATGCCCTGAGCCACGATGGGACCGATCTGCCCGACACCCTAGGGGACTATGACCTGGACTGGACCCAGGCTGAGAGATCAACTCGTGGAAGTGAGGTATTTACGGAATATTCTTATCAGGACGTCCCTGTGCTGCAATCCACTCAGATGTACGCCAACACGCCGGAGCATGAGACCCAGCTGGAGCGCTTTGCCGCCTGCGGCGGGGAGTATGCCGACGAGCCGGTGCTGATCTTTGATGTGCGGGCCAACCCCGGTGGCAGTGATATCTGGATTATGGACTGGTTTGAGGGATTTACCGGCCAGCCAGCCCAGCCTAAGCGGGTATTTAGCGCCCGGTACAGCCAGATGTTCTGCCGGGCCTTTGATTTTAACCCTGAGAACGGGTTGGGGACTTGGATGGTATCAGAGGACCAGGGGACATGGACACCCAGCGAAACCGTGACGCTCCTGCTGGCAGATAAGGGCACCGCCTCCTCCGGAGAGACGGTGGTGGAGTTCTTCCGCTCCATGGAAAATGTGCTGGCCATCGGTGGGCCAACCAGCGGCTGCGCTCTGGTGCCCAATAACAGCGGGTTTTACCTTCCCCACACCGGCCTGTATGTGTATTTTGGAACGGGGCTGGCCTTTCATGAAACCATGGACAATTGGGACGGTACAGGCTACCTGCCCGACCTGTGGGTTAACCCGCCGGACGCTCTGGACGCGGCGGCCCGCCTGTGCGACTACTACGGCCTGAAGTAATGGACAAAAAACCGGGCGGCCAGAGGCCGCCCGGCGGAACAATCTTACCGCTGAAATTTTGCCTTTACCTTCTCCACCCAGGGCTCCAGCCGTTCCCGGGGCAAGAGCCAGTTGATGAGCAGGGACATGGCCACCCCGCAGCCGGTGTCCAGCATCCGGTTGAGGGCGTAGGACACATAGGTGTCCACCGGGGTGTTGAACAGCACGATGCACAGCACCACGCCCCCCGGTTGTACCGCCCCCACCCAGAAGATCTGGGCCAGCACGATAAGAATGACCACCCCCACAAAAAGCAGGGGCACCAGCAGCAGACGGCTCTCCCCGTCGGGGTAGAAGATCAGGTAGATGCGGAACAACCCCATCCCCAGAAAGCCGCCGATGATGGTGCCGAACAGCCGGTTGCCGCCGTGGAGCTTGGAGTGGTCCATGTTGGCCCCCATGCCGAAGATGGCCCCGATACAGGCGAAGGTGGGATTGCGGTTGTCCATAAAGTAGTAGAGCAAGGCACACAGTGACGCGGACAGGGCGGTTTTCAGGTTGCGCAGGCCGATGCCCGGCAGTTTGCGGCTGGGTGCTTCGTTCATGATCGTATCCACTCCCTTTTTCAAATAAAAAGAAACATCGCCCATAGGAGGAAAACCATGAGCTTTGCCGATATCCAATTTATTCAGAACTGCAAGGACATTCTGGCCCACGGGGTGTGGGACACCGACCAGCCGGTGCGCCCCCGGTGGGAGGACGGCGCTCCCGCCCACACCATCAAATTATTCGGGGTGGTGAACCGCTACGACCTGCGGGCGGAGTTTCCCGTTCAGACCATCCGCAGAATGGCCTTCAAAAGCGCGGTGGACGAGCTATTGTGGATCTGGCAGAAGAAGTCCAACAACATCCACGACTTGGGCTCTCACATCTGGGACGCCTGGGCCGACGAGAACGGCTCCATCGGCAAGGCCTACGGTTACCAGCTGGGAGTGAAGCACATCTACCCCGAAGGGGAGTTTGACCAGGTGGACCGGGTGCTGTACGACCTCAAGCACAACCCCGCCTCCCGGCGCATCCTCACCAATCTGTATAACCACCACGACCTCCACGAGATGGCCCTCTATCCCTGTGCCTACTCCATGACCTTCAATGTCAGCGGAAAGACCCTCAACGCCATTCTCAACCAGCGGTCCCAGGACATGCTCACCGCCAACGGCTGGAACGTGATGCAGTACGCCGCCCTGGTCCGCATGATGGCCCAGGTGTCCGGCCTGGAGGCGGGAGAGCTGGTCCACGTCATCGCCGACGCTCACATCTACGACCGCCATGTGCCGGTGGTGGAGGAGCTCATCAGCCGCACCCCCTACGAGGCGCCAACGCTGTGGATGGACCCGTCCGTCACCGATTTCTACGCCTTTACCAAGGACAGCTTCCAGCTGGAGGGCTACCGGTTCCACACCCTGGACCAGCCCATTCCGGTGGCGGTATAAGGAGGGATTGGGATGAATCTCATTGCCGCGGTAGACCAAAACTGGGCCATTGGCAAAAACGGGGATCAGCTTTGTTACATCCCCGCCGATTTAAAGCGGTTTCAGGCCCTCACCACCGGCCACGCCGTCATCCTGGGCCGCAAGACCTTGGCCACCTTTCCCGGGGGACGGCCGTTGAAGAACCGGCGCAACCTGATTTTGTCCCGGGACCCGGCCTTTGCCCCCGAGGGGGCGGAGGTGTTCCGGGATTTGGACAGCCTGCTGGCCGCCGCCCCGGCGGACGCCTTTGTCATCGGGGGGGAGAGCGTATACCGGGCCCTGCTGGCCCACTGTGACAGGGCCTATATCACCAAGATCCATCGGGCCTGGCCCGCCGACGCCCATTTCCCCGACCTGGACGCCGACCCTGCCTGGGCCGTGACCCAGGAGGGAGAGGCGCTGGAGCAGGATGGGCTGACCTTCCGCTATGTGACCTACGAGAGGGTGAAGTGATGTACCGGGAAGAGATCGAGGCCTATGTGCCCCAAAATGAGCAGGAGGCGGGGGACAAGGCTATGGTGCTGGAGTACCTGCGCCGCTTTCCCCACGATATCCTCACCCGGGACAACAGGATCGCCCACTTCACCAGCTCCGGCTTTGTGGTGAATGGGGACGGCACCAAGGTGCTCATGGCCCACCACAACCTGTACCGGGTATGGGCCTGGACCGGCGGCCACGCTGATGGGGACCCGGATCTGCTGGCGGTGGCCCTGCGGGAGGCCTGGGAAGAGACCGGGGTGGAGCACCTGCGCCCGCTGAGCACCGCCATGGTCTCCCTGGATATCCTGCCGGTGTGGGGCCATGTGAAGCGGGGGGTGTGGGTGCCCTCTCACCAGCATCTCAACGCCACCTACCTGTTGACTGCAGACGAAAGGGACCCCCTCCACTATCGGGAGGGGGAGAATACCAAGGTGGCCTGGCTGCCGGTGGACCGGCTGCTGGAACTGACCAATGAATGGCAGATGGACGGGGTGTACACCAAGCTGCTGGAGCGGGCCCGGGCCTTGCTGGCCCAAAACAGGTAGAACCACTGTGCCCCAAGGGTTTCACCCCCTGCGCATGGTAACTTACCACAGGGTAATGGTATCATGCCCGCCCATTGGGAGCAAGAGCCGACTTGCCCAAAAATCAGCCAAATTTTTTGACAAGCTAACAAAATGTTTGTTCTGCCGTTTATCATTTGACAAAGCATATACAAAAAAATATCCAATGTTAAAAAACGGCAGGAAAACGGGAAGCCCTTCCACGCACAGGGTTTTCCACATTATCCACATAGTTTTCCACACTTGTCCACACCGGTGGAAAACAGCCATTATGCATCTTTTGGCCCAGCCAGCGGCAGTCAAGAGGAAAATCCACGGCAGAATCGCCAAAGTTTCCGTTTTGGATGGAAACAGGAAGGAAATGTCATGTCCGATACCATTGTAGCCATCGCCACCCCCGCCGCGCCCAGCGCCATCGGCATCCTGCGCCTCAGCGGGCCGGAGGCCATTTCCGCCCTCTCCGCCGTGTTCCGCCCCCTGGGGAACAAGCCTTTGACGGCGTATGAGGACCGGAATCTGGTGCTGGGGACGCTGCTGGGGCCGTCGGGGGAGGTCATCGACCAGGCCCTGGCCACCTTCTCCCACGGGCCCCACAGCTACACCGGGGAGGACACGGCGGAGCTGCACTGTCACGGCTCCCCGGCGGTGCTGGCCCTGGGACTGGAGGCCCTTTTTGCCCAGGGGGTCCGGCAGGCCGGGCCGGGGGAGTTTACCCGCCGGGCCTTCCTCAACGGGCGGCTGGACCTGACCCAGGCCGAGGCGGTGGCCGACCTCATCGACGCCGAAACCCCCGCCGCCGTCCGGCAGGCGGCCGGACAGCTCTCCGGGGCTCTGAGCCGCCGGGTGCGGGCCATTTATGACGGACTCACCGATCTGCTGGCCCACTTCCACGCGGTGCTGGACTACCCCGACGAGGACATTGACCCCTTCCGGGCGGACACCATTCAGGAGAGCCTGGACCGGGCGGTGGAGGAATTGCGGACGCTGCTTGCCACCTATCAGCGGGGAAAGTACATCGCCGGCGGGGTGCCCTGCGTGCTGGTGGGGCGGCCCAACGCGGGCAAGTCCTCTCTGCTCAATGCCCTGGTGGGCTATGACCGGGCCATCGTCACCGATATCCCCGGCACCACCCGGGACACGGTGGAAGCCCGCTGTGTGCTGGGGGGTGTGGCCCTCCGGCTTATCGACACCGCCGGTATCCGGGATACCGACGACGCGGTGGAGCGGATGGGGGTGGAGCGCAGCAAGGCCGCCCTGGAGGAGGCCGCTCTGGCCCTGGTGCTGTGGGACGGCTCGGTCCCCATGGGGGAGGAGGATGTGGCTCTGCTGGAGCGCGCCATGGCCCACGGCCCGGTGATCCTGATGCGGACCAAGGCCGATCTGCCCTCCAAGCCCATGCCGGTGCTGGGTCTGGACCCCATGCCGCCGGTGGTGGCGGTGAGCGCCAAAACCGGGATGGGGCTGGACCGGCTGGGGGAGGTCATTGCCCAGCTGTTCCCCGCCGGGAGCGGGGACGCGGCGGGAGAGCTGCTTACCAACGCCCGGCAGGCCGACGCCGCCAAGCGGGCTCTGGCGGGGGTGAAGCGAGCGGTGGAAAATCTGGCGGCGGGGGTCACCCCTGATGCCCTGCTCACCGATGTGGAGGAGGCCCTGTCCGCCCTGGGTGAGCTGACGGGGGCCAACATCCGGGAGGATATCACCGCCCGCATCTTTGAGCGGTTCTGCGTGGGCAAGTAAGGACAGCGTGAATTGTAAACAATCCTTGAACCCCCTTGCAATTTTTCGTGCGAAGGATTATGATAGCGTTAGCACTCAAATGGAATGAGTGCTAACGCTATGTTTTTAAAAAACACTTCACATACAGGAGGCATCCATCATGGAGAAAAAGCAATTCCAAGCGGAGTCCCAGCGTCTGCTGGACCTGATGATCAACTCCATCTATACCCACAAGGAGATCTTCCTGCGGGAGATTATTTCCAACGCCAGCGACGCTATGGACAAGCTGGCCTATAAGGCCCTCACCGACGACAAGGTGGGCCTGGACCGCTCCCAGCTGAAGATCACCCTGACCCCCGACCAGATCGCCCGTACCCTCACCATCAGCGATACTGGTATTGGTATGACCCGGGAGGAGCTGGAGAGCAACCTGGGCACCATCGCCCGCAGCGGCTCCCTCCAGTTCAAGGAGGAGCTGGCCAAGCAGGAGAAAGCCGAGGGGGATACCACCGATATCATCGGCCAGTTTGGCGTGGGCTTCTACTCCGCGTTCATGGTGGCCGACCATGTCACCGTCACATCCAAGGCCTACGGCTCCGACCAGGCCTGGCAGTGGGCCTCCGACGGCACCGACGGCTATACCCTGGAGCCCTGCGACAAGGAGAGCGTGGGCACTGACATCGTACTCCATATTAAGGCCAACACCGACGACGACCACTATGACGAGTATCTGGAGCAGTACCGCATCGCCGATCTGGTGAAGAAGTACTCCGACTATATCCACTATCCCATCGTCATGCTGATGCACAAGTCCCGCCAGAAGCCCCGCCCCGAGGACGCCGGTGACGACTACAAACCTGAGTGGGAGGACTACGACGAGTGGGAGACCCTCAACTCCATGGTGCCCCTGTGGCAGCGGCCCAAGAGCGAGGTGAAGGCTGAGGAGTATAACCAGTTCTATAAGGAGAAGTACGGCGACTGGGAGGACCCGCTGAGTGTGATCCATGTGTCTGCCGAGGGCACTGTGGAGTACAAGGCCATGCTCTATCTCCCCTCCCATGCCCCCTATGACTTCTACACCCGGGAGTATGAAAAGGGCCTTCAGCTTTACTCCTCCGGCGTGCTCATCATGGACAAGTGCGCCGACCTGCTGCCCGAGCACTTCCGCTTTGTCAAGGGCGTGGTGGACTCCCAGGACTTCTCCCTGAATATTTCCCGCGAGATGCTCCAGCACACCCGGCAGCTGAAGGTCATCGCCAACAACCTGGAGAAGAAGATCAAGGGTGAGCTGCTGCGGCTCCAGAAGGAGGACCGGGAGAAGTATGAGACCTTCTGGAAGGCCTTCGGGCCCCAGATCAAGATGGGCATTGTGTCCGACTACGGCACCCACAAGGAGCTGCTAAAGGACCTGCTTCTGTTCTGGTCCTCCAAGGAGGGCAAGCTGGTCACCCTGGCTGAGTACAAGGAGCGGATGAGCGAGGATCAGCAGTATATCTACTATGCCTGCGGCGAGGACGCCGCCAAGCTGGACAAGCTGCCCCAGGCCGAGCGCATCCGGGACAAGGGCTATGAAATCCTCTATCTCACCGCCGATGTGGACCAGTTTGTGGTCAATGCCCTGGGCGAGGTGGACGGCAAGGCCTTCAAGTCGGTGGACGACGACGACGCCCTGCCCGAGAGCGACGAGGAGAAGGCTGCCCTGGAGCAGAAGGCGGAGGAGAGCAAGCCCGTCCTGGACTTTTTGAAGGAGACCCTGGGGGATCAGATCAAGGAGGCCCGGCTGTCCAAGCTGCTGAAGAGCGGCGCGGTGTGCCTCACCGCCGATGGCCCCATCACCCTGGAGATGGAGAAGTATTTCCAGAAGGTAGACCCGGACCGGGGCGGGGAGATGAAAGCCCAGCGGGTGCTGGAGCTCAACCCGGAGGCCCCCGCCTTTGCCGCCCTCAAGCGGGCGGTGGCCGAGGACAAGGAGCTGGCCGCCAAGTACGCCCAGCTGCTGTACGCCCAGGCCCAGCTCATTGCCGGTCTGCCCCTGGCCGACCCCGCCGGATACTCCGAGCTGGTGTGCTCCCTGATGCAGTAAAGTTCGTATCAAGATAAAAATCCCCGCTGCCAAAGGCACCCCCGCAAAAGGACAACAATAAAACCGATTTTGCGCATCCGTGATGAAGGGTCTGCAGAAATCCGCAGGCCCTTCTTTTTGCGCACATCAGAAAAGGGTGCAAAAAGCCGGTTGACTGTCCTCACCCCCGCTATTTGAGAAGTGCTGCGAAAAACGATCTCTCGATATGGGTTAAGCCCCAGCGTGTATGGTGAAAATGAGGGCATGTGGTGTTCCACATGCCCTCATTTTCACCTATGCTTCACAAAAACGACTTCCAAAAATTTGAATGCAGTTAGATTGAAGTGATGCAAATATTGTTGTGGCTTTTTCTATTCGCTTGTGGTATGTTGTCTTGCTACAAGGGGGTACGCTCGGTCAGCAGATTCTTTGCCAGCGCCCCGGATAAAACGGGATCATGCTGAAAGACGGTCAGGCAGTTTTGA
>NZ_CALWXV010000021.1 GCF_944385615.1 uncultured Flavonifractor sp. | reverse complement strand
TTGTACTTCTTTGGCCTCTATACGCCAGAAACCCGGCTTATGCTTGATGCATAAACCGGGTTTCTCGACAGGCTGAGGGAGTGCTGCTATACAGCACTCCCTCTCTTATGTAAAAATTACCAGTTATCCTTGTTCTCGGCGTAAACCTGGGGCAGGATGGCGGCCAGGTGGCCGAACTCCTTCAGGTTGTGGGCAAACAGGCCCTGGACGATCTCCAGGGGGACAGACACTCCGTCGGGCACCAGCTTCACCAGCTGGCCGTCCACCAGGCCGTAGCCGATCCAAAACCGGGAGCGGAGCACGATGCCGCCCTCCACCTCGCGGACAAAGTGGGTCATGATAGCGGCCACACCCTCACCGGGAACAGGGCCGTGGCCGTTGGCGCACATCATGGTGGCGCAGGCCTCGGTGCCCACCTTGGACTCGTCATAGCCCATCTCGTGGGGGTAGCGGAAGTTGAGGATCAGGGGATCGGGGCCGCCGCCGATGTCCTCCAGCACCACGTGCTGGGTGCCCCAGGTGCGCTCCCGCATGGGGAGGGACTGGTCCAGGGTCTTTTCCCGGTTCTGCTGCCGGGCGTAGAAGTGGTCTTCGGGGTCCCAGATCCGGTAGCGCAGGTCCTCCAGGCTGTGCCAGGCAAACCACCAGTCAAACATCTCGGGGGTGACCCCGGGCATGAAGGTGCGGTTAGCCAAAAAGCCCGCGCCGTTTTCCATGACGCAGTAGCCAATTTCACAGGGCAGATCGCCGGGGAGGAACAGGTCGTTCCGGTCCTCGATCTTCAGAGCCAGGGCGGGGTCGATAGGACCGCCGGCCAGTACCGCCAGCTTGTCCTCGGGAATGGGGGTGATGGGCAGGTCGTAGAACTTGGCGTAGGGCAGGGCACGCTCTTCAGCGGTCAGCGGCGCGCGTTCAGGCATGGTGATTCCTTCCTTTCTGATTGTCATATAATACTAAGATAACACTTTTTCCCTTGAAAGCCAAGGCTTTCAAGGGAAAAAGTAAGATTTTTGGGGGGCTGGGACTTACTTGCCCACCTCAATACCGGCCAGATAGGCGCTGCGGGTGGCCTGGTCCACCTTGCCGGGCTGGATGGCGTCGCCGATGACCCAGGTCTTGAGGCCCTTGGCTTCGGCGGCCTCCTTCAGGGCGGAGATGTCCACGCTCTTCATGCCCAGGGCGAAGAGAACGGTGTCGGCCTCCAGGGTCTGGACCCCGTCGGCATTCTCCACCTTCACGCTGGTGGGGGTGATCTCCAGGCAGCGGGTCTTGGGCATCATGCCCATGTGGCACTTCTCCATCTCCCAGATCAGGGCCTCACGGTACATGCCGAAGGACTCGTTGGCCAGCCGGTCCAGCATCTCCACCACGGTGACCTCATGGCCGGTCTTCTGGAGGAACAGGCCGGCCTCACAGCCCACCAGGCCGCCGCCCACCATGACGATCTTGTGGCCGGGCTTGACCTTGCCGTCGTACATATCCATGGCCTTGTGGGCATGCTCGATGCCGGGCACCGGGGGGCAGGAGGGCAGGGAGCCGGTGGCAAAGATGACGCCGTCAGCGCCAAAGGAGCCGATGTTCTCCGGGGTAACGGTGGTGTTGAGCCGCACGTCGATGTCCCGGCGCTCCACTTCCCGGACCAGCAGATTCTTGAAGTTCATCAGGTCGGGCTTGTCGGTGTCCACGTCGGTGAACCGCAGCAGGCCGCCCAGATAGCCCTCCTGCTCGGCCAGGATCACCTTCTGGCCCCGGTCGCAGGCGGTAATGGCGGCCTGGAGACCGGCGGCGCCGCCGCCTACGATAAGGACGGTCTCCTGCTTGGAGGCGGGGGCCAGGGTATCGGGATCGAAGGGCAGGTGAGCCAGGGGGTTGATGGTGCAGTGGCCCACGTAGAGGGCCAGCTCCTCGCTGGTGAAGGGCAGGTCGTCATAGCCCTCCTCGGGGGAGCCGGGGAAGCACTTGTAGCAGCGCAGGCAGCGGCGGATCTGATCCTCCTTGCCCTCACGGGCCTTGTTGGCAAACTCGGGGTCGGCCAGCATCTGACGGCCCAGAATGGCAAAGTCGATCTTGCCCTCAGCGATGGCCTGGTCGCACATCTCGGGGGAGTTGATGCCGCCCACAGCGCCCACGGGCAGCTTGGTGTACTTCTTGATGATGGCGGCGTTGTCGATGTTCAGGCCGTGGGCGTGGAACATGGAGCTCTCGGTGCCGGACTTGACGGACTCCTCATAGATGCCGCAGGTCACATGGACGGAGGTGATGTAGGGCTCGGCCATGGCGATGAACGCGCCGGTCTCCTCGGGGGTGATGCCGCCGGGCTGGTGGTCGGTGCCGTCAATGCGCAGCTCCACCAGGAAGTCGGGGCCCACCGCCTCACGGATGGCCTTCAGGATCATCAGGGGGAACCGGGCACGGTTCTCCAGAGAACCGCCGTAGTTGTCGGTACGGGTGTTCATCAAGGGGGAGAGGAACTGGGTGAAGATAAAGCCGTGGCCGCCGTGGACCAGCACGCCGTCAAAGCCGGCCTTCTGCATATAGGTGGCGCAGACGGCGAAGTCGTTGGCCACCCGGACCATGTCGTCCTCGTTCATGGGGCGGACCTTCACACCAGCCAGATTGGTGGTCTCAATGGGGCCGATGGCCTCCTGACCGGGGCCGAAGGGCACCTTCTCCTTGCCGCAGTGGACCAGCTCAGCCAGGGCCACTGCGCCGTGGCGCTTAATGCGGCGGGCATACTCGCCTACAGCGTTGAAGGTCTCCATGTCCTCCTCGGGCTTGGCAAAGTCAAAGGGACGGAAGCCGGGGATACGGACGGCGTCGGTGAAGTTGACGTCGGTCTCGCCCACGATAACGCAGCCGTTGCCGCCCTTGGCGCTGCTCTCCAGCTTACGGTAAGTAAAGTCACGGGCAGCGGGGTTCTGCACGATCAGGCCGAAGGCCATGGGGGCACTGACGACGCGGTTGCGGTAGGTCACCTTTCCCACCTGCATGGGGGAAAACAGATGCTCAAATTTCATGGGAACAGGACTCCTTTCGCTAAATGCCAGGGAATTGGATCTGCTGATGCTTGAACAGCCAGCGGCAGGAATGCTTCTGGAGATCAGGGATGGGCGGGCATTCTTTTGGGGGGCTTGGTACACAGTGCCATGGTGAGGGGCAGGCCGAAACCAAAGGTGATGAACGCCAGTACGTAGGCCACCACATAGGTCATGGGGAAGCTCATCAGCCAGCCCATGAAGAAGGCGCCCACCGGCATGGTGTAGCCTGCGGAGACAAACATCATAATCAGGCTCATGAGAACCACCATCACAAAGACGATGCTGGCCAGCCGTACCAGGTGGAAGGGCAGGCTCTTCTCATTTTTGAGCCCAACGAGACGGGCAAAGGCATCGCCCATGGCCTTGAGGTCAATGTAGGTACCAATGGTAAAGCTGACGCCGAAGCCGATGACAAAGTCCTTGCTGACCGTCTGCAAGAGCGGGATGATTTGGATGCTGCCCGTCATGCGGAGCATATTGACACTGTCGATGTAAATGGGAAGGATGATAGCGAACATGATAGCGAAGATGGTATTGAATACGATTCCAAACTGATCTTTACGAAACATGTGGGGATCCCTCCATGGTAAAAATGGCTCCCCGGTCTCCTCCCGGAAACCGGGGAGAGAGGCGGTCAGACCGCCGGCAACAAGGAATGGAGCGGAGATATGCGATCAGATGCCGGGGAACTGGATGTTTTTATACTTGGGCAGGCGCTCGGCCACCAGCTGGCGCTTGGCGGGGTCCATGAAGAAGCCGCCCTGGGTCTCGGCGATCTCGTCACAGTGGACGCCCCGGCCCTCCTCGGTGGTGCGGTCCCGCTCCAGGCCGTTTTCAGCGATGACGAACTTCCAGCGGCCGTCCTCGGTCTGCTCCAGGGTGCCGCCGGCGCCGCACACCACACACTCGATGGGGTACTGGAGGCCCTTCCACTGGGGCTCACCCAGACAGAGCGCGTTGGAGTGGCAGTTGGGGCACCAGCCGTAGTCGGGGTCGCCCAGCCACTTGCGCTCGGCCACGGGGGTGTTGAGGGCCTTCATGATGTTCTGGCCCATCTCGCGGGCCCGGGCCAGCTTTTCCTCATAGAGAAGTACCTGGGCGGGGGCGGGCACCTGGGTCGCCATGTACATGTCCACGATCTTGAAGCTGTTGGTGAAGGTGGTGGCCTGCATGCACTCCAGGGCCATGGACTGCCAGGAGCGGGTGGAGCCGCCTACCGCGATGAGGCCGCCCACCCGGTCCCGGGGGGCGATGGCGCCAATCTTGGTGAGGAAGGCCGACTCATAGGCCAGGTTGCGGTGCATGAACTTGAGAAACAGGGAGGAAGGCATCAGATCGTAGGTGGGGGCGGAGAAGATGACCGCGTCCTGATCCAGCATCACGTCCATGATCTTCTTCTTGTCGTCCTTTTTGTCCAGGGGGCAGCCCACATTCTTGCCCATGGACATGCCGATGGTGCAGGAGGTGCAGCCGTCGCAGTCCAGCAGGTCGTAATCCTTCAGGTTGATCATACGAACCTCGGCGCCCATCTCCTGACAGGCCAGCAGGGCCTCCTTGAGCAGGATCTCACAGTTGCTGTCTTTGCGGCCGGCAGTAACGCCCATGACTTGAAAACCCATTTCCATTGCTCCTTCGCACAATATTTTTGCGTAGATATGGTAACACCTTGGTGCAAAAAAGAGAAATTCAGCTTTTTTCGTCCATTGATAAAATCCGTTTATCAATTTATAATAGAGTCAGCAAAGGAGGGGATACCACCATGAATATGGACCAGCTGCGCTATTTTCTATCGGTGGCCCGCCACCGGAATTTTACCGAGGCGGCCCGGGCGTTTTATGTGACCCAGCCCGCTATTACCCACCAGATCTCCGCCCTGGAGCGGGAACTGGGGGTGAAACTGTTCCTCCGCACCACCCGCAGTGTTTCCCTGACCCGAGCGGGAGAGCTCTTTCTGGAGGACGCCAAGCGGATGTTGGACTTGGAAGAGCGGGCCCAGAAGCGGATGCGTCAGGCGGAACAGACTGAGAACCTGGAATTGAAGATCGGCTACCTCAACAGCCCATGCCGGCATTTTCTCCCACAGCTCATGCGGGAGTACCGCAGCCTCTATCCCCAGGTGCGCATTGATTTGATCCGGGGGGTGGCGGAGGACCTGCAAAAGGGCTGTGAGGAGATGACCTTTGACCTGGCCTTTTCCGTGTTGTCCGACTTGCAGGGACTGAACCAGTACCACTGCCGCCGGCTGGTGGCGGATTTTTACTGCCTGGTGTGCCCGCCGGACCACTCCTGTCTGGACAACACCTCTATTGACTACAGCAGATTGGCCACCGAGCCCTTTGTCTGTCTCTCCCGGGAGGGGGGCAGCTATATGTACAAGCAGTTCCGGGAAATCTGCCGGGACATGGGCTTTACCCCCCGAATCGTGGCGGAGTACCCCGCTATGGAGGATGTGCTATTCGCGGTACAGTGCGGTCAGGCCCTGGCCATCCTGCCCTACCATATCCGGGAGTACATGTACACCGACCTGGCCTTTCTGCCCCTGGACGGCACCAGTCCTGTCATTGAGGTGGGGGTGGCGTGGCGCAGGCAGTCGGAGAACCCGGCGGTAAGCTGGTTCACCGACCTGATCCAACGCTATTTGGTGGAACAACCCGGTCTGTTCTGACCCCCAGGGCATGTGGGAGAAAAAACCGGTTATTTTTGTTGCTGCTGCAACAGACCGGCGGGGGAAAGTATCGTATACTGCCCCCAGAACGACAAAAACCCACAACCCAAGGGAGGACCATCCATGGAATACAATATGTTTTGCTATCAGTGCCAGGAGACCGCCGGCTGCACCGGCTGCACCAAGGTAGGGGTCTGCGGAAAGGGGCCCGACGTGGCGGCCATGCAGGACCTGCTGGTCTATGTGACCCGGGGCCTGTCCGCCATCACCACCGCCCTGCGGGCCCAGGGCACGCCGGTGTCGGGGGAGGTCAACCATCTCATCACCCTCAACCTGTTCACCACCATCACCAACGCCAATTTTGACAAAAAGGCCATTGAGGAGCGCATCTGCGCCACTCTTCAGACCCGGGCCGAGCTGCTGGCCCAGGTGAAGGACCCCAACAGCCTGCCTGAGGCGGCCCTGTGGGACGGAGAAGGCGACTGGGAGGCCAAGGCCAAGACCGTGGGCGTGCTGTCCACCGAGAACGAGGACATCCGCTCCCTGCGGGAGCTCATCACCTATGGACTGAAAGGCCTGTCCGCCTACTCCAAGCACGCCAACGCCCTGCTCCAGGACGACAGCGAGGTGGACGCCTTCCTGCAAAAGGCCCTGGCAGCTACCCTGGACGACAGCCTCAGCGTGGACGATCTGGTGGCCCTGACCCTGGAGACCGGCAAGTATGGCGTGGAGGGTATGGCCCTGCTGGACAAGGCCAACACCACCGCCTATGGAAATCCTGAGATTACCAAGGTGTCCATCGGTGTGGGCAAAAACCCCGGTATTCTGGTGTCCGGCCACGACCTGCGGGATCTGGAGATGCTGCTGGAGCAGACCCAGGGCACCGGAGTGGATGTGTACACCCACTCCGAGATGCTGCCCGCCCACTACTATCCCGCCTTCAAGAAGTACCCCAACTTCGTGGGCAACTACGGCAACGCCTGGTGGAAGCAGAAGGAGGAGTTCGAGGCCTTCCACGGTCCCATCCTCATGACCACCAACTGCATCGTGCCCCCCAAGGACAGCTACAAGGACCGGCTGTACACCACCGGCGCGGCGGGCTTCCCCGGCTGCAAGCATATCCCCGGCGGCATCGGGGAGCAGAAGGACTTCTCCGCCCTCATTGAGCACGCCAAGAAGTGCGCGCCTCCCACCGAACTTGAGAGCGGCGAGATCGTAGGCGGCTTTGCCCACGCCCAGGTGCTGGCCCTGGCGGACCAGGTGGTGGAGGCCGTCAAGAGCGGGGCCATCAAGAAGTTCGTGGTTATGGCGGGCTGCGACGGCCGGGCCAAGCGCCGGGACTATTACACCGAGTTTGCCAAGGCCTTGCCCCATGACACCGTAATCCTCACCGCCGGCTGCGCCAAGTACAAGTACAACAAGCTGGACCTGGGGGACATCGGCGGTATCCCCCGTGTGCTGGACGCGGGCCAGTGCAACGACTCTTACTCTCTGGCAGTCATTGCCCTCAAGCTGAAGGAGGTCTTTGGCCTGGACGATATCAACGACCTGCCCATCGTGTACAACATTGCCTGGTATGAGCAGAAGGCGGTTATTGTGCTGCTGGCCCTGCTGTACCTGGGGGTGAAGAATATCCACCTGGGCCCCACTCTGCCCGCCTTCCTCAGCCCCAACGTAGCCAAGGTGCTGGTGGAAAACTTCGGTATCGCCGGTATCGGTACCGTGGAGGACGACATGAAGCTCTTCTTCGGTGACAATGCCTGAATATATTGCCCACAAAAACACGGACCGGCAGGCATCACCTGCCGGTCCGTCTGCGTGTCAAGAAACCTCGACACGCTTTTCAAAAATGCAAGCATTTTTTCGAGGAGATGTGCGCGGCGGAACGCTGCGCGATTTCTTTGTCAGAGGTTATTTGTCCAGGTCCTGGATACGGGTACACAGCCGCTCCAACAGTGGGGCGTTGTGGCTGACAATGACCAGCCCCAAGTCGCGCCGCTCCACCTGCTCCAATAGGAAGGTCCAGATCTGGGCCTGGGTGATGAGGTCCAGCATGGCAGTGATCTCGTCGCACAGCAGATACTGGACCCCAGGCCGCAGAGCCCGGGCGATGCAGAACCGCTGGAGCTCTCCCCCGGACAGCTCGGCGGGGTAGCGCTCCAGCCAGGCGGGCTGGATGTGGAGGGCCTCCAGCAGCTCCTCCTCCACCGGTCCCCCTTCCCGCAGGGTGTCCCCCAGCTTCATCAGCGGGTCCACCGCTGTCTCCGGGTGCTGCCAGATCATCTGCACTGGGCAGATACCCCGGTAGTCCCGTAAGGGTTTACCGTCCACCAGAACCGTCCCTCCATCCGGAGCCTCAAACCCCGACAGCAGCTTGCACAGGGTGGTTTTGCCCCGGCCGCTGGGGCCTGCCAGTCCTAGGCGCTCTCCGTGGGCCACCGTCAGGTCCACCGACTCCAGCACCCGTTTCCGGTTTTTTCCCCGATAGCCGAAGGTCAGTTGTTTGGCTTCCAGACTCATACCATCTCTCCTTCCGGGTACAGGCAGCGCACCAGCCCACCCTCCAATTCCCGATAGGATACCGGTGACAGGCACTCAGGCCGCTGTTTGGGACAGCGAGGCGCGAAGGGACAGCCTTTCCCTACCTCCCCTGGGCCGGGCTGGGCCCCAGGAATGGGCACAAAGCCGTTCTGAGGCAGGGCGTTCCACAGGGCCCGGGTATAGGGGTGGCGCAGCTTGCCCGCCGTAAAGTCGGCGGCATCGGCCTCCTCCACCGTCTCCCCGGCGTAAAACACCGCCACCCGGTCGGCAATGGTGAGGGCCAGCTCCAAATCGTGGGTGATGAGGAGCACCCCTGCCCCTCCGTCGGCCAGCTCCCGGAAATGGCCCAGCACCCGCTGAGCTGATCGGGCGTCCAGACCGGGGGTGGGCTCGTCGGCGATGACCAGCTTGGGGGTCTCGGCCGCTGCTGTGGCGATGAGCACCCGCCGGGCCATGCCGCCGGACAGTTCAAAGGGGTAAAGGGATTCCACTTCCTCCCCCAGACCATACCGCTTCAGCGCGGTGCGGCTGGCCTGCCGGGCCTTCTGGTCCCGCCGCCCCTTGCGGATCTGGGGGCCCACCTTCATCAGCGGGTCCAGGTAGGTCACCCCCTGGGGCACCAGCACGATCTCTGTTCCCCGGACGGCCTCCGCCCGCTTGGGGGTGAGGGGCTGGCCCAAAAAGGTGATCTCCCCCGCCATGTGGCTGTTGTAGGGCAGAATGCCCAGGATGCCGTGGGCCAGCAGGCTCTTGCCTGAGCCGCTGGACCCCACCACCGCCACCACCTGTCCGGGGCGAATGGTAAGGGACAAATCCTGAATGACTGGCAGCAGCACCTGCCGGGTGCCCCGTCCGTACTGGGTGAAGGAGATGGACAGGTCCTTCACTTGTAAAATCGGTTCCATATCCATTCCTCCTCAGGCGTGCACGCTGGCCGGGTCCAGCAGGCGACGGAGCTGTTCCCCCATGGCGGCAAAGAGCATCACGATGAGTACCAGGCTTAGGCCGGGGAACACCGCAAGCCACCACTTTCCGGTGGTGAGGTAGCTCATGCTCTCCGACAGGATGACCCCGATGGCAGGCTGTTCCGGGGACAGGCCGAAGCCCAGGAAGGTGACGCTGGCCTCATGGAGGATGGCGTGGGGGAACTGGAGCACCAGACCGGTGAGAAACTGGGGCAGCAGGTGGGGCAGCAGGTGCCGCCGGACGATGGCCAGCCGGGGCACCCCCAGCTTTTCCGCCGTGCGGACATATACCGCCCCCCGCAGCTGGAGCACCTCCCCCCGGATGACACGGGCCAGAGAGGGCCAGTGGCTGAGGGCCACACCGGCCACCACCCCTACAAAGTCCTTGCCAAAGGCCAGAGAGATGAGCATCACCAGCAGAATGTGGGGAATGCCCATCACCAGGTCAATACACCAGGAGATGACCCCGTCCACCCACCCGCCACATACGGCGGAGGCCACGCCCAAGGCCAGGGCAATGATGGCGCTGACGGCAGCGGTGAGCAGGCCGATGCGGATGCTGAGGGACAGGCCGGTCAGGGTGCGGGAGAGCATATCCCGCCCCATCCAGTCGGTGCCGAAGAGGAATTGCCCGCAGGGGGCCAGATTTTTCCGGGTAAAGTCGGTGACCATAGCCTGCTCTCCCAGCAGGCCCCCGGCCACTGCCACGGCGCACAGCACCAGGGCGGCGGCGGCCAGCAGAAAGAGGGCGTTTTTCCGCCCGTTCCAGGCTTTCATCTTTTGGCCGCCCCCCTTCTGATCTTGGGATCTACCACGCCGTACAGCAGATCGGCAATCAGGTTGCCGCCAAAGACGATGGCGGCGCTCACCACCGTGATGCCCAGCAGCAGGGGCAGGTCGGACCCCAGACCGGCGCTGACGGCGGCCTGACCCAGGCCGGGATAGGAGAACACCTGCTCCACCAGCACCGAGCCGCCGAAGATCTCAATGATAGAGGCAAATTGCAGGGTGATGGCGGGCAGGGCCACGTTGCGCAGGCCGTGGCGCAGAACGATGGATGGCGCCGACTCCCCCCCGGCCCGGGCGAAGAGCACATAGTCGCTCTCCATGATGTCGGCCATTTTCTCCCGGGTGTGCATGGTGATATTGGCCACCCCGGTGATGCTGAGGGTGAGAGCGGGGAGGAAGGCGTGGTAGAGCCGGTCTGCCAGGGTGACGGAGGATGCGTCCGCCCCAATGGGCACCGAAAGACCGATGGGGAACAGCCCCAGCCACACCGAGAAGATCACCAGCAGCAGCAGGGCCAGCCAGAAAGCGGGGGTGGAGGAGATGAGCAGGCAGTAGCCCCGGATGAGCTTGTCCGCCAGCCTGCCCCGGTTGGCCCCGGCAATGACGCCCAGCGTCAGCCCCAGCACCCCGGAGATGACCCAGGCAAAGGCCATGAGCCACAAAGAGTTTTGCAGCCGCTGGCCGATGACGGTGCTCACCGGCTGGCGGTAGAGCAGGGAAGTGCCCATGTCCCCCCGGACAAAGTCCCCCAGCCAGCCCAGGTAGCGCTCCGCCGGCGGGGTATTGACCCCCCAGTAGTCCTCCAGCTTGGCGATCTGCTCCTGGCTCATGGTGCCCAGGGCGGCCTGGCCCACATTGGTCTGCAACGGGTCCAGAGGGGAGGCGGACATGAGCAGGAAGGCTGCCAGACTGACCCCCAGCAGCAGCAAAACCATGCGGATGAGTTTTTTGCCCGTAAACAGCAGGCGGTGCTTCAAGACAATTCCTTCTTTCCGTTGGAATGGGGCAGGGTGGTTCCGGCGGGAGCTTTGTTTCACGCGGCGGCAGATCTTACTCCCAGCTCCACTGGTCCACGTTGTTGACGATGGACCAGCCGTGGCCGTGGGGGTGGATCTTCTGCTCTGCCACCTGGAGGCCATCTTTCACCCAGTACAGGTGGCTCACGTTTACCAGCCACACCCAGGGGATATCCCCCTCCTGGGTCACGCCGGTGGCGCCGTCCCACTGGGCCTTCTGCCACAGCTCATAGGACTCCTCCAGATCGGAGCATTGGAGAGCCTGGTCCATGTAGGCGTCCACAGTGGCATTGGCGTAGGGGGAATACTGAGCAGTGCCGGTGTCCCCGATGGTGTGATAGATGTTGTACAGCTCCATGGGAGTGTGGGCTCCCCAGCCCCAGATGAGAGGCTCGGTCTGGGCCCGGTCATAGGCGGTATCCCAGCCCACTCCTTCCATAGTGCAGGAGATACCCAATTCTCCCAGCTGGTTGGCAAAGTCGGCACACAATGCCTGCCGCACCGAGTCGCTGGTGGGGTAGAGCAGATTCAGCTCAGCCTTTACCCCATCCTTCTCCCGGACGCCGTCAGACCCCATGGTCCACCCCGCCTCATCCAGCAGGGCGGCGGCCCCCTCTGGGTCATAATCCACCTGAGAGGCCGGGTTGTACCAGGGCATCTGGTCGCACACGCTGTAAGCCGGGATGCCGTAGCCATTGAGCACGTTGTCAATCATCTCCTGCCGGTCCACTCCAATGTTGATGGCCCGGCGCACCAGCACATCGCCGGTAAGGGTGCCTTCGATGACCGGCAGGTTGAAGCCCCGGTTGTCCACGCTGTCATAGGCTGCCAGGCTGTACCCGGCGGGGTTTTGGTCGGAATAGGTGGCGGAGGTATAGGCCAGATCCACCTGCCCGGCCTGGACCGCCAGGAAGGCGGCGTCCTCCTCCATAAAGAGGATGGTCACCTGCTTGAGCTTGGGGGCCTCCCCGTAGTAGTCCGGATTGGCCTCCAGAATTACCTGCTGGCCCTTGTCCCACTGCTTGAGGATGTACCGCCCCGAGCCGATGGGATTGGAGCCATAGGTGGCAGCGTCATAGGCGTGCTCGGGCACAATGCCCACAATAGCCATGGTGTAGGGCCAGATGGAGAAGGGGGTGACCATGTGAAAGACCACGGTGGTGTTGTCGGTGGCCTCGGCGTAGTCCAGCATGGTGAAGTCGTTGACCGAGCTGGCCGCCTTGACGGTGTTGTAGGTAAAGGCCACGTCGGAGGCGGTGAGGGGCTGGCCATCGGTAAATTTCACATCGTCCCGGATCTTGACCGTCCAGGTAAGGCCATCATCGCTGGCCTGGATATCGGTTGCCAGATCATAGCCGATGGTCAGATCGGTGTTGGTGACGGTGAGGGTGGACTGGATGAGAGGTTCGTGGACGTGCTCCCCGGCCCCCCAGCCATAGGCGGGGTCAAACCCGGCTTCGGGCTCGGAGGTAGGGCCCATGGCGATGACCACACTGTCCTTGTCCGCTGCCGGGGTGGGGGTGGCGGCGGTATTCTCCTGATCGCCGCACCCGGCCAGCAGTCCGGCGGTCAGGGCCAGGGACAGCAGCAGAGCAAAGATTCGTTTCATGGGTTCCTCCCTTACAGGCGCTTACGTACTTCGTCCAGCACAGCAGACAGGGGCAGACCGTGGGACCGGGCCAGGGCGGCGGCGTCCTCATACTCTGGCTTGGCGTGGTATACCCCAAACCCCTCCGCCGTTTTGACGCCCACGGCGCCCCAGGGGGTCTCCACCGTCTTGCTGCCGGGGGTGAGGAAGTACTTCTCACACCGGCGCACCCGCAGGCCGTTGGTGGTGGTGTGGCACAGGATGGCCTGAGCCAGATTCTGCTCCATTCCAGGCTCACACAGCACGGTGAGCACCTGACCGGGGCGGCCCTTCTTCATGGTGCCGGGTGTGGTGTACACGTCCAGAGCCCCCGCTGCCAGTAACCGCTCCGCGGCAAAGGCCAGGGCCTCACCGGTCATGTCGTCGATGTTGCACACCAGCTCCACGATCTCACCGTTGCCGCCCTCCTGGCTCTCGCCCCAGAAGGCCCGGACACAGTTGGCCTGTTCAAACTGCCGGGTGCCCACGCCGTAGCCCACTTTCTCCACGCTCAGCACCGGCATGGGGCCAAAGGACTGGGCAAAGTGGGCCAGCAGGGCGGCCCCGGTGGGGGTACACAGCTCCCCCTGCACCTGTCCGCCATAGGTGGGCACCCCTGCCAGCAGGGCCGCGGTGGCGGGGGCGGGCACCGGCATGATGCCGTGGGCGCATTTCACGGTGCCGCTGCCCACATGGATGGGGGACACCACGATTTTCTCCGGCTTCAGCAGATAGAGGGCGTAGCACACGCCCGCTACGTCGGCCACTGCATCCAGGGCCCCCACCTCATGATAGTGGACCTCACCCACCGGGCAGCCGTGGGCCTTGGCCTCGGCCTGGGCGATGGCGTCATACACCCCCTTGGCGTGGGTCCGCACCTCCTCCGGCAGGGGCAGGTGGTCGATCAGTCCGGCGATGTGGCCGGGGGTGGCGTGGTGGTGATGATGGTGCTCGTGGTCGTGGGGATGATCGTGGTGATGATGGTGCTCGTGGTCGTGGGGATGGTCGTGGTCGTGGTGGTGCCCATGGTCATGCTCATGGTGGTGGAGGTGTTCATCCTCCTCCTCCCCGTGGACGGTGACCTTCATGTGGGTCCCGGCGATGCCGCTGGTGACGGCGGGGGCCGCCTCCACCCGGACGCCGGGCAGGCCCAGGCCGTTCATGGTGTCCAGAAATCCCTGCTTATCCTCCAGCAGCTCGTACAGGGCGGACATGAGCATATCCCCCGCTGCCCCCATATTGCACTCAATATAAAGTGTTTTCACTGTAATCCCTCCATTTGGTTGATCATACTGGCCAGATACCCGGCCCCGAACCCGTTGTCGATGTTGACCACACTGCACCCCGAGGCGCAGGAGTTGAGCATAGCCAGCAGGGCGGACAGGCCGCCGAAGCTGGCGCCATAGCCCACGCTGGTGGGCACCGCCACCACCGGGCAGTCCACCAGACCGCCCACCACGGAGGCCAGCGCCCCCTCCATGCCCGCCACGGCGATGACGCACCGGGCGCTCATCATGGTGTCCAGGTTGGACAGCAGCCGGTGGAGCCCCGCCACCCCCACGTCGTACAGCCGGGTGACCTGGTTGCCCATGACCTCGGCGGTGAGGGCGGCCTCCTCCGCCACCGGCATGTCGCTGGTGCCGCCGGTGGCCACCACGATGTGGCCCAGAGAGGCCCGCTCTCCAGGGAAAGCGATGCCCAGCTTGGGGATGGGCCGGTAGTCCAGGGGAACGGACTGCTCCACAATGCGGGCGGCCTCCTCCCCCATGCGGGTGATGAGGATATTCTTGCACCCCCGCTCTCCCATGGCGGAGGCGATGCCGGCGATCTGCTCCGGGGTCTTGCCCGCGCCGTAGATCACCTCCGCCGCCCCCTGGCGGACCGAGCGGTGAAAGTCCACCTTGGCATAGCCCAAATCCTCAAAAGGCTGGGTTTTTAATTCCAGCAGAGCGTCCTCCGGGGTGGTGTGTCCCGCCGATACCGCCCGCAGCAGCTCCAGAATATCGTGCTTGTTGTCCATGGTATCCTCCTATCTCCCCTGTAAATCCAGCAGGACGGTGGAAAAATCCCCCGCCAGGGCTGTGGTGATCTCCTGCCGCAGAGTGACCGCCCGTTCCATCTGGTCCGCCGGCAGCTGGATGCGGGCGGCGTCCCCCAGCAGCCGCACCCGGAAGTCGGTGAAGCCCAGCTGGAAGAGGGCGTCTTCCCCCTGCTCCACCTTCTCCAGCCTGTCCCGAGTAATGGCGGTACCGGTGGGCACCCGGGTAGCCAGACAGGCGTAGGCGGGCTTGTTCCAGGTAAACAGCCCCGCCTCTCTGGACAGCTGCCGCACCTGGTCCTTGGTGATGCCGCACTCCCGCAGGGGGGAGCGGACCTCCAGTTCCCGGAGGGCCTGCATCCCGGGCCGGTCTCCGGCGTCGTCCGAGGCGTTGGTACCGTCCAGCAGCACAGTGTAGCCGTCGGCCGCCGCCCGCTCCCGCAGCGTGGTAAACAACGCCTTCTTGCAGTAGTAGCACCGCCGGGGTCCGTTGGCCGCCGCCTCGGGCACCGCCAGCACATCAATTTCCACCACCGTCAGGGGCATATCCAGCTCTGCCGCCAGTTTTTTGGCGTCGGCCAGCTCAAAAGCGGGCTGGAAGGCGGTGTGGACGTAATAGGCCCGCAGCTGGCAGCCGTAGGTCTTGGCCGCCCACAGCAGCAGGGCCGAGTCGGTCCCGCCGGAAAAGGCCAGCGCCGCCTTTGGGACCTCCTGGAAAAACTGCTCCAACGTCATGTCTGTTCTCCTTTTGCAAAAAAAGAAGGCATCCGCTCCCCTGAGGGGAACAGATACCTTCCTGGTATGCCTACAAGTCAAAAATGGCTCCGGGGGTCGTGATCGCGCCTGATGCGGCTCTGGCCGCGCTGTCCGGCTTCCTGCCGGATCGTGGGTCGCAATCCCCGGTGCTTTTCTACTTTATCATATCGCCTGACCCATTGCAAGCATTTTTCGTTCATTCTGCCCCATCCTCCAGGCCGGAGGGGGCCAGAGGCCCCAGCACCTCCTGTACCAGTGGGAATACGTGGGTGCCCTTCAGATAGACCAGGCTGAACTCCCGATGCTCGTCCAGGCAATCCAGGTGGAAAAAAGCCAGCTCCGGCTGGCCCGCCGCCACCGGCTCATAGGCAAAGGTCACCCCCGCCCCTTCCGCCACAAACCGGGTGATAAGGGAGAACTGGTTGGCGCAGATTACCCGGGAAAAGAGCTGGAGCGAGTACCCCCGCTCGGCCAGGGCGTGTTCCAGAATCCCCCGGGTGCCGGAGCCCTCCTCCCGCACCACCAGACATTGCCCGGCCAGCGCCTCCAGGGAGACGGTGCGCCCGGCGAAGGGGTGGTCCCTGCGGCACAGCCCCACAAACCGGGCCCTACGAAACAGACGGCTGCCGAATTTATCCCGGTCAAAGGCCCCTTCGATGAGGGCGAAGTCCAGCTGCTCGTGCTCCAGCTGCCCCAGCAGGGCCGAGGTGTTATCCACCGTGATGGTCAGGCTGTCCCCCGACTGGCGGATATACCGGCTTAGGGCCTCGGCCACCACAAACTCCCCGATGGTCTTGGTGGCTCCTACCCGGATCTCCCGGGCCGAGGGGCCTGCCAGCTCCTGCACCAGCCGCTGCTCATTGTACAGGGCGGTGCGGGCGTACTCCGCCACCCGGTGGGCCTGGGGGGTGGCGTGGAGCCGCCTGCCGTCGTACACAAACAGCTTGCAGCCGTATTTCTCCTCCAGTCCCCGGATCTGCTGGCTCACCGCCGGCTGGCTCAGGCAGAGCTGCTCCCCGGTCTTGCGGTAGTTCATGGTCTCGTACAGCACCAGAAAGGTGCGGATACGGTAGTCCACCACGGTCCATCACCCCATAAGAATTTTCTATCATGCAATAAGATTTAAAAACTTTAATTTATTGTATCAGGGTGCTATACTGACTGCAAGTGAAACGACCTAAAATTTTTGCCAAGGGGGAGCTATGATGCGTATTCTGGTGATCGGCGGCGTGGCCGCCGGAACAAAAGCCGCGGCCAAGATCAAGCGGGAGGACCGCAGTGTGGAAGTAAAGGTGCTCAACAAGGGCCGTGATATCTCCTATGCCGGGTGCGGTCTGCCCTATTATGTGGGCGGGCTCATCGGCACCCGGGAGGAACTTATCGTCAACACGCCCCAGAAGTACGCCGGTCTTACCGGCGCTCAGGTGGTCACCGGCTGCGAGGTCACCCATGTGGACCCCGCCGCCAAGACGGTCAGCGGCCTGCTGGAGGGCCAGCCCTTCACCGAGTCCTATGACAAGCTGATTATCGCCACCGGCGCCGTCCCCTTTGTACCCGATATGCCCGGCAAGGACCTGCCCGGCGTCTTCCCCATGCGCACCCCCGACGACGCGGTGGGCCTGCGGGACTATGTAGCCGCCAACAACTGCCGCCGGGCGGTGGTGGCTGGGGCCGGGTTCATCGGCCTGGAGATCGCCGAGAATTTGAAGAGCCAGGGCCTGGACGTGACAGTGGTGGACTTTGCCGACCAGATCATGCCCAACGCCTTTGACCCCGAGATGGCCGACTTTGCCCGTCGCAAGCTGAAGGAGGCGGGCATCCGGGTGGTCACCGGCCAGCGTATCCAGTCGGTCACCGGCACCGACAAGGCCACCGGTCTGGTCACCGACGGTGGCCCCATCGCCGCGGACGTGGTGGTGCTGGCCATCGGCGTGCGCCCCGCCACCGAATTTTTGAAGGACACCGGCATTGAGCTCTTCAAGGGCACCGTGGTGGTGGACAGTGAGATGCGCACCAATCTGCCCGACATCTACGCCGCCGGCGACTGCGCCATGGTCTACAACCGCCTCACCGGCAAGCCCCAGTGGTCCGCCATGGGCTCTACCGCCAACCTTACCGCCCGGGCTCTGGCCAAGACCATTACCGGCACCGACACCCCCTACAGCGGCTGCCTGGGTACCGGTGTGGTCAAGCTGCTGCCTCAGCTCAACGCCGGCCGCACCGGCCTCACCGAGGCCCAGGCCAAGGCCGAGGGCTTTGATCCCGTCACCGTGGTGTGCGCCTGTGACGACAAGGCCCACTACTATCCCGGTGCTTCCAGCTTCCTCACCAAGCTGATCGCCGACCGGAATACCCGCAAGTTGCTGGGCATCCAGGTCATGGGCTCCGGCGCGGTGGACAAGATGGTAGACATCGCCGTGGTGGGCCTGTCCGCCGGACTGACCATTGACGCCTTCAACGATCTGGACCTGGCCTATGCGCCCCCCTTCTCCACCGCCATCCACCCCTTTGTCCAGGCCTGCTATGTGCTGGAAAACAAGCTGGCCGGGGTGCTGGATACCTTCACCCCCGCCGAGTACCTGGCCGGGGCGGCCAAGGACTACAAGGTCATTGATGTGCAGCCCGCCCCCTCCATTCCCGGCGCCCACTGGGTGGAACTGGGCAAGGTCAACGGCCCGTTGGAGGGCATCGGCAAGGACGAGAAGCTGCTGCTGGTGTGCAACCGGGGCAAGCGGGGCTACTTCCTCCAGAGCCGCCTGAAGTTCTACGGCTACACCAACACCAAAGTGCTGGAGGGCGGCGTCACCTTCAACCAGGTAAAGGTCCCCCGTCCCGCCGGGGCCGCTCTGCCTCCCACTGAGGTCAAGCGCCTCAAGGGTTTGGGCTGCCTGTGGGACAAACGCACCCCCGACTGCTTCAACGTCCGGGTGATCACCCGCAACGGCAAGCTCACCACCGCCGAGCACGCCGCTGTGGCTGAGGCCGCCGAGAAGTTCGGCTCCGGCGAGGTCACCATGACCACCCGCCTGACCCTGGAAATCCAGGGGGTACCCTACCAGAATGTGGACGCTCTGATCGAGTTCCTCAGCGCCGCCGGGCTGGACGTGGGCGGCACCGGCTCCAAGGTGCGCCCCGTGGTGTCCTGTAAGGGTACTACCTGCCAGTACGGCCTCATTGACACCTTCGATCTGAGCGAGAAGCTCCACGAGCTGTTCTACAAGGGCTACCACGACGTGTCCCTGCCCCATAAATTCAAGATCGCCGTGGGCGGCTGCCCCAACAACTGCGTCAAGCCCGACCTGAACGACCTGGGCATCATCGGCCAGCGTGTGCCTGAGCCCGACCTGAACAAGTGCAAGGGCTGCAAGGTGTGCCAGATTGAAAAGGCCTGCCCCATCCAGGCTGTGTCCATGCAGGACGGCAAGGCGGTCATTGACCCCGCGGCCTGCAACCACTGCGGCCGTTGCCTGGAGAAGTGCCCCTTCGGCGCCTTCACCGAGAGCACCTACGGCTACAAGATCTATCTGGGTGGCCGCTGGGGCAAGAAGGTAGCCGCCGGACGGCCCCTGTCCAAGATCTTCACCAGCGAGGAGGAGGTCATCGCCCTGGTGGAGAAGGCCATTCTCTTCTTCCGGGACGAGGGCCAGACCGGCGAGCGTTTCTCCGACACCATCGCCCGGCTGGGCTTCGACTACGTGGAGGACAAGCTGCTCCATGGCGCCATCGACAAGCAGGCCATCATGGACAAGACCGTCATCGGCGGCGCCAGCTGCTGAGGCGTTTTCCCAAGTTCAACTACTTTATTCCTATAAAAATGGGGCGCTGCACACGCAGCACCCCATTTTCATGTTTTCTTACAGATCCAGGGTGGCGGCCACCTGCTTCAGGGTCTCCGCCGAGTGGAGCAGCTGGGCCTTCTCTTTTTCGTCCAGCACGATGGGCACATGGGTCTCCACTCCGTCCAGCCCCACGATGGCGGGCATACTCAGGGCGATGCCCTCGATGCCGTACTGGCCGTGGAGCATGGTGGACACCGGCAGGATGGACTTCTCGTTGCGGACAATGACCTCACAAATTCGCTTTACCGACATAGCGATGCCGTAGTAGGTGGCGTGCTTTTTGGCGATGATCTCGTAGGCGCTGCTCTTTACCTTCTCGGCGATCTCCTCCATGGCGGCCCCATGGTTGTAGTGGCCCCGCATCTCGCAGAAATCATTGAGGGGGATGCCGGAGACGTTGGAGCTGCTCCACACGGCGATCTCGCTGTCCCCGTGCTCGCCGATGATGAAGGCGTGGACGCTGCGGCTGTCCACACTCAGGTGCTGGCCCAGCTGGTACTTGAGCCGGGCGGTGTCCAGCACGGTGCCCGAGCCGATGACCCGCTGCTCCGGCAGGCCGCTAAGCTTGAGGGCGGCATAGGTCAGAATATCCACCGGGTTGGAGACGATGAGCAGGATGCCCTGGAAATCCCGCTTGGCGATCTCCGGGATGATGGTCTTGAAAATGGCCACGTTCTTGTGGACCAGGTCCAGCCGGGTCTCCTCCGGCTTCTGGTTGGCCCCTGCGGTGACGATGATGATGGCGGCGTCAGCAATATCGTCATAGGTGCCGGCGTAGATCTTCATGGCCCCGGCGAAGGGAATACCGTGGGCGATGTCCTTGGCCTCGCCGTCGGCCTTGTCGAAGTTTACATCCACCAGCACCAGCTCGGAAAACAGGTGGCTCTGCATCAGGGCAAAGGCAGTGGCGGAGCCTACAAAGCCGCAGCCCACCACGGCCGCTTTTCTGGGATTGACAATGGGTTTGCTCATGAAATACACCTCTTATTCTTTTGTGGGAAAGACCACAGTCAGAAGCATTTTAAAGTCCTGGGGGGCATGGACGGCGTGGGGCTTTTTGGCGGGCATCACCAGAGTGTCCCCGGCCTGAAGCTGGTAGTCACGCCCGTCCACTGTGAAAAGCCCGGTGCCCTCCAACACCAGCACCATGGCGTCCCCCTCGGAGTCGTGGGTGCCGATCTCCTCCCCCTGGGCAAAGGCAAAGAGGGTGACGCTGACGTAGGGATTCTGGGCCAAAGTCCGGCTGACGATCTGACCGGGCTGCACGCTCACCTGATTGGCCAGGGTCAGCGCCCGCTCATGTTCGATATTTTTGATATAAGCCATATCTGAACGCTCCTTTTTCTTGTGCCGGGGCTGCCGTCGGCTGTGTACCCCGGACTGGTTGATTGCTTTTATCATACCGGATTTTCCTCCCTTCATCCGTTGCAGATGCAACATAACTGCAATTTCTTTCCCCGAACCAGCACGGCCGGATGTTTGTATTCTTAAGATTTACAAAGGATCGCTTTTTTGAAACCCAGCGGGCTTTCCCGGCGTGCCCTTCTCATGCTACAATAAAACCATCAAACTGACAAGGAGGCGTTGCCCATGGCACCCTTGATCCTGATCGCGGAGGACGATGCGGACATCCGGGACCTGCTGCGGCTCTACCTGGAGGGCGAGGGCTTTCGGGTTCTGGAGGCGGAGGATGGCAACCAGGCCCTGGAGCTGGCCCGGGCTCACAGCCCGGATATGGCCATTCTGGATATCATGATGCCCGGCCTCAACGGCTTTGCGCTGACCCGGGCTCTGCGGCAGTACAGCCAGCTGCCCATTCTCATCCTGTCCGCCAAAAGCCAGGACAATGACAAGATTCTGGGGCTCAACTTGGGGGCGGATGACTACATCGCCAAGCCCTTCAACCCGGTGGAGATCGTGGCCCGGGTCAAAGCCCAGCTCCGCCGGGCGGGGGGAGCTGGACGGGATGTGCTGCAAGTTCGGGATTTGAGCATGGACACCGTCACCTGCCAGCTGACCAAGAGGGGAATCCCCATCGCCCTCACCCCCATGGAGTACAAAATCCTGGCTCTGCTGATGCGCTCCCCCGGCCGCATTTTTACCAAGATCCAGCTGTATGAGGGTGCGGTGGGGCCCTATTTTGAGGGGGATGACAACACCATGATGGTCCACATCTCCAAGCTGCGGGACAAGCTGGAGGACGACCCCAAAAATCCCCGCTACATCATCACCGTGAGAGGACTGGGATACAAGCTTGAAAAGTAAACCGGTTCCCGGCAGCCTGTTCGGTCTGCTGGTGCGCAATTATCTGCTCTTCACCCTCACCCTGCTGGCCATTACCGGGGGGATCTTTCTGCTGTGGAATCTGTGGCTGGAGCGGCTTTATCAGCCGGCGGACTGGGCCGGGCTGATGGCCGACCCCGCCCTCACGGCGGGGGAATTTGACAAGCTGGACCGCTACACCGGAGACGGAGGCAGCGCTTTCGCGGTCTATGACGGGGATGGGGTTCTGGTTTACGCCTCCGCCGGGGCATTTGACCCGACCTGCACCGAAGGGGAGCTGTCCTGTGTGCCTCTGTGGGACGCCAACGTCATTGTCCGCACCTTTGAGCAGACCGGCAGGGACGGCGCGCCCCGCTACCTGGTGCTCCGCCAATCCGCCGATACCGGCGAGGTGGACACCCTGGTGCTGGACCAGAACTATCAGGTGATCTTCGGCGGGGCGGAGGAGGAAAAAACCGCCTACACTCCCCAGGAGTTTTCCTATCTGTCCGGCCGCCGGTTCTCCGACAGCATCCTCTCACGGGGGCTCTTTTCTGATGGGGACGGGGCATCTATGACCGTGCTGCTGCGGGAGGTCCAGCTCAGCGACGCCGACTATGCCCAGCGTTACCAGAGTTCCTGGAAAATCTGGCTGCTCTTTCTGCCCCTCTATCTGCTCAGCGCAGGACTGTTTATCTGGTGGCTGAGCTGCCGGATCGGGCGGCCCCTGCGGCGGCTCAACGACGCGGTGGTGTCCCAGGCGGAGGGCCGTATGGTCCGGGTGGGGAACTGTGGCGGCACAAGGGAGATCCGCCGCATCGGGGAGAGCTTTGACCGCTTCTCCGACCGGCTGGCCGAAAGCGAGGCGGAGCGGCGGCGGCTGGATCAGGGGCGTCAGAAGCTTATCGCCGATATTTCCCACGACTTAAAGACCCCCATCACCGTCATTGCCGGGTATATCGACGCCATCTGTGACGGCAAGGTACCGCCCCAGGAGCAGGAACGCTATCTGCGGGCCATTCAGGGCAAGGCTGCCGCCCTCACCGAGTTGGTCAACGCCTTCCACGAGTACAGCAAAGTGGAACACCCGGAATTTGTGCTCCACACGCAGCCCGCCGACCTGTGCGAGTTTCTGCGGGCCTATCTGGCGGAAAAGTATGATGAAATCGATCTGGCCGGCTTCGGTCTGGAGGTCGATCTGCCGGACCACCCCATCCGCTGCGCCTTGGACCCCCTGCAATTCCGCCGGGTTCTGGACAACCTGCTGTCCAACGCCCTGCGCCACAACCGGCTGGGCACCATGCTTTTCTTCCGGGTATCCGCCCAGGACAATCAAGCTGTTTTATCGGTAGCGGACAACGGGGTGGGCATCCCGCCCCAGCGGGCCAGGGATATTTTCGAGCCCTTCGTGGTGGGCAGCGACGCCCGTTCCGGCCAGGGCAGCGGCCTGGGCCTGTCCATCACCCGGCGGATCATGGAGCTACACGGCGGCTCCATTTCTCTCTCTCCCCGTCCAGCCTCAGGCCAGGGCACCGAATTTGTGCTTACCCTGCCCCTCTGTCCACCAACCTTGTCCCACTGAATTGTCAGACTCCGGACCGATTTCGGTCCGGAGTTTTTTCTTTCTCCTGCCTTTATGAATCTTAACAAACCGCATAGGCGGACTGAAGGCTACTCCGGTATACTCACCCTCAGAAAGGAGGCAGCGCCCATGAACGGCTCCGACCCGCGCAGCCGCCCCATTATCGAAGTCAAGGACCTTCGCAAGGAATATCCCATCGGCGACGAGACGGTGGTGGCCCTCAAGCGCATCAATCTGAATGTGTCCCGGGGGGAGATCTGCTGTATCTTCGGTACCTCCGGCTCGGGCAAAAGTACCCTGCTCAACCAACTGGCGGGGATGGAAAAGCCCACCCGGGGAGAGGTTCGCATCGGCGGGGTACCCATCTCCCGGCTGAGCGAAAATCAGCTGGCCGCCTTCCGGCAGCGGCACCTGGGCTTTGTGTTTCAGTCCTACAATCTGCTGCCCAATCTGACCGCCACCGAAAACGTGGCCCTCCCCCTGATGTTTCGGGGGGTGCCCAAGGCCCAGCGGGAGGCGGCAGCCCGCAAGCTGCTCACCCGGGTGGGGCTGGCCCACCGGCTGGACCACTTTCCCCGTCAAATGTCCGGCGGCCAGCAGCAGCGGGTAGGCATTGCCCGGGCCTTCATCGCCCGGCCCGACGTGGTATTTGCCGACGAGCCCACCGGCAACCTGGACTCCAAAACCACGGTGGAGATCATGAACATGATCTGTACCTTTGCCCGGGATTTTCACCAGACCATCATCCTGGTCACCCACGACCCTGAGATGGCCGCCTACGCCCACCGTATCGTCACCCTCATCGACGGCGAAATCGTCCGCAACGAAATCAATCAAAAGGAGAGATCCCCCCATGAAGCATAGTCTTTCCCGCACCGCTCTGTCTGTGCTCCTGCTGCTGGCCCTGCTGGCCTCCGCTTTGCCCGCCGCCCTGGGCGCCGAGGGGAGCAACCTGTTCATCACCGGCTACCAGGTGACCAACAGTGCCGGAAGCCCCATGTATACCATCACCAAAGGCACCACGGTGGATATCACCGTGTCCATCAAGGACACCGGCGACGGCACCGGCGACGGCGACCCCCGGACCCTGGACATCACCAAGTTGGACGACAGCTTTACCGGCGGTACTCTGACTGTGGAAAAGACCTCCCCTGTGGGCGCTCCCCTGGTGTACGCCGTCAAGCTGGGCAGCCTGACCTACAAAGGAGTGGGCCAGAGCCTGAAGCTCCAGGTGGGCACCGCCGGTCAGCCCGACAGCTACCAGACCCTGGAGCTCACCATCACCGAGGCTGTGGTATATGAGGCCCCCCAGCCCACCCCGGAGCCTGTCCCCACCCCGCCGGAGCCCATCCCCGTTCCCAATGTGCTGGTATCCCGCAGCGAGCTGGATAAGCCCATCGAGGCGGGGCAGACGGTTCCCCTGACGGTGACCTTCCAGAATCTGAGCACCGCCCGCCTCACCGCTCCGGTGGTGACCCTCACCCCCTCCGACGGCCTCACCATCGCCGGGGGCTCCTCCTCCTTCTCGCTGCCCGACATCGCCGGGAAAAAGAGCGTCACCCTGAAAATCGTGCTTCAGGCCGCCGCCACCATCTCCACCCCAGCCCAGTCTTTGGGGGTGGATCTGAAGTTTAACTACTTCAACAACCTGTCTGTGGTGCAGGGCACCATGAGCGACAAGCTGAGCATCCCTGCTCTGGGCCGGGAGAGTGTCCCCCAACCGGTGGTGCTGGTGTCCCGCTCGCCGCTGGACCACCCCCTGGCCCCCGACGAGAGCGCCACCGTCACCATTCAATTCCAGAACACCGGCTCCACCCGGCTGGTGAAGCCCACCGTTACCGTTACCCCCTCGGAATCCCTGGTGGTGCTCAATGACGCCGCCACCTTCCTGCTGCCCAACCTGGACCCCGGCCGGACGGCCCGCATTGAGGTGCAGGTCAAAGTGGCCAAGGGCAGCACCGCTACCAGCCAGTCTCTGAGCACCGAACTGAAATTCAGTTACGACAATGGCGGCATGCTCACCCAGGCCACCATGTCCGATAAGGTGGTGGTACCCACCCTGGCCAAGGAGAGCGTACCCCAGCCGGTGGTACTGGTGTCCCGTGGGGAGAATGTGAAGGCCCTCTCTCCCGGCGAGACCGCCAGCGTGCCTCTTATCTTCCAGAACGCCAGCGCCTCCACCCTGGTCAAACCGGTGGTCACTGTGTCCGCCTCGGAGTCCCTGACGCTGCTGGACCCCGCCGCTACCTTCCTGCTGCCCGACCTGGAGCCGGGCCAGACCGCCTCCATTGCGGTGAATATCAAGGCCGCCAAGGACCTGACCGCCGCCAGCCAGTCCCTCACCACCGAGCTGAAGTTCAACTACGACAACGGCGAAGCCCTGACCCAGGGCACTTCTTCCGACAAAATCAACCTCTCCGCCAATGTGCCCGCCAAAACCGACGCCTCAGTGCCCAACGTGGTGGTGCGCAGTTTCGCCTTCGGCGAGGGCTCGGTGGCCGCCGGCAGCGCCTTTCCCCTCCGCTTCACCTTTGAGAACACCGGCGCTGTTAGAATCGAAAATCTGGTGGTGACGGTGGACGGCGGCGAGACTTTCACCATGGACGCGGGTACCAACACCTATTTTTATAAATCACTGGCCGCTGGGGCTGCCCAGACCCAGGAGGTGCCCATGCGGGCCATTCCCACCGGCAAGAGCGGGGCCCAGGGTATGGCGCTCTCCTTCAAGTACGAGTACATGGACGGGGAGAAGCGGGCCCAGGCCAGCTGCGACGTGAAGTTGTCTATCCCGGTGTATCAGCCCGACCGGTTCCAGATCAACGCCCCCTCAGTGCCCGAGTCGGTGTCCATGGGGGAGGAGACCGAGCTGCTGCTGACCTACGTCAACAAGGGCAAGGATGATTTGGCCAACCTGGAGGCCACGGTAGTGGGGGAGGGGGTGGACACCCCTGCCCGCACCCAGTACCTGGGCAACATCACCGCCGGAGCCAACGGCAACATTGGCTTTGCCCTCACCCCCATGGAGGAGGGGGACCTGAACCTGGTGCTCAAGATCAGCTATGAAAACGCCGACCAGCAGGTCCAGACCCGGGAATTTCCCGTCACCCTCCACGTTACCGCCCCGCCCCCGGCGGAGGACTTCCCCGATGACTTTGATCCGGAAGCGGAAGCGAGCGGCTTTCCCTGGCTGCCGGTGGGCCTGGCAGGCGGCGGTGTGGTCATTGCCGGCGCCGCAGGATTTCTGGTGTGGAAGAAAAAGCGGGGCGGTCAGGCGGCGGCCGATACCTGGGACAACTGGGACGACAACGCCCCCGGCGGGGAGGCGTGAGCCATGAAACGCAAAGACCTGCTGCGCGTCTGCCTGCAAAATCTGACGCGCCGGAAATCCCGCACCTTTCTTACAGTGCTGGGGGTACTCATCGGCTGCTGCTCCATCGTTATCATGGTATCTCTGGGCATCGGCATGAAGGAGGCCCAGGACAAAACGCTGGCGGAAATGGGGGACCTGACCATCATCACGGTCAGCGCCCCCCAGGGGGGCCGGGGCAAGGTCAAGCTGGACGACGCCCTGCTGCGGCGGCTCAAGGGCATCCCGGGCATCGCGGCTTTCACCCCCAAGCGGAGCCTGGAGGTAGAATCCATCTCCCTGGTGGCTGGTACAGGCAGGCGCTATATCGCCGACTGGACTTCCGTGGTGGGGGTGGACACCGGCGCTCTGGAGCAGATGGGCTATCACCTGACCGAGGGTACCCTGCCCAAGCATGATAACGAGGTGCTGGTGGGACAATACCTGGCCTACAGCTTCAAAGACACCCTGCGGCCCGAGGGCCACAACATGATCGACCGCTGGGCGGGAAACTTTGACGACAATGGCAAGCCCATCGACCCGCCGCCCCCTTTCTTTGACCCCTTGAAGGGGCCTATGACCATGGAAATCGAAACCCAAAACGGAAAGATCACCCTGCCCATCACTCCGGTTGGGGCGGTCAAGGAGGACTACTCCAAGGGCAGCGAGACTTCCGAAGGAATCATGCTCAACATGGCCGACCTGCGCAAGCTGATGGAAAAGACCCAGGGAGGGCGGAAAAAGGCCACGGCGTACGACTCCGTTATGGTCAAGGTTAAGAGCATCGACCAGGTGGAGTCGGTGGAGCGGGAACTCAAGACCATGGGGTACGCCACCGAATCTATGGAGAGCATCCGCCGCCCCATGGAGAAGGAGGCCCGGCAAAAGCAGCTGATGCTGGGGGGACTGGGGGCCATCTCCCTCTTTGTGGCGGCTCTGGGCATCACCAACACCATGATTATGTCCATTTCGGAGCGCACCCGGGAGATTGGCGTGATGAAGTCCCTGGGCTGCTATGTCACGGATATTCGGATTATGTTTCTCTCGGAGGCCGGGGCCATCGGGCTCATCGGCGGGCTTATTGGCTGTGTCATTAGCTTTGTGGCCTCGGTGGTCATCAATCTGGTTTCTCTGGGGCCGTCGGTGGAACATTTGCTTCCCGCCATCCTGGGGGGCGAGGAGGTCACCCGGGTGTCGGTGATCCCACCCTGGCTGCTGCTCTTTGCCATTGTGTTCTCAGTGTTCATCGGCCTGGGCTCCGGCTACTACCCGGCCAACAAGGCGGTGCGCATCCCGGCCCTGGAAGCCATCAAAACGGAATAATATCGTTTTTCGTATCTTTTTCCACGCACGGCATATACTAGTTCCGGGTGATGGTATATGAAACAGCACAAATGGCTCTTTTATGTGTTATGGGTCCTCTTTGCCGAGGCGGTGGGCTTTCTGTCCGGGTGGCTGACCCGGGAAGGGGTTCAGCTCTATACCAAGACCATCCAACAGCCGCCTCTTTCTCCCCCCGCCCTGGTCTTTCCTATTGTGTGGGGCATCCTCTTTGCCCTGATGGGTGTGGGGGCGGCCCGGATCTATCTGGCCACTTTTTCCAGAGAGCGCACGATCAGCCTGAGAATTTTTCTGCTCCAATTGGCCTTTAACTTCTTCTGGAGCATCCTTTTCTTCAACTTCCAGGCCTTTGGATTTGCCCTGATCTGGCTGGCGGTGTTGTGGGCGCTTATTTTGTGGATGATCTTCTCTTTCCGCAAAGTAGATCCCCTTGCTGCCTGGCTTCAGGTTCCCTATCTGCTGTGGGTGAGCTTTGCGGCCTACCTGAATTTCGGCGTCTGGCGGCTAAACTGAATCAGGCCCCCCGGCACAGCCGGGGGGCCTTTCCTAATGCTGCCAGCAGCGTCTGCTGGCGTCGTTTTAGCCAGTGAAAAAACCCGGCTCATGAATCAAGCATGAGCCGGGTTTTTGACTACAATAAAAGATCAGCCAATGCCCTGGTAGTAGATACCAAGAGCCCACACCGCCGCCGTCACCAGCACATAAAACCGGGCGGTAACATCAAAGAACCGGCCGGGGCGCTTATGGCCGCCCAGAGCCAGCTCGTCTTTCACGGGGCCCAGACCCAGTACAAAGTAGATACACACCGCCACCAGCAAAGCGCCGAAGGGGGAGACATAGATGGTAATGAGGTCCATCCAGCTTCCCATGCCCGCCAGGGACTCCAGGAACAGGCCGGGCAGGAAGGCCACCGCGCCCATAATCAGGGTGGCGGTGCGGCGGGACAGCTTGACGGTGGAGCTGAGAGCCTCGCCGCAGGCTTCCAGCATATTCATCAGGGAAGTGATACCGGCAAAGAACACCGACAGGAAGAACAGGAAGGCGAAGATCTGCCCGCCGGGCATCTGGGTAAAGACCTGGGGCAGGGTGACGAACATCAGAGCGGGGCCGCTGGTGGGGTCAATGCCAAAGGCAAACACGGCGGGGATGATGGCAAAGCCCGCCAGCAGGGCGGCAATGGTGTCCAGCAGGGCGGTCATGCCCGCGTGGCGCAGGATGCTCTCGCTTTTTTTCATATAGCTGCCGTAGATGAGCATACCCGCCCCGTTGATGGACAGAGAGAAGAAGGCCTGTCCCATGGCCATGACCCAGGTCTCCGGGTTGAGCAGATAACTCCAGTCGGGACGGAGCAGATAGAGATAGCCGTCCACCGCGCCGGGGAGAAAGGCCACCCGAATAGCAATGATGAGGAACAGGATGAAAAAGGCGGGCATCATGAGTTTGCTCAGCTTTTCAATGCCGGAGGCCACGCCGAAAATCAGGATGACCACCGTCAGCACTACCGCCGCCAGATGCCAGGGCACCGAGCCGAAGTTCACTGCCAGAGCGTCAAAAAAGCCTTGGGCGTCGCCGGACAGGATAGAACCGGTGACCGAACCGGCGGTATACCGCAGCACCCAGCCCACCACCACCGAGTAGCCGATGGCGATACCCAGCACACCCAGCAGGGGGATGATACCCAGCACTCTGCCGCCCCGTTTTCCGCGGGTGTTCAGGGCGTAGTCCAAAGAGCCCATGGCTCCGGTACCGGTGAGCCGCCCCAGGGCAAATTCTCCAGACAGGCCCACATAGCTGAACAGGGCCACAAAGAGAAAATAGGGGATCAGAAAAGCGCCGCCGCCGTACTGCCCCACCCGGTAGGGAAACAGCCAGATATTGCCCATGCCTACGGCGGAGCCCACTGCCGCCAGGACAAAGCCCAGGGAGCTGGTAAACTTACCGCCGGTTTTGTTGTGTTCCATTCAGAGTTCCTCCTCTTCGTTGAGGCGGACCATGTGGATGTGGTCCTCCCAAACGCCGTTGATCTTTAAATAGTGTTTGGACAAACCCTCTTCTGCAAAGCCCGCCTTGGCCGCCGCCCGGCGGGAGGGAAGGTTGCGGGGCATGATGTTGGCCTCCATCCGGTGGAGCCCCAGGTTGCGGAAGCCCCACTCCGTCAGAGCGGCAATGGCCTCCGAGCCGTACCCCTGGCCCCAGAGGGTATGGTCGATCTTATAGGAAACAAAGCAGGAGTGGAAGGCCCCGCCGATGATTTCGTTGAGGCCCGCCAGCCCGATGACCTTCCCCGGATGCCGGGGCTGGACCAGCAGGAAACGGAAGCTGCGGCCATTCTCGGCCTGCTTCAAATCCTCGGCCAGCCGCTCCGCCTGGCCCTCGGGAGTAAAAAATTCCTCCGGCTGGACCGGGTCAAAGGGGGCGAAGGCCGCCCGATTGCGGCGGTAAAAAGCCGCCGCCCCCTCTGCCAGAGACGGGTCTACCGCCAGAAATCCCAGCCGGGGAGAGCGAAATACAAAACAACCCATCTGGTTGCCTCCTTGAAAGCGTGTCACAGCCACGTTTTTGACAGTCCCGGAGATTATAACATACCTGCTCGACTTTTGCACGATTAAGTTATCACGCTTGAAAGAGGGGGCAGGACAAAAAGATTCCCCAGGGGGTGGTTGACCTTGCCACCGGTTTTCGATACAATAGAAGCACCAGAAAGGGAGCCGTCCGCCGTGGGCGGCTCTCCCATTGCTAAGGGAGATAGGAAAACGTATGCTGAACACCCAAGAGGAACTGCGCTTTTGCAAGGCCCGGCGGTCTGCCATCGGGCTGGAGTTCGGGAATCTGAACCCGGAGCAGCGAAAGGCCGCTCTGGCCACCGAGGGGCCCCTGCTGCTGCTGGCGGGGGCGGGCAGCGGCAAGACCACGGTGCTCATCCACCGCATTGCCAACCTGATGAAGTACGGCCGGGGGGCCGACTCCGACGAGGTGCCAACCTGGGTCACCCCGGCGGACCTGGCCTTTTTGGAGGATTATGTGGCCCACCCGGACCCGGCCAAAAAGGCCGAGCAGGAGCGGCTGTGCCGTCTGGACCCGGCGGTGCCCTGGTCCATTCTGGCCATCACCTTTACCAACAAAGCCGCCGGTGAGCTGAAGGAGCGGCTGGAGCGGATGCTGGGCCCCGCCGCCAACGACGTGTGGGCCTCCACCTTCCACTCCGCCTGCGTGCGGATCCTGCGGCGGGACATTGACCGGCTGGGCTTCACCAGCTCCTTCACCATCTACGACACCGCCGACTCCGAGCGGGTCATCAAGGATATCGTGAAGGACTTCAACCTGGACGACAAGACCTTCTCCGCCCGCACCGTGCTGGGCTATCTGTCCCGGGCCAAGGACGCCATGCAGTCGGGGGCGGACTACCTGGCCCAGTGTGAGAAGGCAGGGGACTTCCGCCTGGTGAAGATCGCCAAGATCTATGTGGAGTACGAGCGGCGGCTCAAGGAGGCCAACGCCCTGGATTTTGACGATATCATCCTGGACACGGTCCGCCTGCTGCAAAAATTCGATGACGTACGGGAATATTACCAGAAGAAATTCCGATATGTACTCATCGACGAGTATCAGGACACCAACAACCTGCAATATCTGCTGGCCTCTACCCTGGCGGGCGGCTATGAAAATATCTGTGTGGTGGGAGACGACGACCAGTCCATTTACCGCTTCCGGGGGGCCACCATCGAGAACATCCTCTCCTTTGAAAACCAGTACAAGGGGGCCCGGGTCATCCGGCTGGAGCAGAACTACCGCTCCACCAAAAATATCCTGGAGGCCTCCAATGCGGTCATCAAGAACAACGAGGGCCGCAAGGGTAAGGAGCTGTGGACCCAGCATGAGGCGGGGGACAAGCTCCAGTGCTACACCGCTATGAATGAGCACGAGGAGGCCCAATATGTGGCGGCCCAGATCTTGGCGGATTACTCGGCCGGGCGGAGCTGGAAGGACCACGCGGTGCTCTATCGGATGAACGCCCAGTCCAACCAGATCGAGCAGGCCTTCAAGCGCAACGGCGTGCCCTACCGCATCATCGGCGGCATCCGCTTCTTTGACCGGGCGGAGGTCAAGGATATGCTGGCCTACCTCAGCGTGGTGAATAACCCCGGCGACGATCTGCGGCTGTCCCGCATCATCAATAACCCGCCCCGGGGCATCGGCGCCACCACGGTGGACCGGGCCCAGACCATTGCCCAGGCTCAGGGCCGGTCCCTGTGGGATATCATCAGCCATGCCCGGGACTGGCCGGAGCTGCAAAAGGCGGCCCCCAAGCTGGGCCAGTTCGCTGAGCTGATAGACGATCTGCGGAAGCTGTCCCGGGAGCTGTCCCTTCCGGAGTTTTACGATGAGGTGGTGGAACGCACCGGCTACGCTGTCATGCTGGAGCAGAAAAAGACCATTGAGGACCGCACCCGGCTGGAGAACGTGCGAGAGCTGGCCACCTCTATCCAGAATTATCTGGACAACAGCATTGAGGAGCCCTCTCTGGCAGGCTTTTTGGATGAAATCGCCCTGTATACCGACATTGACAGCCACGATCCCAGCGAGGACTGCGTGGTGATGATGACCATGCACTCGGCCAAGGGACTGGAATTCCCGGTGGTCTTTGTGGTGGGGGTGGAAGAGGGTATTTTCCCCGGCATCCGGGCCATTGGAGAGCCCCAGGAGATGGAGGAGGAGCGGCGGCTGTGCTATGTGGCTATGACACGGGCCAAGGAAAAGCTGTATATGACCTGCGCCTCCCAGCGGATGCTCTTCGGCCGTACCAACGCCAACCGGCCCTCCCGGTTTTTGGGGGAGATCCCCCCGGAGCTTGTGGAGAAGTCGGGCCGCCTGCCCCGGGGCGAGCGGGAGGAGGGGGAGCGCCCCTCCCGCAAGACCGCCCCGGTGCGCCGCACCTTCGACCCCGGTTTCTCTCTGGGCCACACGACTCCGGCGGCCCCGGCCTCCGGCCCTGCCCAGACGGGACAGACAGCCCCGGCGGGCGGCAGCTTCCGCATGGGAGACACCGTGCGCCACAAGGCCTTCGGCCACGGCCTCATCACCAAGGTGACCCCCATGGGGGGCGACGCCCTGGTGGAGATCGCCTTCGACAGCGTGGGCACCAAAAAGCTGATGCTTAAGTCGGCCTCCCAGTATATGACAAAAGAATAAAACAGACTGTGGGAAAAGACCTCAGGTCTTTTCCCACAAAAGGCTGCATGGCGGATGGGACTCGATTTCTAACGAAATTGTCACCCCATCCGCCATGAGAAGTGTCCTTTCCGAGGCACATGTCCCCGGAAAGGACGGGTTTTAGTTTTATTCCGTCGTCTGCGGACGACGGAACTCTGCGAGGCTCCCTATGAGGAAGGTGTTTCGTTAATGTCAAGAATGAGCAGAGACTCAAATCAGCTCAGTAAAGCTGTGGATATACCGGTGGCAGAGCGCCTTTAATTCCGTTTCGTACCGGGCGTAAAAGGGGTCGTACACCCCCACCACGGTCAGCCCCGCCTCTTTGGCGGCGGCGCAGGCCCCGGGAGAGTCCTCATACAACGTGCTCTCCTCCGGCCTGGCCCCCAGCTCCTTCAGTACATGGACAAAGGTAGCCGGGTCCTTCTTCAACATTCCAAGCTCCTGGACGAAGATCAGTTGGGAAAAGTACCGCTCCATGTCCAACCGTTTCAGAGCCGCTTTACAGAACTCAGGCACGCAGGCGGTCAGGAGCGCCATGTCCTCCCCCTGCCGGGCGCACTGTTCCAGAAAGGCCAGCGCCCCCGGTTTGGCGGGGACCTGGGAGAGATAGGCCTCCCGGCCCATCTCGGTCCACTCGTCCATAATGGCTTGGGGGCTCATATCCAGGTGGTAATAGTCGATGGTGAACTGGGCGGCCAGAGGGAAGATGGAGTGCCCCACCGTCTCGCTGTATTCCCAGGTGGGGGTCAGCCCCCGGCGGGCCAGAAAGGTGTTGTCAACCACCTCCCATACTCCGTTGGAGTCCACTAAGGTACCGTCAAAGTCAAACAAGATCATACATAAAACCTCCAGGGAAATTGGATGGCCTCTTGGGCATAGTCGATGCCGATGCGGGGGCCGGTGTGGAAGGGGGGCGGCAATTCCCCGCCATCACAGAGGAAAAGGGCCTCGCCGCACAGATCCAGGCCGTTTTGGGCTCTGGTAAGGCCCAGCGCCTTACACACTTTGCCTGGACCGTCCAGAAAGTGTTTTCTTTGATAGGGGGTGAGCTGGGCCGGCATGGCCCCAAAGCGGTTGAGACTCATACGCTCCACACCATCCACAGGCTCCAGGCCCCGCAGAAGGACGGCGGCGGGCTCGCCTTCGGCCTCGGTAACGAAGTTGAGGCAGTGGTACATGCCGTAGATCAGGTAGATGTACGCCGTGCCCGGCGGAGCAAAGAGTGTCTCGGTCCGGGGGGTGCGCTTGTAGCCGTAGGCATGGCAGGCCTTGTCACACCGGCCGATATAAGCCTCCACCTCAGTGATGCGGCCCACCAGCCGCTCCCCGTCCAACACCCGCACCAGATATTTTCCCAACAGCGCCGGGGCCACCTCCAAAGTGTCCCGGGCGAAAAAGTCCCGTCCCAGCTTCTGCATCCCCATCCTCCTTTGTCGATTATTTTATAGTTTACCATAGGGAAAGGAACGGTACAACCATGAGCCAAACCAAAGAAAACAGTGTCCTGGCCAAATTCGCCACCCCGCTGATTATTCTTGCCACCATCATCTGGGGCAGCTCCTTTGTCGTGATGAAGAGCAGCGTGGATGTGCTGCCCACCTTCTGGCTGCTGGCCATCCGGTTCAGCTTTGCCGCCCTGGTGCTGGCTGTCGTGTTCATCCGGCGGTGGAAGGTGATGGACCGCCACTACCTCATCGGCGGCACCGTCATGGGCTTTTGCCTGTTTGTGGCCTATGCCTTCCAGACCTACGGCCTGGAGCGGACCACCCCCGGCAAGAATGCCTTTCTTACCGCCGTCTACTGCGTCATCGTCCCCTTCCTGTACTGGATCGTGGCCAAGCGCCGGCCGGACAAGTTCAACGTCATTGCCGCCCTGCTGTGCATCGTAGGCATTGGGCTGGTGTCGGCCACCGGAAAGAACGCCTCCGCCTTCAATCTGGGGGATGTGCTTACCCTCATCGGCGGCTTCTTCTTCGCCTGCCACATCGTGGCAGTGGCCAAGTTTGCCGAGGGCCGGGATATCTTTATCCTTACCACCCTTCAGTTTGCCTCCTTCGCTGTGTTCTCCTGGATTGGCGTGCTGGTCACACAGAGCACGGTTTCTCCTGAGGTCTTCACCGGCGACCTGCTGTTCGGACTGGCCTATCTGGTGATCTTTGCCTCTTGCGGGGCCCTGCTCTTTCAGAACATCGGCCAGAAGTACACCGCTCCCGCCACTGCCGCCGTCCTTTTGTCTTTGGAGGCCCCCTTCGGCGTGTTCTTCTCCATGCTCTTTGCCAGCGAGCAGCCCACTCCCCTGATGATGGTGGGCTTTGCCCTCATCTTTGTGGCGGTGGTGTGCTCGGAAACCAAGTTCTCCTTTCTGCGGAAAAAGTAATACCCAAACAGCCCTGTCCTACTGTTGGGGACAGGGCTGTTTTGCAATATTCAGGACTCCAAACGGAGTCATATTTCACCCTGTATGACTCCGTTTGGTACCATAAAAAAGGTGATGAGCATGTATTTTCAGCGTATCCGGGATTTGCGGGAGGACCACGACAAAACCCAGCAGGAGATCGCGGCCTACCTGAATATGCACCGCAGCGTCTACCGGCGCTATGAGCTAGGCCAGCGGGAGCTGCCCCTGTGGGCGGCCATCAAGCTGGCCGATCTATACCGCACTTCTATTGACTATCTGGCTGGGCGAACCGACAACGCCGGGCCGCCCCATGCGTAAGCTGGCCTGGTTTGCCGCCGCCTGTTCGGGGGCGGTCTTTCTGGCGGTATATCTGCTGCCGGAAGGGATACTGGTGCCGGCTGGGGCGTGCTGCGCTCTGGCGGCGCTGAGCGGCCTGCTGCTGCGCGGAAAGGCCCGCCTGCGGGTAGTGCTGCTCTGCTTTGGGCTGGCGGCGGGCCTGTGCTGGACCGGGGTGTACAGCGGGCTGGTGCGGGCTCCTGCCCTTCGTCTGGCAGGTACCGAGGCCACTGTCTCCGCCACCGTGACCGATTGGCCCCAGGAGGGGAAATACAGCGCCTCGGTATTGGCCAAGGTCCGCCCGGCGGACGGACTGCCGGTCAATGTCCTCTTCTATCTGGATGGGGAGGGGGCGGAGGACCTGCGCCCCGGAGACGTGCTGACGGTGACCGCCTCCTTTCGTATGGCGGACACCATGGCGGGGGAGCCTACCGATTACTACTTTGCCAAAGGGGTGCTGCTCATGGGCAGCGCCAAGGAGTGGACAGTACAGTCCCCGGACCATACCCCTGTGTCCCTCTGGCCCGCCCTGGTCAGCAAGGCGCTGAAAGACAGTGTGGCCCGCAGCTTTCCCGACAGTACCGGGCCCCTGGTTACGGCCCTGATTACCGGCGACAAAACCAGCCTGCCCGACGGCGTGTACAACGCCCTCCGGCGGTCGGGACTGGCCCATGTGATCGCCGTTTCCGGTCTTCACGTCTCCTTCCTGGCCAGCTTTGTTACCACCCTGCTGGGCCGCAGGCGGCGGTTGGCGGCGGTGGTGGGCATCTGTCTGCTCTTTTTCTTTGCCGCCGTGGCGGGGAACACCCCCTCGGTCCAGCGGGCGGCCCTGATGCAGGCCCTTTTGTTGATCGCGCCTCTGGCCGACCGGGAGAATGACCCGCCCACTGCCCTCAGCACCGTGCTGATGGTGCTGCTGCTGTTCAATCCCTACGCCGCCGCCAGTGTGTCCCTACAGCTGTCCTTTGCGGCTGTGGCGGGGATTTTCCTCTTTACCGGCCCTCTGTGCCGGCGGTGGCAGGACAAGCTGCCAAGAAAGCCCAAGGGGTTTTGGCAGCGGCTGGGGTGTCGGGCGGCCCGGGTGGTGCTGGTCAGCATAGCTACCACCCTAGGGGCCATGGTGTTCACCACGCCCCTCATGGCCTATTATTTTGACAGTATTTCCCTCATCTCGCCCCTGACCAATCTGCTCGCTCTATGGGCGGTATCCGCCGCCTTTCTGGGCGGGCTGGTGACCGCTCTGGTGGGGCTGCTGCTGCCAGTAGCGGCGTGGGTTTTGGCTTGGGTGGTCTCTCTGCCGGTGTGGTATTTACAATGGCTCACCGCCGCTCTGGCCGCTCTGCCTTTTGCCTCGGTGTCCGTCCACTCCATCTATCTGACCCTGTGGATGGCGTTGACCTACGGCCTGATCTGTCTTTGGGTATTGTGGCGGGGGCCCAGGGGACGGGTGGTTGTGCCGGTGTGCCTCAGCGCCTCCACGCTGTGCGGGGCTCTGGTGCTCCAGGCTGCCACCCTCACCGGCGGCAGCCTCACCGTGTCGGTGCTGGATGTGGGGCAGGGCCTCAGCGTGGCCCTCTACTCCAAGGGACGGACCGCCCTTATCGACTGCGGGGGCTACGACGCCGGAAACACGGCGGCGGACTACTTCCAGTCCCTGGGGCTGAGCCATATCGACCTGGTGATCCTCACCCACTACCACGATGACCACGCCGCCGGGATTCCCCAGCTGTTGGAGCGGATGGACGTGGGCCTGCTTATCCTGCCCGATGTGGAACCGGACAGCGCCCTGCGCGCTCAGGTCCAGGAAGCCGCCCAGGCCCATGGGGTGGAGACCCTGCTGATCTCCGACGGGGCTACGGCGGAACTGGGTGAGACAGCGTTAAAGATCTATCCGCCACTGGGCAGCGGCGGCAGCAATGAAGAGGGATTATCAGTGCTGGGTACCGCCGGGACCTTTGATGTGCTGGTGACGGGAGATATGAACGACAAGGTGGAGGAGCGGCTGGTGAAGTATGGAAACCTGCCCCAGACCGAGCTGCTGGTGGCGGGTCACCACGGCTCCAAGTACGCCTCCTCGGAAGTGCTGCTCCAGGCCGTCCAGCCAGAGCTGGCGGTGATCTCAGTTGGATATAATACTTACGGACACCCGGCGGAGGACACCCTGAGCCGGCTGGCCCGGCAGGGGTGCGACATCTACCGCACCGACTGGTCGGGGACCGTTACCATTACCGCGGAATAAGGAGAGATACCATGCCGCCAAAGGGAAAAACCGATACCGCCGCCTATCAAAAGCTGAAGCAGGATTTGAAGAGCGGCACACTGGGCAGCCTCTATGTGTTTCATGGGGAGGAGGCCTATCTGCGGGACTACTACCTGGGACAGATGAAGAAAAAGCTGCTGCCTCCGGGGCTGGAGGCGTTCAATTACCATGTGGTCAACGGCAAGGAGTTTGACCTGAAGACCTTGGCTCAGACGGTGGACTGCCTGCCCATGATGAGCCCCCGCACCATGATTGTGGTCAATGACTACGATTTATTCAAGGGGGACAAGGAGGGCATGACTGCCCTTCTGAAGGATCTGCCAGACTATGTCTGCCTAGTCTTTGTGTATGATCTCATCGAATATAAATCGGATGCCCGCACCAAACTGGCCGGGATTCTCAAGGAAAAGGGCAGCGTGGTCCCCTTCAACCGGCAGGAGCAGGGGGATCTGGTGGACTGGATCGCCCGGCGGTTTAAGGCCCTGGACCATGACATTGGCACTGAGGACGCCAAGTATTTGATCTTCCTGTGCGGCGATCTGATGAACACGCTGATTTCGGAGATCGGAAAAATTGGAGCCTATGCCTCCCACCGGCGGGTGACCAGGGCGGATATCGATGCGGTGGCCACTCCACAGCTGGATGCGGTGGTGTTTCAGATGACAGACGCCATTTCCGCCGGGGACTTTGACAAGGCGGCCTCGGTGCTGGGGGATCTGTACCACATGCAGGAGGCCCCCATCAAGCTGCTGGCCGTTTTGGGCAAGCAGCTGCGGCAGCTCTATACCGCCAGGCTGGCTTTGGAGCAAAAAAAGGGAAGCCGGTACCTGATGGAGCTGTGGGGGATGCGTTCCTCCTACCCGGCGGAGCGGCTGATGCAATCGGCCCGCCGGTTCTCTCTAAGTTGGTGCCGCCGGGCGGTGATCCGGTGCGGTCAGGTGGATCTGGCCATGAAATCCACCGGCGCTGACGGGGCGGAATTGTTGACAGGCCTGCTGATGGAGCTGGCCGTAAAGAAAGGAGCCTGATGGTGATGAAAAAACGTACGATCATTGGTGTGGCGGCTGCCGCCGCCGTGGGCGCGGCGGGCTGGATGCTGACTGCCAGCCGCAGAAAAAATCAGGTGGAGATCATCCGGAAGCAGGTGTGCCGCCTGCTGGCGGTCCGCCGGGATGAGCTGCAGTCCCTGCGCAAGGCGGCGGAGGCCGGTGAACTGATGGCCGAAACTTTGAGCACGGAGCCGCTGGAAGGGCTGGAGATCGAAAGCGTCCGGCTGGAAGAGGGGGCCTTGACGGTGTGTTTGTACAACGGCAGCGCCCGGGCCTGGCTGTCCGATCAGCCTCTGGAGCGGCTGGACGTATACACCCAGCCCTGGCGGAACAGCGCCCGCCCTGGGGTACTGTATACCGAGAACCTGGGCGACGGCTGGTATGCGGGGTATGCCTGCCTGCACTGGAGTTAAATGATGCTGCGGATCAAAGAGGCGATTGTGGTAGAGGGGCGGTACGATAAAAATACCCTCGCCCAGATGGTGGATACTATTATTGTGGAGACCTCCGGCTTTGGAGTCTTCAAGAACAGTGAAAAGCTGGCCCTGTTCCGCCGCCTGGCGGCGGAGCGGGGCCTCATTATTCTCACCGACCCGGACGGGGCGGGATTTGTCATCCGCAATTTTCTCAAGGGGAGTATTCCACCAGAGCAGGTGAAGCACGCCTATGTGCCCGATATCTTTGGGAAGGAGCGGCGCAAGCGGGCTCCGGGCAAGGAGGGAAAGCTGGGGGTAGAGGGGATGCGCCCTCAGGTGCTGGAGCAGGCCCTCCGGCGGGCAGGGGCTACCTTCCTGGAGGAGGGGGCGCCGCCGGTGCGTCAGGGCCGTCCTATCACCAAGGCGGACCTGTTTGTTCTGGGGCTGTCCGGCGGCACCGGTTCCGCCGCCCGCAGAGAGGTGCTTTTAAAGCGTTTGGAGTTGCCGGTCCATCTGTCGCCTAACGCGATGCTGGAGGTACTTAACGCTTTGTTCTCCTATGAGGAGCTGGCTGACGCGGCCCAAGAACTGGATGCGAAAAAAGAAAAAGAAGAAAAATGAAAAAGAAGAAAAATGAAAAAAGGTGTTGACAAATAGGGGAGCGAGTGGTATTCTATCTGAGCGCCTTGCGAGAGG
>NZ_CALWXV010000020.1 GCF_944385615.1 uncultured Flavonifractor sp. | reverse complement strand
ACAACCTATCGGCTACATACTCCTTTGGACGGCGCATAAAAGGGCGCGCTGCAGATTTCATTTCTGCAACGCGCCCTTCTTGAAGCATACTATCGCTTTCTGGGGATGAGCAGTAACTGTCCGTCAGGCAGTTCTTCCTCCTCCAGGGCATTGGCCTGCATCACATCCCGGGCGGTGGTACCGTAGGCCTTGGCGATATCCCACAGCCGTTCTCCCCCGGTCACCATCCGAAGCACGATGGAAGGCTGGCCGGTGTGGTCCTGGGGCGCGTTTTCGTCAAAGGTGACGGTGCTGACGGCGGCTGCCTTGCTGCCGGTGAGAGCCAGATAGGCAAAGCGTACCGGGAACCGGACCTCCACCCCGCCGGAGGCGGGGGCGGCATACACCGGAGCGGTGCAGGTACAGCGGCAGGTACACCGGGCTCCCTCAGGCAGCTCCACCGGGCAGGTGACTGGGATGGTGCGGGTAACGGCGCTGACTTCCCCCTCCTCGGTACGGCACAGCAGATTGACATTGACTTGGGCCGTAAGGGATAACCGTTCTCCCTCCCGGGTCTGAGCCACATCCCCCATCGTTACATAGGCGTCCATCACATCCTGGGGCAGGATGCCAGTCTCCAGCAGCTCCCGCACGGCGATCTCCCGCTCTCCCCGATCCGCTACCCGGCTGAGCGTCAGGGACCGAATCTCGGTGTTCAGGTCATAGAGGGTGGAATACACGTCAGTGAGCAAGGTCAGGCTTCGCTCTTCCCGGACCACCGCCTGGGCCAGCAGACCCATGGACACGCTGAGGGTACGCCCGTCTCCGTCGTCCAGCTCGCAAGTCAAATCGGTGAGCACCAGCCGCACCTGGCACATGGCCTCCTCCCCCGCGCCGCTTATCTCCATCAGCTGGGAAATGGGAAGCTCAAACTCTCCGGTGCTCAGCCCGCCGTCGGTACAGCGGTAGAGCACCTGGAGCCGGGCGGACCCCTTGAAGATCAGCTTGCTGCCGATGACCTTGGCCTCGCTGCACTCCAGCGCCGCCCGCCATTTTAACAGGGCCTCTGCCTCCGGGCGGCTTCCAGGCAGGGTCAATTCATCACTGAATGGAAAGGATTTTTCCTGTACACATACAGTCACACAGGTTTCACAGGATTCACTGAGCTGTTCTACCCCAGCCTGCTCCGGGTCCAGCACTGCCGCGCAGGCCCAGTCGGTCATAGTGGCAAACACCTGGGTATCCACCACCAAATCAGCCCGCACCAATACCTTTCTGGGATTGACCAGTCGGGCGTCCGCCCCTCGAAGCCGGGGCTCGGCTACGACCTGGCAGCCGGGGGTGATATCCACGGCATCAGCGGTGCAGGTAAAGGGCAGATCCACCTCCAGCCGCCGCAGCCCCACTTCCCCGTCAGGCTGGCAGAGCAGCATGGCATGGATAGTGCCGGACAACTCCACCCGGCCCTCCATAGCCTCCTTGCGGTGGAGACAGACCACCCCCTCCGTATCGCAGATGGACAGCAAATCGGGGCAGGCATCAGGTACGATGCTCTCCAGCGTCTCCTCCTGCGCCACAGCGGTGTCCAGTACCGCGGTAAACCCGTCCAGCGGGGTCCGTTCCAATTCCAGTTCCATAGCGTTCCACTCCTTGTACGGGCCATTGCCCAGACTGATTGCTGCTAGGGCAATATATGTACAAGGGAATCCGTTTATGACCGGCTTTCCGGTTCCAAGTCGGTCTTTTTGAAGCCGAAGACCAGCCTCAGCAGGCTGCTGAGGGCTTTGGGGGACTTCACCACAACGATTTTCATACCTTATGCCTCCCTGTCAAGCCAATATCGTTTGAGCCAGCCAAAGCCCCGACGGCCCAGCCAGACCCCGGCCACAAAGACTGCCAGAGTGCCCGGACGGAACAACAGGACCGCGCCCGCGCCGCACAGCGCCACCGCAGCCAGGGCTTTCTTGCCCTCTAACGTCAAAACAGCCGCCTCCCTTCACTGGTTCTGTCCCAGTATACGCGGAGTGCGGCTGTTGTGTGTATGGTTGTGGGATGTGCTTATAATTCTCTTTGGCTGCGAATCACCAGGGCGGCTCCCTCCCCCACGGTGAGTTCCATTACCGGAGAGGCGGGCTCGTTGCTCACCGTCAGGGTGTCTCCCCGGGTGACGGTGGCCCCCTCCAGAGGGTACTTGACACCCCGCAGGGTAACCCCCTTCAGGGTCCTGTCCAGGGGAATGAGGGACAGATAGTGATAGCGGGGGGTGTCGTTCAGATAGATGGTGCCGTTTTCCAACAGCCGCACTTCATTGTCCTCATCCACCAGCAGGGCGGAGGCTCCCTGCCGTGCGATCCACTCCAGCAGCACCAGGTTGGAGGCGGTGTGGTCAAGCCGCCCGCCGGTGCAGCCGCACAGCAGCAGTTGGGTGCATCCCAGCTCGATGGCCAGATGGGCCGCCGCCTGCAAATCGGTAAAATCTTTCTCCACCGGCAAGGTGGTACAGGGCACATCCTCCGCCGGACTGCCGCCGGAGTCCCAGTCACCAATCAAGTAATCCGGCTTTACACCTGCCGCCAATGCAGCTCTCATGCCGCCATCGGCACAGATCACCGTCCAGTCCCGCTCCCCCAGATAGTCCCCTAAAAAAGCCAGGTCGGCGCAGGGAGCCGCGCCGACGATCAGGCCGTATTTTGTTACTTTCTCTGCCATTCCGGCACTTCCTTTGCCTGCTGATACAGCCTCACATAGCTGGCATGGCGGCTGGCTGGGATCTCCCCTGCCTTTACCGCAGCAAGAACTGAACAGCCTTTTTCCTTTACATGAGCACATCCGGTGAACCGGCACTGATCTAAGTAGGGGGCAAACTCCCGGAAGGTATATTGCAGCTCCTCCGGCCGCCGCAGCTCCATCTCTTCTGTGTCAAAGGAGGAAAAGCCGGGGGTGTCAGCCACAATGGCCCCGTTATCCAGCCGGAACAGCTCCACATGCCGGGTGGTATGCCGTCCCCGCCCCAGCTTGTCGGACACCGCTCCCACCTGGATACAGAAGTCAGGTTGGAGAGCGTTGAGGATACTGGACTTCCCCACCCCGGAATTTCCTGTAAAGGCAGAAACCTTTCCGGCAATTGCGGCAGAGAGTTCTTGGATCCCCTCCCCTGTCTCGGCGCTCACCCGCAGGGTAAGGAAACCCGCCTTGGTGTAGGTGTCGTATAAGATGTCCGCCCCATCCAGGTCGCACTTGTTGAGGACGATGACGCTCTCGCAGTCCCGTCCCTCTGCAATGGACACCACCCGGTCAATGAGAAAGGGATCGGTGACCGGAATGGCCCCGGAGGCCACCACAACCAGCTGGTCAATGTTGGCCACTGCGGGCCGCTGAAATTCATTTTTCCGGGGAAGAATGGCATCCAGAATACCGCTCTCCCCTTCCAATGGGGTAAATTTCACCCGGTCCCCCACCAGAGGGCTCACCTTTTGATGGCGGAATTTACCCCGGCCACGGCAAGCTACCAGCTTGCCGTGGCCGTCGTCCACATAGTAGAAGCCGCTGAGGGCTTTGAGAATAATTCCTTCCATATCAACCAAAATTCTTAGTCTCAGAGATGGAGAGTTGGCCGTTGAAGTAGACATTGACCATCTGTTCCCCACTGCCCTTCAGATTGACTACTACGATCTGCTGGACGATGGGCAGGGTTTCATTGTACTGCTCCTGGCCGTCCACCGTCACCACCACCGACACCGTATCCCCCTCCCGGGGCAGGTTAATGGTATAGTTGATGGAGTTGAGCTGTCCGTTGGGGGTCTGGGTGGGCTGGTCGGTGGGGGCAGTTGATGCGTCAGGTGTGGGGGTGGCATCTATAGGGGGTTCTCCTGTGGAGGGGTCCGGCCCCTTACTGACCCGCAGGGTAATGGTTTGGCCTTTCTGCACTTTTGTCTTGGAGTCAATGCTTTGCCAGCACACATAACCCTCCTTCACGGAGTCGTCATACACCTCTTCCAGTTTCACCACCAGTCCCATTTCAGTGGCGGTATCCTGTGCTTCCTGTGCTTCCATATTGATGAAGCTGATTACCACAACAGGTTCCTCCTCCGGGCCGGTGCTCACCACCAGAGTGATCTTGTCCACACCCTCCAGACTGGCATGGGCTGCGGGATCGGTGGAGATGACAAAATCTACAGTCACATCCTCGGAGGACTGCTCCTCAATCACCAGATTGCCCTGCTCCTCACTGTAACCCAACGCCTCCAGGGTGGCGATTGCGGCACGCTTATCCTTATTGACCACGTAGGGCATGGTGCCCCCCTCGTCCTCCGCACCGCTGCCGTCGCTGATGGTCACTGTAATGGTGGCGCCGGACTGTGCGTTCCGGCCGTTCTCCGGATCTTGTGTCACGATTCTTCCCGCTTCCAAATCGCTTTCCACCGTATCGCCTACCACGATCTGGAATCCGGCCTTCACTACATCAGGGTCCTGCTGAGCCTCCTCCACAGTCATGCCGTAGAGCCGGGGCACATTGTAGTCGGTACTGCTGCTGCCGAGTCCACTGAAGAAGGAGAACCACAGGAACACGCCCATACCGACTAGAAACAAAACCACCGCGGCGATCGCCAGAACAATGGGCAAGCGGCTGTTGGCGCCCCGCACATCGTCATAGTCGTCCTCATATCGGGGCGCTCGGGACCGGGCGCGGGTGTCCTCCTCCCGACGGGGAGGACGGGAGCGGGTCCAGGTATCCTCCTCATACCGGGAGACATGGGCGGGCTGGGCCTTTACATTGCTGGGCGTATTGGCACCCAGTACCTGGGTGGGCTCATCCACATCGGAGACCAACAGGTCCGCCGGGCTGTAGTCAAAATTGATAGAGGGATTTTTTCGGAACTCCTCCAAATCGGCCAACATGGCGTCAGCGGAGATATACCGCTGGTTTACGTCAGAAGCCATGGCCTTCATGGTAATGGCCTCCAGAGCTTCGGGGATCTCCGGGTCGATCTCCCGGGGAGAGAGCGGAATAGAGTTGATGTGCTGAATCGCCACCGCTACCGGGGAATCGCCTTCATAGGGCAGCCGGCCGGTAATCATCTCATAGAGCACCACGCCGGCGGAATAGATATCGCTGCGGGCGTCAATGTGACTGCCTCTGGCCTGTTCGGGGGAGATATAGTGGACCGAACCCAAAGCCTCCTGGGTCAGAGTAGCCTGGGCCGCTGAGGTGAGCCGGGCAATACCGAAGTCGGCCACCTTCAGACTGCCGTCCCGCAGCACCATGATATTGTGGGGCTTGATATCCCGATGGATGATACCCCGACTGTGGGCGTGGGACAGGGCCTTCATGATCTGGGTGATGAAGTGGAGGGCCTCCCGCCAGGCCAGCTTGCCTCCCTTTTTCTGCATATACTGTTTTAGTGTAATGCCATCCAACAGCTCCATCACGATATAATCCAGTTCCGGCGTGTGGGATACATCGTAAACCGCCATGATATTGGGGTGGGACAACATGGCGACAGCTTGAGACTCATCGTGGAAGCGGCGTCGGAACTCTGCGTCGGAGGCCAGCTCCTCCTTTAAGATTTTAATGGCTACCAGCCGGTTGAGCCGGTGGTCCCGGCCCTTGTACACCACGGCCATGCCGCCGATCCCGATGCGCTCCAGGATCTCATATCGGTTGTCGAGTAATTTCCCTATGTATTGATCCATAGTTCATTACCCCCTTTTCAAAGGATCTGAAAGAGGACCGCCGTCACGTTGTCCGGTGCGCCTCTTGAGATGGTGATATTGACCAGCCGCTGGCAGCAATCGGCAGGTTCCCCTCCGTGGATCACCTCATAGAGCAATTCCTGGTCAGACAGGATATTGCTCAGTCCGTCCGAGCACAGCAGCAAGAAATCCCCGCTCCGCAGCTCCTTTTCATACAGATCAGCCCGGATGCGTTCCTCCGCTCCCAAAGCCCTGGTAATCAGGTTCTTTCTGGGATGGGTCCTGGCTTCCTCCGGGGTGATATCTCCCCGGGCTACCATATCTTCCACGACGGAATGATCCCGGGTCAGGCGGGTAATACCCTCCTGGTTAATGTGGTAAGCCCGGCTGTCGCCGATGTTCAGCAGATATGCCGTCCCATCCACCACCAGCGTTGCTACCATGGTGGTACCCATACCAAAGCAGTCCGGGTCGGAACAGGCTCTGCGATAGACCGCGCTGTTGGCTTCCTCCGCCGCTTTGGACAGCACCGCCGGCGGCGGTGTGTCCGGGTCTCCCTGGGCCCGCTGCAGGGTGTCCACAAAAGTTTCCACCGCGATCAGACTGGCGATATTGCCTGCCTTGGCGCCTCCCATGCCGTCGCACACCACACCCACAGCCAGGTGCTCAGAAGGCACATCTAAGTAATACCCGTCCTGATTCTGGGTTCGGACCACACCTTTATCGGTGATGCCCCACACGTTGATCATAGTGAATCAGCCTCTTTTCCAGCCGGCCGGCCCCGCTGCCCAGGCCTCCGGCAAAACAATGGAAGGGGCGCGAAGAACGCGCCGCCGCAGCGTCAATCGGTTTGCAGCATGGCCTTCCTGCGCAGCTGCCCGCAGGAGGCGTCGATATCCCCACCCAGCTTGCGCCGCACTGTAGCAGTGACGCCGTGAGACTCCAGCCGCTTCTGGAACTGAGCCACCCGGCGGCTGGGCTTCAGTGGGCTTTCCGCCACATGGTTCAGGGGGATCAGGTTTACATGGCCGGGGGTGCCCTTGAGATGCTTGGCCAGCAGATCGGCCTGCCAGTCGGCGTCGTTCACCCCGTCCACCATGGCGTACTCATAGGAGATACGCCGTCCGGTCTTTTCAAAGTATCGGCGGCAGGTGTCAAAAAGCCGCTCCACCCCCACGCTCCTGTTTACCGGCATGAGCCTGCTGCGGGTCTCATCATCGGGGGCATGGAGGGATACCGATAACGTCAATTGTAACTGATACCCGGCCAGTTTGTCAATTTGTTCAACCAGGCCGCAGGTGGACAGGGAGATGTGCCGCATCCCGATGTTGAGCCCGTCAGGGCTGTTCACCAGGGACAAAAAGCGCAGCACCGTGTCAAAGTTATCCAGGGGCTCTCCGATTCCCATAAGCACAATGTTGCTGATGGGCAGGCCGGAATCCACTTGAGTAAACAGGACCTGGTCCAACATTTCAGCCGGTGTTAAGTCCCTTACCTTGCCGCCCAGAGTAGAGGCGCAGAAGGCGCACCCCATACGACACCCCACTTGAGAGGAGATACACACAGTATTCCCATGATGATAGCGCATCAAAACAGTTTCGATACAATTTCCGTCGGATAAACGCCATAAATATTTGATGGTGCCATCCTGGGCGGATACCTGCTTGCGTTCCACCTCCGGCGGGCAGAGGATGCAGTCGGCCTTCAGCTTCTCCCGCAGAGCTTTGGACAGATTGGTCATCTCATCAAAAGAGCGCACTCCCCGGTGGAGCCACTGAAAGACCTGCTTGGCCCGGAAGGCGGGCTCTCCCAGCTCTTTGAAATAGGCGGTCATTTCCGCCAGATCCATAGATTTGATGTCGGTCATGCCTTCCTCCTCAATTTGGCGAAGAAAAAGCCGTCGGTGCCGTGGCGGTGGGGCCAGCAGGTCACCATGCCTTCCCTGGCCCCCTCAAAATCGCCGGGCACCTGGAAGCCCTCTAATGTAAAGTCTTTATGCTTGTCTAAAAACGTCCGGACTACGTCCTCATTCTCTCGCTCCAGCAGGGTGCAGGTGGCGTAGAGCAGCACCCCACCCGGCCGGACGTAGCGGCACACGTTGTCCAGAATGGCCTTCTGGACCTGGGGCAGCCCCTCCAAAGGCTTGGGGTCCTTATAGCGGATATCCGGTTTCTTGCGGATGATGCCCAGCCCAGAGCAGGGCACGTCTGCAATCACCAGATTAAATCTGTCAAGGAATTCCTCTTTACATTCTTTTCCGTTTAAAACCTGAGCAGAAATGCACTTCTCCAGTCCCAGTCGTCTGGCCCCTGCCTGGATCAGATCGATCTTGTGGGGATGGATATCGCAGGAGGTCACGCTCCCCTGTCCATCCATGGCAATGGCAGCGGCAAAGGACTTGCCGCCGGGGGCGGCGCAGGCATCCAGCACCGCCATGTTCCTCCTGGGGCCGGCGGCCAGCACCGCCAGCTTTGCGGCGGCATCCTGAATGTAAAAGAGGCCCTTCCGGAAGGCAGTCAGCTCCTCCAGACTGCCGGTATGGAACAGCAGCAGGCAGTCGGGCAGCCAGGGGTGAGGCTGGACCTCCACCCCCTCTGCCTGAAGGGAATCGGTTACTTCTTCCACCGTTGCCTTGGTGGTGTTCACCTGGGCGCAGGTGGGTGGTTCCCCGTTGTTTGCCGCCATGAGGGCGGCAGCCTCTTCCCTGCCCAGCCGTTGGCAGAAGGCCTGATACAGCCACTGGGGGTGACTGTATCGGATTGCGGGATCTTTGGGGGGCTCCAGGCTGTCCTTTTGTCGAATCAGGGATCGAAGCACCCCGTTGACCAGCCCGGCGGATCGGGGGTTTCTGGAGCTTTTCCGAGCCAGATCCACCGCCTCACTGACGGCGGCATGGTCGGGTACTCTGTCAAGGGAAAGAACCTGATAGGCTCCCAGCCGCAGAATATTGCGAATCGCGGGCTCCATCTTTTCCAGCTTTACCGTGGACAGCTTGCCCAGATCGTCATCCAACAATAGTTGATTCTGGAGTACCCCGAAGCACAGCCGGGTAGCCAGGGCAGCGTCCCGGCTGTCCAGTCCGGCGGACCGCAAGGTCTTTTTCAAAAAGCCATCCGACCAGGCGCCCTGTTGTTCACAGGCCACTAGAGCCCGAAGGGCTACTTCTCTGGCGGTCATGTCAATCCCTCCGACGGCTGTTGAAGGCCAGTACATAGCGCAGCAGCTGGGCAATAGACACCAGCAGCGCGGCTACATAGGTCATGGCGGCGGCCCCCAACACTTTCTTGGCTCCCTGCAGCTCCTGAGCGTCCAACAGATGGGTCTCCCGCAGAGAGCGAATGGCCCGGCGGGAGGCGTCAAACTCCACCGGCAGGGTGACTACCTGGAACACAGTAGCAACGGCAAAGAGCACCACGCCTACCGCGAACAGGGGCCGGGAGTACATCGCAAAGCCCAGAATAATGAGCAGAATGGAGATTTGAGAGCTGAAATTGCAAACCGGGATGATGGCGCCCCGTACCTTGATGGGGCCGTACTCCTGGGCGTACTGAACGGCATGGCCTGCCTCATGGGCGGCCACCCCCACCGAAGCGATGCTGGTGGAGCCATAAACAGCATCGGACAGCCGGATGGTGTTGGTCCTGGGGTCGTAGTGGTCGGTGAGTTTGCCGGAAACCCGGGTCACCCGAACGCCATAGACCCCATGGGCCCGCAGTACCTCCTCCGCCGCCTGGGCTCCGGTGAGCCCCCTGCGGCTGGCAACCCGGGAATAGCGGTTGAAGGTGGAGGACACATTGAGCTGAGCCAGCAGGGCAATGAGAAAGGCCGGCATCAGAATGATCCAGTAGTAAGGGTCAAAATAGTTGAAGAAATACATGGTTTTCCTCCAGATTGGGTCACATGATTTGTCCTCCGGTGAGGAACCAGGTCAAGTTGAGCACAAATCCCGCCACCATCACCACAGCGATCCCCACCGTCAGTTTGGGCCTGCCCTCTGTCAGGGCGGCGGCAAACAGGAAAAAGGGCAGAGCGCAGGACAGGTAGCGGCCCGCACTCAGCAGCCAGGACAGGGAGTAGTTGAGTACCAGATAGACAAAGCCGTACAGGGTGTACATACTGCGGAACTTTTTCCAGGCCCACACCAGCAGTCCGAAAAAGATCGGGAACAGCAAACTGGTGGGGATCCAGATCTGGTATCGCACCAGCTCTGTGGGATAGGACAGGGCGTTTTGAAGCACGTACCACAGGGTATCGGCCAGGGGACAAAACCCCTGACTCCAGTGCTGCTGCATCATTGTAAAGGCAAATGGGTTGCCGGTTACGTGCCAGTTAAGGAGCAGATATACCAAGGTTCCAACGGCGGGCAGCAGCAGGACGGGCAGTTTACGAGCGATGGCTTTCCAGTCAAACCGGCCCAACTGCTCTACCAGCTCCGCCCCGGCGGCTCCAATGAGCAGGATACCATGCATCCGGGTCATGGCAGCCAAAAGGCCCCACACCCCCGCCTGCCACCACTGGTGGCGGCGGATGGCCCACAGCCCTCCGGCGGTGGTGAGGAGAAACAGGCTCTCCGTCATGATGCCGCCAAAAAAGAAGGCGTATGGATATACCGATAGAAACAATACCGCCCGCTTGGCCCCTCCCCTGCCCAGCTCGAAGGCGGCCAGACGGTAGACAAAGACGCAGCCAGACGAATAGCACAGGAACGAGAGCAACAGCCCTGCCGCCATAGTATTGCCCGTCAACAGGGAAATCACCCGCATGAGCCAGGGGTACAGAGGGAAAAACACCAAAAAGAGATTTTTCCCATCTTCCATATAGCCGGAATAACCCAACTCTGCCAGATTGACATAGTGCAGGCCATCCCACCGCTTCCAGACCCACAGAGCGGCGTCGGGGCCGGAGCCAGGATAGAGCACCAGACAGGCTGCCAAAGCCACCAGAAGAAAAACCAGAATACGGAACAAAAGTGTAATCGTAAATACCATTACACAGTCTCTTCGGTCAGGAATATCGCCTTTGGAGATTGGGTTCTGCCCTGCTAGAGGCACCGGCAGCCCGGCGGCGCCCAGCCACCGCAGCACCAGCGCTCCGCCCAGCGCGGCCGCTATGCCGGTGACTGCCAACGTCCAAATCAGCTTCACGTTTCCTGGTCAGGCACGGACAATACCGTTCCCACCGGAATAGGATGGCCCCGGAGATAGTCGGTAGCCTTCATCCGCTTGCCACCGTCGGGCTGAAGCTCTTCAATCCGCAGCTGGGTACCACCGCCGCAGGACAAGACCAGCCCCTCTTTCCCGGCGGCCAGTACGGTACCGGGAGCGGTGTCGGTACAGCCCTCTAACACAACAGTAGAAAACACTTTGCACCGTTTATCCCCCAGAGTTGCTACCGCCGCAGGCCATGGGATCAGACCCCGGACCTGATTGTGGAGCTGCCAGGCGGTATGGGTAAAGTCCATAGGGGACAGCTCCCGGCCCAGCATAGGGGCTAAGGTCGCTTTGTCATGGTCCTGGGGGGTGCGGGTCGCCGTACCGGCGGCGATCTCTGCCACCGTGTCCACCAACAGCCTGGCCCCCAGCTGGGCCAGCCGATCATGGAGAGTCACCACCGTCTCATTGGGGTCAATAGGAGTGGCGGCCTGGGAGATGATGTCTCCTGCATCCAGGTCGTGGGCCATATGCATGATGGTTACGCCGGTTTCGGCGTCGCCGTTGAGTACCGCCCAGTTGATGGGAGCCGCCCCCCGATAGTTGGGCAGCAGGGAGGAATGGACGTTGATACATCCCTTGGGAGGAGCGGACAAAATGTCGTCGGGAAGGATACGCCCATAGGCTGCCACCACAATGAGTTCCGGAGCCAGCTCCTGAATCAAGGCCAGAGCGGTGCCGTCCCGCAGCTTTGTGGGCTGATACACCGGGATATTGTGGGCCAGGGCGCACTCCTTTACCGGCGGGGCCTGGAGCTTCATGCCCCGGTTTTTGGGCTTGTCTGGCTGGGTGAACACACCGCACAGGTCGTGACCCGCCTCGATCAGGGCCTCCAGAGAGGGTACCGCGAAATCCGGCGTGCCCATAAAGAGGATCCTCATGCCTGCTCCTCCCCTTCCGCCTCCATCAGCTCATCCAGCTCCTCGTTGGTATACAGCCGGTCGGTCAGTTCGGAGAACAGGTGGCCATCCAGGTGGTCGATCTCATGGCAGAAGCAACGGGCCACAATGTCCTCCCCTTCCACCTCAAAGAAGTTGCCGTTCCGGTCCTGAGCCCGCACCTTGGCCTTCTTGGGACGCTTTACCACGCCCCAACGGCCAGGGACCGACAGGCAGCCCTCAAAGCCCTCCTGCTCTCCCTCCTGAGCGATGATCTCAGGGTTAATCAGCTCCAGCATCTGGTCGTTGGCGTCCACCACAATGACCGCCCGGCGAAGGATGCCCACCTGGGGGGCGGCCAGTCCGGCGCCATTGGCGTTGGCCAACGTCTCTTTCAAATCGTCCAGCAGATCGTGGAGCTTTCCGTCAAATTGGGTTACAGGACGGCAGACCTTATGCAGAGCCGGGTCGCTGTCGTTGAGAATGGTACGCAGAGCCATAATTGTGTTCCTCCTAATCCAATGGGTTCACGTCGGCAGTTACCGACACCCCTTTGTTTTCTTTGTCAGTCTGAGCCGCCCGCAGCAGGGCGGCGATCATATCCCGCACCGGGCGGGTATTGGTACAGGCCAGTGTCAGCCGGTAGCGGTAACGCTCGTTGATTTTGGCAATGGCCGCCGGGGCAGGCCCAAGCAGCTGGACCGCCAGATTCTGATAAGCCGGCAGCTTCAGCCAGGTTTCCAGCGTGCGCCGCAGACGCATACAGGCGCGCAGTACCGCGCTCTCCAACCGCCCGGAGGCGGTGAGCACAAACAAATCCCGGAAGGGCGGACAGCCCCGCAGCTCCCGCAGGGCGATCTCCTGCCGGTAAAAGGAATCATAGTCCTGTTGGGCGGCACACCGGATCACATCGTTGTCGGGGGTATAGGTCTGGATAATGGCCCTTCCCCCTTTTTCTCCCCGGCCAGCCCGGCCCACCACCTGGGTGAGCAGGGAAAACGTACGCTCTCCTGCCCGGTAGTCGTCTACATAGAGGGACTGGTCGGCGGAAATGACCCCAACCAGAGTGACGTTGGGAAAATCCAGGCCCTTGGCCACCATCTGAGTGCCCAACAGCACCGGGATACGCTCCTTTTCAAAGCGGGCCAGCAGTTTTTCGTGGCTGTGGGTGGCTGAGATGGAATCGGCGTCCATCCGTAGGATCTCCAGACCCGGCAGGGCCTCGTTCAGCTCCTCCTCTACCCGCTGGGTACCCGCCCCGATGAAGTTCAGGGTCCCGCCGCAGGAGGGGCAAGCCGGAGGTAAGGTCTGGGAGTGGCCGCAATAGTGACACATCAGCCGCCCATTGGCCGAGTGGTAAGTGAGGTGGACGGAGCACCGGGGGCAGGTTGGTACTTCGCCGCACTCCCCGCAGCTCACCATCCGGCTGGCGCCCCGGCGATTGAGAAGCAAAATGCTCTGCTCTCCCCGGGCTGCCGCCTCTTTTACGGACTGGATCAAAGATGCACTTAAATCGGTACCGTTGCCGGAGCGCAGTTCCTCCTTCATGTCGATGATATCCACCGGCGGCAGGGCACGCTGGTTATACCGCTGCTTCAGTACAAACAGATGGTAGGCGCCCCGTTCCGCCTGGTACATGGTCTCCACCGATGGTGTGGCCGAGGCCAAAAGCAACAGCGCGTTGTGCTGGACGCATCGAAATTTGGCCACCTCTCTGGCATGGTATTTGGGTACATTTTCTGACTGATAGGTGGACTCCTGCTCCTCGTCCAGCACGATAAGACCCAAGTCTTTCAGCGGTGCGAATACGGCGGAGCGGGTGCCAATGACCACCCGGGCCTCCCCCGCCTTGACGCGCTTCCACTCGTCATACCGCTCCCCCGCCCGAAGGGAGGAATGGAGTACGGCAATCCGTTCCCCAAAATGGGCGGCAAAAATCCGCATGAGCTGGGGGGTGAGTGAGATCTCAGGTACCAGCACCAGGGCGGTGCGGCCCCGCCGCAGGGTTTCATAAATCAGCTTTAAATATACCTGGGTCTTTCCGCTGCCGGTGACGCCGTACAGCAAAGCGGCGGCAGGGGCTCCGGCGGCGGCAAGTGCGTTGAGCTCCTCAAAGGCTCCTTGCTGCGCCTGGTTCAGAATCGGCTCTTCTGCTGGCTCCACCCCATCCACCATTACCCGGCGGTAAACCTCCCGGCGCTCCAGCGAGATGACCCCGCTTTTCACCAGCGCGCGCAGGGTGGCGCTGGACGCGCCGGTAAAATAGCACAGCTCCTTGGTGGAGGCCTCGCCCACGGCGCACAGCAATTCTACCACCGCGTAGCGCAGGGGCGCGGTCTTCCGCCGGGCTGCCGCCTGATCCAAAGCTTCTTGGGCTGGAATCGCCAGGGTGGCTACCTGTTCGGTCTTGTCCCCTACCCCACGGGAAGCGCTGGTCTCCAGCGTAACGATACCCTTATCCCGCAGCAGCTTTAAGGCGGGGTTGGGGTCTTTGGTTCCAAAGGCCTCCCGGAGGGTGGTCACGTCGGTGCAACCGCCTCCTGCAAAGAGCAGTTCTACCACCCGTCTGGCGTGCTCTGATTTTCCGGCGGCCTCATAGGCCGCTTCTCTGTCCACGCCCTGGGCGATTTTCCACTGATCCTGGAGCGCATAGTACAGCCCCGCCGGAAGCATGGCCCGGGCAGCGTCGTACACAGTACAGAACCAACGCTCCCGCATCCAAAGGGCCAGCTTGAGGGCTTCTCCGTCCAGCACTGGATACTCGTCCAGTGCGGTCAGCACCGGCTTGAGATCCAATTCTGCTGCCCCATGTTCTTCCAGGGCCAATACAATGCCCTCCGTATGACGGTTGCCCGCGCCAAAGGGGATAATCACCCGCATACCGGGCCGGAGGGTTGGAAGCAGTTCGGCGGGCACCGCATAATCATAGGGCTTGTCGATGGCATAGGTGGCGGCTTTCAGGGCAACCTTGGCTACCATATCCGCTCCCTCCATCCCCCTGAGGACAGTCTGAGGCAAGCGGCAGACGCTCCCGCCTGTCGCTTGCCTCTCATTCCTCTCATATCAGGCTTCTTCTTCCTCACCCAGAGAGACCTTACCCTCGGCCACCTCCCGGATGGCAATGGTGACAGGCTTATCATCCAGGGAGATCCCGGCATCCTCCGCCTCGGTCGCCACCTGACGGGCCCGCTGGGCCACTACGTTTACCAGCATATACCGGCTGGGTACCTGCTCAAGCAGTTGATTCATAGGGGGTTCGAGCATCATATTGTATCAGACTCCTTCTACCAGATTCATGCGGTTCTTGGTGCGGCAGCCCTCCGCCGTTAACACGGCGATGATCTCCGCCGCAGCGTCAGACACCTTGTCGTTGACCACCAGATAGTCGTAATTGGGGATCTCTTGGTACTCCTCCCGGGCCTTCTGGAGCCGGCCCTGAATCACCTCTTCGCTATCGGTGGCCCGACGGTGCAGGCGGCGGGAAAGCTCCTCAAAGGAAGGGGGAATGATGAAAATACAAACCGCGTCAGGACACTTGGTCCGCACCTTGGCGGCTCCCTGTACCTCAATGTCCAGCAGCACATCAATACCGGCGTCCAGCTTCTCCTGAATCACCCGCAGAGAGGTACCATAATAATTATGGACATATTCCGCGTATTCCAACAACTCATCGTTGGCGATCATCCGTTCAAATTCATCCCGGGAGACAAAGTTGTAGTTGACTCCGTTCTCCTCTCCCACCCGGGGCTGCCGGGTCGTGAAGGACACGGAAAAATGGATGTCCTTGCGCTCACTGAGCAGCTCGGCGATCACAGTACTCTTCCCCACCCCGGATGGACCGGAGAGCACAATCAATGTACCCCGTTCTTTCTTTTTTCCCATCAAGGCGCCTCTTCCTCCTCCACGGCTTCCACTGGCTCTTTTCCGCCCAAGCGTCCGGCCACCGTCTCGGTCTGGAGAGCGGAGAGCACGATATGGTCGCTGTCCATAATGAGTACAGCCCGGGTGCGCCGGCCATAGGTAGCGTCGATCAGGTTTCCCTTGTCCCGGGCCTCCTGTACCATTCGCTTAATGGGGGCGGACTCGGGGCTGACGATGGCGATGAGCCGCCCTGCGGATACCATATTGCCAAAGCCGATATTGATCAGTTTCATCCGCCCGCTCCTTACTCGATGTTCTGGATCTGCTCCCGGATCTTCTCGATCTCGGCCTTGATCTCCACCACATAGCCGGCGGTCTCAATGTCGCTGCATTTGGAGCCGATGGTGTTGGCCTCCCGGTTGAACTCCTGGATCAAAAAGTCCAGCTTGCGGCCGATGGCGCCCCCCTGCTCCAGCATGTGCTCCAGCTGGGACAGATGGCTGCGCAGACGAACCGTCTCCTCATCCACCGCCACCTTGTCGGCGTAGATGGCCGCTTCAGTGAGGATACGGCTCTCGTCGATCTGGGTATTCTGAAGTACCTCATTCATCCGGGTGAGCAGCTTGGCGCGGTAGTCGGCCACAATGCCGGGGGAACGCTCCTCCACCTTGGACACCAAGCCCGCGATGGTATTGGCCCGGGTGCGTATATCCTGACACAGCTTTTCCCCTTCCCGGCTCCGCATAGCGTCAAAATCGTCCAGCGCCAAATCCAGCACCGAGCAGATGTCGGCAGACAGGGCCTCCAGATCCTCTTGTGTCTTTTCCACCAGAAATACATCCTGGAACCGGGAGAGCAGGGACACCGAAATGTCATCCCGCAGACCGTAGGTATCCCGCAGGTCCTGCAGAGCGGCAAAATAGCCGTCGGCCACCGGCTTATTCACCGAGATGGTCACATCGCCGTTGGCGGAAGGGCCGATGGTGACAAACACATCCACCTTGCCCCGGGAAATACGGCTTTGAACCCGGGCTTTTACCGCGTCCTCGGCAAACACATAGATACGGGGCAGCTTGACGGTACAGTCCAGATAACGGTTGTTCACCGAGCGCAGCTCCACCGTAATGGCGCGGCCATTGACAGCGGCCTCTCCCCGGCCATAGCCGGTCATACTCTTGACCAAATGGGGTTCCCCCTGTTCCTGTATAGTATGCTCCGCCGCTGGAAGGGCTCAGCTGACGGAGGCTCCAATCTTGTATATTATACCAAACTACCGATTCTTCCGCAAGACCCTGTCCACCCGGGCGGTATAGAAGGCAATGAGCTTGGAAAATCCCACATCATAGAGGACAAATCCCAGGTTGCCCGCGCCAAAGACCATCCAGGTCTGGCTGAGCGCAGCGGGGAGAAAGGGCAGAAAAAGAGCTTTCAGTCCGAACCATAATATTGCCAAAGCCAGGTTGCACACGGCCAGTTTACACACCCACTCCAGGACCCGGCTGGGCATACGCTCCAATAGGCTTTTCATCATAGGCCACAGCCCAAAGAAGATCAGATAGAGCAGGGCCACGCTTTTGCTTGGAATCAGCAGCAGACCCAGAATACCGGTGGCGGCATAGGAAAAAAAGCCCGCGCCCAGTCCAGCGGACACCACCGCCCCTGCCGGGAATATGCCCGCTAAAGCCACCACACCCAGCTTGCCGGTTGGAGCGAGAAAGGCCAGATAGAGGCAAATCAGGGAAAGGCCGGTGAGCAGCCCCACCAGAGCGGTCCGGCCCGCTCCGCCGCTATATCGTCCGCGCCCGCTCATATCAGTTTCCGCAGCCGCCGCACAGGCAGTTGAGGCACATACAGGCGGTACACAGGTCGCAGGCGTCCGGTCCGCCGCCGTAGCCATAGGGCCGGTAGGCCCGCCCGCCCTGCCGCATCATCAGCAGAGCCTGCCGGTATTCGGCGTTGGAGGGGTCCATATTGCAGGCGATCTGAATGTGCTGGGTGGCCTCGTCCAGCCAGCCCTTCCGATAGGCCAGAGAGCCGCTGAGAAAATGCCACTCGGCGTCCTGATTAGGAGCGGTGCGCAGCAGCTGCTCGGCCCGGCTCAGATCCCCCACATTGATGGCCTGGCGAATTTGATTATACAGGCCGGCCCCCTGACCGCTATACTGCTGCTGATAGCCGCCCTGATAACCGCCTCCCTGATGGCCGCCGCTCTGGTAGCCTCCACCGCCGGCGCGCATCTTGGTGATGGTATCGTAGGCCTCGTTGATTTCCTTCATCTTCTCCTCTGCCAGGTCGGCCAGAGGATTGTTCTGGTAGTTGTCGGGATGATATTTCCGGGCCAGCTCCCGGTAGGCTCGTTTGATCTCGTCGTCGCTGGCGTCCGGTTTGACGCCCAGCACGCTGTAAGGATCGCTCATGTATGTTTTCTCCTGTCTGTATGATTGGCGGCCTTCCACTGGCCGGTAAACACCAGCTCCTCCACGGCGGGCAGGCCCAAGTAGAGGATATTCTCCACTGTTCCCTGCCAGTGACCCAGCTCCAGCAGCGCCATGGCCGACCGGGCCAGATTGAGGGAGTGGCGCAGAGTGGTACGCATGGTCTCCCTTCCCTCCTCCGCCCTGCCGGAAAAGCGGGCCAGAATGGGGTTATAGGAACCGGTGCGCCGGTCATCCTCCAGGTCGTCCCAGGCGTCCACCAGATAAATCCACCGGCCCACATGATAGAGCAGCTGCTCCATAGCCCGGTCCCGTCCTGCGTCTCCCGATGGGGGCGCGGCCGCCGCCAGGAGTCGGGCAAAGGTATCCGCTGTCCGATCCATGGAGGGACACTGTTCCCGCTCCAAGTTCTGAAGCTCCTCCAGACACTGGCGGACTTTGGCGTCAAAATCCGGCCGGGCCGCCGCCGCTCTGCGGTAACCCCGGCCCAGCAGCCGGGACAACAGCCGGGCGGGCAGACCTTTCCAGAATCCGCTGTCTGCCACCGTATCCCGCAGTTTCCAGTAGCTGAGAATGGTACCGGCATCAGCTGCCGCATCCACCCCCATAGAACGGACACAGGACTTTTTTCTGCACCACAGGCGGGCGGGACAACCCTTGCGGACCAGCTCTGGCCTGGTGCCGTCCAACAGCATGGCCAAAAAGGTGAAATCGTAATTGAGAAACATCCGGGCCATAAAGCCGTGGCGCTTTCCGAGAGCATAGCACACACCGCAATACAGCGCCTCATAGTCCCGGTTCTGCCCAACCTTCAGCTCGTCTCGGTAAGGACGCACATAACCGAACATCAGTCAGCCGGATTGATGGCGGTGATGCAGAAGGTAATGGACTGACGGCGCCGCACCTGCCGGTCCAGCAGTACCGCCAGAAGTACGCCTACCGCGAAGCCGATCCCGCCTGCGGCGGCGCTGATACCGCTGCTCAGCTGAGCGGCGGCACAGAGGAAATACCCCAGGAAAAATAAGAGGAAGGGGACCAGATAGACCACTACCGCCGCCTTGAGAACGCCGCTGGTAGAGGATTCCACCCGCACCATGTCTCCGGGCATAGCCCGCACCGGATTAGCCGCCGTAACAGCTACCGTAGAGCTGACCATCAGCTCACTGCACCCGCCGCCGCACTTGGAGCAGTCATGGCCGCAGGCGGATTGACGCTTGACCGCCACCTCCGCCCGGCCGTCTGGGAATACCTTGGTTACTTTCGCTGTCTGAATCATGAAATCACCTGAATTGTTCGCATTCAACTATTTTTACGAAAGGGAGACGGAAATGGAGTAGTCTCCCACCACACCCACATTGCTGCTGCCGTCCAGATAGACCTTCACCGGCACCGTGCGGCTGCCGGTGGACGGGTCGGTGGTGGAAAGGTCGGCCACAATACGCAGCTGGGACTCTGTGATCTTGTTGACCTCTTCCTCCGGGCCCCGGATGAGGACGCTGCACGATTTGGTGATGGCCTCCGGCGTGTAGCCCTCCGGAGCGTTGATGAGCTCAATGTTGCTTACCTTCATGGTGCGGGTGGTCAGACCCTGGATGCTCACCGTCACGGTCACCTCTGTGATGCCGCTGACATTGGTCAGCTCAGGCGACAGGGCGATCTCCTTGGTAAAGGTATTGGTGCTATACACATCGGACAGGTCAATATCCCCCAGAGAAATTTCTTTCAGCCCCTCCAGATCGGACTGGCTGCCCGACACCATGATGGAGTCAGCGGGCTCAATGGTCACCTTGGCGTCAACCGCGGTGGCGCCGCCGCCGTCAATCAGGTTCACGGTAAGGGGCACCTCCTTGAGTACCTCCACCGGCAGAGTCACCAAAACCGTCTGAGGCTGGGCCTGGACGTTCGAGTTCACCACGGGATTGCCATCCTGGTCAATGAGGCTGACCGAGCACTGCTCGCTGTAGGTCTCGGTCAACTCCTGCTGAGATACCGTTACCTGGGCATACTGGATCTGATCCACCAGCTCCTCCTGGCCGCTGATGGTGATGGTCTCCGGGGTGATGGAGAACTCGCCCCGCTGATAGCCCTCGGCCACACTGCCCTCAAAGACCGCCTGGACAGGAATATCCTTCTCCGTCCAGCGGGAGACGGTAAAGTCCACCGTAGCCGGGCTGGTATACCGCAGATCAATGGCGTCGGTGGTGGCAATAGACCGGGGATAGCTGATGATGCGGGTGGTAATGGCGATGGACTGCTCTCCCGGCTCCGTGATGCCGGACACGTCGATGGTGACCGTCACGTCGCCCTGAGACAGGCGGGCAAACACGTCCCGCCGGGCCTGAATGTTGAGGCTGACTGTCTGATTGGCCCCCTCAGATATCATCAGGCCTCGCTCCTCCAGCACGTCCAGACCGGTATATACCACCTGGACGTTTCGCAGAGTACCGGTGGTCAGAGGATTGGCCTCCTTACCTACATAGATCCAAAGCACAAAGGCCATCAGGATGGAGACCAGAATATAAAACCACTTGCTGTCAGTGATCTTTTTCACCATTCTGCTTCTCCCCCTTTCCGCCCCGGAGCAGGCCGATCAGCTTGAATTTGGCCGGGGTCTCGTTTACATCCTTTTCCGGCAGCAGCTCGTTGCGCAGCAGCCGTTCCAGGGTCTCGGGGGCCAGATGCCGCTTGAGCATCCCCCCTACCGCCACAGAGATGGAGCCGGTCTCCTCAGAGACGATGGCTACCACCGCATCGGTGTGCTCACTGGCGCCGATGCCCGCCCGGTGGCGCATGCCCAGCTCCCGGGACAGGTTTACGTTGCCCGACATGGGGAGCATACAGCCCGCGCCTACGATTCTGCCGCCCCGGACGATGACGGCGCCGTCATGGAGGGGCGCTTTGTTCCAAAAGATGTTTTTCAGAAGCTCGGCACTGACGGTACAGTCCAGGGCGGTGCCGGTCTTAATGGCGTCGTCCAGCATGTTTTTCCGCTCAAAGACCATCAGCGCGCCGGTTTTGGACTTGGACAGCGAGGTATAGGCCTCCACCGTTTGTGTGATGGCGCTGTCCAGCTCGTTGCGCTCCTCGGCGTGGGTAAACACCTGGCCGATGTTGGTGCGGCCCATCTGCTCCAGAAAGCGGCGGATCTCCGGCTGGAAGATGACCACCAGGGCAACGCCGCCCCATTCTACCAGCTTGCCCAACAGAAAGTTGACCGTATTGAGGCCGAAACTGGACACCCATAGAGCTACCAGAAAAACCAGTACACCCTTGGCCACCGCTCCGGAGCTGGTGCGGCGGACGAGCATAATGAGCTTATAGATGATGAAGGCCATGATGAGGATGTCGATGACATCGATAATCCCAATGGGGGTCACCATCGCTTTCAGCTGTTGCAGCATATACAAAATGCCTTCCATATCTCCACGTCCCCCGCTCCCCGGCGGCGCCGGTCATTCCATCCTGGTCAGACCTTTATCCGACCTTCTTTAACCAATTTATTATACTGTATTCCCCTACGATTGACAAGGGCAAGTAAGATCAATTTTCTGTGAATTCCGCCCACCGTTCCCGGTTTCCCGACAGGGTCCGGCTCTGTGGTAAACGGCGAGAAACCCTCCCGGCCCGCGGCGCTGGAGGGTTTCTCGTTCAAGTCTGTTTGGGGATGGAAAAGCGGCCTGTTGAACCGGTGTGCGGGCATAAACGGGAGATCTCCCATACAAACCGGTCCATCTCCGCCGGAGTATTGAAGTCGGACACGCTGGCCCGAACAGTGCCTGCCTCCAGGGTGCCGGCATTCTCATGGGCCGAGGGGGCGCAGTGCAGCCCAGCCCGTACCGCAATTCCCCGGTGGCTCAGGGCCTCCCCCACTTCCTCGCAGTCCATTCCATCTATCTGGAACGAGAGAACGCCTCCCTGACAGGCGGAGTCCGCCGCCAGAAACAACTTCAGGCCTGGCAAACGGGACAACCCTGCCGCGGCCCGGCGGATCAGGCCCCCTTCCCGCTGCCCGATCGCCTCCGGTGTGCGTTTTGCCACATAGCGCAACCCCGCCAGCAACCCGGCGATTCCGGGCAGGTTGTGGGTCCCCGCCTCCAGCCGGTCGGGCAGATAGTCTGGCATGGTCTGAAGGGCTGAGGCCGAACCAGTCCCGCCGTAGAGCAGGGGCAGGGTGTCCCCGGCGCAGAGGAGCAGGCCAGTCCCCTGAGGGCCGTATAATCCTTTATGGCCGGGCATGGCGATGAAGGACGCACCCAACGCATCCTGCCGCACCAGACGGCAGCCGGCAGACTGGGAGGCATCCACAATGAGCGGCACTCCACGGCGGCGGCAGAGAACAGCCAAATCCTCCACTGGCAGAACATAGCCGAATACATTGGATATATGGGTGCAGATCACGGCGGCGGGATGGGCCTCCAGTCCGGCTTCAAAGGCGTCCAGCTGGGCCTGTTGGTCAAAAAGAGGGGCTTTGGCCACCTGAATCTCCGCCCCTAAGGCGTGCAGAGGCCGGGTAACTGCGTTATGCTCCCAGGGAGAAATGAGCACCCGGTCACCCGGCTTTACCAGAGAATGAATGGCAATATTGAGGCCGTGGGTGGCGTTGGAGGTAAACACCACCTGCTCGGGATTCTCCATGCCAAAGAGCTCCGCTGCCGCCTGACGGCAGGCAAAGGCGGTCTCCGCCGCCCGGCGGGCAGGCAGATGGCCTCCCCGGCCGGGGCTGGCCAGATTTCCGATGGCCCAGGCGGCGGCCCGGGCCACAGAGGGTGGCTTTTGCAGCGTGGTGGCAGCGCTGTCCAAATAGATCACAGCCCTACCTCCCGGTAGCCGCCATCCTCCGCCTGAAGAAAAATTCGTTTTGGGGTGAGGCCTGCCCGGTTGAGAATCACCAGCGCGGCGGTGAGATTGCGCTCGGACACCTTGACACAATGGCTGCACCCGTCCCGGTCAATGAGTTTGGGGGATCGTAGAATCCGGGCCGTGATCCCCGCCCGCTCCAGCGCGGCGGCCGTCCGCTGGGCGTAGGTCAGGGAGCGGCAGACGATGAGATAATAGACCATAATAAAAACGCTCCTCTCGCACCAGCGTATGCCGGAGCGGAGAAGAGCGTGACGCAGAACATCATCGATGCAGGGACGGCCTTGTGACAACCGTGATTTAGACGGATTCCAACAGGCAGACGGCATGGGCGGCCATACCCTCCCCTGTTCCGGTAAAGCCCAGTCCTTCCTCGGTGGTGGCCTTGACGCTGACCTGATCCACCTCAATTCCAAGCCGGTTAGCCAGATTGGTCCGCATCTGGGGAATGTGGGGGGCCAGCTTGGGACGTTGGGCCAGAATGGTGGCGTCGATGTTGCCCACCCGGTACCCGGCATCGCTCAGCCGCTTCCCCACCCTCTCCAGCAGCACCAGACTGTCAGCCCCGGCATAGGCCGGATTGGTGTCGGGGAAGAGCTTGCCGATATCCCCCAACGCTGCCGCCCCCAACAGAGCGTCCATAATGGCATGGGTGAGTACGTCAGCGTCAGAGTGGCCCAGCAGACCCTTTTCATAGGGGATATCCACTCCACCTAAAATGAGTTTCCGGCCCTCTGTCAGCTGGTGTACATCGTATCCGTGTCCAATTCTCATGGATGTTCCCTCCAGGTCAACAGAGCCTCGGCCACCGCCAGATCCTCCGGGGTGGTCAGCTTCAGATTTCGGTAATCCCCCTGGGTCAGAGCCACGCCGATACCCAGCCGCTCCACAGCGGAGCAATCGTCGGTCAGCTCTGCTCCTTCCTCAAGGGCCTTAACCAGGGCGGTGCGGATCAGATCCCGCTGAAAGACCTGGGGAGTCTGGACGGCATAGAGTATGGAACGGTCGGGGGTGTGTTCCACCAAGCCGTCCCGAGCTACCTTTATAGTATCCTTCAGAGGAACGGCGGGGGCAGCAGCGCCGCACTGCTCCGCCCGCCTGATAACGGCGTCCAGTACCTCCGGACTGACCAGCGGCCTGGCTCCATCGTGAATAGCGGCCAGATCCATGTCTCGGCTCAACTCCTCCACCCCGGCCAACACCGAGTGGGTACGGGTAGCACCCCCCCGCACCACCTTTCGCACTTTGGACAGGGCGGCATCTTTGCACAGACTGCTGATGGGGACAATCAGGTCTTCCCGGGTGACCACTACTATTTCGGCAATGTGAGGGCAGTCGTCCAGCGCCCGCAGGGTATGCAGAATGACCGGAACCCCATCCAGAGGCAACAGCAGCTTATCCTGCCCCATCCGGGTAGAGCTGCCCGCCGCCGGCACCACCGCGCCGCAGCGGATGGACGGCGGAGCGGAGTGATGAAAAAGCCGGGAAAGAAACCCTGCCATTGTTTCCTCCTTCTGCAAAAAAGGAGCCTGCTGGCCCCCTTTTTACACTGATCTGGGCAGGACAGTAAGTCTGTTCCACCATGATATCTATATACCTAATATACCTATTACGCCATGGCGGTGTTGATGCGGGCTTCCACATCCTCATAGCTGGCGTTTTGAGACAGTACGATCTCTGAGATCAGAATCTGTTTGGCGGAGTGGAGCATCTTGCGCTCCCCGGTGGACAGTCCCCGCTCCTCATCCCGGTGAGTCAGCCCTTTCACCACACGGGCCACCTCCAACAGATCCCCGCTTTTCAGCCGGAGCATATTTTCCCGATAACGGCGGTTCCAGTTGGGGGTCATGTCCACCTCAATGTCGGGAATGGCGGCAATGACGCGGTCCGCCTCCTCCCCGTTGATGACCGGGCGCACACCGATCTCATCGCTGTTTTCTGTGGGGATCATCACCAGCATTCCGCCCACAGGCAGCTTAAGCATATAATACTCCCGCACGACACCGTTGATTTTCTTCTGCACAATGCTGTCCACAATGCCGGCACCATGCATCGGGTGAACGATTTTGTCCCCTACCTGAAACACGATCCCACCTCCCAGTAGATCCGTCCGGTTTTCCTACACTCCTTACCTTGTTTTATCCAATACAAATCTATTATAGACTTGATTGGAATACTTTGCAAGTAAAATTACTTGCATCCTTGTAAAAATAGCGGGACACAGGGCGAAAAAACCGTTTTTTCTGCCTCCAGGCCCCATTGTCTGTCTATGCTCGGTCATAGAGCAACGAAAAACCGGGGACGCTCCACAGAGCGTCCCCGGTTGGGATGCGGAATTACTCCTCCACAGGAGCGGACTCCTCCTGACCGCCCTCCAGCAGAGCGCGGATGGACAGGGAGACCTTCTTGTGGTCGTAGTCGATGTCGATGATCTTCACGTCCACCATCTGGCCCTCGCTCAGTACGTCGCCGGGCTTGTCGATGCGGTGGTCGGCGATCTGGGAGATGTGGATCAGACCATCCACACCGGGCACGATCTCAGCGAAGGCGCCGAAGGTCATCAGCTTGACCACGCGGACATTGGCCACGTCGCCCACCTGATACTTGCCGGTGAAGATCTCCCAGGGGTTCTGGGTACGGTCCTTCATGCCCAGAGAGATCTTCTTCTTCTCGGGGTCGAAGGAGATGACATACACCTCCACGGTGTCGCCCACGGAGACGACCTCGGAGGGGTGCTTGATGCGGGACCAGGACAGCTCGGAGATGTGGACCATGCCGTCCACGCCGCCGATGTCCACAAAGGCGCCGTAAGAGGTCAGGCTCTTCACGGTACCAGTGTAGCGCTTGCCCTCCTCGATGTTGGCCCACACCTCGGCGGCCTTGGCAGCCCGCTCCTCCGCCTCAACGGCGCGGATGGAACCCACCACGCGCTTACGGGCGCGGTTAACCTCGGTGATGCGCAGGCGCACTCTCTGCTTGACCAGCTGGCTCATGGGAGTATCCCGGGGCAGGCCGGTCTGGGAAGCGGGTACAAAGACGCGCACGCCCTTGATGGACACGACCACGCCGCCCTTGTTCTCCTCGGTGACCACACCCTCCATAACGGTGTGATCCTCCTTGGCCTGCTCCACGTCTTCCCAGCTCTTCACGGTGTCAAGGCGCTTCTTGGAGAGGGTGACAACACCCTCCTGGTCGTTCACGCGCATGACATAAGTCTCGATCTCATCGCCGACTTTTACCAGATCCTCGACCTTGACCGTGGGGTCGTCGGTCAGCTCGGACACCGGTATGTAACCGGCGTGCTTGGTGCCAAGATCCACATAGATCTCAGTAGGCGTAATGCCAGTGACAACGCCCGTGACCTTCTCCCCTGTATTTAAAGTCTTGATCGATTTCTCCAGCATTTCAGCAAAGGATTCCTCGATCTCAATGTTTTCGTCGCTCATTTTGTCATAGACCTCCTTTATAATCCACTCAGGCGTGGACGCGCCCGCAGTGATTCCAATAGAAGCCTTCCGAAACAGGGTGGAAGGTTCCAGCTCCGCCGCCCGTTCGATCCAAACCACCATGGGGCAGAGCGCCTTGCATAACTCGGACAGCCGTCTGGTATTGGAGCTTTCCCGCCCGCCGATGACGACCATAGCATCGCTTCGGGCGGCCAGCGCCTGGGCCTCAGACTGTCGTTTATACGTAGCATTACATATTGTATCAAAAATTTTTAAATTTGTACACTCTTTTTTTGCTTTTTTTACGCACTCTGTCCAGATAAAGTGGGTGGAGGTGGTTTGGGACACCATGGTAATGGGCATCTCCTGCCGCTTCGGGTCCTCTTCCAGCCACTGTGTCAGAGCCGCTTTCCCTTCCAGCACAACGGGATGGGCACACCATCCGGCGATGGCCTCCACCTCCGGGTGGTCGGGCATCCCGATGATGAGCACCTGCCGCCCCTCCCCTTCTGCCTCTTCCACAATCCGGTGGATGCGGGAGACATTGGGGCAGGTGGCGTCAATGACGGGGCATCCCCGTTCTGCCAGGGCCTGATGGACCGCCCTTCCCTCTCCGTGGGAGCGGATGATAACCGCAGTACCGGCAGGCACCTCCTCGGGAGTCTGGACCAGAGCCACCCCCTGCTCCTTCAAATAGTCAATCACACTGCTGTTATGAATGATGGGCCCCAGCATGGCGCAGGGCTGGCCGCTGCGGGCGGCCTGCTCGGCCAACTCCACCGCCCGGCGCACACCGTAGCAGAATCCGGCGGACCGGGCCAGCTCCACCCTCATCGGCCGGCCTGAGGCTGGAGCGCCTCGATACGGACCATCAGGTTCTCAGAAATGGCGTGGTACTCCTCCGGAGTGGCACGCTTTCCGGAGGTCTGGGGGTAGTAGGGCTCCCCAATAACCACGGGATTCCAACGGAACCAACGTTTCTCCGCCGGGACGTAGATGGGCACGATGGGCACGCCGGTACGGGTGGCCAGCATGGCGGCCCCCGTCTTGGCGTCGCCGAAGTCGCCGTCCTGGTGGCGGGTCCCCTCAGGGAACATGAGCAGCAGCTCCCCGCCCTTCAGGTATTTCATAGCGGTCTTGATGGCCCCGATGTCGGCCTGGCCCCGCTTGACGCCGAAAATGCCGCCCTTTTTCAAGATCCAGCCGATGATGGGCCAGTGCATGACCTCTTCCTTGGCCATAACATGAATGGGATGCTTCAGTCCCAGGGCGTAGGCAATGAAGAGGGGGTCGCTCATTCGGGTATGGTTGGCACACAGCAGGGCCCCGCCGGTGGGAAAGTTGCTCTTGTTGATACACTTGGTTGGTTTGAAGATGCGGAAGGCCGGCCAGAGCACCAGATAGGACAGAAAGTAGATGATGTTCATGCCTGCAGCCGCTCCTTTACGATGTTCATCAGCAGCGCAAGGCTCTGGTCCAGGTCCAGCTCGGTGGTGTCGGCCAGTACTGCGTCCTCCGCCTGTCGGAGGGGCGCGGTGGCTCGGTGGGTGTCTTTCTCATCCCGGTCCTTTACATCCTGAAGTATGGTGTCGTAATCGGCCTCTTCTCCCCGCTCCCGCAATTCCAGCCAGCGCCGGCGGGCCCGGGCCTCAGGGGCGGCGGTGAGGAAGATCTTCACATCGGCCTGGGGCAGCACCACAGTACCGATATCCCGGCCATCCATCACCACATCGTGTTCCTCCGCCAGCTTTCGCTGCCGGTCCAACAGGAAGGCCCGCACCGCTGGCAGGGCGGACACGCAGGAGGCGTACCGGGAGATCTCATGCTGCCGGATGGCCTGAGACACATCCTCTCCGTTAAGGTACATCCGTTGCACACCGTCCTCTCCATAGCCCATGCCGATCTCCAGGTTGGGCAACAAGGCGGTCACTGCTTCACTGTTCTCCGGGTCCACCCCCGCCCGGCAGGCCTGTAGGCCCACTGTGCGGTAGATTGCCCCTGTATCTACATATAAATAGCCCAGCCCTTTGGCCAGGGCCCGGGCCAAGGTGGATTTGCCCGCCCCTGAGGGCCCATCAATGGCAATACTCCTGTGCTTGGTCATATCACTCTGCCTCCTTGGTGAGACGGACGGCCTCTGCCGCACCGCGTCCCGCCGCCCGGCCGGTGGACCAGGCGATCTGCAAATTAAAGCCTCCGGTATAGGCGTCCGCATCCAGCACCTCACCGGCAAAAAAGACCCCCTGGACCTTTTTAGAAGCCATGGTGTGGGGGTCCACCTCCGACGTTTTGACCCCGCCGGCGGTGACGATGGCCTCCCCAATAGGCCGGGGACCGGATATATCGATACGCAGCCCCTTCAGGGTCTCCAGCAGCTTCCGCCGCTGGACTTTGGTAATGGAATTGGCCTTCAAGTCTCCCGGGATACCGGTGAGCTCCAACAGTACCGGCACCATCAGCCGGGGTACCAATCCCTCCAGCACATGGCGGAAATCCTTGTTGGCCTGCTCGCCCAGGTCCCGCAGCAGGCGATTGTCCAGCTTTTCTTGGTCCAGGGCGGGCTTCAGATCCAGCAGAATAAAATAGTGCTCTTTGTCCATGCTGCGCATATGGGCCGAAGCGCTGAGAATCAGCGGTCCGGACAGGCCGAAGTGGGTGAAAAGCAGCTCCCCCTGTTCGGCGTACACCGTTTTCTTCTTACTGTTCTTTACCTGGATGGCCACATTGCGCAGGCTGAGCCCCTGCATCTGGGCGCAGAAGGGCTGCTCTGCCACCAAGGGCACCAGAGAAGGCCGGGGCTCTACAATGGTGTGGCCCAGAGCCCGGGCAAATTCGTACCCGTCGCCGGTGGACCCGGTGAGGGGGTAGCTCACCCCGCCGGTGGCAATGACCACCGCCTTGCAGGGGTACTCCCCCTGCTCCCCTGTTACGCCGGTAAGCCGGTCCTCTTCTTCTACCGTCAGGCTGACCGCCCGGTCCTGAACAATAGCCACCTTTGCCTTCCGCAAGGCCCGCAGCAGGGCGTCGATGATATCGGCAGCTTTGTCGGACTGGGGGAAGACCCGGTTGCCCCGCTCGATCTTCAGCGGGACCCCCAACCCTTCAAAAAAAGCCTCCGCCTCCTCCGGGGGAAAACGGGTGGCGGCGCTGGTGAGGAATTTGCTGTTGCCAGGGATGTTTTGCAGCAGTTCCTGCACCGTACAGTGGTTGGTCACATTGCACCGGCCCTTGCCGGTGATGTACAGCTTGCGGCCCAGCTTGGGATTGCGCTCCAGCAGGGTGACAGACGCCCCCTGCTCCGCGGCGGCCAGGGCCGCCATACATCCGGCGGCGCCGCCGCCGATGACGATGATCTCACTCAACTGTTCTCGTCCACCTTCTCGTAGACCTCATACTCGTCCCAAATCCGCTCCAGGCTCTCAAAGGTGTGGGAGAGGTCGTCGTTCTTCTTCCGGCCGATGGCCACAATGAGGGCGTTGACCAGGCTGAGGGGGGCCACCAAAGAGTCCACAAAGGAAGCCATATCGCTCTTGGCCAGCAGGGTGATAGAGGAATAGGGGGTCAGGGGCGACGCTCCGCTGTCGGTGATGGCGATGGCCTCCGCTCCCCGGTCGTGGGCAAACTGCATGGCCTTTACCGTCCGGCGGGAGTAACGGGGGAAGCTGATGCCGATGATCACATCCTCCGGTCCGATGTGGAGCAGCTGCTCAAAGACTTCACTGGCCGAGGTGGTGTGGATGATGGTCACATTCTGAAAGATCAGGGTAAAATAAAAGCCTAAAAAGCTGGCAATGGCAGCGGCGGAGCGCACCCCCAGGATATAGATGTGACGGGCGCCTACAATGGCATCCACCGCCCGCTGGAACTGGGCCTGATCGGTCTCCTCCATGGTCAGGCGGATCTTCTCAATGTCCGACTGCATCACCATGGACAGGATATCGTGGTCCCCGATGCGGTCATTGGTCACTTCGATACGCTGGATGGAGGTGAGCTTGTTGCGGATCATCTCCTGTAATGCCTTTTGCATGGCAGGATAGCCGTCGTAGCCAAGCTCGGCAGCAAAACGCACTACGGTGGATTCGCTCACCTTTACCGTCTTGCCCAGCTTGCTGGCCGTCATAAAGGCGGCCTTATCGTAGGACTCCAGGATAAAGTTGGCAATCAGCTTCTGCCCCTTGGAGAAGGTATTCATTTCAGATTGAATGGTAGAGAGAATATCTTTCGGCATGATCTGTACCTCCCGGCGTTTCGTTTCTGATAGACATAACGCCGTTAACCTTGATCGCAAAGAATCCCGGCCCATCCCCCGGTATTCCGGCGGACAGACCGGATATGGGTGGAATACCGCGCAGCCGCGGCACATCCGCAGATTCAGCAATCAATATCATAGCGGTTTTCCGGGAGAAAAGCAATCCCCTTTTTGCAAGAATTCTATCAATTCCTGCAAAAAGTCCTGTTACATCTTGCCGGGAGCCTGTTCCAGAAGGGCCAACTCCTCCATAGTGAGGGGCCGCCAGCAGCCCGGCTTCAGCCCGCCCAGAGTGAGGGCTCCCTCCCGTACCCGGCGCAGACGGGTGACCTGCAGGCCGGCCTGGGCGCACATCCGCCGCACCTGACGGTTGCGCCCCTCGTGGATGGTGACGGAAAGCTTTCCCTCCCCCGCAGGCTCCACCCGAGCGGGGCTGAGGGGGACTCCATCCAGCTCCATGGGTCCCCGGAGTACCGGCAGGGCCGCAGCGATATCCCCCCGCACCCATACCAGATACTCCTTTTCCACCTCATGGCTGGGGTGGAGCAGCCGCTGGGTCAGCGCTCCGTCATCGGTGAGCACCAACAGGCCCTCCGAGTCCAGGTCCAGACGGCCCACCGGCCACACCCGGGCCCCGCAGTCCTTCACCAGATCGGCCACCGTCTTCCGGCCTTTTTCGTCGGACAGGGTGGTCACATAGCCTCTGGGCTTGTTGAGAAGCAGATAAGTACGCCGCTGAGGGGAGCGCAGCGGTTTGCCGTCCACCCGGATGTCGTCTCGCTCCGGGTCGGCCTTGTCTCCCACAGCGGCGGGGCGGCCGTTTACCGTAATCCGGCCCGCCGCCAGCAGGGCCTCCGCCCCCCGGCGGGAGCATATTCCGTGGGCGGACAAAATTTTTTGCAGTCGTTCCTCCACCGGCAGTCTCCTTTCCGCAGGAGAGGCCTGCCGTAGAACGGCAGACCCCTTCTTTTTTATCCTTGGTTTTATCCGAACAGTCGGGCCAGCCAGCCCTTGGGAGCCAGATTGTTGGCCGCTCCGGTCTCATAGAGCAGGGGCAGCTGGGCGATCTCATCCCCATTCAGGGTAATAACCACCCGTCCCGCCGGGAATCCGGCCAGCACCGGAGCGGTCACCTGCTGAGGCGTCTGTATGGTTTGCTCTGGTTCCTCCCCTTGGGCCAGGGGATAGTAAAACTCCGCCGCCGTACCCGCTCGCACGAACCGGCACAGGCTATTGGCTACCGGAATGTCCACCCACGCCCCCGCCGCTTTTACCAGCGTGCGGGGATAGGTAGCAAAGCCATAGTCAAAGAGAGCGGCGTGGTCCGCCCAGTCATTGGGGGCGTTGAGGGTGACAGCGATCAGCTCCTGTCCGTCCCGCAGGGCGCTGGATACCAGAGTGCGCCCCGCCTCGTCGGTGTAGCCGGTTTTCAGGCCGGTACATCCCTCGTACCGCCACAGCAGTTTGTTATGGTTGACCAGGGTGCGCCCGGCGATTGACACGCTGCGGGTGGATGCGATGACCCGCAGCTCCTCTCGTTCCAGAACCGCCCGGGCCAGAATGGCCATGTCGGCGGCGGTGGAGTAATGCTGGGGATCGTCCAGGCCGTTGGGGTTTGCGAAATGGGTGTCGTTCATCCCCAGCTGGGCCGCCTTTTTGTTCATCTCCTCCACAAAGGTCCCTATATCCCCGGCACAGTACCCGGCGATAGCCAGAGCAGCGTCGTTGCCTGAGGACAGGAGCAGCCCATATAACAGGGCCTCCAGAGTTAACTCCTCCTCCGGCTTCAGGTACATGGAGGAGCCCTCCGCCCCCGTCCACTCCCGCTTGACCGTTACCACCGATGAGAGATCAGGATGGAGCTCCACCGCCACCAGAGCGGTCATAAGCTTGGTAATGCTGGCGATGGACCGGCGCTCCCGAGCGTTTTTCTCATAGAGGACCCGTCCGCTTTCCAGGTCCATCAGAATGGCAGAGTGGGCGGAGAGGGTTGGCTCCGCTCCATATACCGGCAGGACCAGCAAAGACAAGACCAGCAAAAGGGCGCACCAGCGTTTCAAACCGCATCACCTCACGTTGATGCGGTTAGTATACGCCTTTAAAGCCCGATTTATCCCCCGTCTGCTGATCGTTCTTTTCCGAGGCGGCTTTTTCCGCAGCCTTCTTATCCTGTTGTTTTTCGATAAAGTCGGTGATTTTGTCTACCACCTCGGGCACCATCTCCACCACCCGGTCTACGGTAGTCCCGGCAGGCGGGGCCACGGGGAGCAGCTTCACCGAATCCCCTTTGACCACCAGAAAGCCCACGGGGATCAGGTTGACCCCTGCCCCGGCACCGCCGCCGAAGCAGTTGTCGCCGTCCGGCTTCTGATGCTTGCTGCCGAACTCGGTGCCCCCCGAGCCCACACCCACGCTCAGCCGGGAAATGGGAATGATGCTCACCTCTCCCGCCGCAATGGGCTGGCCCACAATGGTATTCACGTCTGCGATCTCCCGGACTTTTTCCACGATGTTGCTCATCAGATCGCCAATGGGATGCTGCTTTTCCATGGTTTAAACCGCCTCTTTCTGTGTTTCCTGCCGGGATTTGCTCCCGTCCTTTTGTTTGAGCAGAATGGGCAGCACCCTGGACGCCACCCGGATGCCCAGAGAAAGAATCTGCCCAATGGTCAAAGTGGCCGCTGCCCGCAGAGACAGGGTGGGATGCTCGGTGGTAAAATCCACCCATGTGCGGATGCGCCACTCCTTCACCTTAAAATTTTGCTCCACCAGAGGCCAAAGCATACCAATGGCCCCGTTGAGCCGTCCATAGTTCACCGCCGCCTTGGCCGGATCGGTGGATGCCACAGTAATATCCAAATAAAAGGCGTCTATGCGGATCTTTCTACGCAGCTGTCCGGCGGCCTCGATGGCCACCGGAAGCAGTTGCTTTACCAGAGCAAAAATCTCCTCCGCCGTAGGCGGTGCTTTCTTGGGCTTCGCTTGCTTGGCCTTGGTCCGCTTGGGCTTTTTGCGGGGCTTAGGCTTTCTGGCTTTTCGGGGAAAGAGCGTGATCTTTGCCGGTCCAGCCAGCAGCCTGACCTCCAGGCAGTTTTGGGCGTACTCCACCTGTACGCCCACCCGGATCAGGCCCACCAGAACCAGGGCCAAGATCACGATTCCCACAACCAGCAGCACCATCATGCCCCAGACTCCTCCTCAGACCGGGCCAGCTCCCGGGCCGCCGCCTCGATTTCTTCTTCGGTGATCTGCGCCAGGCCCTCCCCTGCTTCCGCTGCCTGGAGCTGCTCCATAGCCGTCTGCATCTGACGAATGGTCTGCTGCCCATCCTCCGGTGGCATATTGGGCAGCTCCGGCAGTTCGTCCAGGCTGGACAGGCCAAAGGACCGCAGGAAGGTCTGGGTGGTGCGGTACTGGATGGGCCGGCCGGGCACTGCCAAACGGCCGCACTCCTCAATCAGGTCCCGCTCCAGCAGCAGGCTGATGGTATAGGCGCTGTCCACCCCCCGCACCTGGTCCACATAGGCCCGAGTAGCAGTCTGGTGATAGGCGATGATGGCCAGTACCTCCAGAGCCGGCTGGCTCAGCTTGGCGGGGCGGCGGCTCTCAAAGGCCTTGCGGATATAGGGCGCGAACTGGGGAGCAGAACACAGCTGATAGCTGGCGTCCATCCGCACCAGGCGGATACCCCGGCGCTCATAGCTGTAGTAGTCGGCCAGACGCTTGCACACCGCGTCCACGGTGGCCCGGTCCAGATCCAGGGCCAGGCACAGCCGCTCCACCCCCACCGGCTCTCCGGCGGCAAAGAGGATGCCCTCGATGGCCGATTCAATTTCCTTGACTTCCATAATTATCCCCCGTCTGACGGCAACTAAACACCGGTGGTAAAGTCGGTCTCTTCTTCCCCGCTCTCCCCCGTGCTGGTAATGGTACAGTCCTGCTCCGTCCCCGCCAGATGGACCCGCCGTGCCTTACACAACTCCAGCACCGCAATAAAGGTGGCCACGATTTCCGAACGGCTCCGGTTGCCCTTAAACAGGGCGCTGAACCGGGTGACGCCAAAGCGGGCCAACCGCTCCAGAATTTCGTCGGCTTTGTCGGCCACCGGGTAGGGCTCCCGGCCCACAATCCCATCAAAGGCGGAGATTGGAGGCGGCAGCCGGTGGTCGGCCCGGGCCAGCACAGATTTCATGGCCCGCAGCAGGTCCTCCGGCTTGTGGACATAGCGATAGGTCTTATCCTTTTGAAAGGCCTCCGGCGGCTTGGTCAGATAATCCATGCCAACGGCAAACCGGGCGGACAGGGCGGGCACAACCGCTTTGATGCGCAAATAGTCCTCCTGCCGCTGGTGCTCCTCCAAAGAGGCCATCAGCTGTTCCAGCTCGGACAGGGCCTCCTCGTCGTGAATAGACAGGAGCATCCGGGTTTTGATGTACATCAGCTGGGCCGCCATGGTCACAAACTCGCTGGCTACTTCCAGGTCCAGCTTCCGGCGCCGGTCCATCCACGCCAGATACTGTTCCAAGATCAGAGAGATCTGGATGTCCTGAATTTCCATCTTATTTTTGCTCAGCAGGTGGAGGATCAGATCCAGAGGGCCGTTGAAATCCTCCAGGTCCTCCCGGTTCTTGACCACTTTTTCCAGGTGGTAAATGGGCGTTTCGATGGCACTCACCTCAAAGAAGGTTCAGAATAGCGGATACGTCCTGGAGGTAAAGCAGCCATTCCAGCGGCATCCCGGTGATGGCGCACAGCCCACGCAGGCACTGGACCATCAGAAAAGACAGGGGCTTATCAAAGGCTCCCAGCAGCACCAGGACCACCAGCAGCCCCATAACGTATTTCTCATAGCGGAGAATGGTGTAATAAGCCCGGTCAGGCAGGATCGCAAAGAGAATTTTGGACCCGTCCAGGGGCGAGATGGGGATCAGGTTGAACAGCCCCATGCCCACTCCCAGCAGAGCCATATTGGCCAGGAAGCACAGCAGGAGCAGCGTCACTTTGCCCACTGGGGAAAAATGCCACAGCGCGGAGGACAGCCCCACCGCCGCCAAGGCGGTGAGAAAGTTGGCTGCCGGACCTGCCAGAGCGGTAAGGGCCATACCCCCCTTGGGGTTTTTAAAATAGCGCATATCCACCGGTACCGGCTTGGCCCAGCCCACTTTGACCACCACCATCATCAAAAGGCCGATGATGTCCAGGTGTTTGATGGGGTTGAGGGTAAGCCGCCCCGCCTGTTTTGCGGTGGGGTCCCCCAGCCGGTAGGCCATCAGACCGTGGGACAGCTCATGGAGCGTGATACACAATAGGGCGGCAACGGCACTGATGAGCAGGGTGATAAGACCCCACCAGTCCATGTGCCGGGCAAATTCACTGATAGAACCCAATGGTTATTCCTCCAACAGCTTACGTTTCAGTGGATGGGTCAGTCCGACAGCCACTTCCATATTTTGATTCTGATTATAACAAATTTCCCCGAAAAACACAAGCCGGACCGGCACAGAGCCCGCGCCGGTCCGATTTGCTTACACGATATGATTCCGCAGAGTACCAATCCCTTGGATTGTGACCTCCACGGTGTCGCCTGGGACCATAGGCCCGATACCTGCCGGGGTACCTGTGGTCACCACATCGCCAGGCTCCAGAGTCATGGAGGTGGTGATAAAAGCCAGCAGCTGGGGTACCGCCGTCATGAACTGATTGGTATTCCCCTGCTGAACCACCTCCCCGTTGAGGCGGGTCTCGATAGAAAGATTTGACGGGTCCACCTCGTCGGTGACCACCGGGCCGATGGGGGCAAAGCCGTCCATACTCTTGCCCCGGGTCCACTGGCCGTCTCCCTTCTGTACGTCCCGGGCCGTCACGTCGTTGAGGCAGGTGTAGCCTAAGATATAATCTGCAAAGCTTTCTTCCTTTACATCTTTTGCCCGGCGGCGGATCACAAAAGCCAGCTCCCCCTCGTAGTCCAGCCGCTCCACAAAAGCGGGGGCGTGGATTGTACCCTCCGGATAGTTGAGGGTATTGGGGGCCTTCAGAAAGAGGACGGGCTTGTCGGGCACGCCCTCCCCCATCTCCACCGCGTGGTCGTAGTAGTTCTTGCCCACACATACGATCTTGGTGGCTTCACAGGGGGCCAGCAGGCGGCAGGCCTCCAGGGGCAGGGTTTCCCCATCATAGCACAGCTCCTCAAAGGGTGGCTTGGTCAGGGTGCGCACCAGGTCACCCTGGAGCACGCCCCACACGCCCTTGCCGTCCCGCAGCAGCTTTACATATTTCATGCCAATCCCTCCGCGTGGTCCATAATCAGATTGAGCAGCTCCTGCTTTCCATCCCCTTTCTCAGCAGAAAAGGGAATTACCTTTACAGATTCGTCCAGCTCAAGTGTCTCACGGATGCGGGCCAGATTGGGCTCGATGTCGCTTTTACGCAGCTTGTCCAGCTTGTTGGCTACCACAGCAAAGGGCCTGTCGCTGTGTTTGAAAAAGTCTGCCATGGTGCAATCGTCGGCGGTGGGCTTATGGCGGGCATCCACGATCAGCAGCCCCAGTGTCATAAGGGAGTTATCGGCAAACCACGCCTCCATCAGCCGTCCCCACCGTTGCTTTTCCGCCATGGATACTTTGGCGTAGCCATAGCCCGGCAGGTCCACCAGATAGAAGGCCCCGTCAATGAGAAAGTAGTTGATGTGGGTGGTCTTACCAGGGGCGGCGCCCACCCGGGCAAAATTTTTCCGGTTAAGCAGCCGGTTGATGACCGACGACTTGCCCACATTGGAGCGGCCGGCAAAGGCCACCTGAGCCAGCCGGTCCCGGGGAAAATCGGCCGCCTTGGCGGCGGAGCGGACAAATTCCGCCTTTTGCAGATTGATGGGCATAATTACCTCCCAAATAGATGTTTCCGACAGCCGGGGACAAGCCCCTGCCCTACTGGCGCATGGCGGGCAGCTCGGCAGTCTGGGCCGGGGCGTGAGGCTGGGACAGGTCCGGGCCAGGGTCGCTGACAATCAAATCCAGAGCCTCCGCCAGTACCTGGTCCACCTGCTCCACCGTGACAAACCGCAGCCCTGCTTTGACGGTGGGGTCGATCTCCTCCAGGTCCTTCTGGTTATTTGCCGGCACGATAACGGTGCGGATACCGTTGCGGTAGGCGGCCATGGTTTTTTCCTTCAGGCCGCCGATCGGAAGGACCCTGCCCCGTAACGTAACTTCCCCTGTCATTGCCAGCTCCCGCTTGACCGGTGCGCCGGTGAGGGCGGACACCATGGCGGTAGTGATGGCAATACCGGCGGAGGGGCCGTCCTTGGGCACCGCTCCCTCCGGGAAGTGGATATGGACATCTTTTGTCTTATAGAAGTCGGCCTCAATGCCCAACTGGGCGGCTCGGCTGCGGATGTACGTCAGGGCGGCGTGGGCGGATTCCTTCATCACATCTCCCAGGTTGCCGGTGAGCTCCACCTTGCCGGTACCGGGGACGACGCCCACCTCCACCTCCAGGATCTCGCCCCCCACGCTGGTCCAGGCCAGTCCGTTGACCACCCCCACCTGCTCGGTCTGTGGGATGTGGTCGGGATGGTACCGGGGGATGCCCAGCAACTCTTCCAGGTTATTTTCTGTAATGCTGATAGACTTTACACCTTGTTCCACGATGCGCATGGCAACCTTGCGGCACAGAGCGCCGATCTGCCGCTCCAGAACCCGGACGCCGGACTCCCGGGTATAGCCCCGGATGAGGGCCCGGATGGCGCCGTCTGACAGCTTGCATTTTGCCTTGGTCAGGCCGTGGCGCTTGATCTGCTTGGGAATCAGGTGGCGCTTGGCGATCTCCACCTTTTCCTCGTCGGTGTAGCTGGTCAGCTCAATGACCTCCATCCGGTCCAGCAAAGGCCGGGGGATGGTGTCCAGGGTGTTGGCGGTGGTGATAAAGAGCACGTCGGACAGGTCGAAGGGTACCTCCAGGAAGTGGTCCCGGAAGGTGGCATTCTGCTCGGCGTCCAGCACCTCCAGCAGAGCGGAGGCCGGGTCTCCCCGCTGATCGTTGCCCAGCTTGTCGATCTCATCCAGCAGCAGCAATGGGTTACAGCTGTCCGCCTGCTTGATGGCGGCGATGATACGGCCGGGCATAGCCCCCACATAGGTCTTGCGGTGGCCCCGAATCTCGGCCTCATCATGGACGCCGCCCAGGGAAATGCGGGCCATATTCCGGTGGATGGCCCTGGCCATACTGGCGGCAATGGAGGTCTTACCCACGCCGGGAGGACCCACCAGACAGAGAATCTGTCCCTTCAGCTGGGGGGCCAGCTGCTTGACCGCCAGGAACTCTAAAATACGCTCCTTTACCTTGTTCAGACCGTAGTGATCCCCATCCAGCACCTTGCGGGCAGCCTCCACATTGACGCGCTCCTTGGTGCGTTTGCCCCAGGGCAGTTCCAGCACATTGTCCAGATAATTGCGCAGCACGGTGGCCTCGGCGGAACCGTAGGGCTGCTTTTCCAGACGGCCCAGCTCCTTGTTCAGCTTGTCCGCCACCTCCTGGGGCAGCTTGGCCTGAGCGATGCGCTGGCGGTATTCGGTGATCTCGCTGTCTCCCTGGCTGTCCTCCCCCAGCTCCTGCTGGAGGACCTTCAGCTGCTCCCGCAGCACATAGTCCCGCTGACTGCGAGTGAGATGGTCCCGCACCTTGTTCTGCATCTCGTGCTCCAGCTCTAGGATCTCTACCTCCCGGCGGAGGTTGTGACACAGCTTTTCCAGACGGCGGATGGGGCGCAGCTCCTCCAGAATGGCCTGCTTGTCCCCGGTACGCATGGGCAAATTCTGGGCGATGTAGTCGGCGATATACCCCGGTTCCTCACTGGACAGCACTGACAGCAGAATATCAGGGGTCATTTTGGGGGCCAGGTCGATGTAGGTTTCAAACAGCTCATAGGTCTGGCGCATCAGCGCCTCGGTCCGGGCGGAGCGGCGTGCCGGTACCTCCTCCGGGATCTCCTCCACCTGAGCAATAAAGTGGGGCGTGGTTTGGGTCAGGCTCTGAAGCCGGCCCCGGCTGACGCCCTCCACCATGACCCGCACGCTGCTGCCGGGCAGGCGCAGGATCTGGCGCACGGTGCTGATGGTACCAATGCGATAAAGGTCCTCTTCTGTGGGGTCCTCCACCGACAGGTCCCGCTGGGCCACCAGGAAGATGGGCTGGCCGGTGGTCATGGACTCGTCCAGCGCCTTGATGGAGGCCTCCCGGGCCACGTCAAAATGGAGCAGCATATTGGGAAAAATGGTCAGCCCCCGCAGCGCCAGAGCAGGCATGACGGCAGGCAGATTGGTTCGCATGGGTTTTCCCTCCTCTCCGGGATGTGAAACAGGAGACAGGACCGAGGGCGGCCGGTGTTGCCCAGTCTCCCGGTTCCTGTCTCCTGCGATTGCTTTGGTTCAGATGGTCCTCTTAGGACACATTTCCCTTGGGCGCTTTTCCTCCGTGCTCGGCCCGGAGGGAGGCGCCTCCCAGCCGGGGCCGGTGGGTACGCTCGGGATCATGCTCCACCTTGGGAGCCGCATGGTTCTTCACGCTGTCGGCGGTGATGGTCACCTTGGTGATGGTGGGATCAGAGGGCACGTCATACATGGTCTGGGTCATGACCTCTTCCAGCACCGCCCGCAGGCCGCGGGCGCCGATGCCCCGTTCAATGGCCTTGTCGGCGGCAGCCTCCAAAGCGGCGGTGTCAAAGCTCAGGTCCACCATATCATACTCCAGCAGCTTCTGGTACTGTTTCACCAAAGCGTTTTTGGGCTCGGTGAGAATACGCACCAGCTGGTCCTTATCCAGGGCGTTCAGGGTGGTGATTACCGGCAGACGGCCCACCAGCTCGGGAATGATACCGAACTTCAGCAGGTCATGGGGCTGGACCTCCTTGAAGATGGCGGTATCCTTCTCCTTCTTGGTCTGGATATCGGCCCCAAAGCCGATGGTCTTTTTGTCCAGGCGCTGCTCAATGATCTTATCCATCCCGTCAAAGGCGCCGCCGCAGATGAAGAGGATGTTCTTGGTGTTGATCTGAATGAACTCCTGGTGGGGGTGCTTACGGCCGCCCTGGGGGGGCACGTTGGCAACCGTACCCTCCAGAATCTTCAGCAGGGCCTGCTGCACACCTTCACCGGACACATCCCGGGTGATGGAGGTGTTCTCGCTCTTCCGGGCGATCTTGTCGATCTCGTCCACATAGATGATGCCCCGCTCGGCCAGCTC
>NZ_CALWXV010000019.1 GCF_944385615.1 uncultured Flavonifractor sp. | reverse complement strand
TTATCTCCCTGGCAAAGCGGTACACAGACATCCAGGAGCTGACACCGGAGCTGCTGCGGCTGTTCATCCGAAAGATCGTGGTACACGAAAAGGACGTAAAGTGGAGCAAGCACGCCCAGCAAACAGTGGAGATCCACTACAATGACATTGGCTGTGTGGAACTCACCCAGCCGGAAGGTCAGTCCACCACCAAGGGTTCGTGAGACAAAAAGAAGTCCCCGGCAGATACTGCTGTAGCAATATCTGCCGGGGGTTCAGACACCTGCAAAGTTACCCCTGTCAGGGGGCACCAAAAGGCGGCCACTTCTTGTATTATTCAGACTCCCCAGTCTCCTCGAACTGGGCGTTATACAGTCCGGCGTAGAAGCCCCCCTTGTCCAGCAGCTGCTGGTGGGTGCCCTGCTCCACGATGTCGCCGTCCTTCATCACCAGGATCAGGTCGGCCTCCTTGATGGTGGACAGCCGGTGGGCGATGACAAAGGAGGTGCGCCCCTTCATCAGGTTGCTCATAGCGGCCTGGATCAGGTGCTCCGTCCGGGTGTCCACCGAGGAGGTGGCCTCGTCCAGAATCAAGATCCGGTTGTCTGCCAGAATGGCCCGGGCGATGGTGAGCAGCTGCTTCTGCCCCTGGGACACGTTGGAGGCGTCCTCGTTGAGCTCCATCTGATACCCGCCGGGCAGGGTCTGGATAAAGTGGTGGACGTGGGCGGCCTTGGCGGCGGCAATGACCTCCTCATCGGTGGCGTCCAGCCGTCCATAGCGGATGTTCTCCATGATGGTACCCTTGAACAGCCAGGTATCTTGAAGTACCATGCCGAAGGCCTCCCGCAGCTTGGTGCGGTTGAAGGAGCGCACATCATGGCCGTCCACCAGGATGGCCCCCGAATCCACATCGTAAAACCGCATGAGCAGCTTGACTATGGTGGTCTTGCCCGCGCCGGTGGGGCCCACGATGGCCACCATCTGGCCCGGCTCCACCTTGGCGGAAAAGTCGTGGATGATGGTCTTTTCCGGCACATAGCCGAACTTCACGTGGTTAAACTCCACCGCGCCAGTGAGCTGATCGGCGGGCACCGGGCAGGCGTCGAGCTGCTGCTCCTCCTCTTCGGCCAAGAATTCAAAGACCCGCTCGGCGGCGGCGGCCATGGACTGGAGCATGTTGGACACCTGGGCGATCTGGGTCACCGGCTGGGTGAACTGCCGCAGATATTGGATGAATGCCTGGATGTCGCCCACGGTGATGGCCCCGGCCACCGCCAGCATGGAGCCCGCCACCGCCACCGCCACATAGCCCAGATTGCCCACAAAGGTCATAATGGGCTGCATCATACCGGAGAGAAACTGGCTGAGCCAGGCAGACTTGAAGAGGACGGCGTTGGTCTGGTCAAACTCCCTGACCACTTCCTCCTCCCGGTTGAAGGCCCGCACCACGCTGTGGCCGGAGTAGGTCTCCTCCACCTGGCCGTTGATCTTGCCCAGATATTTCTGCTGGGCCACAAAGTATTTCTGGCTGTGCTTCACCACCAGCATCACCAGCCCCGCCGACACCGGCAGGATCACCAGGGCGATGAGGGTCATCAGCGGGGAGATGGTAAGCATCATCACCAGCACGCCGATGAGGGTGGTCACCGAGGTGATGAGGGTGGTCACCGACTGGTTTAAGCTCTGGCCCAAAGTATCCACATCGTTGGTGATGCGGGAGAGCACCTCGCCCACAGTGCGGGACTCAAAGTACCGCATAGGCATCCGGTGAATTTTTTCCGAGATATCCCGCCGCAGTCCATAGCAGGTCTTTTGGGTCACGCCGCTCATGATCCACCCCTGAAGCAGGGAAAATCCGGCACTGATGAGGTAGAGCACCAGCAGCAGGGCCAGAATCTGGCCGATCTTGCCGAAGTCAATGCCGCCGCTCCCCTGGACCTTGGACACCAGGCCGTTAAAGATCTCGGTGGTGGCCTGAGAGAGCACCTTGGGCCCCACAATATTGAAGATGGTGGAGCACACGGCAAAGATACCCACCAGCCCCAGCTGAAGCTTGAAGCGCCCCATGTGGGAGAGCAGCTTCTTTACCGTGCCCTTGAAGTCTTTGGCCTTTTCGCCGGGCACTCCCGGTCCCCGATGGCCCATGGGGCCCCGGGGACGGGCTGAAGTTTGATGTTCACTCACGCGCCTGCACCTCCCAATTCCGCGTCTGAAAGCTGGCTCCGGGCAATCTCCTGATAGGTGGGGCAGCTGGCCATCAGCTCCTCATGGGTACCGATGCCCGCCACCTTTCCCTCATCCAGCACCACAATCTGTTGGGCATGGAGAATGGTGGAGATACGCTGAGCCACGATGATGACGGTAGCGTCCTTCACCTGCTGGCTGAGGGCCCGGCGCAGGGCGGCGTCGGTCTTGTAGTCCAGGGCGGAGAAGGAGTCGTCAAACAGATAGACCCTGGGCTGCTTTGCAATGGCCCGGGCGATGGAAAGCCGCTGTTTCTGGCCCCCCGACACATTGGAGCCCCCCTGGGCGATGGGGGACTGATAACCCTCAGGCTTGGCCTGGATGAAGTCGTCGGCCTGGGCGATGGCGGCGGCTTGGGTCATGGCCGCATCGGTGATATCCGCCCCGCCGAATTTCAGGTTGCTCTCAATGGTGCCCGAGAAGAGCACCCCCTTCTGGGGCACATACCCCAGCAGATCATGGAGCTTGTGGAGGGACAGGTCCCGGATATCCACCCCGTCGATGGTGATGCGGCCGTAGCTCACATCGAAAAACCGGGGGATCAGGTTGAGCAGCGTGGACTTGCCGCTGCCGGTGGAGCCGATGATAGCGGTGGTCTCCCCCGGCCGGGCGGTAAAGGAAATGTGCTCCAGCACGTCGGCCTGGGCGTCGGGGTAGCGGAAGGACACGTCCTCAAAGCACACCTCGCCCCGCCAGTCCCCCTTGCTCTCGTCCCGGTTTTTGTCGGGGGCGGGGTCGTGGATGGACACCGGGGTGTCCAGCACCTCCTGGATGCGCTTGGCGGACACGCCCGCCCGGGGCAGCATGATGGACACCACCGAGATCATCAGGAAGGCCATGACGATCTGCATGGTATAGGTGATAAAGGCGATCATGTCGCCCACCTGCATGGTGCCCAGATCCACCCCGTGGGCCCCCGCCCACACGATGAGCACCGAGATGCCGTTCATAATGAGCATCATGGCGGGCATCATCATGGACATGGTGCGGTTGGTGAACAACTGGGTGCCCATCAGATCCCGGTTGGCCTTGTCAAATCGCTTTTCCTCGTATTCCTCCCGGCTGAAGGCCCGGATGACATTCAGGCCGGTGAGGATCTCCCGGGACACCAGATTCACCCGGTCGATGAGGGTCTGCATCTTCTTGAACTTGGGCATAGCTACCGTCATCAGCACCACAATGAGGGCCAGCAGCACTCCCACCGCCACGCCGATGATCCAGCCCATACCGGTGCGCGTGGTAGCCACCCGCACAATGCCGCCAATGCCGATGATGGGGGCGTAGAGCACCAGCCGCAGCAGCATGACCACCACCATCTGGATCTGTTGAATGTCGTTGGTGGACCGGGTAATGAGGGAGGCGGTGGAGAAGCGGTCGATTTCGGCACTCCCGAAGGACACCACCTTGCGGAATACCTGGCTCCGCAGCTCCATGCCCACGCTGGCCGCCACCCGGGAGGCCAGCATACCCGCCGTGATGGCGGCGGCCACCATCAGCAGAGTAAGGGCCAGCATTTTCCCGCCGGTTGTGAGCAGATAGGTCTGCTGGAGGGCGTCCAGATCCACCCCCAGGGCCTGATACTCCTGCCGGACAAAGAGAATAGCCATCTGACTGGTCATAGTGTCGGCCGCGGCGCCGTACTGATCGGTCATGGTTTCCATCTGGGTGCGGAGCTGGATCTTGAAGGTCTCACGGTCCACCCCCACCTGCTCCGATTGCTGGATCAGGACAGAGGGCTCCATCCCCTGCTGACCCATCTGATAGAGGGCCACCATAGGCATACTCAGCGCCTGGTCCAGCCGGTCCAGGGTGGCACTGTCCGACACGGTCAGCCGGGCGGTACCGTCCTCTATGGCGTAGGCCCTCCGGAGCAGAGCCTCGTCCTCGTTGCTTAAAAAGAGGGTGAGGGCCTCCAGGGTGGTATCCCGCATCTGGTTGGGGGTCACACGCTCCACACCGCTCTGCTGGATGCCCACGTCCACAATGTCCGACGTATACTTGGGCAGAGTCAGGTCACAATAGGCCTGCACGCACAGCAGAGCCAGGATGAGCGCCACCATCCCCACGTGCTTTTTCAAATATCGCAGGATATTCAGCATGTCGTTTTCTCCTTATTCCACAGACATGGTTTCCCGTTCCTCCAGAACGGTCTTGGTAAGGCGGTCCAGCTGGGCCATCAAGGCTTGCAGGGCATCTTCTCCCATCCGGGCCACCACCCGCCGGGCCAGCTCCTCCATCTGCCGCTGGTTGGCGTCCAGCAGGTCCCGCCCGGCCTGGGTCAGCACCACATAGGTGGTGCGCCGGTCGTGGGGGTTGGTCTCCCGCCTGGCCAGTCCCTTTTCCTCCAGCTTCCGCAGGGTGCGGGATACCGCCGGAGGAGAGGCATGGGTACACTGGGTAAGCTGTGAGACATATACTCCGCCCTCCGGCGTTTCCTCCCGATCCCGAATCAGCCGCAGCATCCAGAACTCCCCCATGGGCAGCCCGCCCATAGGCAGGCTGTGTCGGATCTGTGCCAGCCGCCGCAGGGCTCCATTGAGCTGCTCCACCAGGTCGTCCCCTTGGCGCTCTGCTTCCTTCATTTCATCACCCCTTTAATTATTAACCTAGTTATCTATTAACGTGACAATTATCATACGACCCTCTGCCTCAAAAGTCAAGGGAAATTTGAGACCCGCCAAAACATGGAAAAAGGCCGCCCATAAAGGGCGGCCTTTGGGATTATTGGTTTCTTTCCATTGGGGCCGGTCACCGCTTGACGGCGGTCACCGCGATCTCGATCTTGCACTGGTCGGCCAGCCCCACATTGCCGTAGCATAACCGGGCAGGCATACGCTCCGGCTTGAAGTGGCGCACATACTCGGCGTTCATCTCATCCCGCTGGTCAAAATCCCGCAGCAGTACGTCTACCCGCAGCACATGGTCCATGTCGGAGCCGTAACGCTCCAGCAGCGTCTTCAGGTTGGTGAGCACTTGATTGGTCTCAAAGGCAACGCTGCCATAGGCCAGCTCCTGGGTTTCCAGGTCCTCGGACACCAGGCCGGAGAAAAACAGATATTTCCCCTCCGACACCACCAGGTCGGAATAGGGCGCCTCCTGGTCGTCCGTAAAACGAATGTATTCCTGCTCCATCCTCTCTATCCCCTTTCCGGACGGTTTGCCCGCAATCCTTACTGAATGTCCAGAATGTCCACAAAGCCAGTAATCTCAAAGACCTCCATAATGGCCTCGCACACATGTGTGACCGTCATGTGGCCCTGCTTGTTCATCTGCTTCTGGGCGGCGAGCACCACCCGCAGGCCCGCGGAAGAGAGATAGCACAGCTGCTCCATATCCAGAGTCAGGTCGCTCACCCCGTTCAGGCTTTCCTTCAGCACCGCCTCCAGCTCCGGCGCGGTGGTGGTGTCCAAGCGGCCCTCCAGCTCAATGGTCAGCTTATTCCCTTCGTTGCGCTTGGTAATGGTCATTCTCGATTTCCTCCTGTTTCTATGCTCCGGGCCACCGGGGCCCGGCTGCCGAACTTTCTTCTATTGTACCGTATTCGGGCCGTTCCCGCAAGCATGGGCCGGGCTCCTACAGGTAAACTTCTCTATTTCATGGGTCTTTTTTGTAAAAATAAGGTATATTTGCATTGTTTCTTACAGTTTAAAAGGCCTCAATTCCCAAATCGACACCGTTCGCCCCGCTTCGTCCCACTCCCTGGCTATGATAGAGACATCTCCCACGTCACTTTGTCAGGAGGTGTTTGGATGCGGCAGGCCCTTTCCGCCGGACTGCTGGCCCTGGTCCTGGCCCTGACGGCGGGGTGCGGCACATTTGCCGCTCCCCCGGTCCAGACCGCCCAGCAGACCACCTATATCCTCAATCTCAGCACCGGGAAATTCCACCTCCCCGCCTGCCCCAGTGTAAGCCAGATGAAGGACTCCAATAAGCTGGCTTTTACCGGCAGCCGGGAGGACCTGCTGGCCCGGGGGTATTCCCCCTGCCTGCGGTGTGGTCCTTAGGCCTTGGTTAAACATCGTCAATACATGAAAAGAGCCGCAGGTCCGGGGCAGAATAACAGCCCCAGACCCGCAGCGGGCCCAGCCAGAGACAAACCGCTTCAGTCAGCCTTTTCAATGGAGACGATCACCGGCGTGGAGTCCTCCACGCCCAGCTCCCCAGTGTAGGTCACATCGACGCTGTCCCCCTCGGCAAAGCCGTCCAGGATGGCTTTGTCGGTATAGTCCATGATCTGATACTCGCCGTCGTCGGTGAGCAGCACCAGATGGTTGCCAATACGGTTGATGATACCGTGGACCACCTTGTTCTCCTCTTGCTGAGCGGCGCCGGAGGCGGCGGGTTTGTCGGCGGCGCTGCCGCCCCCTGTGCCGCCGCAGGCCGTCAGGCACAGGGCCGCCAGCACCAGAGTCATCGCCATACATACCAGTCGTTTCATTTGGGTTCTTCCTTTCGTTGTTTGGTGATGGACTGTTCCTGTTATTTGACTCCGGAGGATCACAAATAGTTGTCGGTCCTGCCGAAAAAGATCTCCAGATCTTTTTCGGCAGACTGGAAAAAGGCCGCCTTCCGGCGGCCTTTTTCCTATTCTACCATATTATGTTTATAACACGCTGGGCCGCTCCGGGTAGGAGCCGTATACCTCCCAGTGGTAGAAATTGGCCTCGGCACACCCAACGTAAGGGGCCAGCCACAGGTTCAGAATACCCAGGGTAAAAATGGACAGGATCGACCAACCCAGGAAGGACATGTCCTGTACAAACAGCGCCCCGGTGACCCCCCGCATGGTCTCCCGGCTGGAGCGGATGGCCTCCAGTACCCCCATCTCCGGGTGGTCCAGCAGGAAGTAAACCGCCAGCCGGTAGCGGTAGGAAATATAGATATTCCACACCACCAGGGACACAATCCCCATAAGAACAGCCAGCCCGCTGCCCAGAAATACGCCCACAAGTACAAAGACCACGTAGACGGCAACGCCGATGAGCCCCCACAGGAACTGGAACAGCGCCACCAGGAAGTTCACCCCCAGCGCCCGGCCCATGGAATAGAAGCCGTCCAGCAGATTGCGGTAGCTGGGGCCCTCCCGCCGGGTCAATCGGAGGCAGTAGGAGGTGTAGCCGTATCTCATCACCCAAAAGTACAGGTTGAGCAGCAGCTCCATCAACAGGAGCACCGCCATTCGGCTGGGGGTAAAGATGGCGCTCATAATCTCATCCACGGGATAGTTGGTCTGGGTCAGATAATAATAGGCAGCGTCAAAGGGGTTGGATACAAAGCTCATCACCACGTTGCCCAGCACGCTGGTCAGCAGCAGATAGACCAGCGATACCAGCATGGGGTGGGGGTAGGCCCCCCGCATCGCGTCCCGAGCCAGCCACTTGGACTGCGGACGGTTATATCCCATCTCATTCCCTCCTGATTCGTTTGAGTTGAGGAAATGATACCACATCACCTTTCAGATTGCAAGCCGGGCAGCAGGACCGTAAAGCTGACCCCGCCGGTGCGGTTGACCGCCCAGCAGCGGCTCTCATCCTCCACCACCAGAATGTGGTCGGCCATGTCCCTCTCCTCCTTTCACAGACAGGATAACAGAAAGTTGTGTCCGTTTGATGACAAAAGGGGCTGTTGCGCGATTTTGCAACAGCCCCTTGTTCCATTCAACTCAGCCCCGCAGCTCCAGCAGCTTCTGCTTCAGCTCGCCTTCGATTCTTCCCAGCTCGGCCTCGGCCTCCCGGCGCTTCTGCGCCCCCTCCTGCTGGATGTGCATCACCTCGTCCAGGGTGGAGATGAGCTGCTGGTTGGTGTGCTGGAGGGTCTCCATATCCACCACAGACCGTTCGGCCTCCCGAGCGGTGTCCAGAGTGCCCATCTTCAGCAGGTCGGCGTTCTTTTTCAGCAGTTCATTGGTCATGTTGGTCACCGCGCTCTGGGCGGCGGTGGCCTGGCGGGAGTGCTCCAGCCCCAGTGCCAACACCATCTGGCTCTTCCACAGGGGGATAGTATTTACCAGGGAGGACTGGATCTTCTCCAGCATCAGGGTATCATTGTTCTGGAGCAGACGGGTCTGGGGACCCATCTGAATGGAGATCATCCGGGTCAGCTCCAGATCGTGGATCTTCTTCTCAAACCGGCCGCACATGTTGGCCAGGTCGTTGTAGGCCTGGGCGTCCTCCTGGGCACCGCTCTGGGCCGCCCGCTGCCGCAGGGTCTCCAGCTCCCCGGCGCGCACCTGGTTCAGCCGCTTCTTGCCCGCCAGGATATACATGGTCAGCTCTTTATAATATTTGGTGTTGAGCTCATACATCTGGTCCAGCATGGCGATGTCCTTCATCAGGGTCACCTGATGGTTCTCCAGCACCGTCACGATCTGGTTGACGTTGGTCTCGGCCTTGGCGTAGGCGGTCTTCATGGCCTCCAGCTGATTGCGCTTTTTCTTGAAAAAGCCAAAGAGGCCCTTCTCCTCCTCCTCGCCTCCAAAGCCCTTCAGCTCCACCACCAGAGAGGCCAACGCCTCCCCCACTTCACCCAGGTCCTTGGTGCGCACCGCGTTGAGGGTGTTTTCGGAAAATCCGGCGATATTCTTCTGGGCTGCCGCGCCGTACTGGAGCACCAGGTTGGTGTCGGTCAGGTCGATCTTCTGGACAAAATCGTCCACCATCTTCCGCTCGGCCTCGGTCAGCCTGCTCTCGTCCAACTGGATCGCCTGGGCCTCTTCATCTGCGGCGGCCAGTTCGGTCTTGGGGGCGGTCTCCACCACGGGCGCGCTCAGATCCGGGGTCAGGGTCAGCTCCGGGGTAAACTCCATCTTGTCAGCCATGCCTACATCCCTCCGTATTTCATACCAATAAAATCGGTGCTGTTCTCCCCGTCATTGTACCGTTCCCCTCTTCCAGTGTCAAGAACACGTTGACTTTCCCCCAAAAAGTCAGTATCATTAAGGACATATTCCGATTTGTAGAGAGGAAGTCTGTCCCCATGCTCACCCTGAAAGAATTTAAAGAGGCCCGCAGCGTGCTGTCCGGCGTGATCCGCAGCACCAGTCTGGTTTACAGCCCCGCCTTTTCCAAGGCAACCGGCAACCATGTCTACATCAAGCCGGAGAATATGCAGGTCACCGGCGCCTACAAGATCCGGGGCGCCTATTATAAGATCAGCACCCTGTCGGAGGAAGAGAAGGCCAAGGGCCTGGTCACCGCCTCCGCCGGCAACCACGCCCAGGGCGTGGCCTACGCCGCCCAGCAGGCCGGCGTGTCCGCCACCATCATTATGCCCACCACCACCCCCCTGGTAAAAGTAAACAACACCAAGGACTACGGGGCCAAGGTGGTGCTCCACGGCGAGACCTTCGACGACGCCGCCGAGCTGGCCGCCAAGCTGTCAGCCGAGGAGGGCCTGACCTACGTCCACCCCTTCAACGACCCGGCCATTGCCACCGGTCAGGGCACCATCTCCTATGAGATCTTCCAGGACCTGCCCGACGTGGACGTGATCCTGGTGCCCATCGGCGGCGGCGGACTGGCCACCGGCGTGTCCACCCTGGCCAAGCTGCTCAACCCCAACGTCACCGTCATCGGGGTGGAGCCCACCGGGGCGGCCTCCATGAAGGCCAGCCTGGACGCGGGCCATGTGGTCACCCTGGACAAGGTGGAGACCATCGCCGACGGCGTGGCGGTCAAAACCCCCGGCGACCAGATCTTCCCCTACATCCAGAAGAACATCGACGACATCATCACCATCGACGACGACGAGCTGGTGGACGCCTTCCTGGACATGATGGAAAAGCACAAGATGATCGTGGAGAACGCCGGCCTGCTGCCCATCGCCGCCCTGAGCCATCTGAAGTGCAAGGGAAAGAACGTGGTGCCTGTCCTCTCCGGCGGCAACATGGACGTCATCACCGTGGCCAGCCTGGTGCAGCACGGCCTTATCAACCGGGGCCGGGTGTTCACCTTCTCGGTGCAGCTGCCCGACCGCCCCGGCGAGCTGCTGCGGGTGGCCCAGATCGTGGCCGAGGCCAACGGCAACATCATCAAGCTGGAGCACAACCAGTTTGTCAACATCAACCGCCAGAGCGGCGTGGAGCTGCGGGTCACCCTGGAGGCCTTCGGCCACACCCACAAGCGGGCCATTCTGGACGCCATGCGCGCCGCCGGCTACAAGGCCCGGGAGTGCCACACCAACGATTTCTATAACTAAGAAAGGCTCCCAAAAACCAATTGTGTCCGGGAGAGCCAAGGCTCCCCCGGACACTATATGATGCGGCCCGCGATTCCAGGGCATGGCCCGCCGGGCCGGCAGCCCGTGGGCGCGCAGGGGGAGCGGCGGGGGCCCTGGGCGGCATCCGCTTGCTGTATCTTATGTGGCTCCCGCCTCCTTTGACCCGGCCCCCCGCCTGTCCCCGGACGGGCTGTTCCGCCAATCTGCCCGATCTTTTTGACTATGGAGTGGTAAAAGATGATTAAAATTGCCCCTTCTATCCTCTCTGCTGATTTTGTAAACCTGGAGCGGGACATCAAGCGGGTGTCCTCCGCCGACTGGCTCCACGTGGATGTGATGGACGGCTGCTTTGTCCCCAACATCACCATCGGGGTGCCGGTGGTCCAGTCCATCCGCAAGTGCACCGATATGTTCCTGGACGTCCACCTGATGATCGACAAGCCGGTGCGCTACATTGAGGCCTTCGCCAAGGCGGGGGCCGACCTGCTGTCGGTCCATCTGGAGGCCGACCACCCCACCCGCATCGCCGAGGCCCTGCGGCTCATGGAGCAGTGCGGGGTGAAGAAAGCGGTGGCCCTGCGGCCCATCACCGCCGCCAGCGCCATCCTGCCCTATCTGGAGGAGCTGGATATGGTGCTGGTCATGACGGTCGAGCCCGGCTTTGGTGGACAGGCCTTTATGGAGCACCAGCTGGACACCATCAGCCAGGTCCGCGCCCTTATCAACCGCTATAACCCCGCCTGCCGGCTGGAGGTGGACGGAGGCGTCAGCCCCAAGACCGCCGGTAAGGTCATCGCCGCCGGAGCCGACACGTTGGTAGCGGGCTCTGCGGTCTATGGCGCGGCCGACCCGGCGGCAGCCATTGCCGCGCTGCGGGAGGGGTAAGGATGCAGTACTTCCCCCCCGCGCTGGAAACGCTGGTGGAGCAGTTTGCCCGCCTGCCGGGCATTGGCCGCAAGAGCGCCCAGCGGCTGGCCTTTTACGTCCTCTCTCTGCCGGAGGAGGACGCCGCCGCCTTTGCCCAGGCCATCACTCAGGCCAAGGAGGCCATCCACTGCTGCCCGGTGTGTCAGAATTTCTCCCAGGGGGACGGGCTGTGCCCCATCTGCCAGGACCCCAAGCGGGACCCCTCCCTGGTGTGCGTGGTGGCCGACCCCAAGGACGTGGCCGCCATGGAGCGTTCCCGGGAGTACCCCGGGGTGTACCATGTGCTCCATGGGGTGATCTCCCCCATGAACCATGTGGGCCCCGACGAGCTGCGGGTAAAGGAGCTGGTGAGCCGGGTGGCCGCCGGTGACATTACCGAGGTCATCATGGCCACCAACCCGGACACCGAGGGGGAGGCCACCGCCATGTACCTCTCCCGTATCCTGCATCCCTTCGGGGTAAAGGTCACCCGGCTGGCCTACGGCATTCCGGTGGGCAGCCACCTGGAGTACGCCGACGACGCCACCCTTATGCGGGCCCTGGAGGGCCGCAGGGAAATCTGAGCATATCAAAAAATGGAGTGCCGGGGCGGCACTCCATTTTTCTTCCACGAGTTCACAGCAGCCCCTTGGCCGCCGCCACATCGGCCTGACTCAAAGCCCCGAACCCGGCGTTGGTCACCAGGGCCTGGCCCTCTTCGGTGAGCAGGTAGGCGGCCAGTCTCCGGGCGGGGGAATCCTCCAATTCATCGGACCGGAATACCAGATAGTTGTATCCAGCCAAAGGATAACTGCCGTCGGCAATGGTGGCCTCCGACGGCGTCACCCCGTCCACCGCCAACAGCTTCAGGTCGCCGCCGGAGGAATCCCCCAGCAGCCAGTAGCTGTTGACATAATAGTAATACACACTGTAGCCCATGGCGTAGGCCAGGGGATCGGTGGTCATGGCCTCGGCCACATCGGTGAGGGCGGAGGACATGGCATAGGAGGTAAGCACATTGTTTACATCGGGACTGAGGGACAGCTTGCCTCCCTCCAGGAAATACTGCTCCATCAGGGCGTGGGAGCCGCTGTCCGCGTTGCGGCGGTAAGGAAGCAGCCCAGCGTCCGGCCCGCCCACCTGGCTCCAGTTATCGTACTTGCCCCACACATAGATGTCCTGGATCTGCTGCCGGGTCAGGCCCTCGATGGGGTTTTGGGCGTTGGTAAAGAAGACCATGGCGTCGTAGGCGATGGGGATACAGGTCAGCTCCACCCCCGCCGCCTCCGCCTGGGCTTTCAGATCCTCCGAGGGCAGGGTGGCGGCGAAGAGGGCATCCACCTCCCCGCTGATCAGCCGCTCATAGGACTCATGGCTCTTGGAGTGGCTGTCCGGGAACTGGGGATGCTGTTCGTAGTTGTAGAACAGTGCGCCATACAGGGTGGTGGTGTAGGGATAGGTGGAGGTGGAGCCGTCCACCACTGGCATGGTCTGGTCAAAGCCCAGGTCAATGGCGGTCTGGGTGGGATACCAGGGCAGATATTGACGGGCGTTGTCCATAAAGGTGATGACCTCCCCCCGGGTAGCCGCCTGATCCCACTGGGCCAGCCACTCGGTGCCCATACCGCCATAGATCGGGTCCTCTTCCCCGGTGTCCTGAGTGGTGAAGATGCCCAAGGCTCTGTCTGAGGCAAAGGCCAGATAGGCCCCCAAAGCCCAGTCGGGAATCTGACCGGCATCCGCCAGAGAGAGGCCGGCCCGGTCTCCCTCCTCCGGGATGGTGACCCAGCCCACATATTCTATAGCCCGGGCCAGCAGGACGGTGATCTCTCCCCGGGTCACCAGGTCTGTGGGGTTGAAGCTGGTATCCGCCGCGGCGATCCCTGCCGCCCGGGCGGCGGAGACGGCCTCATAGTACCAGTCCTCCGGGGATACGTCGGCATAACCGGGGTCTCCGGCGGGTTCCAGGCTCATCAACCGGCAGATCAGGGTAACGGCCTCCGCCCGGGTGATGGGCTGGTCCGGGTTCAGGTTTCCCGCCCCGTCTCCCGTCACCACCCCACGGAGATACAGCGCCTCCGTGCCGCCGGGAGGATAATAATAGGAATGGTCCTGCCACACCTCCACACAGTCGGGGAAGCGGTGCTCCTCCCCCACATAGACCTCCAAGGGCCGTTCGGCTTCCTTGGCGGGCAGGGTGGCAAAGAGCCAGCCCCGCTGGTAGTCGCTGGTGAGGGCCACCGGCTCCCCAGTGTCGGCGTACCGCACCAGCAGGCGCTGGGTATCGGTCCAGTCCATCTCCTCCCCCGCCGGGTAGGGCAGGCGAACCGTCACATAGTTTCCCCCCGGCTCGGTCCGTTTCCATAGCTCCGTCTCTTCCGCCGCCAGAGCGGCGGGACACAGCAGGGCCAGACACAGCCCCAGAGCAAGCAGGCGTTTCATCCTCCACACTTCCTTTCCAAAGACGTTGTCGCCTTCCGTTGTGTACCCCTATTATACCAAATCTCTCCCCGGAAAACGTGACAGTTTTATCACAAAAGAATTGCATTGGTAACAAAAAGCGCATGGAGAAGTTGGTTCCCTTCTCCATGCGCTTGCTGCGTTCTATTGCGGTCCCTCAATGGCCACCTTGACCACCCCGTCCCGCCGGTGCTCGAACAGGTCATAGGCCTCCCCGATGCGGCTGAGGGGATAAGTATGGGTGATGAGGGGTGTGGTGTCCAGCTTTCCCTGGGCGATGAGGGCCAGAATGTCCCCGCAGCGGCACCCATCCACCCCGCCGGTCTGGAAGGTCAGGTTCTTGCCGTACATCTGGGGCAGGGGCAACATCTGGGGGGCATCGTACAGGGCCACCACCGTCACCAGGGCGTTGGGCCGGGCGCATTTCCAGGCCAGCTGGAAGGTGTCCCCGCCCCCCGCCACCTCCAGCACCACGTCGGCCCCGCCGTGGGCGCTGTGGGCCAGCACAAAGGCCTCCGCCTCCTCCGGTCCTACTGTCCGCACACCGGGGTAATGGGCCTCCACAAAGGCCCGGCGCTGGGGGTCCTTCTCGCACAGGATGATCTGTGCGGGCTCATGGAGCTGGACGCATTGGAGGGTACACAGTCCGGTGGGACCGCCGCCGATAATCAGTACCGTATCCGCCCGACCGATGCGGGAGATGTCTGCCGCCCAGTAGCCGGTGGCCAGAATATCCCCCACAAAGAGGGCCTGCCGGTCGGTGACCCCCTCCGGGATCTTGTTCAGTCCCTGGTCGGCGTAGGGCACCCGGACATACTCCGCCTGGCCGCCGTCGATACGGCAGCCCAGTGCCCAGCCTCCGTTGGGGTTGGTGCAGTTGTTCACCCAGCCGTGCCGGCAGAAGAAGCACTGTCCGCAGAAGGTCTCCACGTTGACTGTCACCCGGTCGCCGGGCTGTACGGTGGACACTCCGGCTCCCACCTCCTCCACCACACCCACCATCTCATGGCCCACAGTGATGCCGGGCACCGCCCGGGGCACCGAGCCGTGCTTGATGTGCAGGTCGCTGGTGCAGATGCTGGACAGGGTGACCCGGACGATGGCGTCCCCATCCCCTTGCAGTTGGGGCTTGGGCTTGTCCAGCAGGGCAAATTCCCCCTGCCGGAGATAGGTATAGGCCAGCATGGCCCTCCCTCCTTACTCTTGTTCCGGCCAGGGCAGATCCACAAACACAGGCTGGTGGCCCACCGCAGGCAGAAAACGGTCCAGAAAATCTGTGCGCTTCAGCCTCAGGGTGGAGGTGGAAAAGCAGGGGTGTCCGCTGATGGATTCCCCCTCCAGCAGCTCTCTGTCCATCACCAGCTGGACCTTGCCCTCCTTGTCGTGCATCAGCTCAAAGGCGCTGGCCGAACCGGGGGCGGCCCCCAAAAGCTCTTTCATGTGCTCCCGGGTAGCGAAGGACAGCCGGGCGCAGCCCAGCTGGGCGGTAACGTCCTTGGTCTTGAAGGGCTTGTCTCCCGGCATCATCAGCAGGTAAAAGTCGGTCTGCTTCCGGTTGGTCAGAAGCAAGTTTTTACAGATCGGGGCCCCCAGCACCGCCTCTACCGCCTTGCAGTCCTCCATGGTGTTGGCATATTCGTGGTCACACCGGGTATAGGGGATGCCAAGCTCATCCAGAAAGGCGTATACCGCCATCTCGTTGGGATCCCGCTCCTCCGCCGGGGGGCCGCTGTAAACAGTCTGGTCTACCCACATGGCTTACATCTGCCCCAGGGCCTTTTCCACGTCCTCCAAGATGTCGTTGACGTCCTCAATGCCTACGCTGAGGCGCACCAGGTCGGGGGATACTCCGGCGGCGTGAAGCTCCTCGTCGGTCATCTGCCGGTGGGTGGTGGAGGCGGGGTGGAGGGTGCAGGTCTTGGCGTCGGCCACGTGGGTGGCGATGGAGGCCAGCTCCAGCCCGGCCATGAACTTGGAGGCCGCCGCCCGGCCACCCTTCACACCGAAGGACACCACGCCGCAGGAGCCGTTGGGCAGGTACTTCTTGGCCCGCTCGTAGTAGGGATCTCCCTCCAGACCGGGGTAGCGCACCCAGGCCACCTTGGGGTGGTCCTTCAGGAACTTGGCCACCGCCAGGGCGTTTTCACAGTGCTTTGCCACCCGCAGGGGGAGGGTCTCCAGGCCGATGTTCAGATAATAGCAGTTCTGGGGGGAGGGAATGGCCCCCAGGTCCCGCATGAGCTGGGCGGTTGCCTTGGTGATGTAGGCCCCCTCCAGGCCGAATTTCTCGGTGTAGGTGATGCCGTGGTAGCTCTCGTCGGGGGTGGTGAGGCCGGGGAACTTGTCGGCGTGGGCAGTCCAGTCGAACTTGCCCGAGTCCACGATAGCGCCGCCCACAGCGTTGGCGTGGCCGTCCATGTACTTGGTGGTGGAGTGGGTGATGATATCCGCCCCCCACTGGAAGGGGTTACAGTTCACCGGGGTAGCAAAGGTGTTGTCCACAATGAGGGGCACCCCATGGGCGTGGGCCGCCTTGGCAAACTTCTCAATGTCCAGCACGGTGAGGGCCGGGTTGGCGATGGTCTCGCCGAACACCGCCCGGGTCTCAGGCCGGAAGGCGGCCTCCAGCTCTTCCTCAGTACAGTCGGGGTCCACAAAGGTGAAGTCGATGCCCATCCGCTTCATGGTGACGGCAAACAGATTGTAGGTTCCCCCATAGATGGAGGAGGAGCACACCACATGCTCTCCGCAGGAGACGATGTTGAAGATGGCATAGAAGGAGGCCGCCTGACCGGAAGAGGTGAGCATGGCGGCGCTCCCCCCCTCCAGGGCGCAGATCTTGGCGGCCACATGGTCGTTGGTGGGGTTTTGGAGCCGGGTATAGAAATAGCCGCTGGCCTCCAGGTCAAAGAGGGCCCCCATCTGCTCGCCGGTGGCGTAGCGGAAGGTGGTGGACTGAATGATGGGAATGTTGCGGGGCTCTCCGTTGCCGGGAGTATAACCGGCGTGGATACACTGGGTTGCGATGCGGTGCTGGCTCATGGGCTGATTCTTCCTTTCTTCGCGTGGGGTTTGCAGGGGTTGCCTGTATCGCGTTAACGTTATAAAGTCCGAACAATATGTGGTATGTTACACCAGAGACGTTTCCTTGTCAATAGCTGCCCTCCGCCAGAGACAGGTCTGGGATGAGGGCCCGGTCCAGAGGCAGCCCCCCCACAGCGGGGGCGGGCTCCCCCTCAATGTAAAGCTGGACCGCCTCCACCCCGTCCACCTCACACAGGGTATTTACCATGGCGTACACCATAAGGGCGGCGGCCGTCTCGTCCTGGGGCAGGCCTTGGATATACTCGGGAGACAGGTCCACGGTACACACCCCGTCCTGAAGGGTCACATCCCGGATCTGGCTGCCCTCCGGCAGGCAGGGCGTCAGGCCGTCCTCCGGCCCCTCGGCCCAGGCGGCCAGTACGGCCTGCACCAGGGTCTGGTCCACCGTCTTGACAATCTGCCGCCGCTCCACCTCCAGAGCCTGTCCGTCCGGCCGCAGGTACCACAACTCCACCCCCATGGCCAGGGGCTCGTCGGCGCCGCCGGAGAGCAGGATATCCCCGGCGGACAGCTGCTGGACGGCCCGGTAGGACAGCTCCCGGCCCTCCACCGTCACATACACCGACTCCACCTCCTCCAGCTGGCAGAAGGTCAGGGTCAGGCAGGCGTCGGCCAAAGTCAGATCCACCCCGGACAGGCTGTAATACTGCTCGGACAGGTCCAGGTGGAGCCGCCCCTCCTCCAGCTGCCAGTCCAGCAACTGAAGGCCGTCAGGAAAGGGGGAGGTCAGCCGGGCGGAGTCCGGTCCCTCCAGCAGTACCTCCATCAGGCTGGGGACCGGGTCCTGGCCCTGGGGAAGGGTGTGGCGTTCTCCTTCCACCGCCGACTCCCCCCGCTGGTCAGACAGGGCGGAGTAGTAAACGAGATACTCCGTCCCGCCCCCCTTACCGGCGGAATCCTGCCGGGCGGCACATCCCACCGCCGCCATCAGGGCGGCGCACAGCAGCAGTACAGTGCCTTTCCTTTTCATGGCGCCTCCCCTCCCTTCTCATCCCATAGCGGAAACCGCACCTCAAAGCAGGTGCCCTCCGGCTCCCGCCGCCGGGCGGTGACGGTGCCGCCGTGCTGGCGCACCGTGTCCCGCACGATGGACAGCCCCAGCCCGGTACCGCCGGCGGCCCGGGAGCGGGCCTTGTCCACCCGGTAAAACCGGTCAAAAATCTTGGGCAGATCGTCCTCCGGGATGCCCACGCCGGTGTCCTCCACCAGCAGGAGCACCTGGACCCCCAGCTGCTTCAAGGTGACGTACACCGTTCCGCCGGGCAGGTTGTACTTCACCGCATTTTCCATCAGGTTAAAGGCGACCTGGTACAGATCGTCCTCGGTGGCCAGGATGACGCATCCGGGCTGGAGAGAGAGCTCCAGCCTGACCTCCGCCGCCCGGGCCAGCGGGGTGAGCATGTGCTCCACCCGCTCCACCACCGCCCCCACGTCCACGGGAACGGGATGGAGTACATGGGCGGTGTCCAGCCGGGTGAGGGTGAGCAGCTTTTCGGTGATGCGGGTGAGCCGTTCCGCCTCGTCCCCGATGTCGGTCAAAAACTCTCGGGCGGTCTCGTCGTCCATGTGGTCGGCCTGGAGGATGGAGTCGGTCAGCAGCCGGATGGAGGCCAGGGGGGTTTTCAATTCGTGGGAGGCGTCGGACACAAAGCGGCGGCGCACCTCCTCGGTGGTCTGGAGCCGGCCGGTGAGCTCGTTGAACTCGTCGGCCAGGCGGCTGAGCTCGTCCCCGCCCCTAACGGTGACCCGGTGGCTGTACTCGCCCTGGCGCACCGTGTGGATGCCTCCCAGCAGCTGGGCGATCCGCCGGGTAAGGGCCTTGGAGAACACCACGCCCATGGCCGCCGTCACCAGGCAGATAACGATGGAGATGGTACGCAGGTTGGTCTGGATGCCCTGGAGCAGCGCCCCCTGCTCGGCATCGTACTCATAGAGATAGACCGCCCCCTGGGTCATGGAGCGGTAGGTGATGGGCACCGCCGCCCGGCTGCACAAAGCCCCGCTGTCATACTCCGAGCGGAACACATCGTTGCCCCGCAGGGCGGTGACGATCTCCCACAGCATGGCAAACTGGCCCACCGTGTCGGTGCGCTGGCTGCCCTCCTGGAAGTCGCACAGCACCATGCCGTTGGGATCGGTGACCACCACCCGGGTGACCCCCAGGCTGCCCAGCAGCAGGCTTACCGTCCGGGTGGCCCCCTCCTGGGTCAGCGCCTCCGGCCCAGTGGCCAGGGTGGAGGCCAGCACGGAAGCCTGGTTTTGCAGGGAATTCTGCTTGGACTGGTAGGCCAGGATCTGGGACACCTGGAGGGGATAGGTGTTGAGGAGCACCATCACCGCCGCCACAATGACCAAATAGGTCATGGCGTACTTGGTCTGGAGGGACCGCCAGAAGGGTACCCGCCGAGCCCCCTCCTCCTTCCGTCTCTTATCCATTCTTCAAATAGTACCCCACGCCCCATTTGGTGAGGATATAGGCCGGGTTGGCCGGGTCCAGCTCCAGCTTTTCCCTTAACCGGCGGACGTGGACGTCCACCGTTCGGTAGTCCCCGGCGTACTCGTAGCCCCACACCACGTTGAGCAGATTTTCCCGGCTGTACACCCGGCCCGGGTTGCGCATGAGCAGCTCCATCAGGTCAAATTCCTTGGCGGTCAAATCCACGCTCTTGCCGTCCTTCCAGGCCGCCCGGGCGTCCGGGTCCAGCGTGATATGGCCGATGGTCAGCTTGCCCCCGCCCCCCCGCTGCTGGGCCGCCATGCCCGCCCGGCGGAGCAGGGCCCGTACCCGGGCTTTCAGCTCCAAAATATTAAAGGGCTTGGTGATATAGTCGTCCGCCCCGCACTCAAAGCCGATGATCTTGTCGGTGTCCTCGCTGCGGGCGGTGAGCATGATGATGGGCACGTTGGAGAACTCCCGGATGCGCATACAGGCCTGGAGCCCGTCGATTTTGGGCATCATCAGGTCCAGAATGATGAGATCGAAGCTGCCGCCCCGGGCCAGCTCCACCGCCTCCTCCCCATCATAGCCCGCCTCCACCTGATAGCCCTCGCTCTCCAGGTTGAATTTGATGCCCTTGACCAGCACCTTTTCGTCATCGACTACCAATATTTTCAAGATAATCCTCCTTTGTCACGAAACCGTTACCAGGTCGATCAACCCCGCCAAAATGCCCTCGCCGATGCCGCTCACCCTGGTCAGATCCTCCGGGGTGCGGAAGGGACCGTTGGCCTCCCGGTCGGCGATGATGTCGGCCGCCCGCTTTTCCCCAATGCCCGGCAGGGTCATCAGCTCCTCCACTGAAGCGGTGTTCAGGTCCACCAGTCCCCCCGAGGCGGTGGGAATGGTCCCGGCGGGGGTGGGCTGAGCGACAGAGGGCTCCGGCGTCTGAGGTTCTGTTCCCTCCGACATCTGGGGCGGGGCGGAGAGCACCAGGGCAGTGCTCTGGGCCAGCAGATCAGCGGTCTCCACCCGCACCGGCTGGGCACTGGCCGCGCCCCGGAGGAACCAGCCCGCCGCGAAGGCGGCGAACGCGGCCGCCAGCAGCAGAGAAATCAGCTCCAATTTGGAAATCTTCATTTTTTTGTAACCGCCTTCCCGTTGCGTCTGGGTCGTGGGTTTGTTATAATGAGGGAGATAACACTGTACGTATTATATCATACACAAATGGAGTTTCCTATGAAAAAATCAAGACTGCTTTCTCTGTTTCTCTCCCTGGTCCTGATAACGGGACTGCTCACCACCTTCGCCGCCGCCAGCAGCGGCGACAGTACCGGCAGCGGCAGCGCCATTCTGGATGAAATGGACGTGGATGCCAAGGCCGCCGTTCTGGTGGACCCCAACACCAATGAGGTCCTCTATGAGAAGAACGCCCACGATAAGATGTATCCCGCCTCCATCACCAAGGTCATGACCTGCCTGCTCACCCTGGAGGCGGTGGACGCGGGCAAGCTCACCCTGGACCAGGTAATCACCGCCGGGGCGAGTATCCATACCGGCATCGGGGAAAATGCCTCCACCGCCGATATCAAGGAGGGGGAGCAGATTCGGGTCATTGATCTGCTGTACGCCGCCCTCATCCCCTCCGCCAACGAGGCCTGCAACGTTATGGCCGAGGCGGTCAGCGGCGATGTGGCCTCCTTTGTGGAGCTGATGAACCAGCGGGCCGCCGAGCTGGGCATGTCCGACACCCACTTTGCCAATACCCACGGCTACCACGACGACAACCACTACACCAGCGCCTACGATATCTACCTGATGTGCCAGGAGGCCATGAAGCATGAGACCTTCCGGGCCATCGTCTCCTCCAAAAGCTATGACCTGCCCGCCACCAACCTGCACACGGAACCCCGCACCGTCCACTCCACCAACGCGCTGATCTCCAACTGGAATGTAACCGGTTACCTGTACTCCTACGCCACCGGCATCAAGACCGGCCACACCCCGGAGGCGGGCTACTGCCTGGCCGCCTCCGCCACCAAGGAGGACCGCAGCCTGATCTCGGTGGTCATGGGCTGTGAGCGGGAGCCCGGCACCAGCGGCAGCGACGGCTTTACTTACTTCAGCGAGTCCAAGCGTCTGCTGGAGTGGGGCTTCAACAATTTTTCCACCCAGACCATTCTGGACTCCACCAAGCGGGACATCCCGGAGATTGCGGTCACCTTGGGCAAGAACACCAATTATGTGACCCTGGAGCCCCAGGGAGAGATCTCCGCCCTGCTGCCCAACGACATTTCCACTGAGGACTTTACCTTTACGTATACCCGCAACGCCGACTCGGTGGAGGCTCCGGTGGAAAAGGGCCAGGTACTGGGCACCATCACCGCCTCCTTCAATGGCAAGGAATATGGCTCTCTTCCCCTGGTTGCCAGCATTGACGTGGAGGTAGACCAACTGCTCTACTATGTGGACCGGATCCAGAAGTTTTTCTCCCAGCTGTGGGTGAAGATCGTGCTGGCTGCGGCGCTGGTGGGCATTGTGGCGCTTATCCTTCGCCGGGTCCTCTTTGGGGGCCGTCGGGGCGGCCGCAGAGGAGGTTACTCCTACAGCGGCGGCAGTTCCCGCTACAGCGGACGCCGCAGAAGAAGATAATAAAAATGTCCTGTTGCTATAGCAGCAGGACATTTTTATTGCATGATTTACAGATTGTATCGAGTGTTTTTGCTGTTTCAGACGTACTATATATGACCGGTCAAACCCAGTGAAAAGAGGTGACGCTTTTGAAGGATGAAGCGGTAAGCCAGGCCATTCAAAACGGCGACGAGCGGGTCATCCACGCAGTCATCACCAAGTATTCCAAGCTGCTTTGGCGTATTGCCGAGGCTGTCTTGCAAACCGTGGGATCAGAGCAGGATATGGAGGAGTGCGTGGCGGACACCTTCATTTACCTGTGGGAGAACCCGGAAAAATATGATCCCCGGCGGGGCTCTCTGAAAACATGGCTCTCCATCGTGGCAAGGAGCAAATCCACCGACCGCTGCCGGGCCTTGGCCAGAAACAGCACCGTGCCGCTGGAGGAGGGCGTCTGGGCAGAGCAGACAGGCCTGCTGGACGGTCTGCTGGCCCGGGATGCCCGTCAGGAGCTGCTGGAGGCCGTCTCCACGCTGGAGGAGCCCGACCGCCAGATCCTCATCCGCCGATATGAGTACGGACAGAAGCCCAGGGAGATCGCCCTGGCCCTGGGTCTGAGCGTCAAGCAGGTCAACAACCGCCTGTACCGCGCCAAGCGGAAGCTGCGGGACCTGCTGACCCATTGCAAGGAGGCGTATCCATGAGTTTCTTTCACAAAGGCCATCTTCAGGCCATCCGAACCATTTTTACAGACCGGACCGGGGTCCAGCCTCCCCGCCGGTCCTCTGCCCGCCCCACCGTCCGTCGGGTACTCCTGCTGGCGGCGGTCCTGACCTGCTGCCTGACCCTGAGCGCGTTTGCCGTCAGCCTCTTTTCCTCTCTGTCCGGCGACGAGCTGAGCCTGAGCGCCACCTATCAGGGGAATGGTCTGGTATCCATCCAGGTGGAAAACCGCTCCGACAAGGTGCTGTGTTTCCAGCCCAAGCTGAAGCTGATGCAATGGTCCACCAGTCAGGAAATCCAGCCCCTTTCGGACACGGTCCTCTTTGAGGGGACCACCATTGAAGCCCATACCAGCGGCACCATGACGGTAGACCTCTCCAGCGCCTATGACCTGTCCCTGCTGGAACAGCCCCTTACCAACGATCACTACTATTTTGTCCTGACCAACAACAACTTTCTCTTCGGGCAGGACTGGATGTGTTCTGTGGAATTTGCTCCATCGCCAAAATCCGTTCAGGAGGAGCCCCAGCCTCTGTCTCCATCTGAGGCCGACGCTGCCTTGGCCAGCCGGACAGCCGAGGAACTCCAGCCCTATTTTGATACTTATATTACTGATCCCGACGCCCGCCGGGACAAAATTCAGGCCTATTACGCCGATTGCCAGGCGCTGCTTTATCCGCTGGGGGACCGGCTGGTATCCCCGGCGTCTCTTCCCCTGCTTCCAGAGCTGCCAGACCCGGACGTTCCCTTTGACGAGAGCGTACCGGCAGAATATCAGCTTTCGTTGATCGGCGCTGATATCTCCACCCTGGACGCATACGGCATCCCGGTGGGCGGGGCGGAGGGGGAGCGGGCGCTGGTCCTGAACGCCCATCTTCCGCAGTACAAGGGCCAATCTGACGGCGGCGCTCCGGTTCCCCTGCTCTATCTGATGACATACGAAACCGCCGACCTGAAAAGCCCCCAGGACTATACTCTGATCCATGGACAGCTGCTGACCTTTGCGCAGCTGGAGCCCTACAAGGTCTATCAGGATGAACAGTTTGTGTGCTATGATGTGACTCATCTGTTTTATACCGACCTGCGCCAGCATGTGGAAAGCGTGATCCGTCAGCGGACGGATATCTACTATGACGACCAGGTTTGGGCACGGGTGGAGCAAATCTATGCCTATTTCCAGGCGTGCATCAAAGCCGGGTCTTTCTCGCTCCCCGGCACAGCGTCCGGCCAGTAAAATGAAAAACAGATGGAGCGCCCGGGACCCTGTACAGGGTCCCGGGCGCTCCATCTTTGGTTTTATCCGTTCATCAGGTCCACATACAGCTCGTCCAGAGCGGGAGCCTCGTCGATGAGCCCCTGGCTCAGCAGCCAGTCCACATTTTCCTGCCAGCACTCCGCCGTCTGGGACAGGAAGGGGGCGTCCGCCGTCTCCATCATGGGCAGCAGGGTGGCCATGCTCTTTTGCTCCACCGTCTGGGACAGGGGGAAATTCTCCTCGTTCTGGTTGTCCAGCAGAATCTGGAGCACCCCATCCGGGTCGGCCTGCATGTCGTCAAAGCCCTTCTGGCAGGCCCGCAGGAAACCTTTCAGTACCTCCGGCTCCTCGGCGATCATGGTGTCGTTGGCCAGAAACACCCCTTCGTAGTAGGTGGGCACGCCGTAGTCGTCCAAGTCGAAGTAGTTGACTTCAAACCCCTCCTCCTCCAGCTGGGGCACCTCATGGTTCACCAGGCAGCCGATGGTGGCGTCCACATTTCCGGTGGTCATGGAACTCATCAGGTCAAAGCCCACGTCGATCATGGTCACGTCGCTGGAATCGGCCCCCACATAGGCCATGATGGAGCGGATCAGGGCCTCGGACAGCTCGGTGCCGGCGTAGCCGATGGTCTTGCCCACCAGGTCCTCGGGAGAGGTGATGTCCTTTTCCTTCAGAGAAAGGACGATGTTCAGCGGCCCCTGGACCACCGCGCCGATGGACTTTACCGGCACATCCTGACCGGCCCGGGCGATGATTACGTCCTGCTGGTAATACAGGCCGATCTCCGCCTGACCGGCGGCCACCAGGGAGATGGCGTCGTTGGCGTTGGAGGGGAACTGGATGTTGACCTTCAGCCCCTCCTCCTCAAAATAGCCCTTCTCGATGGCGTCATAGAGGAAGGCGTGGAGGGCGTTGGGGTACCAGTCCAGTACCACGTTGATCTCCCGCAGCTCTTGGCCGCCGCTGCCGGTCTCCTGGCTGTCGTTGGCGGCAGGAGCGGAGCACCCGGCCAGCAGCAGGGCCCCGGCCAGGGCAAGGATTCCAATTCGTTTCATATCCATCGTTCCTTTCTGTCTGATTCAGGAAGATTCGCCCCGCCAGCGGACAAATTTCCGCTCCAGCAGGGCCACAATTCCTACGGCGACCATGGCCACCGCTGAGAGGAGCACAATGGGGGCAAACACCCCCGCCCCGTCCAGCTGGGTCATCATGCGGCGGGAGAAGTAGCCCAGGCCGCTCTGGGCCCCCAGCCACTCCCCGATGGCCGCCCCGATGATGCTCATGGGCACCGCCATTTTGATGGCTGAGAAAAAGTAAGGCAAGGCGCAGGGGGCCTTGATCTTCCAAAAAATCTCCCGGCGGGTGGCGCCGTAGGTCTGAAGCAGCTCGGCCATCTCGGTCTTGGCCGAGCGCAGGCCGTCGTACACCGTGATGGTGATGGGGAAAAAGGTGATGAGCACCGTCACCAGCACCTTGCTCCAGATACCGTAGCCAAACCACAGCACAAAGAGGGGGGCAATGGCGGTGGTGGGGATGGTCTGGGACACCACCACCACGGGATAGAGCATCTTACGTACCATATCGCTGGCGTCCATCCCCACCGCCAGGGCCAGCCCCAGCACCAGGGAGAGGACCAAGCCGATGGCAGTCACCCCCATAGTGGCGGGCAGGTGGACAGTGAACAGAGGCCCCCGCAGCTCCCACATCCGCTGGAAAATCTGTACCGGGGTGGGCAGGATATAGGCGGCGTTCATCCCCATGGCCCCCACCTGCCACAGCATCACCAGAGCCAGCAGGAAAATGAGGGCAGGTAAATTAGCTTTACAGGCGCTTCTCACAGGCTCACCTGCTTTCTCAGCAACGCAATAAGCTGTTCCTTCAGCTCCACCAACGACGGGTCCTTCAGGCAGGACCGGTCCCGGGGAAATCCGGCGGGCACCGGCACCTCGGTCAGGGCCCGGATGGGGGTAGACTCCACCACCAGCACGCTGGAGGAGAGAAACACCGCCTCCTCCACATCGTGGGTGATGAACAAAATGGTCTTTTTGTGCCGCTGCCACTGGTCCAGCAGCCACTCCTGCATGGAGATGCGGGTGAGAAAATCCAGGGCGGAAAAGGGCTCGTCCAGCAGCAGCAGGTCGCTCCCCGTCAGCATGGTGCGGGCAAAGGCCGCCCGCTGCCGCATACCGCCGGACAGCTCCCCCGGCAGCTTGTCACAGCAGCCCTCCAGGCCCACGTCGGCCAGGGCCGCCTCCACCTTCTTCCGCCTTTGGCCCTTGGACAGCCCTCCGGCGATCTCCAATGGGAGGGCCACATTCTCCCCCACCGTCCGCCAGGGGAAAAGCAGATCCTTTTGGGGCATATAGCCGCAGTACCGCTTTCGTCCCTGGATGGGAGCCCCGTCCACCAGGATCTCCCCACCCTTGGGCGGGAGCAGGCCGTTGGTCATGCGGAAAATGGTGCTCTTGCCGCAGCCGCTCACCCCCAAGATACAGTGGAAGGAGCCGGGCTCCACCTGAAAGGACAGCTTGTCCACAATGTCAAAGTCCTCCGAGGGGTACTGGTAGGACACCGAGCGAAACTCCAGGGCACTCACTGCTCCAACCTCCAGGCCATCTCCCAGAAGCCCAGCTCATACCGGCTGCATGCTACGAAGATATCCTCCAGCCGCCGGTACTGCTCCTCCGTACAGCCCTCAGCCAGAGCGTCCAGCCGGGCCACCAGAGCGTCGTTGGTATCCTGGTACTCCTGGCTGGCATAACCCCTCACCCATTCGCCATAGAAGGGGTGGTCCGCCGCGCCGGGCGCCTGGGCCAGCCGGGCACCGATCTCGGCATAGCTCCAGGAGCAGGCCAGAATGGAGGCCACAATCTCCGCCGGACCGCCCGCCGCAGCAGCCGCCAGCATGTAATGGGTATAGGACAGGTTGGCCAGGGCGGGCTTGACCTGGAACACCTGCTCCTCGGTAATCCCCATGCGGGCCATATAGGCCCGGTGGGTCTTCATCTCGCCCCCCAGGATGGCGTCCACATTGGCGGAGAAAAACCGCATCAGCTCTGGGTCGTCCGCCTTCACCACTCCCCAGGCAAACACCTTGGCGTAGTCAAAGAGGTAGAGATAGTCCTGCAGCAGAAAATACCGGAACTTGTCCCGGTCCAGGCTGCCGTCCCCGATGCCCCGCACAAAGGGGTGGTCATGGCAGGCCTGCCAGATGGGCTTTGCCGCCTCATAGAGCCGCCGGCTTACCGTCATAGAGCCTTCCTCCAATCCAATATGGTCTCGTCCGCCAACTCCTCCAGAGCGGGCCAGTCGTCTTGATATGCTGCCTCCGGGATGCCCACCACATAAAACCCCGCCTCTCTGGCGGTCTGGGCGGCATACAGGGCGTCCTCAAAGACGGCGGTATCCGTCGGGCTGGCCCCCAGGCGGCGGGCGGCCTCCAGATATACGTCGGGCTTGGTCTTGCCCGCCCCCACCGTCTCACAGCTAAGGATAAAGTCAAAATACCCGGCCACCTCCAGCCGCTCCAGGCAGGCCTGGGCCAGAGGCTCCGCCGTGGCGGTGGCCACGCACAGCTTGGCCCCTTCTCCCCTCAAACGTTCCAAATACGCTCTGACGCCCGGCTTCAGGGGAATATCCGTGCGGTAGTGGGCCTCCATGACGGCGTGCATCTCTTGAATGATCCGCTCAGGCGGGCCCTCCACGCCAAAGGTATCCATCAGAAAGGCGGCCCCCTCCAGCATGGTCATGGGGCCCATGGCGTCCAGCTGGGCCTGGGTAGGGTGGCGTCCTCTGGCCTGCAGGTAATCTCTGCTCAGGGATTTCCAGATGGGCATGGAGTCCACCAGGGTGCCGTCCATATCGAAAATACAAAACCGCTTATCCATGGGCAGTCACCATTTTCTCTGCCAAAGCCCGCAGACGGCGGGCGGCTTCCTCCGGGTCTTTCTGGGCAAAGAGAGCGGACACCACGGCGGCCCCCGCCGCCCCCGTTCCAGCCAGCCGGGGCAGGTTGTCCCCGTTGATACCCCCAATGGCCACCACCGGGATGGTCACCGCCTGGCAAATGTCCCGCAGAATATCCAGGCTCAGGTTCTTGGCGTTTTGCTTGGTGGTGGTGCCGAACACCGCCCCGGCGCCGATGTAATCCGCCCCAGCTTTTTCCGCCGCCACCGCCAGCTCCACCGTGTTGGCGGTGATGCCCAGGATCTTGTCCGGGCCAATGAGGGTCCGCGCGTCTCGGCCCATCAGATCGGTCTGGCCCAGGTGTACCCCGTCCGCATCCGATTCCAAAGCGATATCAATATCATCATTTATTACAAATGGTACTCGATATTTGGCAGTCAGTCCCTTCAGCTCCCTGGCCTCCGCCAGAAAAGCGGCACGGTCCAGCTCCTTTTCCCGGAGCTGGAGAAAGGTGGCTCCCCCCCGCAGCACCTGCTCCACCACCTGGACCAGGGTGCGCTCCCCCAGCCAGCTGCGGTCGGTGACGGCGTATAGGGTCATCCCCCGCCGAATGTCATCCTCGGTAAATTTCATAACGCACTCCTTGTATCAGCTGCTCCCCCGTCAGGTTAAACACGCTGTCGATCAGATCTATGCGGAAGGTGGCGTTGCCCGTCCCCTTTTGCAGCCGCAGCCCTTCTGCCCGCTCGCCCGCCAGGGCGATGGACACCGCCGCGGCGGCCGCCGCCTCAAAGGGCTGGTCCGGCCTTGCCCCGCAGAAGGCCCCGGTGAGGGCGGACAGCATACAGCCGCTGCCGGTAATGCGGGCCATGGTGGGGCTGCCGTTGCGGAGAAAGAGGACCCGGTCCCCCTGGGCGATGATATCCACCGCCCCGGAGAGGGTCACCGCCGCCCCGGTCCGCTTGGACAGGGTGCGGGCCAGAGCCGCCGCCTGGGGCAGGCCCGACTCGGTGACGGCGTCGGCGGCGGCCACATCCACTCCGCTGCCCCCCTCCTTGTCCTCGGTGAGGGCCCGGATCTCCGAGGCGTTGCCCCGGATAACGGCAAAGTGCACTTCTTCCAGCAGCCTGCGGGCGGTCTCCCGCCGCAGGCCGGTAAACCCGGCGGCCACCGGGTCAAAGACCACCGGCACTCCCAGCTTGTTGGCCTCTTTTCCGGCGATGAACATGGCCTCCCGGTCCCCCACCGCCCCCAGGTTGAGCACCAGGGCCTGAACGCCCGCCACCGCGTCGGCCACCTCCAGAGGATGGTGGGCCATGGTGGCGGAAGCCCCCGCCGCCAGCAGAATGTTGGCGCAGTCGTTGACGGTGACGATGTTGGTAATACACTGGACCAGGGGGGCTTTCTCCCGCACTGCCTCCAACAGGGCGGCAAATTCGCTTCGCTCCATGGCCCTCACCGCCTGACCAGGGTCTGCATGACCCCCAGACCGCCGGAGCGTTTCAGGGCAAAGAGCACCACCCCGGCAATGATAGAGCCGCCCACGGTGGACACCAGGAAGGGACCCATGTAGGCATACACCGCCGCGGTCTGACCCAGAATCAGGGTAGCGATGGGCCAGGCGGCCAGGCCCCCCAAAATGCCGGTGCCAAAGACTTCACCCACACAGGTGGCCCCCAGGTTGTGGGTCTTGGCATAGGTCAGGCCGCACACCAGGGCCCCCACCATACTGCCGGGGAAAGCCAGCGGAGTGCCCAGGCCCAGCAGATTGCGTAAAAAACTGGCGGCAAAGGCGGTAGCCAGCCCGTAGCCCGGCCCCAGAAAGACGGCGCACAGAAGGTTTACCATATGCTGCACCGGGGCGCATCGGGAGCCCAGAATCGGAAAGGAAAAGAGGCTGCCCACCACCGCCACGGCGGTGAGGAGGCTGGCAATGGTCAGCTTCTTGGCGGCAGTGCGCTCTCTCACCGCTCTGCCCTCCCCATCTCCACCGCGCCCCCCTGGGGGATGGCGTAGTTGTGCCACAGAGGACCGCTGCCCCGGCCCAGGTCCAGCCTGGCCTCCATGGCGGCGGTGATATACTGCTTGGCCTTCCCCACTGCGCCGGGCAGATCCTCCCCCAAAGCCAGGAAGGAGGCGATGGCGGAGGACAGGGTACAGCCCGAGCCGTGGTTGTTGGGGTTATCCACCCGGGGCGCCTTGAACCAACGCTCCTCTCCCCTCTGCCACAGCAGATCGTCGGCGGCAGCGCTCAGGTGCCCCCCTTTTACCAGCACCGCCCCGCTGAGGGTGGCCCCGATGGCCGGGGCGGCCCGCAGCATATCCTCCTCTGTCTCGATAGCAAAGCCGCACAGCCGCTGGGCCTCGGGGATGTTGGGGGTGATGACGCTGGCCAGGGGGAAAAGCTCCTCCATCAGGGCGGTAAGGGCGCTGTCCTGCATGAGGGCGGAGCCGCTGGTGGACACCATCACCGGGTCCACCACAATGTTTTCCGCCCCGTACTGCCGCAGCTTCTGTCCAATCACCCGGATGATGGGGGCAGAGGACACCATGCCGATCTTGACGGCCTGGGGCCGGATGTCCTCAAAAATACAGTCCAGCTGCTCTCCCACAAACTCCGGGGTGGCCTCCAGCACGTCCCGAACGCCGGTAGTGTTCTGGGCGGTAAGGGCGGTGATGGCGCTCATGCCGTACACCCCCAGGCAGGTCATGGTCTTCAGATCAGCCTGAATACCGGCCCCGCCGCTGGAGTCGCTGCCGGCGATGGTCAATACGCATTTCATGGTCCATTCCTTCTTTCTCTTGATGGGTCAGGGCGCAAAAAGCGGCAGGCCCCAACGGGACCTGCCGCGATTCTGTACGTCTTGATACGCCTCCCCAAAAGGAGGCTTCGCACGGAAGATATGCTGCGTCCCTACGTTGGCATTACCCAAATCAGGTCAGGTCGAGGGACTCTCCCCTCCTCTCAGCCTCCTCGCGGAAGCTCCCTTGCACGCTCAATTTTAACTTGTTTTGACAGGCTTGTCAATCCTCAATGATTGAGCACCCGCACCCGGCACACGCCGTCCAGGCCCCGGATCTCGTCAACCACCGCCTCGCTGATACGGCTGCCCATGTCCACCACGGTATAGGCGTAGTCCTTCTTGGACTTGTTGGTCATGTTCTCCACGTTGACCCCTTCCTTAGACAGCAGGCCGGTAATGTTGGCGATGGCGCCGGGGACGTTCCGGTGGATGATGCACAGCCGGGACACACCGCTCCACTCCTGCACCAGGGTGGGCAGGTTGACGGAGTTTTTGATGTTGCCGTTTTCCAGGTAGTCCTTCAGCTCCTGGGCGGCCATGACAGCGCAATTCTCCTCACTCTCAGGGGTGGAGGCTCCCAGGTGGGGAATGGCAATGACATTTTTGCCCTGAAGGATCTTGTTGTTGGGGAAGTCGGTGACGTAGGCGGCCACCTTGCCGGAGTCCAGCGCCGCCAGCATATCATCGTCGTTCACCAGGCCGCCCCGGGCCAGGTTGAGGATGCGCACGCCGCCCTTCATCATGTGAAAGGCGTCCTCGTTAATCATGCCCCGGGTCTCGGGGGTCTGGGGCACATGGAGGGTGATGTAATCGCAGTTTTTGTAGATAGTCTCCAGGTCCATGGCCCGGTGGACCAGCCTGGACAGGGACAGGGCGGCATCCACGCTGAGGAAGGGGTCATAGCCAAAGACGGTCATACCCAGCTTGGTGGCGATGTTGGCCACCTGCACGCCGATGGCCCCCAGACCGATGACGCCCAGCATCTTACCGGACAGCTCAGGGCCCACAAACTGGCTCTTGCCCTTCTCCACCACCTTCTCCACGTCGGCGCCGTCGGCGGCCTGAGCTTTGATCCACTCAGACCCGGCGGTGATCTTCCGGGAGGCCAGCAGCAGGCCGCACACCGCCAGCTCCTTTACGGCGTTGGCATTGGCGCCGGGGGTATTGAAGACCACCACGCCCGCCTCAGAACAGCGGTCGATGGGGATATTGTTGGTACCCGCCCCCGCTCGGGCAATGGCCCGCAGGGAGTCCGGGAAGGGATACTCGTGCATATCGGCGGAGCGGACCAGAATGCCGTCCTCGTTCTCCACGTCCTCGCTGACGGAGAAGCGGGTCTGATCCAGGACGGAAAGTCCGGCGGGGGAAATTTTATTCAATGTTTTGATGCGAAACATGACGACGCTACCTCCTGTCAGTTGTTCTTGTCAAACGCCTTGATGAAGTCGCAAAGTTTTTCCACGCCTTCGGTGGGCATGGCGTTGTAGATGGACGCGCGCATACCGCCCACGGAGCGGTGGCCCTTCAGGTTGGTAAAACCGGCCTCCACGCTCTCCTTGACAAACTTGGCGTCCAGCTCGTCGCTGCCGGTGCGGAACACCACGTTCATATCGGACCGGGAACCGGGCTCCACGGCGCAGGTAAACAACTTGGAGGAATCAATGACGTCGTACAGCATCTGGGCCTTGCCGTGCTTGATGGCCTCCATGCCGGGGATGCCCCCCTGCTCCTCCAGCCAGTCCAGCACCAGACCCAGCATATAGATGCACCAGCAGGGCGGAGTGTTGTACATGGAATCCTTGTCGATCATGGTCTTATAGTTCATCATCAGGGGGGTATAGGGCAGCTCGTGGCCGGCCAGCTCCTCCTTGATGATAACCACCGTCAGACCGGCGGGGGCCATGTTCTTCTGGGCGCCGGCAAAGATGATGCCGTACTTGCTCACGTCCACCGGGCGGGAGAGAATGTCGGAGGACATATCGCACACGATGGGCACGCCGTTGGTCTCGGGGATATACTGCCACTCGGTGCCGTAGATGGTGTTGTTGGCGCAGTAGTAGAAGTAGCTGGCCTCAGGGTCCAGCTTCAACTGGTCCTGGGCGGGGATGTAGGTGTGGTTCTTATCGGCGGAAGAGGCGGCCAGGTTGATCTGGCCGTACTTCTGGGCCTCTTTATAGGCGATGTTGGAGAAGTTGCCGGTGACGGCGTAGTCGGCCTTTCCGGTCTTGCCGATCAGGTTCAGGGGCGCCATGGAGAACTGGGAAGAGGCGCCGCCCTGGAGAAACAGAATCTTGTATCCCTCCGGCATGTTCATCAGCTTGCGCAGCTTGGCCTGGGTGTCGTCAAAAATCTTCTGGAACACCTTAGATCGGTGGCTCATCTCCATAACTGACATGCCGGAACCCTGATAGTTGGTGATCTCGGCTCCAGCACGCTCCAGCACTTCCAGGGGGAGCATGGACGGGCCTGCGGAGAAATTGTAGACTCGCTCGTTACCCATGATAGATGGCCTCCTTGATTCCTATTTTTCATACAAATACCCAAGACAGCGGACGTTCAGCTCGGTAAACACTTGACCGCTTTATCTTGATAAAGCATATTATAGCCGCCCCCTTCCCGGAATGTCAATAGCCCGGAATGACCAAAACCAAATTTGCGGCGGGAAAAACTTTGTGAATATTTCAACGAACCCTTTGCACTCCGCGTGGTTTTGTGGTACAATGCCCATAAACTGAGAGTTTAGTTTTTCCACGGAAGGGGAGATGGCAATGCTGCTTTCCGACATCAAGGAAATCCTGAAGGCCACCGTACTATGTGGGGAGGACCACCTGGACTGGGAGGTGGACTCCGCCTGCGGCAGTGATTTCATGAGCGATGTACTGGCTTATGTCAAAAATCAGGCTCTGCTGCTCACCGGACTGGTCAACCCTCAGGTAGTGCGCACAGCGGACATGGTGGAGATCAACTGTATCGTCTTTGTCCGGGGCAAGGTACCGGGACAGGACATTCTCGATCTGGCCGCCGAGCGGGATATCGTGGTCATGACCTGCCCCAAGCGCATGTACGAGGCCTGTGGTCTGCTTTACTACAATGGATTGCGAGGGAATTGCGATGGAAACGATTAGACTTGTATACCCCGTGGAGGGCGGCGACCTGATTGAGGCCGGCGAAGCCTCCAGCAAGATGAAGCTCACCCTGAAAAAGCTGGGTCTGCCTCAGGATGTGATCCGCAGGGCCTCCATCTGTATGTATGAGGGCGAAATCAACATGGTCATTCACGCCGACGGCGGACAGGCCGAGGTGGAAGTGGAGCCTGAGCAGATCGTCATCCGCATGGCCGACACCGGCCCGGGCATCCCCGACGTGGAGCAGGCCATGCAGGAGGGCTACTCCACCGCTGGCTCCACCGCGCGGGAGCTGGGCTTTGGCGCAGGCATGGGTCTGCCCAACATGAAGCGTTACTCCGATGAGATGATCATCGACACCGAGGTGGGCAAGGGCACCACCGTCACCATCAAGATCAAGATTCCGCAGTGAATCCTGTCTCTGGCGAAGGGAGGTAAGGCAGTCCCATGGCTATGAGGCATTCCGTGGTACTGGACAACCGCCGGTGCAGAGGCTGTACCTCCTGCATCAAGTGCTGTCCCACCGAGGCCATCCGGGTGCGTGGCCGCAAGGCCACCATTCTGCCCGACCGCTGTATCGACTGCGGTTCCTGTATTCGGGTCTGTCCCCACAAGGCCATCAAATCGGTGGGCGACGAGCTGGACGTGCTGACCCGGTATGAGTACTGCGTTGCCCTGCCGGAGCCCGCCCTTTACGGGCAGTTCCACAATCTGGACAACATAGATATTATCCTCAACGCGTTTTTACAAATCGGCTTTCACAAGGTCTATGAGGTATCCAAGGCCGCCGAGATGCTTTCCGACTTTGAGCGGCAGTGCATCCGTTCCGGCGCTTCCTCAGTGACCCCTCAGATCTCCTCCTCCTGTCCCACGGTGCTCCGGCTGATTCGGATGCGCTTTCCCAAGCTGATGGGTCATGTGGCCTGTACCATTCTCCCCATGGAGCTGGCGGCCATCCTGGCCCGCCGGGAGGCGGAACAGGAAACCGGCCTGCCCCCGGAGAAGATCGGCGTGTTCGCCATCGTGCCCTGCTCCTCCAAGGTCACCGCCGCCCGTGTCTCCGAAGGCCTGAGCCATCCGGTGCTGGATGGAGCCTTTGCCATCCGGGACATCTACCTGCGGCTTTTAAGCCCTATGAAGCACCTGGAAAACGTGGAGCCCATGGCCTCCTCCGGTATCATCGGCATGGGCTGGGCCTCCTGCGGCGGCGAGAGCGCCGCCCGGCTGGGGGATCGGTGCGTGTCGGTGGACGGCGTTGGCAATGTGATCCGTATGCTGGAGGAGATCGAGGACGGCCGCCTGCCGGAGGCCGACTTTCTGGAGCTGTCCGCCTGCACCCAGGGGTGTGTGGGCGGCTGCTTCACGGTGGAAAATCCCTATGCGGCCAAGATGCGGCTGAAGAGCCTGATGAAAGGACAGCCCGTGTCCCGCAACCGGTTCCAGTTTGAGGGGAAGGATCGGGATATTGTACGCCGGGATAAGGAGCTGCAGTACTTACCCACCTTTGTGCTGGATCAGGACCTGGGAGCCGCCCTCAACAAGCAGCTGCGGATTCAGGAGCTGGAGTCTCATCTGCCCGGCCTGCACTGCGGGTCCTGCGGTGCGCCCTCCTGTCACGCCTTCGCGGAGGATGTGATCCTGGGCCGGGCCTCGGAGGACGACTGTATCTTCAAGGTGCGGGAGCGGATGCGCTCCATGGCCGGCAAGGAGGAGGCGGACGACTATCTGCCGCCGCCTTTCCGCCATCCCAAAAGCGAACCGGTCAAACAGTAGCCATTGGGCGCGCCGCAGAGCGTAACTTCTGCGGCGCGCCCTTTTTTCATACCAATCAGGGGCAATCAGAGGAGGTAATAAGCATGACAGTACAGGAATTGATTTCCGCTCTGGAGCTGAAGGTATTCCATCTGGCCCAGCCGGAGCGGCTGGTGACCGGCGGATATGTGGGCGATCTGCTCAGCTGGGTCATGGGCCGGGCGGGGCAGGACAGCGCCTGGCTTACCATCATGTCCAATCAGAATGTGGCCGCTGTGGCCCTGATGGCCGACGTGGCCTGTGTGATCCTCACCGAGGGGGTCCAGCCAGACGCCGACCTGCTCCGACGCGCGGAAGAGAAGGAGGTCAATCTGCTGGGCATCGGGGCGGACACCTTCGCCGCCGCCTGTCAGCTGGGGCAGGTACTGTCCGTCCCCCAGTGAGGGAAAGGGGGTTTTACTCCTTGCATTTCTATTATGATTTGCACCTCCATTCTTGTTTATCGCCCTGCGGCAGCGATGAGATGACCCCCGCCAATCTGGCCGCCATGTGCGCTCTGGCCGGATTGCAGATCGTGGCCCTCACCGACCACAACACCTGCGGCAACTGTGCCTCCTTCTGCCGGGCCGCTCAGCTTCATGGTCTCACCGTCCTGTCGGGCATGGAGCTATGTACCCAGGAGGAAATCCATGTGGTCTGCCTCTTCCCCGATCCGGAACAAGCGGAGGACTTTTCCCGGGAAATCACCCGGCACCTCCCCCCCATTCGCAACGATCCCACCCGCTTTGGCCGGCAATTGCGGATGGATGATGAAGACGGTGTTCTGGGGGAGGAATCCGCCTTCCTGGCGGGCAGCACCGATATTCCCCTGGCTCAGGTACCAAGTCTGGTATCAGCCTGGGGAGGCGCCGCCTTCCCCTCTCACATTGACCGCCCCTCCTTTTCCCTACTGGGGGTACTGGGCCTGTGGGACCCGGACCTGGGCTTTACCGCCGCCGAGCTGTCCCACCACTGCCCCCCCGAATTGGCTCGGCGGCCTGATTTGGCAGGGCTCCAGCTGCTGACCAACTCTGACGCTCACTACCTGGACCAGGTTTGGGGAGCGGAGCATACCTTGGACCTGCCGGAATGTTCCCCCCAGGCTGTGATCCAAAGGCTGGCCTGCCACCCTCCGGACAGTGGTCAAGACAACTTTCTTTACAATCCAAATTAGATGTGCTATACTTTCCATAAAGTAACTACTGGCCCTGTTGGTTCCATCCGTCTTTTCTTATCCCGCGAAAAAGTACTGATGTGTCAACAGGGCCCTTTTTTACATCTATGATTTTTGTGCAATACTTTAATTTAAACTGTTTGGTTTTATATTTTTAACAATGGAAACGCTTTACAAATGGCTTTTTTTCGCTATAATAGTGCCTTAAGAAAGTAAAACTAAACTCATTATTTCAGAAAGGAAGGACGCACTCATGCCAAACTGCAAGACCGTCGTCCCCTATCGTGGGACTGCCGAGCAGGAAGAGCGCCTGCGGAAGGTCATCGCCGAGCATAAGGGACAGCCGGGGGCCACCATGCCTGTTCTCCAAGCCGCCCAGGAGATCTTCGGCTATCTGCCGGAGGAAGTCCAGATCATCGTGGCGGAAGGGCTGGAGATCCCCCTGTCCGAGGTGTACGGGGTGGCCTCTTTTTACGCCCAGTTCACCCTCAACCCCAAGGGCCGGTATCAGATTTCGGTCTGCCTGGGCACCGCCTGTTACGTCAAGGGCGCGGCCGCCATTCTGAACGCAGTGCAGCAGAAGCTGGGTATCGTCCCCGGCTCCATCACCGCCGACGGCAAGTTCTCCCTGGACTCCTGCCGGTGCGTGGGCGCCTGCGGTCTGGCTCCGGTCATGATGATCAACAACGACGTCTATGGCCGCCTCACCCCCGACCAGGTGGGGCCCATTCTGGATATGTATAAATAAGAAGCGTTAAGCCGCTGAGCAGGGGTGCCTGGATCGGAGCGAGGGCGAGCGCAGGGCCGCAGGGCGACCCGCAGACCAGCCCGAGACGGAGGGAAGGCATCCCCGACCGCGAAGCGTGCGCAGCGTGACAAGTTAAGAAGCGCGAAGGCGTGCGGAGCAGCCGCCGCAGCGTGACAAATTAAGAAGCGCGGAGCGCCCGGGAGCAGGCGGCTAAGACCCGGAGCGAAACAAACGGACCGCAGGCCCCACTGGGGGCCGGAGGCCGGCTTGTGCAGTCGCAGGGGCTTGGACGCCGTTGCGGAGGGCGCATAGCGTGACAAAAAGCGTTAAACCGCGGAGCAGGGGTGAACCACCATGAAAGAAATCGCCCTTTACGCATTGGACATTGCCCAAAACTCCATTACCGCCAACGCCTCCCGGCTGGATCTGACTCTGTTGGAAACACCGGAGGCCATCACCCTCACCCTAGCGGACACCGGAAAGGGCATGAGTCCTGAGCTGCTGGCCCGGGTCAGCGACCCCTTTACCACCACCCGCACCACCCGCAAGATGGGGATGGGTCTGCCGCTGCTGCGCATGGCGGTGGAGCAGACCGGCGGCAGCCTGACCATTGAGAGCACGGAAGGGGTGGGTACTACCGTCACCGCCCTGTTCCACCCTACCCATATCGACTGTCCGCCGGTGGGAGATATGGGGGACACCATCACCCTGCTGATCCAGGGCGCCCCCCAGCTGGAGCTGCGCTACACCCACACTGTGGACGAGGCCTGTTTCCAGCTGACCACCGAAGAAATCCGGGCCCAGCTGGGACCGGAGCTCTCCCTGGCAGAGCCGGAGATTATCCTCTGGCTCAAAGATTACTTACAAGAACAGGAAATGCTGTTACGAGAACATAAGGGGATGAAAGCATGAAAACTCTCGCGGAACTGCAAGCCATCCGGGACAAGATGCGCCAGCAGATCGATTTGCGGGACGCCAGCGACGACCGTATCCGTGTGGTGGTGGGCATGGCCACCTGCGGCATTGCCGCCGGCGCCCGGCCGGTCCTCAACGCCTTGCTGGAGGAGGTCAACAAGCGGGATCTGAAGAATGTGACGGTATCCCAGACCGGCTGCATCGGCGTGTGCCGTCTGGAGCCCATCGTGGAGGTCTATGTGCCCGGCCAGGAGAAGGTCACCTATGTGAAAATGACGCCCGAAAAGGTGGCCTCCATCGTCAGTGAGCATCTGGTCAACGGCCGGGTGGTGGAAGAGTACACCATCGGCGCGGCGGAATAAGGGAGGGTGAAGAGATGAGTTTTATCCGTTCCCACATCCTGGTCTGCACCGGCACCGGCTGCTCCTCTTCCAACAGTGAGCAGATCATTGCGGAATTTGAAAAGCAGCTGGTGGCCCAAGGTATGGACAAGGAGGCCAGAGTGGTACGCACCGGCTGTTTCGGCCTGTGTGCCCTGGGTCCCATTGTCACGGTCTACCCGGAAGGGGCCTGCTACACCCATGTTACCGTGGACGATGTGGAGGAGATCGTCTCCGAGCACATTGTGAAGGGCCGTATCGTCAAACGCCTGCTCAACCGGAATGTGGCCGAGGAGGGCGCGGTCACCTCTCTGACCGAAACCCAGTTCTATAAGCACCAGCAGCGCATCGCTCTGCGCAACTGCGGCGTCATCAACCCGGAGAACATCGACGAGTACATCGGCGTGGACGGCTATGCCGCCCTGGGCAAGATCCTCACTGAGCAGATCCCGCCCCAGAAGGTCATCGACGTGGTAAAGGCCTCCGGTCTCCGGGGCCGGGGCGGCGCCGGTTTCCCCACCGGCCTGAAGTGGCAGTTCACCCACGACGCGGTAAGCTCTGACGGCATCAAGTACGTCTGCTGTAACGCCGACGAGGGCGACCCCGGCGCCTTCATGGACCGGTCTGTGCTGGAGGGCGACCCCCACACCATCATTGAGGCCATGACCATTGCAGGCTACGCCGTGGGTGCCCATCAGGGCTATATCTACGTCCGGGCAGAGTACCCCATCGCCGTCAAGCGGCTGGAGACCGCCATCGGTCAGGCCAAGGAATACGGCCTGTTGGGCAAAAATATCTTTGAGTCCGGCTTTGACTTTGACCTGGAGCTGCGGCTGGGCGCCGGCGCTTTTGTCTGCGGCGAGGAGACCGCCCTCATGCGCTCCATCGAGGGCTACCGGGGCGAGCCCAAGACCCGTCCCCCCTTCCCTGCGGTCAAGGGTCTGTTTGACCGGCCCACGCTCCTCAACAACGTGGAGACCTATGCCAACATCACCTGGATCTTTAATCACGGCCCGGAGGCCTTCGCCGCCATCGGCACCGAGAAGAGCAAGGGCACCAAAGTCTTTGCTCTGGGCGGCAAGATCACCAACACCGGCCTGGTAGAGGTCCCCATGGGCACCACCCTGCGCACGGTGGTGGAGGACATTGGCGGCGGCGTTCCCGGCGGCAAGCAATTTAAAGCCGCCCAGACCGGCGGCCCCTCCGGCGGCTGTATCCCCGCCTCCCTCATCGACACCCCCATTGACTATGAGTCCCTGGCCTCCATCGGCTCCATGATGGGTTCCGGCGGCCTGATCGTGATGGACGAGGACAACTGCATGGTGGATATCGCCAAGTTCTACCTGGAGTTTATCGTGGACGAGTCCTGTGGCAAGTGCGCCCCCTGTCGGATCGGTACCAAGCGCCTGCTGGGTCTGCTGACCAAGATCACCGAGGGCAACGGCGAACCGGAGGACCTGGACACCATCGAGGAGCTGTGCAACCACATCAAGCAGTCCGCCCTGTGCGGCCTGGGCCAGACCGCTCCCAACCCGGTGCTCTCCACCCTGAAGCACTTCCGGTCGGAGTATGAGGCCCATATCTACGAAAAGCGCTGTCCTGCCGGGGTATGTAAGGCCCTGATCCAGTATGTGGTAGACCCGGCCAAGTGTAAGGGCTGTACCCGCTGTGCCCAGGGCTGTCCCACCGGCGCGATTTCCGGTGCGGTGCGGGCTCCCCATATCATCAACCAGTCCAAGTGCATCAAATGCGGCGCCTGTATGGAGCACTGCCGCTTTGGCGCCATCAGCAAGCAGTAAGGGAGGGAACGGACATGGAAGAAAAAAAGATGGTATCTCTGCACATCAACGATATTCCCGTCACCGTTCCCGCCGGGACCACGGTGCTGGAGGCAGCCCGTTCCGCAGGCTTCAATATCCCTTCGCTCTGCTTCCTGAAGGATATCAATGAGATCGGCGCCTGCCGGATCTGTGTGGTAGAGGTCAAGGGAGCCAAGAGTCTGGTGGCCTCCTGCGTGTATCCCGTGGCTGAGGGCATGGAGGTATACACCAACACGGAGCGGGTGCGCAAATCCCGCCAGCTCACCCTGGAGCTCATCCTGTCCAACCACCGGATGGACTGCCTGACCTGCCCCCGCAACAGCCACTGTGAGCTGCGGCAGCTGGCCGCTGACCTGGGCATTGATGCGGTGCGTTATGCCAACGATAACATGCCCCCTCAGATCGAGGACTCCGCCCCCCATCTGGTACGGGACAACTCCAAGTGCGTCCTGTGCCGCCGCTGCACCGCCGTGTGCCGGGCTACCCAGGAGGTAGGGGTCATTGGTCCCAACGACCGGGGCTTCAACACCCACATCGGCTGCGCCTTTGACCGGGATCTGGCCGAGGTGGACTGTGTATCCTGCGGCCAGTGTATTGTGGCCTGCCCCACCGGTGCGCTCTCTGAAAAGGATGACACCGCCCAGGTTCTGGCCGCTCTGGCCGATCCCAAAAAGCACGTTGTGGTGGGTCCCGCCCCCTCCATCCGGGTCACCCTGGGCGAGTGCTTCGGTATGCCCATCGGTACCAATGTGGAGGGTAAAATGGTCACTGCCCTGCGCCGTCTGGGCTTTGACAAGGTGTTTGATGTGGACACCGCCGCCGACTTCACCATCATGGAGGAGGGCACCGAGTTCCTCCACCGGCTGAAAGGCGATGGTGTGCTTCCCCTTATCACCTCCTGCTCCCCCGGCTGGATCCGCTATATGGAGCAGCACGCCCCCGAGATGATCCGCCATGTATCCACCTGCCGCTCTCCCCAGCAGATGTTCGGCGCTCTGGTCAAAACCTTCTACGCCGAGCAGGCGGGCATTGATCCCCAGGACATTTTTGTGGTGTCCATCATGCCCTGTACCGCCAAAAAGTACGAGGTACGCCGGGAAGAGCAGCGGCTGCCCAACGGTTGTATGCCGGTGGACGTATCCCTCACCACCCGGGAGCTGGGCCGCATGATTACCCAGGCCGGCCTGCTCTTCGATCACCTGCCTGATGGAGCGTTTGACGAGATGCTGGGCATCTCCACCGGCGCCGCCACCATTTTCGGCGCCTCCGGCGGCGTGATGGAGGCTGCCCTGCGTACCGTGGTGGAGGAACTCACCGGCAATGGTATGGCCCCTCTGGAATACCATGAGGTCCGTGGTATGGAGGGTGTCAAAGAGGCCACCTACGAGCTTCCCGGCCGCACGGTGCGGGTGTGCGTCGCCTCCGGCCTGCACAATGTCAAGGTGGTGCTGGACGGAATTAAGGACGGCTCTCTGCACTACGATTTTGTAGAGTTCATGGCCTGCCCCGGCGGCTGTATCAATGGTGGCGGCCAACCCATTCAGCATGCCGATGTGCGCAACTTCACCGATATCAAGGGGCTACGGGCGGCGGCGCTGTATAAACAGGACGAGGAGATGGAGTACCGCCGTAGTCATAAAAATCCGGTCGTCCAGATCGTGTATCACAACTATTTGGGCGAGCCGGGCAGTCCTTTGGCCCACACCCTCCTCCACTGCTCCTATATCAAACAGAAGCGTTACCGAGTGTAAGACTTCCTTTCCTGCCGAATGACAACTGCGCCCCACTTGGTTGTAGCAAGTGGGGCGCAAAGCTTAACTGTAATTTACAGAGGAAATTAGTCAATGAACATAAAACAACGAGCAAAAAAATTAAAATCCGATATCCCAGCCATTTTTATAGCATTAAAGGAGAAAGATACTCCGTTGATTGCAAAAATCATTCTTTTGCCTGCGTTAGTAGCATTAACAATCAAACTAATTCCAGAAGAAGTCTGGATAAAAAGCAAAAGAAATGCGGAGGAGCTGTGGGAAGACGGAAAACCTAAAAAATGGTATTATTCAATTCCAATCATTATTGTATGGTGCGTGTTGCTGTTCGCTATAATCAAAGCCATTTGCTTTCTGTAACCCGCCGCCCCGACGATCTCGGGGCGACTTCATGTACCGCTATTTGGAACAGCATCTTCCACGCAAAACTAAAAAGGACGAACTTCTAAAAAAGTTCGTCCTTTTTGTGTTGGCATTACCTATTTTCCCGGTCCGTCTCCAGACAAGTATTTTCGGCGCAGGTGAGCTTAACTTCCGTGTT